>NZ_JALIFP010000012.1 GCF_022867885.1 Lederbergia sp. NSJ-179 | reverse complement strand
CACCAGACAATGCGACTGGGGAGTTCACGGAAGAAGAGCAAACCGTAACGTATGTTTATAAACCAGTGAAACCTGAAGGTACTGTTGCGGTTGAATATGTGGATGAGGACGGCAATCCGGTATCTGACCCAGACTCACTTAAAGGAGAAGTAGGTTCTCCATATGAGACAAGCCCGAAAGAGATTGACGGATATGAGTTAGTCAAAACACCAGACAATGCGACTGGGGAGTTCACGGAAGAAGAGCAAACCGTAACGTATGTCTATAAACCAGTGAAACCTGAAGGTACTGTTGCGGTTGAATATGTGGATGAGGACGGCAATCCGGTATCTGACCCAGACTCACTTAAAGGAGAAGTAGGTTCTCCATATGAGACAAAACCAAAAGATCTCGACGGATATGAGTTAGTCAAAACACCAGACAATGCGACTGGGGAGTTCACGGAAGAAGAGCAAACCGTAACGTATGTCTATAAACCAGTGAACCCTGAAAGCTCTGTTGTCGTTGAGTATGTGGATGAGGACGGCAAGCCAGTATCTGACCCAGACTCACTTACAGGAGAAGTTGGTTCTCCATATGAGACAAAACCAAAAGATCTCGACGGATATGAGTTAGTCAAAACACCAGACAATGCGACTGGGGAGTTCACGGAAGAAGAGCAAACCGTAACGTATGTCTATAAACCAGTGAACCCTGAAAGCTCTGTTGTCGTTGAGTATGTGGATGAGGACGGCAAGCCAGTATCTGACCCAGACTCACTTAAAGGAGAAGTAGGTTCTCCATATGAGACAAAACCAAAAGATCTCGACGGATATGAGTTAGTCAAAACACCAGACAATGCGACTGGGGAGTTCACGGAAGAAGAGCAAACCGTAACGTATGTTTATAAACCAGTGAAACCTGAAGGTACTGTTGCGGTTGAATATGTGGATGAGGACGGCAATCCGTTAGCTGATCCTGACTCACTTAAAGGAGAAGTAGGTTCTCCATATGAGACAAGCCCGAAAGAGATTGACGGATATGAGTTAGTCAAAACACCAGACAATGCGACTGGGGAGTTCACGGAAGAAGAGCAAACCGTAACGTATGTCTATAAACCAGTGAACCCTGAAGGTTCTGTTGTTGTTGAATATGTAGATGAGAATGGTAACCCAATTGCAGATTCGGACACTCTAACAGGAGAAGTAGGTTCTCCATATGAAACTAGCCCGAAAGATATCGACGGATATGAGTTAGTCGAAACACCAGACAATGCGAACGGGGCATTTACAGAAGATAGACAGACAGTGACGTATGTGTATGTACCAATTGAAAATCCTGAACCAAAAGAAGGTTCTGTCGTTGTCGAGTATGTTGACGAGGCTGGCAACCCGCTTGTTGACCCGGAAATCTTGAAGGGTGAAGTTGGTTCTCCATATGAAACAAGCCCGAAAGAAATTAATGGATACGAACTGGTCCAATCGCCAGACAATGCAACAGGTGCAATTACAGAAGATAGACAAACCGTAACTTATGTATACGCACCGGTAAAAGAACCAGATCCTGAAAAAAGTTCTGTCGTTGTTGAGTATGTTGATGAGGCTGGCAACCCGCTTATTGATCCGGAAATCTTGAAGGGTGAAGTAGGTTCTCCATATGAAACAAGCCCGAAAGAAATTAATGGATACGAACTGGTCCAATCGCCAGACAATGCAACAGGTGCATTTACGGAAGATAGACAAACCGTAACTTATGTATACGCACCGGTAAAAGAACCAGATCCTGAAAATGGTTCTGTCGTTGTTGAGTATGTAGATGAGAATGGCAACCCAATTGCAGATTCGGACACTCTAACAGGAGAAGTAGGTTCTCCATATACGACTACTTCAAAACAGATTGATGGCTATGAATTAATTCAAAAGCCAGACAATGCGAACGGGGCATTTACAAAAGATAGACAGACTGTAACGTATGTCTATGCACCTGTGAAAGGACCTGATTCGGGAAAAGTAGTCATTGAATATGTGGATGAGGACGGCAATCCTGTAGCTGACCCTGACTCACTTACAGGAGAAGTAGGTTCTCCATATGAGACAAAACCAAAAGATCTCGACGGATATGAGTTAGTCAAAACACCAGACAATGCGACTGGAAAGTTCACGGAAGAAGAGCAAACCGTAACTTATGTCTATAAACCAGTGAAACCTGAAGGCTCTGTTGTCGTTGAATATGTGGATGAGGACGGTAATCCGGTAGCTGACCCAGACTCACTTACAGGAGAAGTTGGTTCTCCATATGAGACAAAACCAAAAGATCTTGACGGATATGAGTTAGTCAAAACACCAGACAATGCGACTGGGAAGTTCACAGAAGAAGGGCAAACCGTAACCTATGTCTATAAACCAGTGAAAGCTGAAGGCTCTGTTGTCGTTGAATATGTGGATGAGGACGGTAATCCTGTAGCTGACCCTGACTCACTTACAGGAGAAGTTGGTTCTCCATATGAGACAAAACCAAAAGATCTTGACGGATATGAGTTAGTTAAAACACCAGACAATGCGACTGGGAAGTTCACGGAAGAAGGGCAAACCGTAACCTATGTCTATAAACCAGTGAAACCTGAAGGCTCTGTTGTCGTTGAATATGTGGATGAGGACGGTAATCCTGTAGCTGACCCTGACTCACTTACAGGAGAAGTTGGTTCTCCATATGAGACAAAACCAAAAGATCTTGACGGATATGAGTTAGTTAAAACACCAGACAATGCGACTGGGAAGTTCACAGAAGAAGGGCAAACCGTAACCTATGTCTATAAACCAGTGAAACCTGAAGGCTCTGTTGTCGTTGAATATGTGGATGAGGACGGTAATCCGATTGATGATCCAGACACTTTAACAGGTGAAGTAGGTTCTCCATATGAGACAAGCCCGAAAGAGATTGACGGGTATGAGCTCATTCAAAAGCCGAAAAATGCAACAGGTGTGTTTACACAAGACGGGCAAATAGTTACTTATGTGTATGCACCAATAACAGAGGAAATACAAGGACCTGAAGATGGTGGAGATAGTCTAGGAAGTGATAAGGCTGACAATGGTCAAAAACTTCCTAATACAGCTACTAACATATACAATCTTATAGCTATTGGCTTGATTTTAGTATTGATTGGTTTGCTGTTTAGTTATCGACATAGTCGGCGAAATAATTAAATATAATAAGCTCGATCTAAGTGGCCTGTCTCTATTCCATAGGGAGGGCCACTTAGTTATTTCTAGAACTTTAAGAGAAAAGAGGTAGTGAATGCGAGGAACGTGATTGAAGAGCATTTATATGATAAGGAGATGGGCTCTATCATCATTATTGGTACTGATCTTCCGATGTTCCCACATTAACTGAAACGCTTGGTCAAACGTGTAAGTACTGCTTCATACTCTCCCATGTTTGGGTTGTAGATTCCTCTCAGTTTTTTGCTACAATGCATCCTTAAGATGGGCGTATGAATTTTTTGCATTTGCTCATACCGGAGTCTGTCAAACTAACCTCCAAGCATGATATATTAAGTAGTGAGCATAAGAGAATCGGATTAATATTGTCTTAGCTTTTCCTTTCCTCATTTTTCTGAAGAGGTCACTGTCCATCATCTCCTAACGCATACATCGGGCATCTCGGACTACTTTGATGAGGAAGTGGTGGATGATTTTGAAGAGTTGTGGATTCAGACTCCGATGTATCAAATAAGGAGATTGAAAGACTTCCTGCCGCTATTTCAAAACAGCCAATGAAATTAAAGGTAGGGGAGAGATTTCATTACAATAATGCCGGATATATTTTGTTAGGCCTGATCGCCGAACAGGTCAGTGAACGAAAATTCGCCAATTATATAGAGAAAAATATTTTTGCAAAGGCCGGTTTGGTTGATTTGGGTTATTTTGAATTTGATTCTCTCTCTTCAAGGACAGCACTTGGGTATCTAGATTTTTCTGATGGTACATGGAAAACAAATATCTACTCATTGCCGGTAAAAGGTGGCTCTGATGGGGGAGCATTTGCGACTGTCAAGGATATGGCAAATTTATGGGAGTCACTTTTCAATCGTAAACTATTAAGTGAAGCATATACGCACAAATTGCTTACTCCCTATATTTACACTGGTGATGAAAATAGCTTTTATGGGTATGGGATCTGGATAGAGAAAAAAGAAGATTCCATTATAAAATACCACATCATGGGCTATGATCCGGGTGTTTGCTTTCATTCTGCTTATTATCCTGAAACCGCTATTCAATCGGTTATATGCTCGAACAAGTCAGAGGGAGCTTATGATATGTTTAAAGGGATTGAAGAGGAAATTTTGAAAAATTCATTACGAGGAGAACAGTGATGGAAACTGATAACGTGTTTAGAATCGATTGTGGAGATCTTTATCTCCAAGAGTTTCGAATGGAGGATGCGGAAAGTATACACAGAATATCCAATCAGCCTGAAATATCTCAATTCTTGCCAGATTGGAAATCAACAAAAGAACAGAGAGTTGAGTGGATGACCCAATATGAAATACCAGAGAACCAAGCATTTCTTCAGGCGGCTAAAACTGCAAATATAGAAGGGCAATTTTTAAAACTTGGTGTGTTTATTAAGGAAACGGATGAATTCATTGGGTGGTGCTGTACGGGAATGAAAGATGAGCTGCCTCCGCCGAATAGAGAGATTGTGTATGCTATTTCAAGTCAATATCAACAGAGAGGATACGCAACGAAAGCTGCAAGTGGCTTAATTGATTATTTGTTTATGCATACTAATGTAGAAAACATCAACGCCATTGCTTTGACTCACAATCGATCATCCAATAAAGTGATTCAAAAATGTGGTTTTACTTACCTGCGTCAGTTGGCAATTGAAAATGAACGATATCTCCACTATATGCTAAGTAAATCAAATTGGAAGAAAAAACATTAAAGGAAGTGTTGTGATTCCACTAAGGGCATACGGATAGAATAAAACCTGCATTCATTCAATATTTAATTTTTTTCAGAGTTGGAGCTTGTTTATGTCACAATATAAATTAGTGGGAGTGGCTTCAGTTACTGGAGTCGATTTTTCCAAGGCCATTCTTCAGGAGGCAAAATGATGGTTAATAAAGCTGCTGCTGATAGAAGATCTAGCCATGATTAAATACTAAACAAATCCGATAGCTCCTATTATAAAAGGACGGCTTTGAACTTCTTTGTTAGGAAGCCCAAAAACCGTCCTATTTAATACACTATAACAGGGTCGTACGTGTTGAGATTATCATACACTTTTTTCATTATGTTCGGAGGCGTATTGACGCAACCACCTGAACCATCATTGAGATAGGCTGTCTTAGCCCAGTTTTCCCGCCAGCTGGCATCGTGAAAACCTTGCCCGCTGTTTGTAAACGGGGCCCAGTACTTCACATCAATTTCGTAATCAGGCTTCCCTACCGCACTGCCTTTTAGTGTGTACGGGGTTCGCTTAAAGAGAATATACCAAACTCCAGGAGATGTATCTTCGCCGGTACTATGTTTGCCAGTCACTACATCCGTTGTGACGACTAATTTTCCATTTCTGTAAATCCATATCCGCTGTTCTGCAATGGAAACTTCAGCATATGTGTCGCCAATACCGCTATTCTTGGTCGTTTCATAGCCAATCCCTTCATTTGTCCAACCATGTCCGTAAATATTAGCGGCCGAAATGGATTTATCCCCTTTTTCAAAAGCCTTTTGAACGATTGCTGCTTCTTTTTCAACATCTAGTGCCCATCCATAGCCTTGCGCTTTTACGGAAATCACCTTGCCTGAATGCGTCTTAAAATCTATATTTTTATCTAAAGTGGATTGAGTCTGATTAATTTCATCGATCTTGTCCTTAATAGTACTTGCGGTGATTGTCACCTCATCATCATTTGAAATAGCAGCGTTTTTGATTAATTCACTTGCCTTTAAGGTATACACTTTATCCTGTACCTTATAATCGACTGTTCGCTCCAAGAAAGCCTGATACTTATTCTCCAATTCCTTAACCAGTGGATTGTCCGATTTGACAGGCTTTAAGAATGCTGGCTTCAGATGGATATCGCTCGTATATTTCTGCTTCTTATAATCTTCTAATATAGCTGGAATATCATATTGTTCTCCATCAATACCATTGGAGATGACAACCTTACCATTCTCCAATTTAACCTCTGCATCTTGGGGAGCCTTTAAGTTCTCATTAATGGATAGGAGTTTCTCTTCTAATTGTTTGGTCATTGTTTTGCTCCGAAACTCATCCGTTTTTTTCGGCATCAACCAATAATTTTGTTCCTCTGAGGTAGGAAAAAACGTCCACTGTTTTTTTAACAATTTCTTTACTGCAGGCATATCTTGATCCGAAAATGCCATTTGCGTATCATTCTCATCTAAAATAAGTTCGTCACCTACATAAACTTTGTTTGTTAATGTAGCTGCTTTTAGTTTATTTATTGCCTTTTCAACTGTGAGCCCACCTACATTTACATCATTAATGGCAATTTTCGAGTTGAAACGAGTTGCCTGATAATAGCTTAGCCCTGCAAGTATGAGGGCGGCGACAATTGTAATAATTCCGATTATAATGAAAAAACGGTTTATACCTGGTTTGAATCGGCTCGGTCGCGTATTTTCTACACCTGGTTCGTGTAACAGACTCATTAACATTCCCTCCGCTACTTGGTTTTTACCGAAGAATTAAGCTTAGTTTACTACAATATTAAAATTATTACTATAATATTACAGAAACACGAATGGGAATGGTGTCATAATTTGCGGTATTTATAAATTTCTTTTTTCACTACAAATGTAGGGAACTCTATTTATGTTAAACTATTTAAAGAGTTCATAGATGCCTCTTCATTAAAGGCTTATGCCCTGTGAACTTTTTGAATGTATGAGGGGAGGAAGATGATTAATGATTGAATTAAGAAAAATAACGGACGAAAATTTTGAAGAGTGTATTGGTTTAGATCTTACACAAGCACAGTGGCAATATCTCGCTAACAATGCTTACAGTTTGTCAGAGGCCTATGCATTACAAAATGATGGAAATAAAATACCTATGCCCTACGTTATTTATCACAACGATGTGATGGTTGGGTTTACAATGGCAGTTTATCGGCCGATTGATCAGAACGATCCTGGCGATGACGAAAATAATTTTTACATTTCCAGATTGATGATCGATCAAAGATATCAAGGGAATGGCTATGGAAAGCAAGCGTTAGTAAAGTTTATTGAGATTATGAAAACCCTTCCTTATGGAGAGGCAGATTCCATTATTCTTTCTTGTGCAAAAGAGAACACGATTGCTTATAGATTATATGAATCACTAGGATTTGTTGATACTGGAGAGATTGACGAAGATGGGGATTGTTATATGCGGCTAAATTTAAAACCATAAAATCTTATAAGTTGAGATATTTTAAGAAGTAACGTAGGGTGCAGGACAATAATATTAAAAATCTTGAATCCTGCATAAAGGGGGCGAGTGAATTTGGAGCAATTGCATTAGGATCAATATTGATATCTAAACCGATTTTGTCGCTGATCAAATTGCGAAAAGTACTTTTGCCACTGCCATTATTACCTGCGAATACGTAGAATATCGGTTGCTGTACATGCATTACGAGTCACCGTCATGATTAAAAGGGGTAATTTCGCCATCTGGAAATTCTTTTACAAGTTTCCCGTTCTTTTCATATATAATATAGGTTTTCTTGCTCGATCGCCGGTCATCTTGACCCACTTATCAATCCATCCGTATTTTCGATTGGAATCATTATTTGGTTGTTTTAACATGAAAGCCACCACCTTTATTAAATTATATCAGATTGCTGGTTTAATTCGAATATATGATCAAAATAGAAAAGGTTAACGCAAATATAAAATTCCGAGAATACTTTAGACTTTCTGCCGTAAGGATTCTAGAGGGATATCAAAATGAGTGTGATAGTTGACTATATACAACCTGGTTCTTCATGATTCAGTAAGACACCAAACGGTCATAAATGAACGATAGTTAATTCTTTATTAATTATGGAGTAAGCAATATTTTAATTTGAGGTGTTATTAGATGAGTGCACAGATTAAAGGGAAGAAATTGAAAATAGAAGGTGGAAATAGGTTAGTTGGGGAGACGAAAGTAGATGGAGCAAAGAATGCCGCTTTAATTTTGGTACCTGCAGCCTGTCTTGCAACTGAGGGCGTTTCTTATTTAGAAAATATCCCTTCTATTTCTGACATTGATGTATTAATTGAAATTATGCGTGAAATTGGGGTTACAAGTTATAGAGAGGGAGCTTCTCTTTCTATCGAAGGTAATGGATTGAGAAATGGACACATAAGCGAAACGTTAATGTCAAAAATGCGCCAATCGATCTTATTCCTTGGTCCTCTTGTTTCAACATTAGGAGAAGCGACTATTTACTTACCAGGAGGAGATAATTTTGGTGTTCGTCCAATAGATATACACTTAAGTGCTTTAGAATCATTTGGCGTTGAAGTGAATGTAAATGATGGGATTGTTTATGCTAGGGCAAAACAACTTCCTCTTAAAGGAACGAAAATTACATTAAGACTTCCTAGCTTTGGTGCAACTGTCCAGTCTCTACTTACGGCTTGTCGAGCAACTGGAGAAACCATTATAGAAAATGTTGCTATGGACCCTGAAATAATGGATTTAATTCAATTCTTAAATAGCATGGGTGCAAAGATTAAAGTAACAGATGATAGGAAATTAATCATACAGGGTGGCAATCGTTTACAAGGTATTCAATATCAAATAATACCTGACCGTTTGGAAGCCGGCGCGTTACTTACCGCTTTTGCTATGACAAAAGGAAGTGGGATTATACATGGGGTTATACCAGGACACAATCACGCAATTATTTCTTTATTAAGAGATGTCGGTTTAGCAATATCCTTTATCAGAAATAACTCTATACTTGTTGATGCATCAGAAAAATTATCATCATTTCGTGTGACGGCAGGGCCTTACCCTGGATTATCCACTGATTTACAACCTTTAGTAGTTAGTTTAGCAACCATATGTAATGGAGAATCAATCATTGAAGATCCTGTATTTAATAGTAGATTTTCAATACGCTCTGAATTAATAAAGATGGGAGCACAAATAGATATAGATAGTTCAAAAAATCTAATGAGAATTAATGGAGTAAATAGACTAAAAGGATCCTTTGTTGAGGCAAAAGACATTCGTGCTGCAGTTGGTCTTGTCTGTGCAGGATTGTCATCCTTGGGAACTACATATGTAAGCGGATTAGAACACTTACATCGCGGTCATGGAAATTTGGTTGATAAGTTATTTGAGTTAGGCGCAAAAATTAAATATGTTTCATCAGAACAAGCATAAATCCAATATGTCTGAGTGAACTTAAGTTTGAAGGGGAATTTACTATTACTTGTAAGACAAACGATCCTGCTTAACTACACATTTCATACATTTTTCAGTTACCCAACAATCTAATTCTTTCCCATCATAATAGGTAATGTACCTAAACTATAGATTTGATATTATATTATCTATTTGGTTACTAGAATATGACTCGAAATTATTTAACTATCAAAAACAAGGGACCAAAAAATGTAAGGTCCTACTACTACCCTACTAATGACTAAAATAAGCAATTTCAAAATAAAAATAGGTTCCTTTACTTGCGTTTGGGAACCGTTATTTTACTTTTTTATTTGTCTTCTTGATCTAACGCCCCCCGTTCAACAAAAACTCCACCTCTCATCTAGTTTTGTTCAGTAATGAGAATCTACTTCGATATAAATGTTTGATGTTTTATTTTGAACTCGGGGTTCGTTACATACTCCTTATAATTTACTTCGCCATTAAAATCCAAATAAGCCTGATAGCGAGTACGAATAGCTGGGTGTTCAATGAAATCCAGGACCTTATTTTTTGCTACCCAGCGACTATCGGTTGTTTCCTCTGAAATAGCCAACTCCCCACCAACAGGGTTACATACGAAATCAAACATAACTTGCGTAGGTACATCAGTTACACCATCATACCATTTAAAAACCCCTGTATTCGAATAGACACCAACTAAGTAGCTTACCGTGGTGTCGATCCCGCTCTCTTCTTTGATTTCACGAACTAAAGCGTCTATTAGATTTTCTCCAACTTCAACTTGTCCACCTGGATAAACCCAACCACCATCACGAGTTTTTACTAAAAGAATATTTCCTTCCTCATCTTCTACAAAGCCACCTGCGGCAACAATATGCGTTGGAAATGACATCTTTTTAACCCTCCTCGTATACTGTAAATATTATTAAACCATCTTCCCCAATTATTTCTCACATTCATAAGCAAAATTCCTTGTTCAACTAAACTGCCAGTTAATTTACGTATAATACTTCACAATCTCAATAGAGTTATGTGAATGCAATGTTATCGGATGTCTACGCCTTTCTTAGAGTTTTCCTTCAAAGTATTTGAATCTAAAGCTTTCAAAATATCCTTTATCAAAAGTTCTGATATCCAATCACGATTTAATTCATTTAAATGTGTTAACTTTGCTGTCTTCAAATATTTGATTTTGTCTATTGCTGGTTGACTGTCTAGAGGAACCGTCCCAAGAACAATATGATTATCGGAAACAATGTCTTGTACTATTTTCTGGAAAGAGGTGGACAGCATCTGCATGAATCCGATTTCATCAATTACAATTATTTTTTTTGAAGACAAGGAGTCTTGCAATACTTTAGTAGCGAAATTTTCGAACTTACCCACATCAACTCCGTACCTTCCAATTCGAGTTTGGGTAGGACTTTCCACATTTGCTATGTCTACACTTTCTCCATTGACGGAGACACATCTGAAACCTATTCGATCACTTGAATTGGTTATTTCTTCCGTATAGAATCCACAACAATTAGCTGATCCAATTTCATTAATTATTTTTTTTATCATAGTTGTCTTGCCCATTCTAGGCTTTCCCGTAAGTAAAAAAACATTTTTATTATTCCTATGTCCTTCGTCTAACCTTGACAACAACTTGTAATTGGGAGGATTCAAATTCCATGTCTCGTATGGGACAGAGTTTACTGTATTTAGTGCATCGAGCGTGCGTGATTTTATATTGGGGCGTTTTATATATTGATCAATATTAGTATTATCCAAATTTACAAATTTAGCCTCTAGAATCTCTTCAGGTTGAATTTTTATTTCACCACTAACATATTCCGCATTAAAAACCACAGACAATAAATGAATACGTTCATTATAGTAAACTCCTGTTATTCCTAAAGGGCGAATAACAACTCCTGTTTCTTCCAGAAATTCTCGACAAACTGCTATATCTAATGGTTCGCCAGCATCAACAAATCCTCCGGGCATTTCCCAATTGTCAGATCTCAAATGTGTACGAACCATTAAAACATGTCCATTCTCATTCTTAACAAGTGCTGAAACTGCAATTAAATGTTTTGACTGTTCATTCATCTTATAACACCACCAATTCAATTTATTGACAATTAGATGTTTTTACCAACTAAACGATTTGTAGATAGCCAATACTACTATATAATTCTCTTTTATACCTTAAAACCTCTTTTTTAGTTCATGAAGTGGGTGATTGCTAAAAAAGGTTAAAAAGTACACATTTTATTATTTGTTACAAAACTAATGATTGAACCTCTAGATTCATAGTCAAATGGTCGAAACTTAGCTTAAGTGCCTAATAGGGGCTCTGATACGGCTAGCTAAATAAAGTAAAAGCATCCAAATATGAAAGATGAAAAGGAGCATTCCATTTACCATCCCTTTTTTTATGGGATACCCAAAAACCCTGCTGCCAACAAGTAGCGATAGGGAAGATACTGTGGATCCATGAAGGGGAAATTAGTAAAGAGCAAATAGATGATGGATGAAAGACTTGTTGCCTCCTAACTATTAAAATTTAGGGTGATATCCCGAAGAAGGTTTAGGAAATTTCGAATATAAAGACTCTATCTATTTCAGACAAGTTTTATATTTGAACAAAGGCTTGATTAAAAAATGAACATATCAGTTGTTCATCTTAGTTCTGCATAAGTTTCTGTCCATTCTGGAATATATTCAATGGGTGGATTGTGTTCCACCAACAAAACGGTATAATCTTCAGCCTCTTTTTGATCTGCCCAAAACTGATACCCATTCACCCACAAAAATTGTTTCATGGATGCAAATCCTGTTCTTTTATTACCGTTATGAAACGCGTTCCCCATATTCCAGAGTACGCATCTTCACCAAATACGGATTGCCTTTGTCTACCTAATGCGCTTAACTTTTGACTCCTATTAGCTCATTTGGGGTAATATTTTTTTATTACGACCGCATTGTTCAGTTAAATAACGGACCATTTCTCTACCTGTCTGCCAGATTTCTTAACGTATCATCGTAATTTTCAAGCAAATCCTGCAACCCATCTAAGAAATCTTGATCAATGTCCTTTAAAACGTCTACATTTAAAGGAACAAATTTCTGTACAGATACTCCATGACTATTACCGATTCTTGATATTTTTCTTTCCACTTCTTTCACCGCCATTTCTTTACTTCTACTTATTTTCAAAAATGGACAAAGTTATAATATTGATGAGTTAATTCTCTAACAATATACCAATATGTATATTATAACGTTGGGGTGAAGGAAGTGCGAATTTTTAATGAAGTAAAAAACGACCTTATGTGAAGAGTCTTTTTAACGTGCTCTGTTCCCTATTACTTCATCTTAAAATTTTTGAAAACTTCGATCTGCCAGTCTCTGTGCATTACGTTTTCCTCTTTTTACAATGATTAAAGTTCTGGGGGAGTCACGCATCCTTTAGTTGTGAAACTTTATGATATGATTATATGAAACAACTGAAAAGGGTGTTTGGAAGTGAAAAAAATGATAGGGAGTGCGGCTACCGTGATCATGGCGGTTCTCTTGGTCACTACAATTTGTTACGGACGTTTCATTAAGAGAGAGCCGCAATTATGGTATGAACAAGCACTACAAATGAAAGTTGAGAAACCGCAATCAGAACCATTACAACCGATCGATGGAGAGGATCCAGTTAGCTATACTTTGCAAATGAATCAGTTGAATATTACGTTTGATCAAGGAGAGAGTTGGACGACAGTCCCAGTCGAAATCAATCAGCTGTTTGCTGGGGAATATAATGGAAACAAGGAAGAATTAATCGAGCAAAGTTATGTGTTAACAGAAAATCGGGTTGCGTTTTTATATACGGGAATGGGAGATTAGGTTACTGTCATTTCTTCCTTTGACCAGGGACAAAAAGGGAGCGTCCTGGTATCCGTTAAATATTTGGGCGTTTTTGAAAAAACTTCGACATATATAGCTTGTACAAATTTCACCCCATTTTATTTGGGTGTATTTAATTTCTGTGTTAGAAAATTGGAATTTCCTCCCCAAAAAAAGAGGGTAAATGGAGGTATAAAAATGGTTAGTGTAATTTTATCAGAAAAACCATCCGTCGCAAAAAACATCGCCGATGCGTTAAATATTAAGAATCGAAAAGATGGATACTTTGAAGGAAAAGGCTATATTGTTACTTGGGCTTTTGGACATTTATTACAACTTTATGATGCGAAGGATTATGATGAGGGAATGGCGAAATGGAGAATGGAAAATTTCCCTTTTATCCCTTCCCATTTTCGATACAAAGTAAAAAGCGATCCCCGCAATAAAGAAAAAGAAGATCTTGGTGCTAAAAAACAGTTGAAAATAATATACGACTTAATCAAACGAAATGATGTAGATACAGTAATCTCGGCTACTGATTATGATCGTGAAGGACAAGTCATTGGGGATACAATTATTTATAATCTCAAGATAAAAAAACAAGTGTATCGGTTATTATTGAATGAATGGACTCCACATGAAGTTTTAACAGGGCTCCAAAACTTAAAGCCAAATACGGAAATGAGGCCGCTTCTTGACGCTGGAATTGGCCGGCAGTGGGCTGATTGGGTAATTGGTATTAATTTAACATCTGTGGCCACTTTGAAGTATCAGAAGGGTTCTGGAAAGGCACTGAACATTGGAAGAGTGCTACTACCAACGTTAAAAATTATATATGATCGGGATAAAGAAATTGAAAACTTTGTACCTGAAGATTACTTTAAATTAGCAGCTACATTTAAAACAAAAGATGGTAAGGAGTACGAAGGGACATATGTAGAAGATGAAGAGGATAAATTTAAGAATAAGGAAACTTTGGAATTCATACAACAAGCTCTAAATAATCAATCAGCCACAATCTTAGACAAAAAGGTTGAACTAAAAAAGGAATATCCCCCATATTTATTTAACCTTTCGAACTTACAAGGTTTTATCACAAGTAAATATAAAGGATGGACTTCAGATAAAGTCTTGAAAGTAGCACAATCTCTTTATGAAAAGAAATATATAACTTATCCCCGTACTGCTAGTGTAGTATTGGAAGAAAGTTTAGTAGATAAGGCAGCTAAGGTACTGGGTAATCTAAAAAAAGGTCTGCCATATGAAAATGAAATTACATTTGTAAAAAAGAAACGTGTTTTCGATAATTCCAAGGTAGAAAGTCACAGTGCGATTACACCAACGTATTTAGTTCCGAAATCACTATCAAGCGATGAAGAAATTGTTTATAGTGCTATTAAAAATCGCTTTATTATGCAGTTTATGCCTATTGCTGAACATGAAGAAACTAAAATAATGACTAAAGTTAATACGGATGAAATTAAAGGTCTGTTTACATCAAAAGGGAAAGTACAATTAGTTGAAGGATGGAAAAAGGTTGAGAAAATTGAATCGAAGGATACTGTCCTACCTTTAGTAAATTTAGATGAGATTGTTAGTATTATAGACCATAAATTGACTTCTCACGTGACAAAACCACCAAAACATCATACGGAAAAAACATTACTTAGAATAATGGAAACATGCGGCAAAGGCAAAGAAGATGAAGAAAGCGAAGAAATGATGGCGGCTGTATTAAGCGGCTATAGCATAGGTACACCAGCTACAAGGGCTGAAACAATTAAAAAGCTAAAAGAAGTCGGCTATATTGCCACTCAACATAAAAAATTAATTTGTACGGAACTTGGGAAAAAGTTAGTTGAAACATTTCCAGTAAAGGAATTATTTAATTTAGAATTCACTGGCAGACTGGAAAAAACATTGTCTGATATTGAAAAACAAAAGTTTAAAAAGGAAAGGTTTTTGAACTTAATTTTTGAATTTACGACTGATGCTGTTAAAACAATTAAAAATGAAAAAGACATCGTTATTAATGAAGTATCAAATGAAAAGAAATCAATGGAGGTTCTGGGAAAATGTCCGCTTTGTGGGCATGGAATTATCGAAGGACAAAAAGGCTTTGGATGCAGCAACTGGAAAAACGGCTGTAAATTTATCATTTGGAAAAATGATAAATATTTAGCATCGATGAAAAAGAAACCAACAAAAACAATGGTAAAAAGCCTTTTGAAAAATGGAGTCGTTTTGGTTAAAGGACTAACAAGTAAAAAAGGAAATAAATTTGATGCTTATTTACGTTATGAGAAAAATCCTGGTAATGACTATTTTAGTTGGAAGATGGAGTTTCCTGAAAAGCAAAAGGTTAGAGGTGAAAGTTAACGTGATTAAAAATAATGGAGAAAAGCGAATGTGTTAAAGCTAAAAAGATTACCTTTGTCTACAAAAGCTTGAACATGAATTTCTCGGTTCTGCGTGAAGTCAAGCTATAGTCGAGATTATTTTATCAGAGCAGAAAGCCTTAACGGCGAATAAACACGACATGATGACGAATAAAGACAGAGCATGACGAGTAAAAGTTGCCTGACGACGAATAAAAACGAGTAACGACGAATAAATCTATCCCAATGGCGAATAAAGGCTCTGCAGTGTTTTTTCACCGGATAAGCAGGAAAATGGGACTCAGATGGTGAAGGTTCTTTAGACGCGTAGAAAGGAGGGCTCACTTTGAACATTTTAAATGAAGCCGAAAAAAATCAAGGATACAGATTATTGTTTGACGGCCAAACATTAGACGGATGGGCTGCAACTAGTCATCCAGAAGGTTGGCTGGCGCACAATGGAATGATCATTTGTAAGGGTGGTACGAATGGTTATTTGTATACGAGGGATCAATTTGAAGATTTTATTTTGCAATTAGAATATCGAACAGAGCTTGTTGTCAATAGCGGTATTTTTTTCTAAGTTTACCTATGCTTGGCGTGATCGCCCACGTTTAGGCCATATAGGACTACAAGATCATGGCGGCTATGCCGAATTCCGCAATATTAAGATTCGCAATCTAAATCCAAACACTAATTGATGGAAGGGGAATTCAAATGGAGAAAAAATACAAAATAGTAGGATATGCCGGAGACGGGTCTTTACCCAGCATCCATACCGAAGATGCTTTGAAATTAACTCATTTAAATGTAGCGTTTGGCCATGTTGTACAGGATGAGATTCGAATTGATCATTTGAAAAATCTAGACCGCCTTGCGGCATTAAAGACCATTAATCCCAATCTCACTATATTACTGTCTGTTGGCGGCTGGAGTGCTGGGGGATTCTCAGAAGCGGCTTCCACTTTCGAGGGAAGGAAGCTGATGGCAGAGTGTGCTGTAAAAATAGTAAAGGAACATTCTTTTGACGGGATTGATCTTGATTGGGAATATCCTTGCTATAGTGAAGCAGGCATTCATTCCTCACCAGCTGATAAAGAAAACTTTACCTACTTATTGAGAGATATTAGAGAGGCATTGGATAAGCTCGAAAAGGAAACAGGTACATATTATCTACTGACGATCGCAGCGGGTGCTGATCAGTATTACATTGATGGATCCGAGATGAGTGAGGTTCAAAAGTATGTAGATTATGTTCAGTTGATGACTTACGACATGCGTGGGGGATTCCAAACGTTAACAGGGCATCATACGAATCTATATACGCCAACCGGGGATCTTTTCAGAATTAGTGTCCATCAATCTGTAAATCTATTTGTTCAGGCTGGTGTTCCCCGTGAGAAGATTGTGATCGGAGCCGCATTTTATTCTCGCATGTGGAAGGATGTGCCCGATAAAAATAACGGTTTACATCAAATGACTGCAGGCTCAGGAGGGTATGGTCCAGATTTTTCTGAGCTTGCAGCGAATTATATTAATGTGAATGGATTTACCCGTTTTTGGGATGACGAAGCGAAGGCACCTTATCTTTTTGATGGTCATACTTTCATTACATATGATGACGAAGAATCGATTCAACATAAATGTAAATATGTGGCAAGTGAAGGACTGGGTGGGATTATGTTTTGGGAATACAAATGCGACAATACTCATCGTCTTCTAGATGCGATGAATAAGTCGCTAAACTACTAATCCCGATTAGAAAAATCACCATAAAACACAAAAATGGATCTGATAAAATCAGGCCCATTTTTTAATTCGTAACCAAATTTCTCTTTTTTAATCCGGCAAAAATAGTAACGAAGATACTACAAATACTTACAATAGCACCTATAGCCCCGATTACCATTACCCAATAAGTAGGCATCATAAAACCTGCTAAGACAAGACCTAGAAAACTCAGAACGATAAAGAATTGATAAATAGCAGAAATAATTCTCACCGCAAGATGATTAAAAAGCGATAAAATGAAAGGAGGTAAAAATAGCACGACTAGTATTCCGATAGATAACCATAAAATTGCTGGCTCATCGAACGAAACAGTATTAGGCCCTGTTGGGTTTTTAGCACCTATTAATAAAGCAATAAGAGCTGATATCATGGACAAAAACACCATAGAAAATTTTTTACCATCACAAAAACTCCTTTTTGTCTTAACGTTAAAAAATAAACTCTTCCAAATAAACGACATTCACTTTTTAATGACCCCATTTTTAAAAGCATAAATGACGGCCTGCGTGCGATCCTGAACCTCCAGCTTGCTTAAAATATTGCTGACATGGGTTTTCACTGTTTTTAACGCAATAAAAAGCTCATCCGCCATTTCCTTGTTTGTTTTTCCTTGTGTCATGAGCGTGAGAATTTCCATTTCCCGACTTGTTAAATCATCATGAAGGGAACGTTTTTCCTTATGTTGGAACTTCTTCATCATTTTATCTGTCACTTCAGGTTCCAGTACTTTTTGCCCTTTATAGGCAGCCCGAACAGCATCTGCGATATCACTTGCTTTGGAAGTTTTGAGCATATAGCCGGCAGCACCCGCTTCCAGGGCAGGATATACTTTTTCATCATCCAAAAAGCTTGTAACGACCAAGATTTTTGCTTCTGGCCATTGATCGATGATTGCAGCTGTTGCCTCGATTCCATTCATTTGTTCCATGACCAAATCCATTAAAATGATATCCGGGCGAAGGGATAAGGCAAGTTCCACGCCTTGCGCACCATTTTCTGCTTCACCGATTACCTCAATATCGGGTTGAATTGATAAATAAGCCGAAACGCCAATTCGGACCATTTCATGATCATCCACTAATAAGACCTTAATCATTTCACTTCTCCTTCTGATTTAATAGTGCGTGTTCAAAAAGAAGGATAAAAAGGACCAAGAAGTTCGAGGCGGCGTAGTTTCGAGCAGCGGAATGTATGCCTTTAAATACATGAGCAGCGTAGAAACAAGCCAACGAAGAAATTCGCTTATGTCTTTTTACCGGACTTTTTGAACATCCTTTAATAGAGGAATTTTCACTTCAATGCTTGTTCCTCTCCCCGGAAGGCTGACTAACTTGATGTTTCCTCCGATTTCAGCCGCTCTCTCTTTCATATTCATCAATCCATAAGAACCGGCTTTTTGATCATCGACGTTAAAGCCTTTTCCGTCATCCATCACTTTTAAAAATAAATATTGATCCACTTCCATCATATTGACTTCCAATGTACTTGCTTTTGCATGTCTTAATGTGTTTGAAACAGCCTCTTGCATGATTCGGAAGATGTGGTCCTCTATGCCTTTTTGCAAGTGAATATCCTGCAGATTCCATGACACTTTCATCGGAAGTTTCCCTGTTAATTCAGACAAAACTTCCTGCATTCCGATTTTAAGGCTCTTGCCTTCCAATTGAATCGGCCTGAGATGAAGAAGTAAAGCTCTCATTTCTGATTGAGCCTCATTGATAATTTCTTCGACCTTGATCCGTTGTTTTGCAGTCGTTTCACTCGTCGGATCAGGGCTTTGATTAATGGCGGATAATAGCATCATCGCAGCAAAAAGCTGCTGGCTGACAGAATCATGAAGCTCCCTCGCAAGCCGATTTCTCTCTTGCGTCAGCACCTCTTCTTTCATTTGACTGTTCCACTTCGTTCGTTCATTGGAAAACTTTTGATATAACACTGCTTGCTCTTTGAGCCGGATCCGGATGTTCTCGATTCCTTGCCAAATAGCTGGAAAATCTCCTTTGTTCAGTAGAGAGCTATGATCCTCGTCATAATTTCCTCTTTCTAATTCCAAAAGACTTAACTCTATCTTTTCCGCTTTTTTGTCTAGCGAAATTCCAATCATATAGCCAATAATGAAACCGATTAATGGGAAAATGACGAATATAAACAGCAAATTGGAGATTAAAAAAGTCTTTTTTCGCATGAGTAACTGATCCCAATTTATATCTACCGTAAATAACAACATCAATAAGACAAGTACAAAAGTGCAGAAGGCTAATAACGCAAAGTAAAAAGAAAATGTTTTGGCCATTTTCATGTGCGTCTCACCTCTACGTCCCCGAAAGCAACATTGGTGATAATTTTTATCCTTCTGGATGCCTCTTCATCATTTTCGTCTGTATAGTAAATGACATTCGAATTCAAAAGCTCTTCTTCATGGTTGAATACTTTCAGTTTCCCGCTGATCGTGGAATGATTCACCGTAATAGAAGCATCAAAAGGAACAAGAAGCTGAATATTTCCAATAAAGCCGCGGATTAGAACGATGCTGTCTCCAGGAGGAAGCATGGTCATTCCCAAATCAATGATCGTATTTCCGAATCCGCATTGTATATTAATATCGTCCCATTCAAATACTTGATTTACGATCCTTTGATTCCCGGTCAGCCTGTTTTTGATGTACGGTATTTTCCTGTTTACTTTTGGATTGGTACCAGGTGGGACGGTCTCGATGCTACGTTTTTGTGGCTGTTTTTTTGCTTTTGAGTACTGGATAAGACCGTAAATCACTGCGACGATCATAAAAAGTTTGAAAAAGGACGTAGACATAATGGGAATGATGGCGAACAATAAACCAATAATGAAATAAACCTTACTTGATTCCCGGCGTGCTTTCCTTAAGCCATAATAAATGAGAAAACAACCGATGAGAAGAGGGACGAATAACTTCCAATTTAGTAAAAGCTCCAAAGTGATTCCAGTTGCTACAAGGAGCATAAACCAGCCCATTCGACTTTTTTGGCTTAATTTTTTCAAGATTGTCCCTCCAATCGGTTGCTGTTGTGTTTATTTTATCACAAGATCCTCTTTATTTCGCTAAATCTTCTTTGTTCATTTCTTTTGCAAGCTGTTGGATGCGGGCATCGAATATGCTGATTTCATACTCATCATTTGCTTTCTTTTCCTCACTCTCAAATGACCTTTCAATGGATTCGAAATTTTCAGCAGCAAATCCAAATTCAGACTCTTTCAGTACTTTATTCATTTTGTTTTTCATCATGACCATGTTTTCCTGCCCCATCAGTTCCAGTCTTTTCATATGCATATCTTTCAGCTTTAATTGCATTTCCTTATATTTGTGCTCAAGTTCTTCTAATTGTTTTACGGAATGGTCATAGGCCTGTTTCAAACGCTCTGCCCGTTCTTCAAATTGGGCCTGTTCACGCAGGGCAATTTCTGACAAATCTTCCGCACCTGCTTCAAGTGCGATCGCTCCCTGTTGTTTTCGTTTTTCAGCCATTTTTTCGCTCTGCTGCCATTCATTGTGAAACTCATTCTTCAAAAGCTTTTGTCTTTCTATTAGCTTTTCAGCCTTTTTCACTTCCCCTTCGCACTCCCGTAAATATTTATTAAGGAGAGAAACGGGACTTGATTTTTTCTCTTTGTCCGTAATTTCGTAAAAATCCTCTTTGATCGCCTGTTTCATTCTTTCAAATAAATCATTCATTTTTTTAATCTCCTTTACTGTTTAGACTTTTTTCAAGTTCATTCCATTGGCTTTCAAAATTTGTAAATGGATCATCTTCCTGATGAACATCTTCAGCCTTTTCTTTTTTCCAATGCTTATACCCTACATAAAGAAGGCACACGGCTGCTATTCCTACCAAAGCTGGTAAATTCCCGAGTAAGCCTGACAATCCGATCAGACCGATGATTCCCCAAAGGATTTTTTGTCCTGTTGACTCCGTTTTTAAAAATTGCTTGAGCGAATAATAAACAATCAGCAAGCAAATCGCAAAACCAATAATGCTCCCCAGATTTGCTAGTGCAATGATGGCTAAAATAATCGCCAAGATAAAGATAAGTAACTTTTTCATTTCTTTTCCTCCTTCCATTTGTACTATCCTTATCATAAAGAAATCAACCTCATC
The DNA here is from genome assembly GCF_022867885.1 of Lederbergia sp. NSJ-179. Classification (GTDB taxonomy): domain Bacteria; phylum Bacillota; class Bacilli; order Bacillales; family Bacillaceae_C; genus Lederbergia. The sequence continues at coordinate 99,414 of NZ_JALIFP010000012.1, read as the reverse complement.
CTTTAACGACCCGCGGCCTTGTTTTTATCTAAGTCTAGAGACGGATATATGTAATTGATCGGAAAAATCAAAAGTTCAGGGAAAGAGTAACTTTTTATCGTAATAAATATAGTGGAAGGAATAAATTGAGTAAGAGAAAACGATTATTTTCTCGTATGTATGCTGTGAACATATGGTGAAATGGAGAAAAGGCTGTAAAGGAACGTCATAATTGTAAGCGATTTAGATAAGCTGTGAGTTTCAAATAGAAGGAGTTATGAACCATGCAAAAATGGGTTGGATCAGCAGGTGTATGTATCAGTGAAAAAGGGCAATTGTTAATGGTATTACAAGGAAAACCTGAAGAGGAAAAAAAGTGGTCTGTTCCATCAGGTGGACTCGAAAAGAATGAAACGTTGGAAGAATGCTGTATAAGAGAGGTTGAGGAGGAAACAGGATATCGTGTGGAAATCGTTGATGAAATAAAACTGAAAAAAGGTAGTTATGAAGAAATACAGATCTCTTTTGAGGTTCATTATTTCTTAGTAAAGATTGTGGGTGGCGAAAGAAAAATTCAAGATCCTGATCATTTAATTTATGATATCGCTTGGAAGGACATAGATGAATTAAGGACAATCGATTTTAGTTTTCCAGAGGATAAGGATTTTTTGATTGGCCTTTTAACGAAGGCAGTGGCAGCAACTTCTCATCATAAGGAATGTGAAAAGTAAAGTTCGATAAGATAAACTAGTCGTATTAATAGTATGTCGTCTTTCATAAGATGATGCCTGATAGTGTAGGGAAAGAGGTGCCAATTTATTGAAAAATGCCTGGCTGGTCTCATTTATACGAATTCCATTGCTGTTTGTTATGTTGATTATTTTATTTTTATTGTTCAAATGGTTTGGACTAGAAACGACCTTTCCCTTTTTCCCTGATCTATCGACCATTTACTTTACAGTTGTAAATGTATTTTGCTTTTTTCTTTTGCACCGAATGTTAAAAAATGAAGGGCGCTCGTTTAAAGAATTAATAGACTTTCGTTCGGAACGTCTAGGAAAGGATATATTATCCGGTTTCTTATGGCTTTTTGTATTGTATTTTCCATTTATTCTGGCTGTTATGTGTACGATGTTTATCATGTATGGATCTGATTTTATCCATAACTTTCAAACTGTTTTTGCTGGAGAAGTGGAGAGTACTTTCTCAAGACCGAGATGGCTAATGTGGTTTGCAGCATGTATCTCACTAATCTTTCCCTTTTTAAATGCTCCAATTGAAGAGTTGATGTACCGTGGATATGCACAACCATTATTCATTAGGCATTATAAAAAAGTGTGGATAGGGATATTCATTCCATCTATTGGGTTTGCGTTCCAACACGTTATGTTAGCTGCAAGTATACAAGGAGCGATTGTCTATGCAGTGGCTTTCTTAGTATGGGGAATTGGCAGTGGGTTCATCTATCATAAACAAAAGAGGTTGTTCCCTCTAATCGTTTGCCATTTCATTGTTAACATAGCATTCAGTGCAATGCCTATTATCTTCCTAATATTTGGAGTCTACTGAGAAGGAAAATAGGAGGAGGGTGATAGGAAGATTGGAAAACTAAATGCTTAGCAATAACAGCAATAACAAGTGCATTATCGGCAGACAGTATCCCCTCAAGACCAATTAAAACCAATAATGTCCATGCATACTCCAACCAAAGTGAATTCATAAAAAGCCCCCCTTCATAATAAAAATATAGCTTATCCTATAGTATGGGATAGTGTTTTAAAAAAGATGCGAAAAGCTCCCTCATGTTGACAAGACCGATGTTGCTTTAAATCATCATGCATTTGGCCATAAATGCACTAAAAAACTTGCTTGCCAATGTTGAGAGACCCACATTTTTCCAAAAAAAGGGGATAACGCAAGTTAAAATGGCGGAGGATCTTCAAGTTACTCGTCAAACGATAAATGCCATTGAAAAAAATAAGTATAATCCCAGCCTGGAGTTGGCATTAAAATTGATAAAATATTTTGATATGCCAATTGATGAAGTGTTTATTTTAGAGGAGGATGACACGGGTCATTCATAATGTTTTCCGTTTTTTTGCATACGCATTATGCAGCTTTGTCAGGTGAGCATTTTTTTGTTAAGAATTCTTAAGAATTTTTACCACTATTTCTTCAGGATTGACCTTTATTCTATTTATACATTCATTAAATTCAATCTAGAGGTGGTAAAAATGATGAATTCTTTTCTTTTTCTTTTTCAATATGTCGTACAACCGAGGACTGTCGGGGCTGTTTGGCCAAGTTCAAAGTATCTCGCCCAAAAAATGATCCATCATATTGATTTCGAAAATGCTGACTATATCGTTGAATATGGCCCAGGTACGGGAGTTTTTACCGACCAAATCATCGAAAATAGAAGTGGAAATACAAGTATTATGTTGATCGAAAGGAATCAGGAATTTTACAGGCTTTTAAAGGAAAAGTATAAAGGTGAACAGAATCTGTTCATTATTCACGGTTCGGCCGACGAAGTGGAGAAATATGTATCTAAATATGGTTTTCCTTATATTGATTATGTGGTATCTGGACTACCTTTTGCCAGTTTGCCTAAGTGTGTATCCAATGATATTTTAATAAAAACAAAACAACTGTTGGGTAGCCATGGTAAGTTTGTTGCTTTCCAATATACCCGATATAAGCTAAAAATGATTCATCAATATTTTCAGCGCATTGAGGTCAAGCGGGAATTTCGCAATACACCACCCGCTTGTGTATTCACTTGCAGCAATGAATGATTGATCCTGAATGAACTGGCAGTGAGATCCCATTTTATTAAATGAAGTGTCCTTTTATTCTCGACATGCTTATAAGGATGGTGAAAGTATATTGAATGAAAAGATATTAATTGTCGATGACGATCCAGATATTAGAAAAATCATTTCGATTTATTTAGGAAATGAGGGGTTTCAAACGGAAATGGCTGAGAATGCTCTTGAGGCATTGGAGTATTTAGAAAAGGACCGGTTTGATCTTGTTATTTTGGATATTATGATGCCTGAAATGGATGGAATAGATGCATGTATGAAAATTAGGGAGAAGCGGCATATGCCAATCGTTATGCTTTCTGCTAAATCCGAGGATATGGATAAAATTCAAGGGCTCGCATCCGGCGCAGATGATTATATCACCAAACCGTTTAATCCTTTGGAACTTATGGCAAGAGTCAAATCGCAGCTTAGAAGATTTAAAAAATATAATGCTGATGCAGATATCAATAAGAGCGTTATTAAAATAGGAGACTTGATCATTCACACAGATACACGTCAAGTATTTGTGGGAGAAAAGGAAGTAAGGCTTACTCCGAAAGAATTTGATATTCTGGAGTTGCTCGCGCGCAATAAAGGGATTGTATTGAATGTTGGTCGAATCTATGAGGCTGTTTGGAAAGAGGATTTCTTCAAGTCCGATAATACAGTAATGGTCCATATTACAAAGATAAGAGATAAAATTGAAGAGGACCCTAAACACCCTATCTATATAAAAACAGTTTGGGGAGTAGGTTATAAAATATGAGGAAAAAACGGTTTTGGAATACGTTAAGTATTGAACTTCTCATTGCCATTACAATAAGTTTTTCCGTAGCACTTCTTATCACAATTTTCATTTCACAATGGATTAACCGCTATTATCTGGTAAATCCTAATCAAATTGGCATGCTTAAATACAATCTTGGTGTTCTCCTTGTATTTACCGTTATTGCCTTATCATTTATTATAAGTTTTTTGTTCCTGATCCGAAAAAAAATAAAGTATTTAAAGCATATTATCGACCGCGTCCAATATATAGCAAATGGGAAACTAGGTTCCACCGTTGTCGTGAAAGGGAATGATGAATTATCACAACTCTCTCACAATATTAACATGATGTCTAGGGAACTTGAAAGAAAATTTGAACATGAGAGGCAGATTGAACATAGCAAAAATGAACTCATTACAAATATCTCGCATGATTTAAGGTCCCCCTTAACATCCATTCTCGGTTACTTGGATTTGTTAAGAAAAAAGGAGTATAAAAATGAGGAAGAGTTAGTGAATTATATGGAAAGAGTTTATTCCAAATCACTAAAGCTTAAAACACTGATTGATGAACTATTTGAATATACCAAGTTGACAAGCCCAGATGTCCAATTAAACCTTACGAATGTATTACTGAACGATTTATTAGAACAGATGACAGGTGAATATATTCCCATTTTCGAAAAGGAAGAGTTGTCTATTCAAAAAACAATTCCGGATGAAGACTTATTCATTACTATGGATGTAGAAAAAATGGTGCGTGTCTATGATAATCTTCTTACGAATGCGAAAAATTACAGTTTAAAACCTTCTGTTATAAAAATCAATCTTTCTTCAGACGGGGATAAAGCATTTTTTTCCATTTCAAATCGAGTAGAAGGCCCTCCAATTAAAGAGATGAATAAATTATTTGAACGTTTCTATAGGGGCGATCAAGCAAGATTAGAGGGTGGAGGATCTGGTCTTGGGCTTGCTATTTCAAAAAGAATTGTGGAGCTCCATGGAGGAGCTTTAAACGTGGACTATAAAGAAGGGTGGCTGACCTTTTCAATAGAACATATAGTACTGAAAGGTAGCGGCTTACAGGAATAGAATGATGATATTATGAACGAATGGATATTTTGCAGGGAACTGGATCATGAGTTTTAACCTTGCTTTTCATTGTTTATCTTATCAAATTGGGATCTGAAATTTAGTAGTATTATTTTCTAATTAAAACGAAAAGATACATAAAATCGCTTCTGGCTGCATAGGGAGGCAATATTTGTATGCGCAGTCATTCTCCTTTAAAATAGGTAGGTAAAGAAAAGGAGAGGAGAACTTTATGGATCATTTAAGCTATAAAGGATTTATAGATGAAGTGAAACAGAGACTGGATCATTTTTCAAAAGAAGAACTGAAAACCTTAGTTTTGGAATGGGCCGCTGTAGAAGCTCCGTCTAAAAGGCAAGACTTCTTGAATAAATTAGGTAATGACCGTCAGGGAAAAATGTCTCTCATGAATATAGAGGCGCTGCTGAATGAAATTGAAGCCTTTGCCGAAGATGTGGACGAAGGTGTTTATGTTGAAGGCTATGGTTGGGACCCAGATATTCTAGATGAAAGAGATTTTGGTGATGAAAGTTGGGCTCAGGAAATGGATGGATTTTTTCTTGAAGCTAGAAACTTACTTCGCGAAGGCCAATCTGAGATTGCAGAAAAGATCTATAGAAAATTGTTCGATATATTAGAAATGGGAGAGGAACCTGGACATCTTCCGGGGGATTTGGACCCAAGTAATATGCTGGAGGTAGACTTGCGCGAACATGTTGCTCTTTTTCTGAGGGCTGTTTATATAAATGCTGATTCAGAAGAGCGGCCAGATTTGTTATATGAATCAATTCAGGAATATCAATACTTGGTTTCACCTAGTATAAAATTGATAGATGTAAAGGATGCGTTAGATACAACGCTGCCTGATTTCAATGGCTTTTTGGTCAATTGGATTGAATTTTTAAAAGAAAAACCATCTGCTCATATTAGTGAGCTACTGAGAGAAGCGATTTTTCTTCAGGGGGGGATTCCTGCAATTTCAGAGTTTGCGAGAGCGTATGCCAATAAATTTCCAGGGGCGTATATGGACTGGATCACGGCTTTGGAAATGGAAGGTGATACAGAAGCTATTCTCCAAGCTGCTACAGAAGGGTTATCAATCATTCCAAGCCATTACGAGGTAAGAGCAGAAGTAGCGGAAAAGCTGGCAACAATTGGTGAAGAACGTGGTGATCATCTATTGAAACTAAGAGGGCTAAGAGAGAGTTTTTACTCCAAGCCATCTATGAAATATTTGCTAGATTTATATATTTTAGCAGAGGAAGAAGGCTGTTTTGATGAGATAAGGGATGGAGCGGAAAAGCGAATGAAAGAATTAAAGAAGAAGGGAAGTACAAACGATTATGTATATCGTGATCCGGAAAGAAAACTTTCTTCCATAGATGAAGGAGTTTTTATCCAAGCGCTCCTTCTAGGTGGACGCTATGAGCAAGTGTTTGAAATGTGTAAAGGAGAAGGCCCGCTTGGATGGAGCTCCAGTGCACACCCGAAACCAATTATGCTTATTTTTTTGATGGATGTTCTATCCAAGGATGGCAAATATTCCAGCGTTCTCCATGATCAGTGGACATATGCTGTAAACCGTGGGTATTATAGTGGACAAGGAACGAATGTAGATAAATATATTGAAATTATGAATCGTGTTAAAAGCACTATTCACTTAACTGAAGAACAAGAGGATTTCTATTTGGAGTGGTGTAAAAAAGAAACTGGACGCCGAGTAGATGCAATTGTCAGCAATCAATATCGCGGGAGTTATGATAAAGCAGCGAAGATGTTAGTTGCTATGGCTGAAACGTTGGCGAATCGAGGAAATAAACAGGACGGGCTTGGTTTTATTGAGAAATATCGGGGCAAATATTCAAGGTATTCGGCTTTCAGGAGAGAGATCACCAATGCAGTACGGGTAGCCGAGTTGTAGAGGAATCTGATGCGCTTTTAGTGATCAGTTTAGAATTTGGATTATTTGAGGGAAATATCAAACGAGGAAAAAAGCTAGGAAAAGCGGAAATAACTGTAGCGATGTTTAGAAAAGCTTTTTGGCGAACGAGATTAAGTAATTGATGGTTGTTGAAATGAAAAATCATTTGTAGGAAGTTCTAATAAAAAAGAAGGGGGAAAAAGGTTTGTTCCAGCGTTGGGACAAACCTTTTTTAACAAAAAATCTCAGTTTAAATCATTCATAGATTTCGCTCCCTGATTTTCCAACCACTTAGCCAGTTGATTTTTATTCATTGAGATACCTCTTTAGCTTTGGACAAGACAAAGAAGGAAAAGAGAAAGATTTTTGGGAGATATCAAAATAAAACATGTTGACATATCGTTATTTCTCGATATAATGGTTTGTATGGAACCAATTGAAGTTTTCAAAGCCTTATCCAATGAATCAAGATTGCAAATTTTACAATGGCTGAAGGAACCTGATCGTCATTTTACGCCCCACGAAGGGATTGATATGAATACTACAGGGGTTTGTGTTAGTCAAATAACAGATAAATTGAAAATGACGCAATCAACAGCATCTCAATACCTTTCTATTCTACTACGAGCTGGGTTAATTAAAACAGAACGTATAGGTAAATACACTTATTATAAAAGAGATGAAGATGCCATAAAAAAATTTGCCACTATTCTCGAAGAAAAGATTTAATAAATGAAACTGAATTCATAAATCAGAATTCAGTTTCATTTAACAAATACAAATCGACATATCTGAATATGTATTTTTTTACTTATGCATATTAACAAATCTAGATATATCAATTCATCATATTGAGGAGTGAACTATTTTGTCAAACACTGTAAAGATATACATCTTAGCTATCGTAAGTTTTTTAGTTGGTACTTCAGAGTATATAATCTCTGGTATTTTGGATAATATTTCAGAATCATTAGGAATTACTTTAGCTGCAGTTGGGCAGTTAATTACCATTTTTTCGCTTGTATACGCCATCTTCACACCGGTACTAATGGCTTTGACATCAGGAATGAATAGACGCAAGTTAATGTTATATTCACTTGGCGTATTTATTATTGGAAATATTCTTGCATTCGTCCTTCCAGGATATGGATTATTTATTGTCTCAAGAATTATTATGGCTCTTGGTGCAGGGATGGTCGTAGTAACAGCATTAACTATCGCCGAAAAAATTGCACCAAAAGGTAAGCAGGGTAGTGCTATTGCTACAGTAGTAATGGGATTTACTGCATCATTAATAATCGGAGTCCCACTTGGCAGAATGACTAGTGATTTACTTGGTTGGAAAGCTGTATTTGGAGGAATCGCCTTACTTGGATTATTAGCAATGGTTGTCATTTCTCTTACAATTCCTAAAATTCAAGGGGATAAACCTGTATCTTTAACTCAACAACTCACTCTATTTAAGAAACCAAAAGTTGTGCTGGGATTAGCCATCACCTTTTTCTGGCTTGGTGGATATTCGATTGCCTATACCTATCTATCCCCTTACCTTTTAAATATATCAGGTGTAAGCGACAAATTGCTGAGTGGAGTTCTCCTTATATTCGGTATTGCCAGTCTAGTTGGATCAAAGTTTGGTGGATTTAGTACCGACCGATGGGGTGTGAATTTTACACTGATTAGCGGAATGACATTACATATCATCATGCTAATTTTGTTCTCACTAGTTACCGATTCTTATGTTGGAGTGTTGATCATTTTAATATTATGGTCATTTGCTGCATGGTCTTCTGGCCCGACTCAACAATATCACCTAGCTACAATAGAGCCAGAGTCATCAGGTGTACTACTAGGTCTCAATCAGTCAATGATGCAATTGGCCATGGCTGCAGGTGCAGCTATTGGAGGTATCTTTGTAGAGAGAGTTTCCCTATCTTCCATTACTTGGGTAGGGGCTTTGGGAGTTGCTATCGCAATCGTTGTAACAATATTGGCTTCACGTGCTACTTCTAAAAAAATATTAGATGACTATAATGTAGTGAACCAGTAATAAAAGTACAATTAGAACAGTATATTTTTGTCAAATGTGTTGAATTTATATTTTAAAGTAAGTAATAAGGATTTCTCACTTTGCGTTGACTCTAGACAATCGAAAAGAAGACCGCAAAACTTTTGATACCCTGCATCGGTCGGGTGGTTCACCCCTTATTGATATAGGTATGGAGCTTTCAACCGCTTTTTCGGTTATTGGAGCATGTATAGGATTTAAATTATTTTGGTTCCAATGTATTGGGAACTTATAGGTGCATTCGTTGGGTTTGTTCTTAGCTTTACTATTCGGCTTTTTATAGAATTGCTTGTAAAAAAACTAAAAGAGTTTTAAAAGGCAAACACTCTGAAATAATCTTAATTATTAATTGTGAAGAATCTCAAGCTGAATTAATTGGGAATATACTTTGGAGTCATTTTGTTTAAGGTGTAGCAAAAGTAAAATGATTGATCAAAATTTATTGAACATGTATATAAAACTAAAGATTGTGAAGTATTACCCTTTAACTAAAGGGGGCCCATTTTTAGTTAAACAAGAAATATGCTTATGATCTTCCATAATCGCGCGATATTCCGAAGTAATGATAAAAGTCCAATTTCTTAAATCTAATGTTGGGATATTGGACTTTTTATATATATAGTGCAAAATAGCACTTAAAACAGGTGCAAAATAACTCCTAAAGTAACAAGGGGAAATAGAATTCATGCGAAAAACAGAGGTGTTTAGGGAACTCTTGTTTCGCGAACGAATTTTTGCTATACTTCTATTAGAAATACACCCCGGTTTAGTCTCCATAAATAACAAAGGATGTGTTTGATGTGACACAAACTGAACTACTCTATAAAGCCCCTGTCGGCCCACATTTTCGAATCAACGAGGATACCACACACTACAACAGGAAAATGTCAAGTACAAGATTGCTTAAACGGGTTCCGTTAAACAAATTAATGGATTTAAAAATTGATTATTCATTTAAGCAGTTGTTTGGCAGTGAAAAGAATAAGCATATAACAGTCGTATTTTTAAATGCTTTTTTACAGAAGGCGGGGAGAGGCAAGATAAAGGAAATTGCCTTCCTAAACTCAGAAATAGGCAGAGAGTATGCGGAAGATAAATTATCCAGATTGGATGTGCTGGTGACAACGAATCAGAATGAACGAATCAATATGGAAATTCAATTTTCGAATAAATATAATATGATTAAGCGTTCTTTATTTTACTGGTCAAGATTATACGCCGAAACATTGAACAAGAGCATGGATTATGATGAGCTGAGAACAGTGATTTCAATTAATATTCTTAATTATAATATATTTGATCAAACGGAACGCTTTCATACGATGTATCATTTGCATGAAGATAAAGATAAATTTAGGTTGACTAATGTAATGGAATTTCATTTTATCGAAATGCCAAAGCTATTAAAGGATTGGAAAAAAGAACAATTGGACCCATGGAACGATATTTTAGTCCGATGGCTATTGCTGCTCGGTATTGTTGATCATCGAAATGGAGAAGTTTATGAAGATATTTATAAGGAATTGGAGGCGATTGCCGTGAATGATAAAACATTGCATTCCGCTTTTGAAGGATGGGAAAATCTAAGTCTGGCTGAATCAGAAGTTCGTGCATATGAAGATCGGCTGAAGCGCATTTTGGATGAGGAAGCTTACCAGGCGAAAATGGATAAATTGAAACAAAAAATTATGGAAGGAGAACAGCGAAATAAGGAGGAAAGCCAAAGGATTGAGGAGGAAAGCCAAAGGATTGAGGAGGAAAGCCAAAGGATTGAGGAGGAAAACCAAAGGATTGAGGAGGAAAACCAAAGGATTGAGGAAGAAAGCCAAAGGATTGAGGAAGAAAAACAGAGGTTAATGCAAAGGGAAAAGAGTATAGAACGGAAAGAAAAAATGGCTGAGCATAAGATAAAAGAAGCGAAGCAAAAAGAACAGGAAGCGGTACAAATAGCGAAAGAAGAAGTAGCCATTCGACTCCTAAAAGCAGGTGTCGAAACGGATTTGATTGTTGAATCTACTGGTCTCACAAAAGAACAAGTCGCTGAAATCCAGCGAGATATGAAAAAATAAACGTTAGTAGAAAGAGTTAAATTCTAAATTCAGAAAAGAGAAGATCGTACCCCGAAATGTCCATCATCTTAACCGCTGAATTGGCCAATCTTAGATGTTTTTTTGAATAGGACGAAAAGATTGAAAGCCTTGGCTGAATTCCAACAAGTATTGTCCATTGACTAAAGGCTAGCTGTAAAGGTGGTGGAACATCTCGGTTTTTTGGAGAATGGTCTTCGTGTAACGAATATCACAATGGCAAGGAAAGGAAGGTAGAAGATATGACAGAAGAAAAGATTTATTGGTCACCATTTGAATATCAATCTACAAAATTATTTGTAGCTGCTTCGGATAAGGGGTTATGCTATGTCGCATTACCAAACGAGTCGTTTGAAACAATGGAGCAATGGATTTTCCGCCATTTTTCATCACCTGTCTTGGTGAGAAGTGATCAAGGTCTTCAGTTCTATACCAATCAATTACATCAGTATTTCCAGAAACAATTAACCGTTTTTTCAATGCCTTTAGATTTACGGGGGACCCCCTTTCAAGTCTCTGTTTGGAATGAATTGAGACAGATTCCCTACGGTGAAACTCGCAGTTATTTTGATATCGCGATTGCGCTCGACAACCCGAAAGCGACACGTGCTGTAGGTACAGCTAATGGGAAAAATCCCATTCCTATTATTATTCCGTGCCACCGGGTGATCGGCAAAAATGGCACTCTAACCGGTTTTAGGGGCGGATTACGATTCAAGGAAACCCTTTTACAACTTGAAGGGATGGAACAATATGATGCTTCAGGACATGTCCGATTTAACTTTTAACTTATTCATTTCTACCGTTTAAAGACCCAAGGCAGAAGTTTCCCTCCCTAAAGCATGTGTTAGGTGCCCGTTAATGAGTTTAATGTTTTCAATCATAATCTAAGTGATTTGGGATGCTAGGGAGGAGTATGATGGAGATTTCCGGAGAAAAAATATGGCTATCAAGGGTATCAATCAATGATTTAGACTTTATTTGCAGGATAGAATGTGATGAAAATTTATGGTACTTTGAAGAATATGTAGAATCAGATGAAAATGTTGTACGTGAAGAATACATACAAAGAATGGAAGAAAAAGAAAAACCAACAAGTTACGATTTTATCGTAACGGCAGCCGTGGATAAGAAGAAAACCCCGATTGGATTAGCACAAGTATGGAATGATAGTGAATACAGAAAGAGCTGGGAAATTGGTTTTGCCATACTTCCCGAATATGAGGGAAAGGGTTACGGAAGTGAAGCGGCTAAACTTTTATTACAATTTGCTTTTGAAAAGTTAGCGGCACATAAAGTAATTGGGATGTGCAATTCCAATAATACACGCTCCGCAGCTTTGATGGAACATCTTGGTATGAGAAGGGAAGCTATTTTTAAGGAAGAACTTTTTTGGCAAAATAAATGGGTGGATTAATACTATTTTTCTATTCTGGAAAAAGAGTATTTTTAAGGATACACCGCTTGCAATGGTCCAAAATGACTGTTTAATAGTAACAGGTACAAGCCTGATAAATGCTTTTGACCGATTAGAGGTTGCTGAATATAGTGCCAAAGCATTTATTTCTACAATCGGGTTTGGAAATATATACAAAATAGGAGATAAGGAAATAAATGAGTTGGAGAATGCCTTCAATATATAATCAAATCATACGAGAATGATGTTGAAAATGGAGGGCATTCTCCGTTTTTATATATATAAAATAAATATTATTGCTTTTTCAATATATTATTATGTCAAAATTCACCTTCATTAACAGGTAAGAGCGGTAAAGTTAGATACAGGTGTTTTAAAAAGGAAAAAAGCGCCCGGGCCTCATTTTAAACATCGATGGGAAGACGAATCTCCACCCATTCCCGAACACTATTAATCAACCATATTCGTGTACAATCATCCAAGTTATCAACCGTCACCTTACGTTCGCGAATTTTCCCTTCTTTTAATAGCTTCTGTCGATAAGTGCCCGGTAATAGGCCACATTCAATTGGTGGTGTTACAAGCTCGCCTCCCAGTTCGACAACAACATTTCCAAGGGTAAACTCGGTCAATTCCCAATTGGTATTCCAGAGTAAAACATCAAATGCGTTCGGGTGCTGTTCCTGAAACCGTTGATAAACGGTCCGATTGGTCGTTTTATGGTAAAGAAAAATATTATCTGGATGGATAGGCTCCTTTGCCAATACTGCTTGAAGCGGTAAACCTTTCCCAATCTGAAAGGGTGTAATTTTAATAGAAAACATTCCATTTTTCATGACAAGTAGCCGTACGCGAAAGTTTCCAACAGAATGTTTTTTGGCGATCGTGGATAACTGGTTGTGAATCTCCTTTTCATTCAAATGAAAACTAAAAAATGCGGCAGAGTTTCTCAGACGCTCGAAATGGTTTTCGTAAACAGTATAGTTCCCGTTCACCAACCTCATTGTTTCTAATAACTCAAATGAGGTTGGTAGTTCCTTCAATAATTTGGTTTTCGTCAGCACCTCATTGTATTCATCATCGGCCTTTGAATCCCAAGTAACACCACCGCCAACTCCATATACAGCATCTCCGGTTTTATTGTCAATAATAACGGTACGGATCGGCACATTAAATACCGCTTCCTTATTCGGTGTCACGTATCCGATTGTCCCACAGTAAACGTTACGTGGCATGGTTTCCAGTTCGTTGATGATCTTCATCGTATTCACTTTCGGTGCACCTGTAATCGAGCCACATGGGAATAACGCTTTGAAAATGTCGACTAAGCTTTTATCAACAACCTCCGCCGTAACAGTCGATGTCATTTGATAGACAGTAGGATATTGCTCGATTGTAAATAATTGTGGAACCTCTACCGTCCCCGTTTTGGCAATCGTCCCTAAATCATTACGCAATAAATCAACAATCATCACGTTTTCCGCCCGATTTTTTTCCGAATGATATAACCAGTCCGCAAGTTGGATATCTTCCTCAGCCGTTTTCCCTCTTTTCACTGTTCCTTTCATTGGTCTTGTCGTTATTTTGCCATCGTTTAGTTGAAAAAATAACTCAGGGGAGGCAGATAGAATCGAATGATCCCCGGTATTTAGATAAGCGGCATACCCTGCCGATTGGGCTTGGGCTAACTGCTTATAAAATACCTCGGCATTGCCTGTGAAATGCGCATCAAAACGAATCGTATAGTTTACTTGGTAGGTATCCCCGTTTTCAATATAATCTTTAATTTTTCCGATGTTTGCTTTGTACTCTTCAACGGATACAGATGGCTTCCATTCGGAAACGTGGAATGCCCCTATTCCTTTTAATGGTTCATTTACCGGCTCGTCAAATACGCCAAACCACAGGAGCGGCATATTCCCATGATAATTTACCTTAAAGGCACGATCAAAAGCTGGTGCGGCTTCGTAGGTCAAGAAGCCAGCCGCATAATATCCTTCTTCAATGGCTGTTTCAACCTTTTCCAAGCACGGTAAAACCTCATCAACCGTTTTTGCGATTATAATCTTCTTTGGGTTCTTAAATGTCAAGGGATTTTTCTTACCAAGATAATCGATATACTCAAATAATAGCTTTATTTCATGCATACGATTTCCCGTCCTTTCGAAGGAAGAAGTTGCTTAAAAGTTGCATGCCGTTCTCTGTCAAGATGGCTTCTGGATGTGCTTGAATTCCTTCAATCGGGTAAATTTTATGGCGGATAGCCATAATCTCCCCCGTATCGGTTGCAGCACTAATCTCCAAGCAGTCAGGCAATGTAGCGGTATCAACAAGCAGTGAATGGTAACGTGTAACGCGAAGCGGATTATCCAACGAATAAAACATTCCCTTGCCATCATGTTGTATGAGTGACACTTTTCCGTGCATCGGGACACTTGCTTTCACAATCGATGCACCAAAGGCTTGGGCAATCGTTTGATGTCCTAAACAGACACCTAAAATAGGAACTTGCTTATATAGCTTTTTGACTACTTGCAAACTAATACCAGCTTCATCAGGATTCCCGGGACCAGGGGAAATTAGGATGAAAGAAGGATTAATTTTGATCATTTCTTTAATAGTTATGGTGTCGTTTCGCACCACGACTACCTTTTGATCCAACTGTTTTATGTATTGAACTAAATTAAATGTAAAAGAATCATAGTTATCGATTACGACAATCATGTCTTGTTACCTACTCTCGTTGATGATCTACAAGAATTATAGCAAATATGGGAACGAGTGCGGGAAGATTATGCAGAATCGTTGCAAAAAAACCTAAAGATTGGAGCTAAAATTTTACTAGACCACATTAATGTGTCGTGTATAAATGGATCAATATTAAGTTGATTTTCGTATCATCAGTGAATAACATCAAATAGGAAAACCAATGGCTGAGTAATAGGAATACCAAATGATTGGAGTGAAAATGAACGTTATTTTTTTAGGTGAATAGACTAGTGGTAAAAATGAAGAGGTGTCACCATGGATTCAAATCCTTACTATTACGGATTAGAAATAAAGTGTGAAGAGGTTCTCCATACATTCCCACCTCAGCAGCAGGCAAAACAACCGGGATTGGAATATTTAATGATTCCTCGACCTATTTATGACAACCCCAACTATATTGGAACCGGAAAAATGAATAATCAGGTTGCGATCATAAGCGGAGGTGACAGTGGAATTGGCAGAGCTGTGGCTGTAGCGTTTGCGAAAGAAGGAGCAGATTTAGTGCTTGCCTATTTTGATGAGCATACAGATGCTAAAGAAACGAAGCAGGCCATTGAGCAATTAGGGCGGAGATGCCTTCTAATTCCAGGGGATTTGCGCAGCAAAGACCATTGTAAGTACGTGATCTCTTGTACCCTTAAAACATTCGGCAGAATAGATGTCCTCGTTAATAATTTAGCCGTTCAATTTATTCAAAATCGTTTTTTGGATATTAGCGATGAACAGTGGCATACAACGTTTGACACAAATTTGCATCCTTTTTTTTACATGACAAAGGCGGCGCTTCCCCATATGACGGCGGGAAGCAGTATCGTTAATACAGCTTCGATTAATGCTTATATTGGCCGAAAGGATTTGATCGATTATACGACTACAAAAGGGGCGATCGTCAGTTTTACGCGGGCCCTTGCCAATAATCTAGTTGAACAGGGGATTCGGGTCAACGCTGTTGCTCCAGGTCCAATTTGGACGCCACTTATTCCTGCCACTTTTTCACCTGATATGGTCCAAAACGTTTGGAAGTGAGGTACCAATGAAACGGGCAGGTCAGCCATATGAACTGGCCCCTGTCTATGTGTTGCTTGCTTCAAGCGATGGTTCTTATATAACGGGTCAGACCATTCATATTAACGGTGGAGGTTTTGTCGCTTCATAATTGTCATGGGTATAAAGAAGTTAATGCGATCAGGCAATTCGTTATCGGATGATAGTCTGTTTTGGGAGGTGGGCTTTTTATATTGCTGTAGCGATGATTGGTTTTATTCAGCAATTGATACCAGCCCCCTCTTTGTTGATCAACAAAATAGGTCCAACTATAAGCAAAAAAGTGATGATAAACATACAGATTGCTATCATCATAGACGGAAAACAGGGCCGATGCTCCTATTGCTTCGGCCATGACCCAGTAATATTTGTCAGAGTCAATAATACACCCATTGGGGGCCATGCTATAGTAAATTCCTCCATTGATACGATCTACTCCTAAGTGAAGAGCAGACTGAAACAATGATTTTGCCATCGGTACCCGCCAATGACTAGGTTCCAATCGTTCCATAAGCAGTAACAGCTTACTCCATTCAATCGAATGATCAAAAATAAAACCATAGGGACGAATCTCATCTTTGGTATTCCCATAATTGTAGGTCCAATCAATGGTCCAGTCTTCGTGATAATGCTCCCAAATGAGAGATCCGGATTGGGGAATAAGCCGAAACATCACCGACTCAGCAATGCGTTTCGCTCGCTCAAGATAACGCTTGTTTCCGGTTGCCTCAAAAGCCGTCATCATTGCTTCGCATAGATGCAAACAATAAAAAGAAACGTTTGTACATGGCCAAATCTCTTTATTCTACAGGATTTCACGAAGTTAGGCGATGACAAGAGCCGTTACGTAATTGACAAGAGGAATAGAAAGATTTATATTCGTAGTGAGTTCTCAGTCTAAGAGAATTCACTGAGAAGGTAGAGCTGGAACGCAGCACTATCGGAAGAATCATGGGAAAAATCAATCACTAGGAGTGATCATGATGGCGAAAAGCAAAGCCAAAAAAATGAGAGAAAAAATGGTCCGAGAAGGATATAGGAACCCCGCCAAAAATAGGGGGATTTATGCCTTGGCTGACTTAAGGACAAGGCGAAGCAAGTCTAAACGCGAAAAGCAATATCAAGACAAATATGGAGAGCTGTCATCCGCAGATAAAATGGATGATCGCTCTTTTTATTTTGTCTAAGTTTAGGAAGCAATCACAACCAAGTTAGAGTCCCCCTAACCCCAATAACAAGAAAAGCAATATACGACTCTATATCAATTTATCGATGATATGATAGTGAGGATCATAATTTCATTTACACTCCCACGTAAAATATAGTATCTTTATAAGACCAATTTAAGGAGTTTAAACCTATTTTGGTCTTTAAGAAGCATTTTATAAGCCCAATTTCAGAGGTTTTGCCCTATTTTGGTCTTTAAGAAGCTTTCTATAAGCCCAATTTCAGAGGTTTTGCCCTATTTTGGTCTTTAAGAAGCATTTTATAAGCCCAATTTCAGAGGTTTTGCCCTATTTTGGTCTCTAAGAAGCATTTTATAAGCCCAATTTCAGAGGTTTTGCCCTATTTTGGTCTTTAAGAAGCATTTTATAAGCCCAATTTCAGAGGTTTTGCCCTATTTTGGTCTTTAAGAACCTTTTTAAAAGACCAATTTCAGAGATTTTGCCCTATTTTGGTCTTTAAGAAGCATTTTATAAGCCCAATTTCAGAGGTTTTGCCCTATTTTGGTCTTTAAGAACCTTTTTAAAAGACCAATTTCAGAGATTTCGCCCTATTTTGGTCTCTAAGAACCTTTCTAAAAGCCCGATTTCAGAGTTTTTGCCCAATTTCAGAGGTTTAGACCAAAAGTTTTATTTAAAAGACGGAGATAAAAGGGGATATTTATTATGAAACAACTTTGGTATGGCGGAACCATTTATACAATGGAGCAAGAAAATGAAACGGTTGAAGCCGTGCTTGTTGAGAATGGCAAAATTCTCACAACTGGCTCTTATCAAGAGCTTTGTGGACAAGCAGACGAACACATTGATTTGCAGGATGCTGTTATGTATCCCGGTTTTGTGGATAGCCATCTTCATATGATTTTTCAGGGAGAAAAGCTCATTCGGCTAGATTTATCAAAAGCCCGTTCATCCGAAGAGTTGTTGGACATGGTAAAAGAAGCATCCAAGACAACATCTGAGGGTACATGGTTGTTTGGAGAAGGATGGAATGAAAATCATTTTGCAGACAAGCGGATTCCGACATTGGATGAGCTTGATCAGATTCGCGAAGAACCGATTCTGCTTACAAGAGTTTGTCACCATGTTGTATTAGCTAATTCTGCTGCACTGGCGGCGGGAGGAATTTCCGAGGATAGCGAACCGCCAGCAGGTGGTGCCATTGGCCGTAATAGTCAGAGGAAATTAAATGGCCTATTATATGACCAAGCCATCAATGCTGTGACAGAAGCAATACCGAAAGAAGGAGAAGCGTATATTGAGAGATTAGTAGAAACACTGGATCTTGCCATTGAGCAAATGCTATCTTATGGTTTGACAGGCGGGCATACAGAAGACATGCATTATTTTGGTGATTTTCGAAATCCATTGACAGCGTTTCATCATGTCGTGGGGAAAAAACATCAATTCCGCGTCCACCTGTTGCGTCATAACGTAGTTTTTGAAGAAATGATGAAAGCGAATCCCACATTTGATGAACCTTTTATTGAAGCAGGAGCGATGAAAATTTTTGCGGATGGTGCATTAGGTGGTTCCACTGCGGCATTATCAGAACCTTATGCAGATCAGCGGAACAATAGAGGCTTGCTCATTCATTCGGATGAGGAATTAGAGGAGTTGGTCAAACTAGCTCGTACGTATGGGGAAGCTGTTGCGGTCCATATGATTGGGGATGCGGCTATTGAACAAGTCCTCCATATTGTTGAAAAATATCCAGCTCCAAAAGGAAAACGAGACCGTTTCATTCACTGCTGTGTGTTACGTGACGATTTAGTGGAAAGAATGGCGAACTTACCAATTGTTGTAGATGTTCAACCCGCATTCGTTTCATCTGATTTTCCATGGGTGGCAGATCGTCTAGGAGAAGATCGTCTTAATTTGGCCTATCCTTGGAGAACACTAAAGGATCATGGTATTATATGCGCGGCTGGTACAGATGCGCCAATAGAGGAGATAAACCCGCTAGTCTCTATATATGCTGCAGTAGAACGAAAAAAACCATTTGCAGCGCATGGAGGCTATATACCCGAACAGAAATTGTCTCGCTTTGAAGCGATTCAAATGTATACAATTGGCAGTGCACAAGCTATTTGTAAAGAGCATGAGCGTGGATTAATCAAACCAGGTTATGTAGCCGACTTTTCGATATTTGACAGAGATTTATTTGCAGGAACCTCTGAAGATATGCTTGCTGCTCAAGCAGTGAAAACTGTTGTGGCAGGACGTACAGTATTTGACAGCCGTGCCGGTATGATTAAAAATCTGCTATAAATCTATTGGCATAATACAGAAGTTATTTGTCAATGGCTTTAAAGAATTTGTTATAATTATTTTCAGGCACAGTAAAATAGGAGTGAAAAATGATTGAAAATAAGCGTTATGGCTCTCATTGTCTATTAGGGGACGAATGCCAAAGTCAGTGATTGGGGAAGAACACCTACTAGTGGAAGATGGAGTAATATCTGTCTTACAGTGGTTGATACAAATTGACAAAGTCAATCGAGGTCCGGATCATAAGATGAAATATGTTTATGTGAAGCAGGAACTAGAAGTAATCGCGAAGTAAAGCTTGGCGGTGAATCGGTTCATTCTCCCCAAAAGCCTGAGGCTACCTTTGTAGTAAAAACAAAACGGAACCCTTTCTCCAATGATGAATATCATCTTGGAGGAATGACAATTGAGCAGACAAAGTGAAAACACTGGATTTTCAATGTGAACACTGCGGTTCCCAAGTAGCACCTTTGACGAATGGTAGCTTCCGAAATCATTGCCCGTATTGTTTGTATTCAAAGCATCTAGACAATACTCTAGGTGATCGAACAAGTCACTGTGGTGGGCTGATGAAGCCGATTGGGATCGATTATTCTGGTAAAAAAGGCTACCAAATTATTCAACGTTGTAAAAAATGTGGAAAAATCAGTCGAAATAAAATGGCCGTCGACACGGTGCAGGAAGATTGCTTGATTGAATTTATGCAATCCCTAATCTAAATGGTCAAGTTATTACTGTGCTCTATTATATTGAAGGCGCATAAGGATTCTTTTTTAACCTTATGTGTCCTTTTATTTTAAGAGTAGAGAATGGAAAGAGTTACCTTACTGTTCCTCGCTTAAATTAAAGGGATTTCCCTGTTTAACTGAATTCGAATTAGACCTGAATCAAATATTTATCCCGAATTAACAAACTAGGGCCTGTCTCCCGTTACGTTAAATTTAAATGATTAACGTGGCGGGGGACAGGCCCCGACAATTGTTAATAGATCGTTTTAATGAAGATCAGAGCCTATTTTATACTATCATTCTATACGCCAATTGATTTCTTGCTGTCCTGTCTTTTTTAAAATTTCATTTGTTTTTGAAAAGGGCTTGCTCCCGAAAAAGCCACGGTAAGCAGATAATGGGCTCGGATGGGGGGACTTAATAATAAAATGCTTGGATGTATCAATAAGCGCCTGCTTGCTTTGGGCGGCACTTCCCCACAATATATAGACAACCGGTGTCTCTTTTTCATTCAATACTTCAATGACACGGTCCGTAAATATTTCCCAACCTTTTCCCCGGTGAGAGTGTGCTTGTCCTTGGCGCACGGTTAAAACTGTGTTTAATAATAGCACCCCTTGCTTTGCCCAGCTTACTAAATAGCCATGGTCGGGTGGTGGGTAACCGAGGTCATTTTCCAATTCGATAAAAATATTTTTCAAAGATGGGGGCTGTTTGACCTCAGGCTGCACAGAAAAACTAAGGCCGTGGGCCTGATTTGGTCCATGATAGGGATCCTGTCCCAATATCACCACTTTTACCTGTTCAAAAGAAGTATAATGCAGTGCATTGAAAATATCATTCATATGAGGATAAATGATATGGGTAGCATACTCCCGTTTGAGAAACTTCCTTAAATGGAGATAGTAGGATTTATTAAATTCCTCTCCGATTCTTGTTGCCCAATCATTTTTTAAAATTTGTTTACTCATAATACCCTTCCTAACAAGCTATTTGTCTTCTAATCTGACTGAATAAGCAAAGCATATCATAAGGAGGGGCTTGATTAAAGGGGACAGTCCTCATTGCCCAAAATTTGTCCGTTTATTGACAAATAGGCATTTTATTGTGATTCGATTCATAACCTGTTATTCTATAATAGTTCACCGATAGAACTATTCACTAGATGAACTTATATCTCGGGAGGTGGTGTGGAATATGGAGCTAAAAGAATTGGTTGATCGTTACCAAGCGGCCATGAATTCTGTTTATCGTGGCGTCAATCAGATATTAAAAGAGAAGATCGATCCAGAAATTACAACCGATCAATTCTCCACATTACAATATATTCGCAACAATGGACGATGTACGAGTACAGAAATTGCCCAAAAATTCGGTATTGGAAAGAGTGCTGTCACCGCGCAGATCAATAAACTTTATGATAAGGGATTCATTGAGCGAAAACGGGATGAGAAGGATCGGAGAATTGTCTATTTAAACTTGACGCAGACAGGCAAGGAACTTGTCGAATTATCGGAAACCAAATTGTACCCAGAGATTTACAAACAACTAGCGCATTTCAATATAGAAGATATTCAGAAATTTATTGGTTTATTGGAAGAATTAGCAAAACTAATGGAGGAAAGAGTAGAAGGGAGATATTCATGAAACATATTATCCGTTTCAGATGGTGGATTGCAGTGGCCTGGATCGCAGTGGCCGTGGGCCTATTCTTCTTGGCACCTAATTTACAAGATCTCGTCCGGGAGAAGGGGCAAATCGCTGCACCAGAAGATTCACAATCACAAGAAGCCCAACAGTTATTGAATCAAATGTCTAAGGATAATAATGGCAGCCAAACAAGCGCCGTGGTCGTCTTTCATGATGATGCTGGTTTTGATGATGCTGGAAAAGAGGAAGTGAAAAAGGCAATCGATCTCCTTGAAGATCAAAAAGAGAGCTTAGGAATTTCTGATATATTGGCTTTTTCGGATGACCCGGCAATCGAAGAGCAAACCGTTTCCGAGGATGGGAAAACCATACTTGTCCCTTTTTCGCTTTCTTTAGAAAATCAGGAAATCGATGAATCAAGAGAGAAAATGAATGAGGCACTTTCAGATGTACAAATTGACCATTATTTAACTGGGGAAGAATATATTAACCAAGATATTATTGTAAATTCTGAAGAGGGCTTGAAGAAGACGGAACTTATTACAGTCGGGTTAATTTTAATTATTTTATTTGCTGTTTTTCGGTCGGTGATTGCACCGTTCATCCCTTTGATAACAGTGGGAATTAGTTATTTGGCTGCCCAAGGTGTCGTTGCTATCCTTGCCGATAAAGTGAACTTTCCGTTATCGACATTTACGCAGATGTTTATGGTCGCCGTTATGTTTGGGATTGGAACAGATTATTGTATTCTATTAATCAGCCGATTTAAGGAAGAGATTGCTAGACATGATTCATTAGAAGATGCCGTCATCACGACCTATAAATCAGGTGGAAAGACAATCTTCTTTGCTGGTTTAGCTGTGTTGATAGGCTTCTCGACGATTGGATTATCTACCTTCTCCCTTTATCAATCAGCCGTGGCTGTTGCAGTGGGAGTGGCTACCGTACTGATTGCGATCGCTACACTTGTGCCGTTTTTCCTTGTCGTATTGGGGAAAAAGCTTTTTTGGCCCTTTCATAAAAATGTAGAACATAAAGAAAGTAAGATTTGGGGTACGGCTGGCGCTTTTGCATGGGGGAGACCGGTCATCGCTTTACTTATCATTCTTGTGATTACGGTCCCGGCTTTACTTGTATATGACGGTGACAAATCTTATAACTCTTTGGAGGAAATTGGGGATAACTATGCATCCGTAAAAGGGTTTAATATGATTGCTGATAGTTTTGGACCAGGACAAACGATGCCGACAACGGTTGTCATCCAATCGAATAAATCGATTGAACAGCCAGTAGATTATCAAGACATTGAAACCATTTCTCAAGAATTGGCTAAGATGGATGGAGTAAAAGAAGTTCGCAGCGCAACAAGACCTGCTGGAGAAGTTATCTCAGACTTTTTAGTGGATAATATGACCGGCCAGCTTGCGGATGGAATTGGCAAAAGTTCAGATGGTATTGGTGAAGTGGAGAATGGGCTACGTGAAGCCGCATCTGAGATGGAGAAGGCAACCCCTCAATTGAATGAAGCAAAATCTGGTGTCGATCAACTTATGGAAGGAACGAACAAATCAAAAAACGGCATCGGGGATATAAGTAAGGCGTTAACCGAGATTCAAAAAGGAATTCAATCGGGTTCTTCTGGGGCAAATGAAATAAAGAAAAATCTACAAACCATTAAAGATAATTTAGACCAATCCATCAACGGGAACCAAGAATTACTAAAGGGTTATAAAGCGATCGCAGAAGGGTTAAAGGGCTTTGGTGGCGGTGAATCCATTAATGGGGAAGATATAAAGAAATTATCTGGAGCGTTACAAGGCGCAAAAGGAAATATGGAAGTTGTCCATCAAAAGGCATTGGAGTCGAATCCTGAACTAGAACAAGATCCTGACTATATGACCGCCTACCAAACAGCGATTGGACAAATAGATGGAGCGTTACAGGGTATTGAACAAATTCAAGCCGCCTTAGGCAAACTTGGCGGTGCTCAGGCGCAACTCCAGGAACAAGTCCTCGGTCCATTGAATGAGCTGAATAAGGGCCTTAGCCAAACGATTGAAGGACAAAAACAGTTATCCGCTGGAATCGGGAAGCTTATTGATGGTATAAATGAATTGCAATCTGGTTTAAATCAGGCAGCAAATGGTCAAGGGCAGGTTGTGAATAACCTTCCTAATCTTCAAAATGGATTGGCCGAAATTTACGGTGGACAAAGAGAGCTGAAAACAGCTTTTTCCGACATGCAAGATCTGCTTGGTGAATTATCGAGTGGATTAACAGAAGGGGCAGACGGCCTCGGTCAAGTGAAGGATGGATTAACGGAAATTCAATCTTATCTCGGAGATTTTAATATGGATGAGAATAATCCTGTTGTCATGATTCCACAAGAAGCACTTGATAATGAGGCATTCATCGAAGGAACAAAGCCTTACCTTTCAGATGATAAAACGATTGCCAAATTTGATGTTGTGTTGGATGACAACCCTTATTCAACAAAGGCGATTAAAATGGTGGATCAAATCAAAGATAAAGCCAATGAGGCCAAAAGAGGAACGATATTTGAAGATAGTGAACCATTATTAGCAGGTATCAGTAGTACGAACAATGACTTGCAAAATGTTTCAGATGAAGATTACTCCAGAACGGTTTTCCTTATGATTGCTGGAATCTTTATCATGTTAATTATTATGCTCAGGTCCCTCATTATGCCGCTCTACCTCATAGGTTCATTGATCTTAACTTATTTTACGTCCATGGCCTTTACGGAAATCATCTTCGTGAATATTTTGGGATATGACGGATTGACATGGGCGATTCCATTTTTCTCCTTCGTCATGTTGATGGCCCTTGGAATTGATTACAGTATCTTCTTGATGGACCGATTTAATGAATATCGGAATGGTAGTATCAAAGAAGCCCTTCTTACGGCTATGAAAAATATGGGAACGGTCATCATCTCGGCTGCCGTCATTTTGGGAGGAACATTTGGGGCTATGCTACCGTCTGGCGTCCTATCCATCTTGCAAATTGCTACCGTCGTTCTGATCGGGTTGTTCATGTATGCTTTTGTCATGTTACCTATATTCATTCCGATCATGGTTCGCCTATTCGGCAATGCCAATTGGTGGCCATTTCAAAAGAAATATGATTAACAAAATGCTACAATAGAAGACAATCAAAGAAAAACAACGCTTGGGTTCAAAGGATTCAAGCGTTGTTTGAATGAAAATTCAGTTTTTCCAAGGGTAACGATGGCAGACGTTTTTCAGATTAGAAGTTTAAGCTCAAGATGAATGGTAACGAAGCTATTTATATTTGCAGGAGAAAATAGGGTGAGAAACCTAAGTTAATTTTTTGACGTGATGAACTTTAATTCATCGATTTCATTTTCTTGTTCTATGGATCTTAATGCCAATGATTTTAGAATTAAATTTTGTTTATCTTGGCCTTTAACCAATTTAGCAAGCATCACATCATGTTTTTGCTGAGTTTCTTTTAGATAAGAAGCGTCACTTTTTAAAACGGCAACATCCTCTTTTAAAACGGCAACATCACTTTTTAAAACGGCAACGTCATCTTTTAATATGTTAACATCATTTTTTAATATGGAAAAGAAGAATACCTATTTACATCTATCCTTATTTACAATTGTATGCCGTCATACAACCAACCATTACGAATTACTAAATTTGTCTTTTAAAGTAGAAAATGGTTCCATTGACTCCTGATAATTCCCATCCTTCTTTCCCAAAGAAATTTAACTTTTCAGTCATTGCAGTTTTGAAATCATTATCTGCTTTTAATTGAACCTGAATATCTACCACTTTGTATTCAAATTGCTTCACTTAAAAACCCCCTATTGTTTACAGATGATCAATTATAGCTTGAAACGATCATTCTTAATATGAGGTAAACTAAAAATGATTGCATCATTAAAAGTGAGCTTGAGTTTATTATATCAGGGAGCTCACGCAAAGACGGGTGGGCGCTTAGAGTGTTTTATGGTGAACATGATCCTCTATAGAACTAAAAGCTAACACCTCCCGTTAATACCTTAATGAACCTTTTCTCTTGTATTTTACTTTTCAAAACAAGATTAATCTCTCCACAAAACTACAGTGTTGTTGGAAGTGACGGAATACTTTGAATGAAAGTCATGTGCATAGTCTAATAAAGGGCTTGTCCATCTTCTTTTTATCTAACTACTGTAATTTCTATGAGGTACCTTGCTATGGATAGTACTATGTGATAAATTTTAAATTGAAAACTAACTTATCACATTAAGACAAAAAAGCGAAAACCAGCATCTTTTACCTAGAAGGAGGATTTGCAGAGATGGAGAAAAGGGTCTATATTCTCCTTTCAGATACAGGAACCATTTTTACGAGATTGATCAAGTTATATACGAAGAAACCCTATAATCATGCCTCAATCGCTTTTGATCAAAATTTATTGGAAGTTTACAGCTTTGGTAGAATCAATCCCTATAATCCATTTAAGGGTGGATTTGTAAAGGAAGATCTACAGGGGGATTTATTTAAACAAGCAAGATGTTCTATTTACTGTTGTACAGTTACAGATGCTCAAATAGAGAAAATGAATCATTATATTCATCGAATTGAGGCTCAGGCAGAGATCTATCGCTACAATTTAATAGGGTTATTTGCCGTGGCTCTTAATAAGCCCTTTAACAGAAGAAATGCCTTTTTCTGTTCTCAATTTGTTGCCACGGTATTGTTGGAGTCTAATGTCATAAAATTTGATAAGCCTCTATCACTTATAACTCCCCATGATTTACAAGCATCACCCCGGTTCGAATTGATCTTTCAAGGCAAACTATCAGATTTTTATACAGAGGTACATCCAAAAATGATACATGCCATTTAAGGGGAGGGAGTATCGTGGGTGGAACCATTTTTAACTGTATCATGATTCTAATTGGATCATTGATCATCCCCAATTTACTATCGGGCCCCAAGGAATAAAGAAGTTGTGGCGAATGATGGACGGTGGGTGTAACGTAATTATTTTTGAAACCAAAACAGCTTTTCTACGTATATATACACGTAACGAAAGGATGTGTGGGCATTGACGAAATATTCGATGGAAGAGTTTTTGAAGCAAACGGAACAGGAGGATAAGGGAGAAGGTTTGTTTGAATTAGAAACCCCTCGCCTGTTAGAAGTGAATTTAGAAGATCAAGTCTGGGCAAAAGCAGGTTCAATGGTGGCTTATGAAGGGAAAATCAAGTTTGAGCGAGAAGGAATTTTAGAACATGGACTTGGAAAGACGTTCAAAAAGGCGTTGACTGGTGAAGGAACATCCTTAATGAAAGCAACGGGTCGAGGGAAATTGTATCTTGCCGACACAGGGAAGAAAATCATCATTTTACATCTGCAAAATGATAAGATTTTTGTCAATGGGAATGATTTGCTAGCTTTTGAACCAAGTGTCAAGTGGGATATCAAATTAATGAAGCGTGTAGCGGGGATGATGGCTGGCGGCCTATTCAATGTCAGATGTGAGGGAACAGGGATGATTGCGATTACGACTCATTATGAACCACTCACACTAAGGGTAACCCCTGGAAAACCTGTCATTACGGATCCGAATGCCACGGTTGCTTGGTCAGGCAATTTAGAGCCGAAATTTCAAACGGATATTACGTTCAAAACATTTTTAGGACGGGGAAGTGGCGAATCAATCCAAATGAAATTTGAAGGAGACGGATTTGTCGTTGTCCAACCGTATGAAGAGGTGGAGATGAGTTCCAACAGTTAAAGAGATGTTTACGTGGAAGTCATATAGCCAGTAATCTTAAAGCTTCCGGGGGAATTTAAGCCACTCCCTATGTGGTGTTTGCAGACACGAGCGATTTGAACCGTCATCTCAAACAAGTCCTTCGGAAAAAACTTAAAAAAATATAGTTGACTATTATCAAACGATACAATATGATAGAAAAAATAAATGAAAAACGATCATGTTCATATTTTTTGCGATGAAGAAGAGGAGTAAACAGGAAGAACACGTCAGAGAGCTGATGGTCGGTGAGAATCAGTGTGGGACTTTTGTTGAATGGACTTCTGAGTAACCAAACTGAATGATAAGTAGGTTTGGCGGAAAATCTTACCGATAAAAGAGAAAATGTATCGAACACTTTGTTTCTGTACATAAGTGCGTTTTTTAACGAACGAAGGTGGCACCACGGGTCTCTCGTCCTTTACCAGGATGGGGGGCCTTTTTTTATTTTGATTGTAAATTTGCGCTACAAAGGAGGAAATACCATTGAGTATTTTATCAAATTTTGAAGTTCAATCCGAAGAAGAAATATATACAACGAAGTCAGGGATTCAAGTAACCAGGAGTGTAACCCCGCTTCCGCCAAAAACAGCAATGGATAATATTCTAAACCAAATCGATCACCGAAAAGGAGCCCTTTTATCAAGTAGCTATGAATATCCAGGTCGATATACGCGCTGGGATATTGGCTTTATTAATCCAGTGATAGAAATACGTTCTTACGCAAATACATTTACTATTCATGCCTTAAATCAGAGAGGGACCATTCTTTTA
Organism: Lederbergia sp. NSJ-179; assembly: GCF_022867885.1. Taxonomy (GTDB): domain Bacteria; phylum Bacillota; class Bacilli; order Bacillales; family Bacillaceae_C; genus Lederbergia. The sequence continues at coordinate 71,014 of NZ_JALIFP010000012.1, read as the reverse complement.
GAAGAAATATGTGAGAAGTTAAATACAATCAAGGAAATCACCTTCATTGAGAGTAGCCCAACATTGCTGACAGGTGTTGTGAATAGAAGTGATGAATTATTTATGGAGGAAGAACGGACTCGCCAACCATCTATTTTTACCGTAATAAGAGCAATTCAACATATTTTTGCTTCTGGACAAGACCATTTTCTAGGTCTTTATGGCGCCTTTGGCTATGACTTAGTTTTTCATTTAGAAGCAATGGAGTTACATCATGAAAGAAATGAAGAGAAACCTGATTTGGTCCTCTATATTCCAGACGAATTAACGATTGTGGACCATCAACGAGGTTGTGCCTATTCATTATCGTATGACTTTGACACATCTCACCACTCTACAAAGGGATTACCAAGAGAGGGAGCATTTATTCCCTACAACCATAATGACAACAGTCTAGAAAAGAAACCTTATCAAAAAGGTAAATATGCAAAATTAGTGGAAAAAGCAATCGATTCTTTCCGCAAAGGGGATTTGTTTGAGGTCGTTCCTTCCCATTCATTTTATGAAACATGTTCCAATCGGCCTTCGGAAATCTTTGCTCATTTGCGGTCCATTAATCCAAGTCCATATGGATTCATTGTCAACTTAGGTACAGAATATCTTGTCGGCTGTTCGCCAGAAATGTATGTACGGGTAGAAGGGGATCGAATAGAGACCTGTCCTATATCGGGAACAATAAAACGGGGGAACAATGCGGTGGAGGATGCAGATCGTATCCTTGAATTATTAAATTCTGCAAAAGATGAAGCAGAATTAACGATGTGTACGGATGTTGACCGCAATGACAAATCTAGGATTTGTCTTCCAGGTTCAGTCAAGGTAATAGGTAGACGACAACTTGAGATGTATTCGCACTTAATTCATACAGTTGACCATGTGGAAGGTTATTTGAAGCCAGAGCATGATGCATTAGATGCTTTTATCACACATATGTGGGCGGTTACTGTTACGGGTGCACCAAAACGCAATGCGATTAAATGGATAGAAAAAAATGAAGACTCTCCACGTGGCTGGTATGGAGGGGCAGTCGGATACTTGACGTTTGATGGTAACTTGAATACAGGATTGACGCTAAGGACAATGAATATAAAAGACGGATTGGCTACAATTAGGGTAGGCGCCACGCTTCTTGTTGATTCCATACCTAAAGACGAAGAAGAGGAAACGATTACGAAAGCAGCGGCCTTAATTCAAGCGCTTAAAGGGGCTAGACAGTATTCAGAATCTTCCAGTTCTACAAGTCATGTAGTAGGAAAAGGGAAAAAAGTTCTGATTGTGGACCATGAGGATTCTTTTGTCCACACGCTAGGGAACTATTTTAAACAAACGGGTGCGGAAGTTTTTACGGCTAGAATTGCCTTAGCCAAAAAGATTTTAAAAGAAACAGAGAAATTTGATTTAGTTGTCCTTTCTCCGGGACCAGGAACCCCTAGTGATTTTTCTCTAAAGGACACGATAAACTTGTGTATACAGAATGGAATTCCAATATTTGGGGTTTGCTTAGGCTTACAGGGGATTGTGGAATACTTTGGGGGAACTTTAGACTATCAAACGTACCCTCAACATGGAAAATCATCCATTATATCTGTTACTGCACCAAGTAAACTTTGGAATGGTATTGAGCATCCGTTTGAGGCAAGCCGTTACCACTCTCTCTATGCAAAGAATATACCAGAATGCTTAAAGGTTACAGCTATCTCAGAGGATGGAATCGTTATGGCGTTGGAACATGAGACGTTACCGATTTCGGCCGTACAATTTCACCCCGAGTCGATCCTAACCACTCGTAATAACATTGGCTTGAAAATAATTGAAAACATCATACGGATATCGACAGAGTGATAAGGGGATGCCCATTTTACTAGAAGATGAAGAAGACCAATGAATAGATAAGACTGATGCATTATACCGGATCATGCTTGTGCTTGGAAAAAGAAACAAAATTTCAATCCACACACCTACACAAAGAAAAAAGAACCCTTTTATAGAAAGCGTTATTGAATGTCAAGGATAGAGATGTCCTTGACTTTGTTTGAATAAGCAAAGCATATCTTAAGAGGGATGAAGATGTAAATATTTGTTTTTTGGGGAATATGGAAGAGAGCGATCACTTCATTATAACAGGGCAGGGATAATTATTATGTTGGCTCCTTACTTAATCTATGCTATAATAAGACCAATTACTACACATGTAGTTTCGAGGAAAATACTACATATGTAGTAATAAGTCGATAAAGTAAAAGGATGAAATGATATATGAATCGTCAAATGAAGAGACAAAAGAGAAGATTTATTCCTTATGTAGTGATCGGGTTCATCATTTTAATAGGAGCTGGTGGGTTTGGCTTATTTCAATTTATAAATGGGGATGATCGTCACCAAGTTGAAGAAGTGGCACATAACTTTCTGCAAATTTTAGAGAAGAAAGAGTATGAAAAATTGCATGGTGTACTTGATAAGCAATCATACACTTCGCTTGGTTATACTTTTGACGAAGTGGTAGATAAATATGATCATATTTTTAATGGTATCCCTATTGATAACATACACGCCTCTAAAATAACAGTAGAAAAAATAAATCACGATGAGCAAATGCTCTCTTTTCAATTAAGTCTCACAACTCCTTTAGGAAAATTAGAAAATGTAAACTATCAAACAAAGGTTATTAAAAAGGATGATGACTATTTTGTCGAATGGGATCCTTCTCTTATTTTTCCGGGAATGGAAGGAAAGGATAAAATTGCTTTCCGTACTTCCCCCGCCGAACGCGGTGAGATTCACGATCATTTAGGCAATGGATTGGCAAGCAATGAGGATTTTAAACAGGTAGGAATTGTCCCGAAGGAATTAGCTCAAGGAAAGAAAAAAGAAAATAGACTTCAAAAAATTAGTGAACAATTCAATATTCCCATTGATGAGTTGAATGAAAAATTGCAGCAAAGCTGGGTAAAAGAGGATTTATTTGTTCCCCTTAAAGTAATTGAACCAGACCAAGTAAAAGAATTACCTGGAGTTGCCTATCAAAATGTTACACTTCGCTATTACCCTTTAAAGGAGGCAGCCGCCAATTTAGTCGGTTATATCGGGAAAGTCACAAAGGAGGATCTGGAAAAAAATCCAAATCTACCTCAAGAGGGTATGATTGGGAAAATGGGATTAGAAAGAGCCTATGATAAGGAGCTACGAGGAAAAGATGGTGGAGAACTCATTATTGTAGATGAGAAAGGGGAGCAAAAGCAAGAAATACAAAAGGTAGAAAAAGTTGATGGGGAAAATATCCAGCTAACAATTGATGCTTATATCCAAAAGGAGGCATTTGAACATCTAAAGGGAAAAGCGGGTTCAACGGTTGTTATGAACCCTAAAGACGGGGGTCTTTATGCATTAGTTAGTTCTCCGTCATTTGATCCGAATAAAATGGTTCAAGGTGTATCTCAAGAAGAATATAATCAATATGCGAATGATGAGGATAAGCCATTTATTTCTAGATTTGCAGTTGGTTACGCACCTGGATCGACATTTAAGACGATTACCGCAGGCATCGGTCTTGATGCGAATGTGACACGCCCAGATAAGGTTAGGGAAATAAATGGCTTAAATTGGCAGAAGGATGAAAGTTGGGGAGGTTATTCGGTTACCCGTGTTTCTGATGTAAAAAAGGTGGATATGAGACAAGCCTTCATTTACTCGGATAATATTTATTTTGCACAGGAAGCCTTAGAAATGGGAGAGAAGACGTTTAGAAATGGTTTAAAACCATTTATTTTTGGCGAAGAATTAGATTTACCCATCGCCATGAATCCCGCGCAAATTTCGAATCAAGCTTCATTCGATTCAGACATCTTACTAGCGGATACGGCATATGGACAAGGGGAATTATTAATGACTCCTATTCAGCAGGCGGTGATGTATTCTGTTTTTCAGAACGATGGGGATATCGTTTATCCGCGATTATTAAAAGACCAAAAAGAAAGAAAAACGAAATCAGCATTCACAAGTTCAACAGCAAATGAAATAGAGGAAAGTTTGGTTAATGTGGTTCGTGATCCAAATGGAACGGCCCATTCTTTATACAATCCGCAGCATCATTTAGCTGCTAAGACCGGAACGGCAGAATTAAAAATGAAACAAGGCGAACAGGGGAGTGAAAACAGTTTTTTACTAGCTTTCGATACTGATAATGACGATTTTTTGGTTGTTTCACTTGTGGAAAATTATACACCGGGGAATTCGGCAACCCAGTTAAATCAAACATTTATGGAACAGTTATATTCATATTTCCAAAATTTGGGGAGATGAGGTTAGAAGCGGAGGAACTCTAGTTGACCATCTACCTATTTATTTTATATAATAAATACTACAAATGTAAGAGTAGGGGAGATCGTAATGAGAGAGATTCCACCAATATCGGAAGCAGAATATGAAGTAATGAAAATTGTTTGGAAATATGAGCCAATTTCTACTCCAGAAGTCGTGGAGAAGGTGATGGAAAAAATTGATTGGAAACCGAATACGATTCAAACCATGCTGACACGCCTGGTAAAGAAAAAGGCCTTGCAAACGAGAAAAGATGGCAGAGTGTTTATCTACACATCACTTGTTCCAGAACATGAATATGTGGAGCAAAAAAGTAAATTATTTCTCAAACAATTTTTTGATGGGGCATTAAATTCCATGGTATTAAATTTTATTGAAAATGATCAGTTGTCGAAGGAAGATCTAGCGGAACTAAGAGAAATACTATCGGAGAGGGATACGAAAAAAGGGGGAAAATAATGGATACCTTTATACAGCGATTTTTGCTAAGTACGCTTTTGGTGACTTTGCTTGCTTTAACGATCCTCTTGCTAAAAAAAGTATGTAGCAAGCACATGTCGATTAAAATGCATTATCAAATCTGGTATTTTCTACCCGGGGCCCTAATTATCCCCTTTTTTCCCTGGGACTTTTTCAAACTTGGAGCCATACCAGAATATTTGACAAATTTAGTGGCTCGAAATAAAATCACCTCACTGAACGAAGAAAGAATGGATGGATCAGTACTCTCTCATGCGGAGAACAGTGATTTGTTACGTGATTTCTCCATATCCGTTCACAAGCCGACATCAGATTTCGTGTCCCATACAGGTATGACCATTTGGGTGATTGGAATGCTCATCTTAGTTGGATGGATCATTTATTCACATTACAAAATCCAGCAGATAAAAAAGTCAGCATCGTGTATAAATGATCAAAAAGTTAATGAATTGTTAGATGAGTGTAAAGCGATTGTTGGTGTAAGAAGGGACATCTTTTTGCGGGAGACTTCGCTGATTAGCTCTCCTATTACTCTGGGGATTTTTAAACCGTATATACTTTTACCAATAAAGACAAGAGGGGAATTTTCATTCAATGAATTAAAATATGTCTTTTTACATGAGTTAAACCATCAAAAAAACAAAGATGTGCTTGTGAATGAGATCATGTGGATCTTTCAAATGATCTATTGGTTTAATCCATTTGTCTGGTATGCCTTGAAACGTATGAAAATAGACCGAGAATTGGCTTGTGATGCCTCTGTGCTGGATCTCATAGATGAGCGTGGTTATGTCGAATACGGGTATACAATCATTCATTTTGCAAATGGAAAATATGATCAGAATTATCGGCAGTTTGCCTCAGGGATGGGGGGAACGAAAAAGCAAATAAAACAAAGAATTATGAACATTGCTAAGTACTCCAAGGATTCTCCATTATTAAAATGGAAAAGCAAAGCCATTTGTACTGCTCTAGCAATTTTTGTATTATGCCTTTCTCCCCTCACCTATGTTGCAGCCGGCTCAGATGATGTGTATAAATTTTCTGGGGGAAATATGATATATGAAGATTTAAGTGACTATTTTGCTGGATATACAGGTAGTTTTGTTTTATATGATGCCTCTGAAAAACAATATCAAATTTATAATCGTGAAAAGAGTGAACAAAGAGTTTCTCCTAATAGCACATATAAAATTTATTCTGCCTTATTTGCCTTGGAATCTAATGTGATCTCTACGAATAACAATGAACAGGTTTGGGATGGAAATGTTCATCCTTATAAAGAATGGAATAAAAATCACAATTTAAATACGGCACTGGCAAGTTCAGTGAATTGGTATTTCCAAAACGTTGATCAGGCAGTTGGAAAAAAACAGTTACAATATTACTTTCACAAAATAAAATATGGGAACGAAAATCTTTCGGGTCCGATCGATCAGTACTGGATGGAATCCTCACTAAAAATTTCACCCATTGAACAGGTGGAATTATTACTTGCATTAAAAGAAAATAGATTTGCCTTTAAAGAGGAAAATATTCAAGCCGTTAAGCAAGCACTCTCGATTGAAAAGCATGAGCATGGACAATTATTTGGAAAAACCGGTACGGGTACAATAAATGGCCAAGACGTGAATGGCTGGTTTATTGGTTTCGTGGAAAAAGACGGGCATGATTATTATTTTGCGGTTAATATTCAAAATAACGGAGGAGCGAATGGAACGAAGGCGGCGGAAATTGCGAAACATATCTTACAGGATAAAGACATTTTTCCGCATTAATTGAATGTTTATTACCCTACAAAGGATCTTTCTTCCTTTATGGATATTTTACTCACCTAAAAAACTGCCTTGTAGTTTTTAGGTGAGTATTTCAATATGATGTTGATTATGTGGAATAAAGGATCAGGTTGGATACTCCTGTTATGGGAAATTCACAGGATTTTCATAAATTAGCAGTGTTTTTACATATAGTTTGTGTATGATTGTATCTAAAGACCATTAGTCAATGGAGGGATAGTATGAAAGTTTCAAAGTTAGCTTTGCTGGTAGGAAGTATTATTTGCTCGGTCATTCTTATTTATGGAGCCGCTTTAATTATGAAGGGGATAAAAGGATCCTTTTTATTTGCAAATGGATTATTTGACCTAAGCTATTTCATATTGCTTTTGGTTGTGGCTGTGCCAATTGCCTTGTACATTCTTATTGCAGGTGATAAAAAATATGCTCTGTCAGTCGTTTTCTATACAATTCTTTTTCTGTTTATTTTATATATTCCTATTTATTCCGTCATTGTATCGGCGAAATCAACTATATTCATTGCCGCTGTTTTAGGAATGGTTGTTGTTTTAACGGGCTCATCACATATGGCTGTTTATCATCATAAAAAAAATAATTAGGTCTTATCGTAACCAATAAAATCAAAATTTGAAAGCTAAATACTAATAGAGGTGAAGGAAATAAAAGGGGTTTCGTATATTGTGTTATCTTCATTTACCTGTCTGCTATTTAGTTTTTTTAATACCTTTGCAGGGAAAACACTTTCGGATGATGTTAGCGATCACAGGTCAATACAGATGGCCCGATTTTTTTCCGATCCCAGTCGAATTTATGTTATTGCCAAACGTTTTTCCGATTAACTTTTTTGACTTCTCAGTATTTGCAAGAGCCAATCTCGCCCCGATTTTTATCCTCGCCGACACAAAATTTAGCATAAAAACGAAGCAAACGCCAGATCTATCTGGTTTGTTTGTTAGTAAGAACGACTTCTTTTTTACGGTAGAAGACAGACAGGAATGGCGTTCAATCTTGGATGTGATCGAGCAAGGGGTTAAGTCCCTTATGGGGTTGCTGGAAGAACTTCACAAACTCGCTTTAACGCGGACAAAGAGCCCAAAATCGGTGGAAGTTGGAAAATTGGTTCTATAGCGTTATAAGCACCGTTGTCTTACTGATGCGTACGGAATTCAGGACTTGATCGATAAATAAAGAACGGCGCATGCCAAGTACATGAAAAAGCCTAGTATGAGATTCTCATACTAGGCTTTAAAATTAATGATGGGGCATGTAGGGATCGAACCTACGACCTGATGATTAAGAGTCAACTGCTCTACCAACTGAGCTAATACCCCTTTCGACTATATTATAATAACGCAATATCGTTATAAATGCAATAATTTTTTTGCTTTTACCGTATATTACTAAACATGTTCGGTTCCTTGCTCATGTTAATCCTTTGTATAGTGTTTGACACACGATAGACTACCATTTCAAACTGATGGGGAAGTGAAAGGGGAACTATAACGAATCCTGAATTTAGAGCAAAATAGAAATGCAATACATAAGAAGATACAAAATGGGAGAAAATATATCAGAAAATCAATGATAGAAAACTAAACGAATACCGCAAAACACGAATAAAAAATGACAGAACCTATTAAATGGGCGAGGGGAACAATTACGCGAGGACAATAAAGAACTGACTACAACTTAAGTAAAAACCACTCTTTCCTCCTTCAATGGGGCAAGTCAGTCATTTCCATTTATCTCATTAATATCCGATAAAAAACTAAAAGATTTTAGAAAACTAATTTTCCTATGGATAGGAAATTATACTGGTATAGCACTTCCCATTGCTGTCTTTTAAAATAAAGACATAGAAAGGTTGTGGTTGGTTTGCATAAAAAACATAATCAATTAATTGACTTTCTATTCAATCAAAACGGGGACTATGTATCCGCTACAACACTAGCTGAAATATTGGGTGTGACGGATCGTACAATTAGAAACTATGTGAAGGAAATTAACGATAGCTCTAGTGACGTTGTCATCACCTCATCATCTCAGGGATATGCGATTAGCACGGTTGACAATCGTGCAATTGTTCAAGAAAGGGTAGACGCTAATGAAAAAGAGTTAGAAGAAGCATTTCTCGAGTTTCAAATTATTCAGTTCTTAATGAATAAAAACAACTATACGACTTACGATGAAATTGCTGACAAATTTTTTTATTCACCCCAGACAATTCGAAGTCGGATTCAGAAGCTGACAATGGATATTCAGAATTTAGGTATTGATGTTGTGATAGATGCAAAGGTATTTAAAGGCATTAAATTAATCGGTACAGAAATGCAAAAAAGAATTTTATTGGAAAGATTCTTTACATCCATCTCTATAAAGAAGGAAGTGTATAAGGATTTTGTCGTAAAAGCTTTTCGCTCATGGGTAGATGCGGAAGTGATTGAAAACGTTTTTGAAATGGTGGATGAAATCAATATAAGATTCAAACTGAATTTAGAATTTCAGGTATATAAAAAAATTACGGCCCAATTAATTATCATTATTCATCAAATTAATCATCACGCTCTAGTTAGCATTGAGGATGCAGAACTAACTAATTTAGCGGGTTTTAAAGAGTTTGAGGTTGAAGAAGCCTTTCGATCTCAGTTAGGCGATTATGTCAAGATGACGGATGAGGAAGCCATTTTTTTAACCAATTATTTAATATCGTTACAGCTAGGTTTGAATGGATCGATCATAGAAAATAAGGATCCAAAAATTATCAGTAAAATTGAAGCCATTTTGCTTCAAGTAGAACAAACCTATCATGTACCTGTTCATTCTAAACAACGTTTTAGAAATAACATATCCAATCACATTTATCGAATTATCTACCCTGCTTCACATAATTTGCTTATTTATAATCCGTTTGTAAAAGAAGCGAAGTCACAATATTTCTTTTCATTTAGTATCGCTTCTAATATCGCTTTGCAAATCGAGAAAGCGTTTCTTGTGGAAATTCAGGATAGTGAAATTGCTTATTTAGCCTATCATATTCAAGTTATTCTTGACTCAAAGGATAAAAGGAAAATAAAGACAATCATTCTCTATAGTAGAAGCTATGAGCGAACAAAGCTGCTTGCTTCTAAAATAGCAACGTATTTTGATGAACTTGAAATTTGTAGAATAGAAAAGTGTTCAACGGACTATGTTTTTGACCCTTCCTATCTATACATTGGAATAAATTTATCGTTTACACCCCAAACCACAGCAGATTTTATTGCAATCCAAAGCGGCTTCCAAAGCAGCGATATTAAAAAAATAAGGTTCTTTCTTGAAGCACAAAATTCAATTATTGAGCAGGCGTCTATTTATTGGATTCATGAAAATAGCCCTGAGGAAGCTATTCGCCATCTGCTATCACTCAATAACCAGGAGCATTTTTATGAACCTACTATGAGAAGAGAGAGGATATCTTATACGTCTATTGGGAATTTAGTGGCAATCCCTCATCCGTATTTAGAGATGAAGGAGTATAAAGAGACGGTGATTATTGGGATTAATAATAAAGCGATAAGATGGGGGGATGAACTTGTTCAGCTCATCATTATTTACATTCCCTCCTCAGATATTGAACGAAATGAGTACACATTTACTGAAGTCTTTCAAAAAACAAAAAGTATTAAAAATGTAAGAAAACTTGTTCATGCAGTAAGTGAAAAAGAATTTAGAGAAACATGGAATCAAATATAAAACAACGAGGAGCGATAAATATGTTAATGAATATGAAAGATCTATTGGAAGTAGCATACAAAAATAAATTTGCAGTAGGTTCCTTTAACGTGGCAAATAGTGAATTTGTCAGAGTTGTGATTGAATCTGCCGAGGAAAAAAATGCACCTGCTATCATTCAAATTCATCCGAATGAGATTGAATTAGTTGGAGATGAATTTATTGCCTATGTTCGAGAAAAATGTAGAAATACAAAAGTTCCTATGGCTATTCACTTGGATCATGGTGCATCTATAAAGGATGTAATGAGAGCAATTCGAAATGGTTATACTTCCGTTATGATTGATGCCTCCCATGCTTCATTTGAGGATAATATATCGATCACGAAGGAAGTTGTTAAAATCGCACATGACGTGAATGTTTCGGTTGAAGCTGAGTTAGGAACGATTGGTTCAAATGAAGGAAGCTCTGAAGGTGGCGCAGATAAAATCTTATATACAGATGTAAATGATGCAAAAAGGTTTGTTGAAGAAACAGGCATAGATACGTTAGCCGTCGCGATTGGAACATCACATGGACAATATAAGCATGCTGGGAAACCAGAGTTAAAATTGGATTTGCTTGCTGAAATTAATCAAAACGTCGGAATTCCTCTTGTTCTTCATGGTGGAAGTGATAATAAAGATGAGGAGATTTCACAAACTTATCTTCATGGGGTAGCAAAAATTAATTTATCAACAGATATGAAAAGTGCTTTCTTCCAGGAAATGCGACGTTTTTTGACGGATAATCCGGGAGCATACGAGCCAGATGTCATTATGCCAAGTGCTCGTAATGCAGCAAAAGAAGTAGTGAAACGGAAAATGGACTTATTTAACTCGACAAATCATGCGAGCCTCTATTTTAAATAACTGAGACGTTCAAACGTTGATTGGAGGGAAAAAGATGAAACTCACCGATATTTTAACCCATGATAATATAATTTTGAATCTTAGAGGAGATAATCAATCGGCTGTCATTGATGAGTTAATAAATAAGTTAGATGAGAACCAGCTTATAAATGACCCTGAAATGTTCAAAGAAGGAATTTATAAGAGGGAAAGTGAAATTTCAACTGCAGTGGGTTATGGGGTAGCGATTCCTCATGCAAAAAATAAATCGGTCATCAAACCCACTATTATAATGGGGCGAACACTTCAAGGAATAGATTACGGCGGTCAACATACCCATTTAATCTTTATGATTGCAGCTCCTGAAAATGCATCAAATGAACATTTATCTCTCTTGTCAAAACTATCGACATTTTTAATGAGTGAAACATTTCGAGCAAAGCTGCTCGTAGCCACATCAGAAAGTGAGATTATGACAGCCATTGAAGAACAAGAAAAATTAACAGAAGCAGATTCTAATGACGAATCTGCTTCTGGAAAGTATTTAATCGGCATTACTTCATGTATGACTGGGATCGCACACACTTATATGGCTGCGGAGTCTTTGAAAGAGGCGGCCGAAAAAAGAGGTATGAAGGTCAAAATTCAAACCAATGGTGCCAATGGTCCTGAGAATAAGCTAACTACAGCAGATGTCCAGAAGGCAGATGCCATTGTTATAGCTCATGATGTGCGAGTGGATACCTCTATTTTTGGAGATAAACGATATATTGATGTCCCCGTAAAAAAGGCAATCAGTCATGCGGATCAATTAATTGATCAAGCCTTGTCCTATAATATAAAAGAAAATAATGGTGATGAGCCAGCGATAGAAGACAAGCCGGAGTCAGAGGAAAAAACAGGATTGAATTTCTATAAGCATATTATGAGTGGGGTTTCGTATATGATTCCATTCGTCGTTGTCGGAGGAATTTTTATTGCAATTTCCTTTATGTTCGGTATTTATGCGGCAGATCCTAAGAGTGATCAATATAATGTTATCGCTGATTTCTTTAATCAAGTCGGTGGCGAAGCAGCTTTTGCATTAATGGTTCCAATATTAGCTGGATTTATTGGCTATAGTATTGCAGACAAACAAGGATTAGCCCCGGCAATGATTGGTGGTATGATGGCCAGCATAGGTGGTTCTGGCTTCCTTGGCGGAATGATAGCCGGATTTGTTGGCGGTTTTGCCGCGAAGTATATTGGTCAATCGATGGCTAAAATACCAAAGTCCTTTCAAGGTTTAGTTTCTGTTCTCATTGTTCCATTACTAAGTACGCTTATTGTTGGTGCATTCATGTTCTTTGTATTAAATACGCCAATGTCCATGCTAAATGAATTTTTGGAAGACTGGTTAAAAAGTCTTACTGGAATTAGTGCAGCTATTCTTGGGGCATTATTAGCTGGAATGATGGCCTCTGATATGGGCGGACCTATTAATAAAACAGCATCTGCCTTTGGTTTAGCAATGTTTGCTGCAAATATTTTTGAACCATCAGCTGCTTTAATGGTTGGCGGAATGGTACCTCCACTTGGAATTGCACTAGCTACAACCATTTTTAAAAACAGATTTACTAATCAAGAAGCAGAAGCAGGAAAAGCAAGCTATGTATTAGGAGCAAGCTTTATTACGGAAGGGGCGATCCCTTTTGCTGCTGCTGATCCATTAAGGATCATTCCTGCAAATATAATCGGGGCTGCAGTAGGTGGGGCATTGTGTATGGCAATGGATATTTCATTACAGGCTCCTCATGGTGGCATTTTTGTTATCCCGATTGCCTGTAATAAACCATTACTTTATATTGGATGTATACTTCTGGGCTCGTTCATCACTTGCTTAATGATTGGTTTTATGAAAAAACCTCTATCTGAGAAAGAAAGAAACAGTGCTAAACAAATGAGTAGTATTATTTAAAAGATTGAATGAGTTAATAAGAAAAGCGCAAGCGCCTTGTTCAGCCCCGACAAGCAAATGTTCCTGAACCTAGGAAGGGCGATCTTTCCCTTCATAGGTTCAGGGTTATTTGACCTCGAGGGGCTAGGCGCTGGAGCTAGATCCAAACATTAGCCAATTTTTCTTTCTTACCTTTTAAAGAAAAGCAACACCCTCCAAAGGGAATTGCGGATTTGGAAAATATCCCTTAAGATCATCAATCTTGAGGGATTATTTTTTTGCCATTAAAGAAAGTTATGATAAAAAAGGTTGAAGCCCCTCCGGGATATGGAAGGCCTGCTCGTCATACTATGGATGATGAAACATAAGGCTGCTTTCGTTATATAAAAATGAGAGTAAATATTTACTTTAAACGTTTTATCAAACTGTTCATCTGTAATATCAAGTAAATTATTTTGTTGAAACTGGATTCCTACATGGTTACAGAGCAAATCTAGTTTGCCGAATGTACGAATCGTTTCATCCACAACAAACTTGAACATCATTGCGGGCAACATTCAGTCCTAGCATAAAATGGCTATTAGTGAATCAATCGGATGAATAGGTAAGAATGGACTACCTCCAACATAACTGGCTAATGCCAGTCATTGCGAAAAGGCCACCCTATTATACAAATCCCCGGTATGAACCATATTATCCACTTGTTTAAGGGGCCGCCTTGATGTTTGGGAGTGTCTCCTGATACGGGTACTCCCAAACTCTTTTATACATTACAAAAATTCATATTTGGCAACTTGTCCACTTTTTATAGTAAACTAAAAGGAAGGGAGGGAGGGAGATTATGACAATGAAAAAGATTTCGGTTGTGTTAGCTGGAGCAAGTGGATATGGTCATAGTTATTTACGAGAGATTTTGCAGGAAGGAAATAAATTCATCAAGCTAGTAGGCGTTGTTGATATTGCGCCTGAAAGATCGCAATATTATCAAGAACTAGTGAAGCGAAAGATTCCGATCTACGCATCTTTACAAACATTTTATCAAGAACATCAAGCAGATCTTGCGATTATATCTACACCGATTCATTTACATAGGGAGCATTCTTGTTTGGCGATGAATCATGGAAGCCATGTTCTGTGTGAAAAGCCGATGGCGAGTGATCCGGAGGATATTGAAAAAATGAAGGAGACTTCAGAGAAAACTGGGAAATTTTTAGCGATAGGATTTAATTGGTCTTTCACTGATTCTGTCCAAAAATTAAAGCGAGATATTTTAGCGGGGAAATTTGGAAAAATCAAAAGGTGCAAAAGTCTGACATTATGGCCGCGAACAAAGGATTATTATAACCGGTCGGCATGGGCTGGGAAAAAGTACAGTTCGAATGGTGAAATGATTTTTGATAGTATCGCGAATAATGCGACAGCTCACCATTTGCATCATCTTCTTTATTTGAACGGTGATTCCATTAGTCAAAGTGCGCAAATCGCCGATTTAACGGCTGAACTGTATAAAGCCAATGATATTGAGACATTTGATACATGTGCCGTGAAGATAAAAACCCGATCAAATGTGGATATCTATTATTATGCGTCACATGCAGTAGATGAAGCGAATGGCCCGCAATATGTAATAGAATTTGAAAGGGCTACCATCTGTTTTCATCAGAATGAAAGTCCAAGCGATATCATTGCGCTTTGGGAGGATGGGAGAAAGACGAAATATGAAGATCCTGCTCATACAATGGCAAAATTAGCAGTATGTGTGCAAGCGATTCTGCGGGGAGATGATGACATCCTGTGTGGAATCGAGGCCGCAACACCACATGCCAAGGCGATTCAAGCGATGCATCAATCCGTACCAGAGGCACAAGTTTTTCCTGAAGTTCTCATCCACTACAATGAAAAGGAAAAACTACTTTCGGTTGAAGGCTTAAGCGAAGTCTTGATGGAATGCTATGAAAATTGGTGCCTACCGTCTGACTTGGATGTTGAATGGAGCCAGCGGGGGAGGGAAGTGGTGGTGGACTAGGGCATGATCAACCATGAAGAAAAGGCGATTCATTCTAAATCGCCTTTTCTTCAGGATAAGAACGTATAAAATTTGGCATTTAGCACCTAGCACCGAGAGCTCGCAGGATGCGAGTCTATCATCGTGGCGACCTTATCAATGCTTATCTTCTTTGGTTAAAGGATCATAATGAGTAGAGTATAAATGTGTTAAAGGATCCTTGGGATATATGTAAACTTTTGCGCTATTTACAGCAATGGGGCCTTCGTTAAACCCACCAGCTATCAAAGCTAATTTATTTTCGTAGTTTGCGATATCTCCTACAGCAAATATCCCTGGAATCGAAGTAGACATGCAGCGGTCCACTAAAATCGTTCCATTGTCCATTTTCATGCCCCACTCTGCTATCGGGCCCAGATCGATATGAAATCCGTGATTCACAATGAGATGATCGACTTCCATTTCTTCAGAAAAAGAGTGAGTTAGATTGTGAACCATGATACTGGATAGTTGTCCATTGTTCCCTTTCAGCGCTTGTATCTCATAAGGGGCCAGAATATTTACATTTGAATCCATCATTTTGGTCACATTGCTTTCGATTCCTTTAAAAGACGATTTACGATAAATAAGCGTAACCTGTTTAGCGATAGGCTCCAGTTCATTGGCCCAATCAATCGCTGCGTTCCCTCCCCCAGAGATAAGGACATGCTTCCCTTTAAACCGATCTAGCTGGCTGATTGAATAATGTAGACTTGTTCCTTCAAACTCCTTTGCATTTGGAAGATCTAATTCAACAAATTTTAGTGTTCCGAATCCGGTCGCTAAAATAATCGTTTTGGTAAAATGACGAGCCCCATTGCTGCTCGTTAGCGTGAAATAACCGTCCGGATGCCTTTGCATTTCAACCACTTGTTCACCCAATACAATGGTGGGATCAAACGTCGTAGCTTGTTCAATAAGATTGGCCGTTAATTCGTCTCCAGATAGATGAGGAATTCCACCGATATCACGAATCATTTTATTGGGATAGAAAGAGGAAACCTTACCGCCAAGGTTGGGTAAAAATTCAATAATCTTTGTTTTCATCTCCCGCATTCCACTATAAAATGCAGTAAATAATCCAACAGGTCCACCACCGATAATGGTAACATCAAATATTTCATTTTGCTTTGGCATGAGAACTCCTCCAGTCGTTACTTAATTTTTATCAATAAATAGATAAAATACGGTGCACTTATAATTGATACAATGATCCCAGCAGGAATAGTAGTGGGTGTTAACATATTTTTTCCGATCATATCGGCTACCATTAATAGCAATGCCCCAATAAGTGTCGAGAGGGGAATAATATATTGATGCAACGGACCGATGATTTTTCTTGCGATATGTGGAACGACTAATCCAAGGAAGGCAATGGCTCCTCCAGCCGCCACTGCTGCTCCTGCTAGGGCGACAGCCACAAGCAATAATATCCTCCTTTCCTTTTCAGCATTTTCTCCTAGTCCAGAAGCTACATCATCACCTAAAGTAAATACATTTAATGTTTTTGCTTTATGAAAAGCAACAGGAATTAACAAAAGCATCCACGGTAATAAGGCAAGCACGAAAAACCAATTGGCATTCCAAATATCACCCGATAACCATACGGTTACTTGTCTGTAATCTTGGGGATCCATCCTCAGTTGTAAGATCGTAAGCAAAGCACTAAATGCGGCATTCACACCAATCCCAACCAAAACCAGACGAATGGGACTGACTCCTCTTTTCCATGCTAATAGATAAATAAGGACTGCTGCGAAAATGGCTCCAATGAATGCAGCGAAGGGCATGATAAACATAGATACTGGATGCGATGCGGGTAGCAGTTCTCGGAAAAAATAGATAAACAACACGACTGTTAGTCCAGCACCCGTATTTATACCTAAGATGCCTGGATCAGCTAGCTCGTTTTGCGTTATTCCCTGCAAAATAACTCCAGACACAGCTAAACCTGCCCCTATAAGTAAGGCTAAAACAATTCCAGGTAATCGGAAATCAAATAAAACGAGTTCCTGTTTCGCTGTTCCATTATTTAAAAGGGTATTGATCACTTCCTTGGGTGAAATTTGGATAACACCTATACTTAAGCTAGTAAAAATCATGATAAAAATGAGTACAATAAAAAGAGTGAAGAGGATCCAAAAGTTTTTTTGCTTTTTTGCCTGGGATGGATTCACTATTTCTCACCTCCGCTGTTTCTTGCTAAATAAAGGAAGAAGGGAACCCCGATCAGCGACGTAATGGCTCCTACAGGAGTTTCAAATGGTGCATTCACGATTCTTGAGACAAGATCAGACAATAGGAGCAAAAGCGCACCGAATAGGACAGAGGAGGGAATAATCCACCGATAATCCGAGCCCATCATAAAGCGGATAATATGAGGAACAATCAGTCCTACAAAGCCGATTGCACCAGCAACAGAAACAGCAGCACCGGTCAAGATGAATACAGCAACAATGCCTAATATTTTGATCAACATATTATTTTGACCTAATCCTGTTGAGATATCTTCTCCCAAACTAAGGACTGTCATTGATTTTGAAATGGACAAGGCAACCACTAATCCGACTATTCCCGAAATAAGCAGGATCTGTACCGATGTCCAGCTTGTTCCATCAAGCCCTCCAGCAAGCCAAAATCCTATTTCCTTTTCCAACTGAAAATGTAAAGAGATTATGGAAGAGATGGAACGCAGCATTGTTCCAAGTGCCACTCCTGCTAAGGCCAGCTTCACAGGGGTTAATCCGTTTCCTGATAAGGAGCCAATCATAAAGATTAATGTTACGGCTAGACCTGCACCAACAAATGAACCAAATGTTAATCCGAAATGGGAGATCGCAGGAAAAAAGGCAAGCATCATCACAAGTGCAAAAGCGGCTCCATCTGAAACCCCCATAATCGATGGTGAGGCAAGTGGATTTCGAGTCATCCCCTGCATGATCGCTCCTGATACAGCGAGGAAAGCACCCACCAAAGCTGCGGACAGAGCGCGGGGGAAACGTAATTCTTGAATCACCTGATGAGAAGTGAGCTCTGGATTAAAATGAAAAACGGCTTGCCATACCGTTCCAAGATCAATATCGGTTGACCCATAAGAAATCGATAAACCCATTGAAAAAATGATCGCGATCGTCGCGATGATGTTGATGGTGACTTTTACTATACTTGAAGAATGAATGATGGAACGCATACTTCTCCCCTGTTTCTGTATATTTCCAAAACGGAATAATAGTGATTGACTTTGTAATTGAAAATGATTATCATTGTTTTCGAGTGTTATTATAGCATAAAGGGGAAGTCAAGATGAATGAAATATTTAAAAAACGCCTACATTTTTTTAGCCTGTTCACGATTTTGTTATTATTATTAGCGGGTTGTGGAGGTACCAAATCTCCAGCAGAGCCAGAGAAGCCCGTGGAAAACGATACAGAAATAACACTTGATTCTAAAATGGGAGAGGTCACAATTCCATTAGGGGCTAAGAAAATAATTGCGCCATTTCATGAAGATGCTTTATTATCTCTTGGTGCAACCCCGGTGGCAAAATGGGCCATTGGGACAAGCGTTCAAACGCATCTAGAGGAGGATCTTAAAGATGTACCAAAAATCGAATGGACGCTCCCACTTGAACAGATACTTAGCTTCGAGCCCGATTTGATCATTTTAGAAAACAATTTAGATAGCTATGAAGGAACATATGAGGACTATAGAAAAATTGCCCCAACGTATGTGATGGATGAGGAAACAACAGGAGATTGGCGTAAACAACTAGACATTTTCGGTCAGTTGCTCGGAAAAGAAGAGGAAGCTAAGCAAGCTTTACACGACTATGAAGAAAAGGTAGCAGACGCAAAGGTTCAATTAAAGGAAGCGATTGGGGATGAAACAGTCGCTGCTGTATGGGTGATTGGTGGAAAGTATTTTTTATTCGAAAAAGACCGTCACAGTGCAGAGGTCATCTATTCTGAATTAGGCATCAACTATCCATCGCTTGTGGAAGAGTTAGGTGAGGCTGCCCCTCAATGGGAACCAATCGCACTTGAAAAACTGTCTGAGCTAGATGCCGATCATATATTTTTATTAGCAGCAGAAGAAGAAGAGGGAATAGAAACCTTAAAAAATAGCAAGGTTTGGAACAGTATCCCAGCAGTGAAAAACGGACAGGTGTATGTACTTAATGAAGCAGACAGTTGGACAAATAAGGGATTAATCGCCTCAAAGAAAACGATTGATTCTATTCTAAATACGTTGGTGAAGTAATGGAAATGCTGTCTCTTCATAGAGGGGACAGCATTTTTAACAGTAAATGTAGAGTGGAAATGGATACCTTTAAGATTTGGAGTTTGGCCAATGTAGAGTGGCGTCCATGTCCATTGAAACGAGAAAATTTAGTTGTGCTTGCAATTATATTTTTTTGAAGGAAAACGGTAACTAGTTGATAATAATTTTCATTGACAGCAAAGGATTAGGCAAATAAAATGAGAGTATACCTTGAATGAGGCTATTTCAGGTTATAGGGGAGCGATTTTATTGCAAACTTTAACAGCGAATCAGTTAACGCTCGGGTTTGGAGATACCATCATCATTGATGAATTAAATATAGAAATACCAAAAGGGGAAATTACCGTATTCATTGGTCCAAATGGTTGTGGGAAATCCACTTTATTACGTTCTCTTGCTCGTTTGCTTAAACCAAAGCATGGCCATGTTTATTTTAATGGGAAAAATATGGCAAAATTAAGGGCGAAGGATGTGGCCAAAAAAATGGCCGTTTTGCCACAAGGCCCAGTCACACCTGATGGATTAACGGTGTATGAACTAGTAAAGCAAGGAAGACATCCCTATCGTGACTGGATGAAGCAATGGTCACAAAAGGATGAAGAGGCGGTTCAACATGCACTCAAATCCACGAACATGCTCCCATTAGCAGATCGGCACGTGGATTCACTATCGGGTGGACAGCGCCAGCGTGCATGGATTGCCTTAACATTGGCCCAAGCAACAGATATGATCTTATTGGATGAACCAACCACCTATTTAGATATGACTCATCAAGTCGAGGTTCTCGACCTACTGTTTGAGCTAAATGAAAAGGAAAATAGAACGATTATTATGGTATTGCATGATTTGAATTTAGCGAGTAGATATGCTCATCATATCATTGCTTTAAAGGATAAAAAGATTTTTGCCCAAGGAAAACCGGAGGAGATTATCACAAGTGAATTAGTGAAAAGCGTTTTTGACATGAAATGCAATATCGCCTGCGACCCCATCTTTGGAACCCCAATGTGTATTCCCTACGGAAAAGGCCGCTGTGTGTTTGCGAATGTCAATCAACAAAAGGCAGCTTCTTACAGCCAATCGGGGAGGAAAGCGGTGGCGGAATAGGGCGGGTATACGATTATGAGAAAAGGCGATTCATTCCCAAATCGCCTTTTCCTTTATCAAAAGAATCCTAGTATTCCTCATCTGTCGCAGGATCTTGATCACTCAACCACCCGTCAGGACGGGTTAATGTGGCAATCAGTTCCATTTCCGATTCCTCTAGGGAAAAATCAAAAATGGATATATTCTCCACTTGGCGTGCAGCGGACAAGTTCGCGACGTCCTGTCGGCGGGCTAGGGCAGCGACGTCGCCTGAATTACTACGTCTTGTACGTCGCACGCGCCTTAGTATCCTGCATTTACCGCTAAGTAATACCATTTTCTAAATTAATTTGAATCCGCTAAATAAAATCATTAACGCCATGATTGCTCTTAAAGGTTTTACGGGCAATTTGGATGATAAGGTGCTTCCCAAGATTACACCTGGTATCGAGCCGAATAAAAGATTAAATGTTAACAGGTAATCTACATTTCCAATCCCGGCATGCATGATTCCAGCTGCGGTGACTAATAAAAATGCATGACAAATATCGGTTCCCACCAACTCTGAAGTCTTTAACCTGTATAGATGAAGCATGACTAAAGCGAACAACGAACCGGCTCCAATCGATGTCAGTCCGACCATAAAACCTAAAATGGCCCCAATGGCAATCGTTAAGGTCTTTTTTTCCTGCAAAGGCTTCATTTGCAGGCGATTAAATTCAATTTTTCCCTTTCCGAATGTTTTGATAAGTGTCCCCAAGGCGACTAAAATTAAAACATACCCTAATGCATGTTTAATCACTTGCTCTTGATTGCCAAAAAAAGAATCAAATAGGTGGAGGAGTCCAACGGCACAAATCGCACTTGGTATACTTCCGATGGCAAGGTATTTCACTAAGGTAAAATTTATCGTCTTCTGTCGCCAATGCTGCAAAGAACCAAAAAATTTTGTGATGGAATTGTATACCAAATCTGTGCCTACAGCAATAGATGGATTGATCCCTAATAAAATTAAAATGGGTGTTAACAATGCTGCACCCCCTACACCGGTTAGTCCGACCATAAAACCAATCAAGAGCCCCATTATAATAATCCCGATACTCATTGGGCACACGCTCCAGACTTTCTTTTATTTTTACCTTTACAGAGTCAACCTCTGTGATACCTAGAGTTAAAACTCTTTTTAATTTTATGTAATGGTCATTGGTCTTGTTACTTAATATAAAAAAGGGACAGATCCCGAAACGGTGTCTATCCCTTAACAAATTTAATCTTTCCAAATTCTGGTTTAAATTTCAAGCAAATGGTTAGCTTTGATTGTTTTCTTCCTGATTCAGCTGAATTTTTTTACACCCAACATACAGGCAGGAGAAAATAACTAGGTCCGATTTTGCCTTCGCTAATCCTTTTAAATAAGGAGTGACTAAATCTTTAAAATCCTCTCCAACTCCTTCTTCCTCTAAAATTCCATAAACGTAGAGCTTTTTTTCATCGAATAAAAGCGCTACATTCCCAACAGCTTTATTAGCAGAATTTACGACATTTAATACTTGAAATTGAGGGGTTATCACCTCAGGGGAGAAATAAATTTCCAATTCGTTCTACTCCTTTACGTAAACTGTACTTTATCAAATAACGTGTCACGATCATCTGATGGCTCTTTTTTATTCACATGGATAAGAACAAGACAGAGTAATCCAACAAACAGAGTTAAACCGGCAGTTGTTAAGAACATTCCTGTTCTGGACCATTCCATCAAAGTGCTAAAAATAGGCGGTCCAATCGCAACACCTAAAAATCGGACAGATCCGTATAGGGATGTAACAAATCCTCTACGGGCTGAAGGGACTGAACCTGTAATAAAGCTATTTATACATGGAAGAACGAGTCCAGTACCAATGCTGCTGATGCCAAGGACCGAAAAAAAGGGGATAAGATTCCTAAAGAAAACCAGCGTTGCAAAGGAAATGGTCATGAGCAACAGCCCAAGTATAATCAATGTTTTCATCCGTCTCATCTTTTTTCCGATTTTACTTCCCGTAATATAAGAGGTAATCGTCATAATCAAAAGGGGAATGGCTAATATGCATCCTTTCAGAACCCCGTTAATATTATGATCTTTTTCGAGAATATCTGAAATATAAAAGAGGATGCCGAATAAAGTAAATAAACAGACAGCACCTGTTAAATAAGTAGCAAATAGCCACCGTCCTTCCGTTTTAAAAACGGAAACAAGCCCCTTCGCGTATTGACCAATGGGTGGTGGTTCTTTTTCCGCCTTTTTCTCCTTTACAAAAAATATCGTTAACAAAATCGAAATAAGACAAAAAATCGGAAAGGCAAAAAAAGCCGCATACCAGAAGAGAATGGCTAGAAGAGACCCAAGAATCGGGCTAATGACCTTTCCGAAACCATTAGAGGCTTCGACTAAACCTAAAACCCGGCTCTGTTCGCCCCCTTTAAATAAATCTCCTGTTAACGCCATCGCTATCGGTGCCGTCCCAGCAGCTCCAATTCCTTGTAAAAGCCTGCCAGCCATAATCCACATATAAGCATTGGAAAACCAACCTGCTGCAACACCAGCTAAAAGTCCGCCGCTTCCGTATAAAATAAGGGCGGGGATGATAATCGCTTTTCGGGAAAAACGATCGGATAAATACCCCAGAACAGGAATGGATATCGCTGCTGCAATCGAAAAAACGGAAATGACTAGGCTGACTTTAAATTGAGAAACGTCCAGTTCTGTTTTCATTTTCGGCAGGATAGGAATCAACATAGAATTACCCAGAACAAGAATAAGCGGGATTGAACCGATTGCGAAAATGGCCAAGCCTTTATTTTTTTGCTTTTGCAATGATCAAACACCCCTCACAGTGGAATAGAGTCCTATTATTGTTTGTAGTGAAGTCCACTTTATACTAGGCAATAGCCTAATTCTTTGAGAAAGGGAGATTATTTACACATTCGCCTAATGTTTGAATAATCTATCCTACATATGGACCATCATTATTTTCTGGTTGTTCAAAGGGGTTCGTCATTAGATCAAAGCCATTTTAAATGATTTTTCTGCTTTGGAGCCCCTTTACCTTCATCAAAAATAGAGGAGGCGTCCCGATGGATTTTTTAACCTTACCTAAAAGAACATCTGGTATAAGAACATATGGTTTAACGTCGGTTATCGACTTGGGAACACCAATAAGAGAATTAGAAAATATCCTCTCCGATTACAGCCATATCATTGATATCGCCAAAATGGGAATTGGCTCTGCTTATGTAACGCCAAACATTAAGCAAAAGGTAGCCATGTATAAGGAATATGGTGTAAAGCCTTATTTCGGAGGAACTTTATTTGAAAAATGCTATGACCAAGATAAAATTCCGGAATATCAAGCGTATTTACAAGATTTAGGCATTGAATGGATCGAAGTTTCGAATGGGACCTTAGATATTCCACTTGATGAACGTCTTACTATGATTTCTCAACTTAAAAAGGATTTCCACGTCATTGCAGAGGTCGGATCAAAGGATGCCAATAAGGAAATGCCTATTTCCGAATGGAAGGAAGAAATCAAGGTATTCCTTGAAGCAGGGTGTGATTATGTCATTACAGAGGGAAGAGATTCAGGCACCGCCGGGATCTATGAAAAAGGGGGCAACATTAAAGCTGATTTGATACATGAAGTAATGAAAGATGTCGATCAAAACAAAGTCATTTTTGAAGCACCTATTCCCAAACAGCAAATGTATTTTATAAAAGAAATGGGTCCGAACGTTAATGTAGGAAATGTAAAGCTAAGTGATGTTTTAGTGTTAGAAGCTCAGCGCTGCGGTCTTAGGAGTGAAACGTTTTATTTAGGAGAACGCAAATGCGAGCTACTTTTATAAGACATCTCCCAACAGAATGGAATAAGAAAACATGGCTGCAAGGCAGAAGAGATATTGGCATCTCTCCCATTACAGAGGATGTTCAAAAGGGAATGGCTAATAATCAACGGCTCCTTAAGGAACTTTCTCCATTTGATTGTGTGCTAGCAAGTACATTAACAAGAACCCAGCAAACGGCACAGATCTACGGTTACAAGTGGGAGACAGAAGAATTACTAGATGAATTAGATTTTGGGCGCTTTGAAGGACTTCCAAAGAAAAAACTTCATGAAAAATTTGGGAACCAATGGATCCATCACCCTAAAGAATTAATGTTGGGAGAAAGCATGAATCGTTTCGAAGAAAGAATCGTTTCGTTTTTAGAAAAATATAAGGAGTTCAACAATATTTTAGTCTTTGGTCACGGGGCCTGGATTCGAGCGGTGATCTCCTATTCCATGTTCGGTCATATCAACCATATGAATAAAATCATCCTCAAAAACAATGAATGTGTCACTTTATCCATTCATTCTGAAGAAAGAAAGATAGAGACGGGGGGCTAGATCATTGACGGAGATGTTAACGTATGAAAATTGGGATGAACAAAAGATTGCTGACTTGATGGAGCAACAGCCAGATTTTTTAGAGGTATTGAAATGGGCTTTTCATGAATATGGAGATGAGATTGTTTATGCCTGCAGCTTTGGAGCAGAGGGGATCGTATTAATTGATTTAATTTATAAGGTGAATAAAAAGGCAACCATTCTTTTCTTGGATACCGGTCTCCATTTTCCGGAGACCTATGAATTAATTGAAAAAGTAAAGAAGCGTTATCCTTCATTGAACATCAAAATGATGAAGCCAAAGGTATCTCTAGAGGAGCAGGCCAAACGGCAAGGGGAAGAATTATGGCGCCATAATCCAAATCTTTGTTGTCACATTCGAAAGGTATTACCCCTTAGGGAAGGATTAAAGGATGCAAAAGCCTGGATTTCCGGGCTAAGGAGGGATCAGTCACCTCTGCGCCGTCATACCCAATTAATTAATAAAGACGAAAAATTCCATAACATAAAAATTTGTCCGCTTATTCATTGGACATGGGAAGATGTTTTAACCTATATTCATGTAAACAAGCTGCCATATAATCCACTACATGATAAAGGCTATCCAAGTATCGGCTGTGCACCATGCACGGTACCTGTTTCTGAGATGGGGGACTCTCGTGCAGGTAGATGGGTGGGACACTCTAAAACGGAATGCGGGCTTCACTTGAAATAAAATGTTTTTAGGTAAAGAAGTGGAGGGGAAAAAATAGTGATTAGTGTACCACATGGCGGAAAATTAGTGAATCGAATCAATCCTGCGTTAGGGAATGATTTATTCCTTAATGATGTCGAACTGGATAATGTAGAATTAAGCGATTTAGAATTACTGGCAAATGGAGGCTATAGTCCGCTTAAAGGCTTTATGGGAAAAGCAGATTATGACTCTGTCGTTCAAAATATGAGACTGTCATCCGGGCTTCCTTGGTCAATCCCAATTACATTACAAGTCGACAAACAGAAAGCGATGGAACTTAAAGAGGGGGAAACGGTCAATCTTACTCATAACGGAACCGTTTATGGATGCATGGAAATCGAGGAGATCTACGCTTCTGACAAAAGGTTTGAAGCCGAAATGGTCTATAAAACAACGGAAATGGCTCACCCAGGTGTTAATAAGCTGTTCAACCGTCCTGATTTTTATTTAGGAGGTCCCATTACCCTTATAAAAAGGCCGGAAAAAGATAAATTTGAAACGTTTTATTTAGATCCGATTGAAACAAGAGCCAAATTTAAAGAATTAGGCTGGAAAACGGTGGTCGGTTTCCAAACTCGAAATCCGGTTCATCGGGCGCATGAATATATTCAAAAAACAGCATTAGAAAATGTGGATGGTCTTTTTTTGAATCCTCTTGTAGGGGAAACGAAAGCAGATGATATCCCAAGTGATATCCGCATGAAAAGCTATCAGGTGCTACTCGAACATTATTATCCGAAAGATCGGGTATTCTTGTCTGTTTTTCCGGCAGCTATGCGTTATGCAGGTCCAAGAGAAGCTATTTTTCATGCCATCGTACGAAAGAATTTTGGTTGTACTCATTTTATTGTCGGCAGAGATCATGCCGGGGTTGGCGATTATTATGGAACATATGATTCGCAAAAAATATTCAGTTCTTTTAAAGAAGAAGAATTGGGGATTACACCTTTATTTTTTGAACATAGCTTTTACTGCAGAAAATGTGAAAACATGGCATCGGAAAAAACATGCCCCCATAATCTGGAGGATCGGGTTATTTTATCGGGTACAAAAGTAAGAGAGCTATTAAAAAACGGGAAACAACCGCCAAAAGAATTCAGCCGTCCTGAAGTAGTCGCCATTTTGATTCAAGGGATGCAGGAACTCTATATAAAAAGCTAAAGGGTGTAGGAAATGGAAGCGACTAATCACATTACATGGCATCATTCAACAGTCACAAAGGAAAATCGTCATGTCTTGAATGGTCATAAAAGTTGTGTACTTTGGTTTACCGGATTATCGGGGTCAGGGAAATCGACGTTAGCCAATGCCGTTGACTATAAATTATTTCAACTTGGTGTTAGCAGCTATGTATTAGATGGGGATAATATACGACACGGCCTCAACCGAGATTTAGGTTTTCGGGTTGAGGATCGAAAGGAAAATATTCGTAGAATTGGAGAAGTAGCGAAACTATTTGTAGACAGCGGTCAAATTGTTTCGACCGCATTTATTTCTCCCTTCCGTGAAGACAGGGAGATTGTCAGAAATATGCTTGAACCCGAAGAGTTTATTGAAGTTTATTTACATTGCCCCATTCAAATATGTGAAAAACGCGACCCTAAAGGCTTATATCAAAAAGCGAGAAATGGGAAAATTGCGGATTTTACAGGAATATCTTCTCCATATGAAACTCCCGATGATCCGGAAATCACGATTAACACCGATCAAATAACCATTCAACAATCGGTTGAAAAAATATTTTCTTATTTTAAAGAGAAGCAGATCTTATAAGGTTTAAGAAGTGACTGAAAGAGAATTGGCAAGGAAGGCAATTCTCTTTCAGCATGGAAACAAACATTATTGTGTCTAGTGAGCAATCACCCCGATAGTACCTTCAAGAGGTGGTGAAAAGGTTAGAGGATATTAGACCAAGGTTATCCTATCTTTTTCTCCAATTTGGCGTTAATAGATTGATTTTTGGAAGCTTGAACTCCTGCACAAAATCAATGATATTGGTCGAGAAGAATTGGCAAATGATCGCATACACGACAATTTTATAGTCAATGACAAGAGAGTTAAATAAAAAAATGAATAGGTTGATGCCCATCATGACCTTTCCAGGGCTCCAATTTTTATAGCTAGCAATCATAAGCGCGGGAATGACCATTCCACCACTTGAAGCACCAAACCGAATCAATAATCCGACCCCAATTCCAAAAAAAACACTCCCTCCCAAAATATCCAAATATATATTTACATGGGGAATTACAACTTGAGAGGTTAGAAACGAAACGGTCATAGAGGTGGTCGCAACCGAGATGATGGTTCGAAACGTCCAAGTATAGCCAAAATATTTTAAAGCAAATAATAAAAAAGCAGCATTTGCAAGCCACAAGGAAAAACCTAATGAAAAATCAAACCAATGATTCATCAAGATCGCTAAACCCGCCGCCCCACCAGAAGGAATAGAGTGTGGAAACAAAAATAAGGACATGCCAAAACCTTGTAAGAAAGCTCCAATTAGTAAAACCGAATAAGTCATTAGTGTTTTTTTCATCGGTAATAAAAAGGCTCCATCAAATGAACAATATCCACGTTCTTTTTCCCCCTCAAGAATAACCTTCCTTGTCCATTCTATGAGAAATGGGCTAAAAATATAATAAGAACTTCTTTTTTAAATTTTCCCTATCATGGGGTGAACCAATTTTAACGATATTATGGTATGGATGTAAAGTAGGATGGGGGAAAGGAGGCAAGAGGTGTTTGGATGTGCGAAAAAGAGAAGGATCAGTAAAAACGTAGCTCCAAGGTGGGGTTGGATCTACGAAATCGCGAAGGTCCGGCGAAAACGTAGATCCAAGGTGGGGTTGGATCTACGAAATCACGAAGGTCCAGCAAAAACATAGATCCAAAGTGCGTTTGGATCTACAAAATCACAAAGGCCCGGCGAAAACGTAGATCCAAGGTGGGGTTGGATCTACGAAATCGCGAAGGTCCGGCGAAAACGTAGCTCCAAGGTGGGGTTGGATCTACGAAATCACAAAGGCCCGGCGAAAACGTAGCTCCAAAGTGTGTTTGGATCTACGAAAAGGCGAAGGAACTACAAAAAGGTAGATCCAAGAGGTTTTGGATCTACGAAAAAACGAATGATCAGTAAAAATATAGATCCAAAGTGCGTGTGGATCTACGAAATCGCGAAGGCCCGGCGAAAACGTAGATCCAAGGTGGGGTTGGATCTACAAAATCACGAAGGTCCAGCAAAAACATAGATCCAAAGTGCGTTTGGATCTACAAAATCACAAAGGCCCGGCGAAAACGTAGATCC
The DNA here is from genome assembly GCF_022867885.1 of Lederbergia sp. NSJ-179. Taxonomy (GTDB): domain Bacteria; phylum Bacillota; class Bacilli; order Bacillales; family Bacillaceae_C; genus Lederbergia. The sequence continues at coordinate 41,964 of NZ_JALIFP010000012.1, read as the reverse complement.
AAGGTGGGGTTGGATCTACGAAATCGCGAAGGTCCGGCGAAAACGTAGCTCCAAGGTGGGGTTGGATCTACAAAATCACGAAGGTCCAGCAAAAACATAGATCCAAAGTGCGTTTGGATCTACAAAATCACAAAGGCCCGGCGAAAACGTAGCTCCAAAGTGTGTTTGGATCTACGAAAAGGCGAAGGAACTACAAAAAGGTAGATCCAAGAGGTTTTGGATCTACGAAATCACGAAGGTCCAGCAAAAACATAGATCTAAAGTGGGGTTGGATCTACAAAATCACGAAGGTCCAGCAAAAACATAGATCCAAAGTGGGGTTGGATCTACGAAATCGCGAAGGACCAGACAAAACGTAGATCCAAAACAAATAAGATTTAAGAAATGGGCTTATTCATCATCCTTTTGATCAGAATTCACATAGTACGCGTAATTTCCATGCCCTTTTATGGTAAAGTATTTTCCTAGAATTCTCCTTACGGTATTTCTCGACTTAACTATCTTACACCATTCCAGAATGGCGTTCGTGGTGATTCTCCTGTCTGGAAAAAGCATCATAAATTCTTTGATACTTCTTAATACAGCATCATCTACTTTCTCTTCCTTTCCGCAGCCATTACATATAACCCGACTACCAATTAAAGAAGTTAAGAGAGAATGACAGGATGCACATACAATCCCTTTTTTCACTTGCTCATAAGAGTATGCAGGTAAATGCGTGTAAGGGGATTCATCTCTATGATCCGATAATAGTTTCTGCGCAAGCTGCATGTGCTTATTATTCGTTTTCGATGATATCTTATGAAGTTGTTTCATGAAACGGTTGATTTGGGTTGGGAGTATAATGGGTAACTCGGGAGCCGCATGGTACAAAGTGAATTCGGGATGATTAAAGAGGGCGTATCCTTTTACAGGAAGGGTCACGCCGTATTTTTGAAGGAGGCGCCGAAATAAGGAGACACAGCGGTTTAATTGAAGAACCGGATTATGAACTTCTTTTTTGGACAGGGTGTACCAATTGTCTGAATCGATATAAAAATCGCCTTCATAATATTTTACATCCACAAGATAAATCATATTTTCAAAAATGAGTAAAGCATCAATCTGAAAGAGAGTGTTATTACATTTAAGGAGTAAGCTGTGTAAAATGAGACAATCGTTGGTTAGATTTTCAAGAAGCACAGAAAATTTTTGTTCCCCCTCATGGCCTTTTTCAAGGTTGATATACTGTTGCCTTTCATCAGGGGGTAGTTCAAAGCGTTGGTTTAAACATCGGAGCAACTCTAATAATGGTGGTACTTGATACGGCTTGATAACCATTTCCCACAACCTTTCTAAGAAATTATTCTTGATCTCTTTCATCCTATGAAAATTCCTGAGAATTTACAAGTAATTTGTATGCATGGTAAAAAGTAGGGCCATTCTTTTCGAGATAGATATGGGATATTTTTAATAAAATAAGTAAAAAAACTGCCTAGTTATACCAATGAGGGAGCCACTTTTGTACAATCATAATAGAAGTTTTTACTTCAATGAAAAGCTATATTAGTATGGTAGGCAAAGGAAAAGCAAGCTTATGGATGAAAATAATATCCGGTAAGTTTATAGGAAAGCTAACTATCGATAAAGTAGCCTGGGATTTGACAGGATAATTTTTACGAGGAGGATGTTTATGAGTTATAAAAATACGTTTATTACCATTTCTGAGGATTCCGATGTTACCGAGGCGATTGTGCCTGTCCCAAGAAACAACAAACCAACGATTGCCTCGATTGAATATGATTTAATCAAAAATAATCCTTATACATATTCGCAGGATGATGTCCAATTTAAAACGTATTTGATCAAAAATCAGATTGAAGCAAGCAATCTCGATGAGCTGCGCGAACAGTTTTTCGCCAAACCGAAGGCCTGTTTCAGGGCGTCCCCATTAGTAAAAAAATATGGATGGGGTATTCACTATGATCAAGAAGGGAAAATCGCCGTCTATGGTGTGAACAGTGAAGAGTATCAGCAATTTTTACATAGTGACAAGGTGAAGAAATTAAAAGGGATGCGTTCGAAAAGAAGGCGGAAGGAAAATGGAATTTGAAGAATCGAGATATGTTCAGTATAAAGTAAAATTCAAACCGGATGGATGTCCGATTGGGTTTGAAGGAGGCCCGCTTTAATTGAATGGAAGGAGCTTGCATGCGAAAAACGAAAATACTCCCATGGACGGAGGAATGGTCCAAATTATATGCTCAAGAGGAACAAAGGGTAAAGGCGCTTTTTGAAAACGGACTCTGAATGCATTCACATTGTTCAATTTTCTATAACGTTTAGATTTTCTTTTTACTCTTTTTCTACTAGCCTCCTTTATCTGTGTATTCACTGTTTTTCTATATAAACAAATATATGTCAACCAATATTATTAATTAGTTGACATATATTCCGTTTCCCCTTTAAAATAACCATATCATCCCGGGAATACAAGTAAGGAGAAACATGAATGAAGACAAAGGAAATGATGTATATCGCTTTATTTGCTGCGATCATGGGGGTTCTTGGGTTATTTCCCCCTATTATGTTCGCCTTTTCACCTGTCCCGGTAACCTTGCAAACAATGGGGGTTTTACTAGTGGGAGGAATACTAAAGCCAAAACTAGCAGCGCTCAGCCAAATGCTGTTCTTATTCATTGTTGCGGTTGGAATGCCGATTTTATCAGGTGGTCGTGGAGGTCTAGGGGTATTCGTGGGACCTTCAGCTGGCTATTTAATCGGATACCCCATCACTGCTTTCTGTATCAGCTATATCTTTACACTTTTTCGTACATTAACGATAAAGCATATATTATTTATGAATTTAACCGTGGGAGTTTTTTTCGTTTATGTAACAGGTATACCCGTGCAAGCATTCTTGATGAAGCTACCACTTTTGCAAACCATTAAAATCAGTTTAGTCACGATTCCCGGAGATATCATGAAAGCCATTTTTGCTTCTTATTTAGTCTATAAACTAAGAAAATATTTCATTAAGCAGGATTCCAACAAACAAAAAAGTACGTATGAATCAGCTTCATAAGGAGATCATTATGAGTCTTATTACCTCTACCTATGCAAAACAATATCCAGAAAAATTAGCCATTTATACACATGAGGAAAAATTAAGTTACCGTGATTGGAATAGGCTCGTCGAGCAAACAGCCAATTGGTTTGATTCTTTACAGAGTTCCCATAAAACGGTAGGAATGTATCTGCCAAATGGGATTCCTTTTTTGCAAATTTTCGCAGGCGCTGCAGCAGCAGGATGGGTAGCGGTGCCCTTTGATTTAAAATGGAAAGAGGACGAGATGCTTAAACGTGGTGCTCTAGCTCGTCCAACTATTTGGATTACGACAACAACATATGTGCAAAAACTTAAAAAGCTCTATACAAATGTCATGTTATGGGAAGATTGTTTAGTAAAAATCAAGCAAACCCTACACATAAAACCGCTTCAAATCAAATGTAGTGATCCTCCCTTTTATATGGGTTTTACATCTGGATCTACCGGCAATCCAAAAGCCTTTATTCGTTCCCATCAATCTTGGGTTGAAAGTTTTGAATGTAGTCGCAGAGACTTCGATATTGAAGAAAAGGATCAAGTACTTATACCAGGTAATCTTATTTCTTCTCATTTTTTATATGGAGCCATTAGCACATTATTTTTAGGTGGAACGGTTTATTTATTAGAGAAGTTTACCACTTTACAGACATTCTCATTTTTACAGACCTTTCCGATCACAGTCCTCTATTTAGTCCCAACGATGATTGAAGCATTACATAAAGGAGAGAGGATAATCGAAACACCATTAAAAATCATGTCATCTGGCGCAAAATTGGAAGAACGATCAAAGCAGAAAATGGCAGATATATTTCCGCAACATTCTTTATATGAATTTTACGGTGCAAGTGAATTAAGTTTTGTCACTGTTCGGGCTAATGAACATAAACGCGGCTCTGTTGGAAAGCCATGTCATAACGTAGAAATACAAATAAGAAACGATAATCAAACAATGGTTAAACCATACGAAGTGGGTAAAATCTTTGTGCGCAGTAAGATGACGTTTATCGGCTACATCGAAATGGGTATGGATTCTGCAACCATCCAAGAAATTCATGATGAACATGGTTGGGTAACCGTTCATGATATGGGCTATCTTGATGAAGAGGGTGATTTATATCTTGTCGGACGAGAAAATAATATGATTCTATATGGCGGAATCAACATTTTCCCAGAGGAAATTGAGTCGGTATTATTATTACATCCTGATGTTGAAACGGCTGCCATTATCGGAATTCCTCATGCTTATTGGGGACAAATTGCTGTTGCGGTGATTCAAGGCAAGGCAGCGAAAAATGACCTTGTCCGCTGGTGCAAAGCAAGATTGGCTTCATATAAATTGCCAAGAAAGTGGTACTTTATTGAAAAAATGCCCATCACATCCGGAGGGAAAATTGCTCGGTCACAATTAAAATATCTAGTAAAAGAGGCGTAAAATCGATATGAACAATGCCGTGATTGTGAATGCAAAACGGACAGCCATTGGAAAGAAAAATGGAATGTATAGCCAGCTTACTCCATCTGAACTGGTCAGCCCGCTGCTTACCTTTCTTTCCGAAGGAATCAAAGAGGAAGTCGAGGATGTTATCCTTGGAAATGTAGTTGGTCCTGGGGGAAATGTGGCCCGCTTAGCGGCTCTTGAGGCTGGACTGCCGCTTTCTGTTCCGGGATTTACAATTGACCGGCAATGTAGTGCAGGTCTTGAAGCGATCCGAATTGCTTGTTACCTTGTTCAAGCAGGAGCGGGAGCCTGTTACCTTGCAGGTGGGGTAGAAAGTACAAGTACATCCCCATATTCTGAACGTGCTCGTTTTTCTCCTGACAAAATAGGGGATCCTGACATGGGGGAGGCAGCCGAAAATGTCGCTAAAAAATACAATATTACGAAAATAATGCAGGATAAATATACGTTATTAAGCTATCAACGCAGCTGGAATGCGTTTAAATCTGGCTACTATGCGCAAGAAATAGTAGGGGTAGGTTCTTATAATCAAGATGAAGAATTATTCCATCAAAGGAATATGAAAAAGTTATTAGAACGAGCTACACCTTGTTTTCTCAAAAATGGAACGGTCACAGCTGCTAATAGTTGCGGTATTCATGATGGAGCTAGTGTTGCATTCATTATGGTGGAGAAAAAAGCCATGCATCTCGGGTTTCAGCCCGTTCTTCGTTTTGTGGACAGTCAAGTTTCTGGAGTGCATCCCTTTTATCCGGGCATTGCACCTGTCCCGGCTATTCAAACATTATTACAGCGGAATCAATTAACGATAGAAGATATCGACCTATTTGAAATAAATGAAGCCTTTGCTTCAAAAATCGTCTCCTGTGCTCAAGAACTTTCTATTTCATATGAACAATTAAATGTGAATGGTGGTGCCCTCACCATTGGCCATCCCTATGGAGCGTCTGGAGCCATCCTAGTCACTAGATTGTTTTATGAAGTACAAAGAAGAATAGATGTAAACTATGTGATAGCGGCCATAGGGAGTGGAGGCGGGGTGGGACTGGCCATTTTATTTGAGGTAGTTCGATAAAGGGTTGGCCGTCCATTGGTCAGTGTTGCGACGTACAGGGAGCTACTAGTGCAAGCGAAGCAACAGGACGTTGCGTTTTGAGCCTGCCGCCAGGACGGCGCGAACTTAGGCCAACAGGATGTTGGTCAGAACAGTGTTGCGCCAGGACGGCGCGTACTTAGCTGTTCATCCATTTTGTCCTTCTTTTGATCCTTACCTTTTAAACAACCTCTATAAACGGGGAGTTAGCCACGTCATAACATTTTCTATTGCATGCTCACAATGGTTTGCATGCCAATGTCTATGAAGCCCTTCTTCAAACATGACATATTTTTTATCCTGAATGGAAATGGAATCCAAAAAACGTAAGATGGAATCAGGATGGACGATTGGATCCTGTTGGTCATAAAGACACAAAATCGGGAAGCGGAATTTTGAAGTATCTAATAAAGCGTAAATTCCATTATGAAGTAATTCCGTTAGCCAACGCGGAGTATATTCAAAAGTGAATAGTGGATCCTCGATGATTTCTACATCAGGTTCTGGAAAATAGTGATTTAAACGGCGAATTTTTTTTAGTATCTCCATCCATTTGAAAGGTTGAATCGATAAATTTGGGGAAATCCAAGAACAGAATTCCAATGTTTTTTTTAATAATGGAGGAAGAGGAAATCGGATCTCTAATGCAGGAGACGATAAAATAAATCCCTTTGCTTTTTGTGGGTATATTTGACCATAACGAATCGCAATGAGCCCCCCTAAGCTATGTCCAAAAATAAATAATGGGGCAGAATGATACTGGATTTGAAACGCCTCGATTAATTTTCCTAAATCAGCTAAGTAATCTGTAAAATGATTAACATGTCCACGAGGTCCACCTGATTTTCCAAAACCTCGTAAATCAGGCGCAAGTAACCCCAGTTGATGCTCCATACATATTTCACCGATATGGGAATAGCGGCCGGAATGCTCACCTGCTCCATGAATTAAAATTAAAAAACCACGTGGCTCTTGGGGTATCCATCCACGGTAAAATAATCTCACGCCATCGAATCCAGAAAAATAACCGGTGATATACATCTTGACACCTCCAGAATTGTTTACTTGCTTTAGATTACCCTGTATTTTTATTTTTATTTTTACGCCTAAAAGAAACTGTCTTTCGCATATTAGTGTGATGGATTATAATAGCTATATATGGATCTAAGATATATTGGTGGCACTATGGGGATACTCCGGGTCCTCAATAGGCTCTACACACTAAACAAAACATTGTGGATCTGATGGTTGATGCCGGAAATGATATCGTTTTCGTAGCTTATGAAGGAACGGAATAAGGCTTTGTTCAAAAGATTCAAAATCACAAAAGTAGTGTTGGTCGCATAATTTCGTGAAGAGCATGATTGCTAAAAGCAGGGAAAGCAAAGTTTTGTCAATGACGTGATACGGAAAATAAAAAATGAATGGGGATCTTTTTAAAATGGAGGAGAAAAAATGAGAGTGCTGCAGTTTGATTTTCCAGTGATCGAGAAAACGTATAAGAACATAGGGACAAGAGATTTGAAACTGTATATATTTGAGCCAGAAGGTTCGATGAAAAAAAGATCAGCAATCCTCTTTTTTATCGGTGGCAGTTTTAAAAAGAATCCACAATCACCGGCCGTTTTTCAACACCAAGCCAACTATTATTTCTCCCAACTGGGCATGGTCGCAATCTGTGTGGATTATCGGGCTGGTCATGATGAGGGATTTACACCAAAACAAGCGATTGCGGATGCGAAATCTTCTGTTCGCTGGGTGCTGGAGGAGGGGGATTATGAAGAAAAAAGTTTTGTGGATTTCCTTGAGTCTAATTATGCTCATTATCGTGACAATTCCGCTAGGTTTTTTTTATGTTCTAAATAACGGAAATCCCTATACAAAATATATAGCAGATAAAAATGTTCCAGTTTATTTGGAGGAAAAAGGATACACAGAAAACGAAATAGAAGAATCTCATTATGTAGAGCCGAAGTACCTCATAAATAATGATTATTACCACGGACATTATATGGTTATCTTCAAAGATGAGCCTGATACAACTTATTATTACGGAATAACCAAAAAAGGAAAACAGGTTAAACAATTTTGTGAAAAAGACAGATTATCACCAGATGGTGTTACAGATATAGTTAAAACTGAAACAAAACACAGTGAGAAAAAATGTGTTCATTCTCTCGAAAATCGGGACTAATTTTTAAAACGAATCGTCGTTGGTGTGTTCACGTATCTTAACACAGCTCTCACAATGGGCGCTTTGGCCTTCGCCACAACAGCCCTTCTCATTGTTACAATCCATAGAAAACATTTTATTTCTACTAGATCGACCTATTACATTTTGTTTGTTTTCCATACGTGCCATTAAATATTTCGCCATATCATTTGTGGATGAATAGATAAAGCATTTGCAAACTTTCATTATTATTCAAAATTGTTTCTCCTTTCATTTTTTAATCGATATGCATAGTGACTGTGTTATAAACATCGACATTCCCTATAAAGAAATGTCGATGTTTCCTTTTGTTATTCTATCGCAATATAAATCTCCACTTGCGCATTTTCCGGGTCTGCGCATCGTTCACCATACTCTTCAAAATCCCCTGTATACGACCGCTTGATATTGGCCTCTTCACAGTATTTCCAAATGTCCTGCCAAAGCACGACAACGATTTTGGAGAGCGGGCCTTGCTCAGAAGTAAAGACGAGATATTGTGAAGCTGGGATGGTTTTGACAACAAATTCGTTTGATTGAGAGTCATTGCCCACTTCTAAGCCGATAGTCATCTGATAAGCTCCATCCACATCGGTCGCATAATCCGAATAGACTCCATACACGGTATGGCCATCTAACGGATTAGGGATTTGCTTGGAAATCCCTTCCTGATAAAATCGATCCCATAATAAAGGGATTTTCGCTTGAGCCGTCATCTCGTTCTCGTTTGTGGTCTCTACAGATATTCCCATGACTTTGAATGCGGCCCTCTTTTTTATGATTGGTTCTTGCAATGAATTCACCCCCTTTATTTATGACTATAGCAAGCTAAACTTGACAACAGTCTGTCATATTTCATACACTTTTAAAATCTTGCTGTTGAACAATTTCCCTAATAGAGGATGTTCAAAAAGTCCTGTAAAAATGACACTTCGAAGACAACAGTCTGTCATGTTTCTTCATACACTTTTAAAATATTTCTTGCTTGCTGTTGTATAATCTCCCTAATATGCACGGGTTCTAGCACCTCTATTTTATCGGAAAAACTTAAGAGAAAGCCGTATAGCCACTGATCTTCTGGCAGTTGGATGGTGGCTATTTTTTTTCCGTATCCAATGCCTCAACGCCAAACATTTCCTCCATTTTTTCACGAATTTCTTGTTGATAGGCTAGTTTTAAGGTAATGACCTGATGATCATACCATGCTTTGTCCCAAGGAAGATCGGATACATCGACCTCTTTCCGTTGAAAGGTTTCCTCCGATAGTTGTAACTCTTTTATTCTAGCAAGCTTAAATAAACGAAATGCCTGTCGCTGCAAACAATAGCTATACACATACCAAGAACGGCCTTTTTGAACAAGTGTATGGGGTTCAATTACCCGTGAGGTACCATTTGCATACTCGATCGTCACACGTCTACTTGTTTCGATTGCTTGTTTTAAAATCGTCCGCTTTTGCTTTATGTGCACATTTTGACCCCAAGGGCTGTCATCAATAAAAAGGTAATCCACTTTCGGTTCACTATCAGCAATATGGCTTATCTTTTCCAAAACGGTTTTAGCATTAGGATCTTCATAGGCTGTCAGGAGGCTCTTTAATGCCGTCGATAGGGAAGAAAGCTCTTCTTCTTTTAGAAAATGTTTGTCGATTCGATAGCCTTCGATCAAACCGATCCCCCCATGGGCGCTTGATGGCTAATCACGGGAATCCCGACGCTGCTTAATACGTCGATATCACGATAAATCGTCCGGACAGAAACATCCAATTCTTCTGCTAATGCTTGCGCCGTTATTTTTTTTCGATTAAGTAAAAGCATGGTTAAACGTAAAAGACGATCAAGTTTCATATGTATCCCCTTTTTTATTTTCGTATGTTTCAATCAAAACACAAGTGCGTATACAGCTGCTTGAAATTTTCTCGTGGATGAAAATAAAGTTCACACAATGAATTTTGTCAGCCATGCAATATATTCAGCACCAGGGATGAAAAATAATTGGGCAAGGATGGTTCCAAATAATCGTGAGGTGATCATCATAAGAGAGGTTCCTTTGAGTGTAATATAGCTTCCTCTTTGATTAATCACATCATCTGCTAGGATCGAAATTTTCGGATCAATAAAAATGGTCAGTAGAATGGTCGCAAGTCCATTGATCAGACCTGACGCCATAATCGCAGTAGAGGCTCTCTCAGGTGCAAGTAAGGATGCATACAAAGCAGATAAGACGCCAATGGTGTAAATAGCGGTAATAAGCATATTGATTATAAATAACTTGATTGGAATATCTCTCCAGCTTATATCTTTTAAATAAACGAATCTTGGCAAATGAATATGTTTGATTCCACGTTTAATGTATTCGAATGTGAATCCCTTTTTGAGTAAGGCGGGAATCGAGCCTCGTTCTTCAGATAAATGAATAATCGCTCTTGAAAATAAAGCGATAAAAGTAGGTAGTAGTAAAATGCCCATCATTGTGCCTAATGTGGACGAGGCAATAATCACTCTGTATTGGTTTTCCACAAACGCTAAAGTGTCCATTTTTGGCGCATTATCAACAAGACTTCCTGTAAATGATTGTTGCATCATATTGGCCATGCGCGAAACGATTACCATAAGATTAAATAACGATAGCGCAGATGCTAGCAAGCGAACTCTAGCTCCAGACAAGCGAACAGCATAGGCAAGTGTCTCGATTGAATGAATGATAAAGATAAATAGCGCGATAAAGATTAATTTTTCCGAAAAAAGTTCCAACATCTCATGACCTACTTACTATATTTTCTTCTTATGGTAACACAATGAAGGAGGAAGAGGGGAAGGGTTTTTTAGGTGAGACGTTGGAAGTGTTATAGCAGGAGAGTAGAAGCTACTGAAATGATATTTTTCAATGCTTCGACCATTTCATAGTAGTATCTGACCATTTAACGTGGAGTTTCGACCAATTAGCTTCGCCCTTCGACCAATTAGTCTTAAACTCCGACCGTTTAGTGCCGAATTTCGACCAATTAGCCTTAAACTTTGACTGATTAAACATCAAAATATACAAATGTTCCTTTATGAGATGTTTTTGTAAAATTTTCTTATGGATGGAAAATATATGGATGTAAAATCTCCTAGACCCAAAATTTTTATCTGAAAAAACTTGAAATTTTAAGTGGAGCATAATAAAATAAAAACAATAAGTACGAACGGAGGTGGGAAGGATGTTGAAGGAAGCTGTTTTTGTGCACGGTTTTATGATCGACTTTTTATATTTTTGCCGTGCAAAATTTGCTGTTTTGCTTGCGACGGGATACGTATGCCCTTTTTTAGCAACTGAATAGCAGATGAAAAACAGTGAAAACATCTCTATACCCACAATAAAGAGCGAGTTCAAAAAGAGTTTTACTGGATTTTTTGAACATCCTCTTAAATAATATTGGTTGAGAAGAGTCTTTCACGCTCTTCTTTTTTTGCATCCAAAAGCCATGGGGAAGTGTTGTATTTCCCTGTGGCTTTTTTTGTCGTGTAAAAAAGCATGGGGGCTCGTGGGGGTCAATTTTAAAAATGTAGAGAAAAAGGAGGAGTTTGTATGATTGCTTGTAGTGTGAATCAGGCGAAAAAAATGTATGGTGGGCATATCATTTTTGAAAATATATCATTTGAAGTGAAGAAAGGAGATCGGGTTGGTTTAGTTGGCCGGAATGGGAGCGGGAAGACGACATTATTTCGGTTATTAGCTGGTGAGGACACACTGGATGCTGGACAAATTCATTGGAGAAAGGGCTCCACTATTGGCTATCTCTCGCAAATACCAGAGTTTGACAGTGGAATCTCTGTGACTGCTGTGCTGAAGACGGCTTTCTCGGAACTTCTCGAAATAGAAGAAAAAATGAAAAAGCTTGAGTTAGCGATGACAAAGGAAACGGACGGAGAGCTACTCCAAAGACTAATCGATGATTATGGAGAGTTTCAAGAGACTTTTACAATAAAAGGTGGGTATGAAATCGACGTCAAGATTGAAAAAGTGGTGGGCGGTTTGAAGTTGGCTGATCTTTTGGAAAGAAAATTTGCAAGCTTAAGTGGCGGAGAAAAAACAAAGATAAGCTTAGCCCTTATGCTACTTAAAAATCCGGATTTTTTACTATTAGATGAACCAACGAATCATTTGGATCTGATGGCAGTGGAATGGTTGGGAGACTTCTTACAAGCATATGAGGGAACGATCATCGTTATTTCTCATGATCGGTATTTTTTAGATGAAGTGGTGAATAAGATTTTGGATTTAGAGGATGGCGAATTGACGTGTTATCACACTAATTTTTCTGGATTTATCAAGGAAAAGGAAGAGATGCTACTAAGGGAGTTTCAGGCTTATGAGGAACAGCAAAAGAAAATCAAAAAAATAAAGGAAGCGATTAAACGACTTCGAGATTGGGCGAACAGAGCGAAGCCGCCGAATGAGGGTCTTCATAAGCGAGCAACGAATATGGAAAGGGCCTTAGAACGGATGGAAAAATTAAAGCGACCGCCATTAAATCGAAAGAAAATGGGCCTTGAAATGGATGCGTCGAAGCGAAGTGGAAACGATGTGATTTTAATGAAGGATGTCGCAAAACGGTTTGGGGAAAAATTGCTTTTCAAGGATGTGCATATGCATATCACCTATCAGCAACGAGTCGCGATTGTCGGGGAAAATGGATCAGGGAAGTCAACATTGCTAAAGCTTATCCTTCAACAAGTAGATTGTGATGAGGGAGAAGTCCGGGTAGGAAGTAGCGTAAAAATTGGCTATTTGGCCCAGCATGTTTTTTCAGATATGGATGATGAAACGACGATCATAGAGGCATTTCGAAATGAAGTACCCGTCACAGAGGGAGAGGCCAGGCAAATTTTAGCGAAATTTTTATTTTACGGGCATACGGTTTTTCGGAAGGTGTCTCAAATGAGTGGCGGCGAGAAGATGCGACTTCGTTTAGCCCAGCTTATGCATCAAGATATGAATGTGCTGATTTTAGATGAGCCAACCAACCATTTAGATATCGAGTCTCGAGAAGTATTAGAAGAAGCACTGGATGATTATAACGGAACGATTGTAGCTGTTTCGCATGACCGTTATTTTCTCAATCGGTTATTTGAAAAGATTTATTGGATAGAGGAGAGAGAAGTTCACTGCTTTGAAGGGGATTATACTTGGGCGAAAGAGAAAATGGCTGAGAAGAGGCTTATGAAGACTGCCATCGAACCAGCCCCACAAAAAAGAAAGAAACTGGAACAAGAAAAACAGCAGAAGAGTCGTGAAAATGGAGACATTGAAAAGGAATTAGAAGCAATCGAACAATCATTGGTAACATTGGATAAAAAATTAGCGGGAACTCAGGAGTTGGAAGAGATACAGAAAATGTATAACGAAAAGGAGGATTTAGAAAAGCAGTGGGAAAGGCTTTACGAACAGTTGGAGGAGTAATTTGGGAAGGTCTGAAATGGAGGGCTCTTGCTCTCCAAAGTATTAGCAATAAAGTGCAAAGGAAGATCCTCGATAGGTTATGAAGTTCTGCAATTCTGCTAGAAAGTACAACAATCGGATCATGAAGTTCGGCAATTCGGGTAGAAGGTAGAGCAATTAGAGCTGGGAAAGGAAATTTTTTCTACTCTAAATAATGGTTTGTCTTTATCTAATCTTTACATTATTTTGATATACTTAAACGAATAACAATGGAGGGTAAAGCGATGAATGAAACCATTCTGATTGTTGAAGATGAGCAAATTCTAAGAGAAGTGCTTAAAGACTATTTTTTAAATGAAAATTTCCACGTGCTGGAAGCGAATGATGGGAAAAAGGCCCTGCAATTATTTGACAATGAAAAGGTAGATTTGATTATTTTAGATATTATGCTGCCCAAATTAGATGGCTGGTCTGTTTGCAGGCGGATTCGAAAAACGGCGGATGTTCCCATTATTATGCTGACCGCACGTGTTGAGGAAGAAGATACATTATTAGGCTTTGAACTTGGGGCAGATGACTATGTGACGAAACCATATAGTCCAGCTATATTATTGGCACGGGCCAAACGATTATTGCAAAGTCGTCGTCAAAAGAGCGTTGTGGAAGAACAACAGGTAAAATCCGCGAATGGCATTTCCATTAATTTGGCTGCCAGATCGGTGATGGTTGATGGTCAAAGCATCAATCTTACACATACTGAATTTGAAATCCTCTCCTACCTCATGCAAAACGAAGGGATTGTGGTTACTAGGGAACAATTAATTATCAAGGTTTGGGGTTATGAATATGCCGGTGATGACCGCACTATTAATACGCATATACGGAATGTCCGAACCAAGCTTGGTGATAAGGCAGATGCGATCAAAACAATTGTGCGCCTAGGCTATAAATTTGAGGGGACTGTATGAGAAGTAAAATTGTTTTCAAACTATTTACCCTGACCACCTTGCTTTGCGTGTTTATCTTAACGACTGTTTTTATCGGGCAAACATTTTTTTTTAAGCAATATTATGCCCATCAAAAAGTCAATGATATTCAGGCGGCCATGGATCGTTATGCAGACGAGTACATGCAAAACAAGGAAAACAAATATGTTCAACAAAAACTGGAACAGGATTTTTATCAAGAACACAATACATGGATTACGACATTGGATCAAAATGGAAATTTGAAAAACGTGGATGATTTTTACTTGGAATTTCAGTCAGAACGAACGAAGGACGAAGCCTTTGCTGATAAAACAATTCGTATTCCTCTCCACTATTTGCTGGATTTTGAGGATGCTTTGGCAGATGATCTTCTTCTTAAGCCAGATGTACGCATTGGCATATACGGGATTAAGAGAGGATCGACTGTCGTCCCTTATGTCATCGGCCATTTAGGAATATTTGTGCCTAATACGCTAGGAACGATCGGAGCTTTGGACCCATATGAGCTGGAACAGGAACAAGAAAATGTCGCTTACTGGGAAAATAAGCAGTTGAAAAAAGCAGCAGGAGAATATCTCAGCAAGTGGATCGAACAAAACCCTTCAGGCCAATTGCAGGAAACAGATCGCTCCTTCCTCAAAGAATCTAGTTCACAATCGCCAGCCGATATAAGAGAAGAGTCTACATTGGAGCAGGTGAAACCAGTAGAACCGGCAAGTTCACCACAAGATATTGTTCAGTTGATTGGAACGGTTACAGCTGTACAGCTTCCCAATCGGGGAGAAGGATCGAATGCTATCTACACAAACACTCTATTTATGGATAAAATCAAAGATTTTCAAGCCTCTCTTCTGTTGAAACCAAATCCAACAATGGACCAATCCATTCAAGTGGAAGACGATGAGCAAAATAATATTCAGTACAAAATATTAATCAAGCCCTTGTCAATCGATGGTCAAAAATCCTATCTAATTGCGATGACATCACTACAGCCAGTGGATGAGGCTGTGCAAATGGTAAAGGAGTATTATGTTTATTTAATTGTTTTCGTGATGCTTCTTGTTTTATTAGCCTCCTTTTATTATTCGAAAAAAATCGCTAGTCCCCTGCTGAAAATGAATCAAACAACGAAAAAAATGGCTAACTTGGACTTCTCCGAAAGTGTCACTGTGAAATCAAGGGATGAATTGGGGACATTATCGGAAAACATCAATATTCTTTCGAACACATTACACAAACATATTAAGCAGCTACAGCAGGATATTGAAAAAGAAAAGCAGCTAGAGAACACAAGAAGAGAATTTATTTCAGGTGTCTCGCATGAGCTTAAAACACCGTTAAGTATTATGAAAAGCACGATTTCCATTTTACAAGATGATGTGGCTAAGCATAAAAGGGGGTACTACTTTCAGGCACTGGAGAAGGAAGTGGACAAGATGGATCGGCTCATTGCCGATATGCTTGAATTGGCCAAATATGAATCAGGCACGTATCAAATGCAAGTGGAACCCTTCTATATTGATGAAATGATCGAACGGGTTTGTGCCCCTCTTATCTTAGAGGCCTCCAAGAAGCAAGTGACAATTAGACTGGAGCTACCGCCGTTTGAAGTGATCGCAAATGAACATCGGATTGAGCAGGTGATCACGAATTTCTTAACGAATGCGATCCGTCACACACCAGAAGCAGGTGTCGTGACTATTTCGGTAAAGGATGAAGAGAATCAAGTGAAAGTTTGTGTAGAAAACACAGGCGAACCGATTCTTATGGAACGATTGGAAAAAATTTGGGATCGATTTTACCGCGGGGACACTTCTCGAGAGCGCTCAAAAGGTGAAACAGGTTTGGGACTAGCCATTTCCAGAAATATTCTTGAACTCCATGGAAGTAAATATGGAGTAGAAAATACAGAAACAGGTGTATTGTTTTATTTTTATTTAAGAAAAAACAAGTAACAGTTTGATCGGAGCAAAAGCTATTAGGTCATGGGTTTAGCCATGACTTAATAGCTTTTTTTGTACGTCGCTAGACGGGCGCCTTGTGCTTTTCTTATTTCTTTAGCCAAAATCCATCTCATCTTCATTTTATCTATATCTCGCATGTTTAATCTAGCAATAGAGATAAAAGGGATAAAAGAAGGGAGGGAAACTTATGCAAAACCAGTCTAGTGGGGAGAAAAGAAGGATAAGAATCTTTTTTAAAATAGGACTATTAATTTTTTTAGTAGTGTCCCTTGTTTGGGTGATAGATTACTTCATAAAAGCAGCATCCCCCATTGACAAGATAGAGGATAAGAAAACAATGGCCGAAACGTTTGAAAAAACCAGTCCTTCACCACGAAAAAGCGAAGAAAAAATGAAAGAAGAAGCTGATAAGCAAATGGAAGAGGAGATAGAAAAGGGGAAAGAAGTATCAGAGGATAAGAAAAACGAGAAAATGGTCTACTTAACTTTCGATGATGGTCCAAGTGAATGGACCGGAGCTTTTCTTGATGTTTTAGAGGAACATGGAGTTCATGCAACCTTTTTTATGCAAGGAAACTATTTAAAACAATCATCCTTTCAATCGGATGTGAAACGAGCCACTAGGGAAGGTCATTATGTTGGCGCCCATAGTATGACACATGATTCTGACGAATTATATAAAAACAAGCAGTTTGTTCCAGAAATGCAGGAAACATTAGCGTTAATTCATGAGATTACAGGAACGAATCCTCATTTAGTGCGTCCTCCTTATGGGTCTATTCCCGGGTTGCAAGACGAACTTATTCACGATCAGGTCATTGAAGCAGGATTGAAAGTTTGGGATTGGACAATTGACTCCCAAGATTGGAAATATCCCAATGACCCCAAAAAAATCATGGACAATATAAAATCGACTACAACAGAGGATGTTGAAGTTGTCCTTATGCACGAAAAGGAACAAACCTTGAAGCTGTTACCGCAAATTATTGCATTTTTCAAGGAGCAGGGCTATGAGTTTGGGGTCTACAGTGATCAACATCATTTTCCCAATAACTTTTTATCAGATTCTCGTTTATAAAAATGGATTTACCTAGAAAGGAAATTTATATGAAAATATTGAAAGTACTCGTCTTGATTATGATTATAGCTTTTGCGGCGACTCATTTATTTGAATTTGAGAAAAATGAAAAAAATGAAAATAAGGAAAGAATCGCTGGAACGGAAAGTAATAAAACGACAAAAGCCGAAAAAAAATTGGCTTTGGAAGGAAGAAGAATTGTACTTGATCCCGGGCATGGTGGCAATGATGTTGGAGCCAGCGGCCAAAATGGTACGCTTGAGAAGCAAGTTACATTAGAGACAGCAAATAAAATTAAGGCGGCACTAGAGCAAGCCGGCGCAGAGGTTCAAATGACACGCGATGATGATAAATATGTCGAACTTGAAGAGCGGGTAGAGTTGGCAGCTGAAAATCAAGCAGATTTATTTGTAAGCATCCATTATGACGCATTTGAGACAAACGATGTAGAAGGGATGACATCCTATTATTATCATAAACGTGACCAAAAACTAGCAGAATGCATCCATCAGCACATATTTATGGAAGATATTAAAGCCCGTAATCGCGGCGTCTCTTATGGAGATTATTATGTATTAAGAGAAAACAAAGTACCAGCGGTGTTGCTCGAACTTGGATATATTTCAAATGCCGAGGACGAAGCCCGAATCAATTCTGCCGCTTTTCAAGAGAAAGTCGCTACAGGGATTGTAGATGGAATTAAGACCTTTTTTGAAGGATAGGATACAAAGCCACGACTTGGATTACGGGCAATCTTAATTTATCGTGCTCGTTCGGAGGCTGATGGTCGAAAGGGTAACGAATCGCCCGTAATCTCCCCTGTTCAAAGCCCTTTCTCCAATTTTATCGAATGCTGAAAAAATTCTTTAGACAATTTGACTTTTCGTTCTCCACATTTGACCAAATGAATGAAAAAAGACCGATTCCCGCTCGGTCTTTCATCCATTTACTCCATTTTAATGGAATTCTACATCAATTCTTTGTCTATTATCATTTTCCAGCTTAGGCATCTTGATTTCAAGGACACCATTCCGATAAGTGGCGGTAACTCCCTCGTGTGAAACAGGGCTTGGGAGTGAGATGGAACGATGGAATCGGCCTACATAACGTTCTTTTCGGTGCATATGTTCTTCATTCATTTCATTCGTTCGCTGGATCGTCCCACTCACCTGTAACATGTTATTTTCAATAGCGATGTTCACATCTTCCTTTTTCTCAAGGCCGGGGATATCACAGGTTGCGACAACTTCATTCGGTGTTTCATGAACATCGACTCGAATCGAACCTAAATGTTGCTCATTCCCAAATGAAAGTGGAAAATCCGTAAAAAAGCGATCAAAATCTCTTCTCATATTGTCTAGGTGTCTGAATGGTTCATAAGGTATTAATGCCATAATGCTTTCCTCCCAATATTTGATATCAGGGTTATTATTTCTAATTAACCGTGAGAATATTCCTGTGAAATATCTGATTCTAAGCATAGCGCCAGCGCCTTGAAATACGGATAAACAATGTAGAACGACTAGGGAAAGCAACCGTTGAAAATTAAATAAGACTAGGAAAGGGTATTTCCCTTTTAAGAAACTAGAGGGAGGTTTAACGAGAGAACAGGAGAGAATAATGGACCGATGACATATTTTCTAGCAAAAAAAATTTTTTATACGAAAGAGGTAGACGAAACACCATGTCAAAACACCGGTATATTTTAACTCTTAATGTTGCCATGCTTGCGTTAGGAACTTGTGGACAAGCTACAAATCAGAATAAAGAGGTAAAAGATGAGGGACAAGCCTCTCAAGAAAATGTAGAGAATAATCAAGAGAGTACGGACAAAGGGTCGAATTCAAGTCATGATTCGATGCATCATTCGAGCTCAGGGGAAGTACCAGAAGGTTTAAAGGAAGCGAAAGCTCCAAAATACACAGTCGGGAGTCAAGCTATAATTGAAACGGACCATATGAAAGGAATGGATGGAGCAGAAGCGACCATTGTCGGTGCATATGACACCATCGCTTATGTCGTCTCTTACAAACCAACAAATGGTGGAGAGCCGGTGAAAGATTATAAATGGGTCATTCAGGAAGAAATAGCGGATGACGTTCAGGAACCAGTAAGCCCAGGTACAGAAGTGACACTTGAAGCAGACCATATGGAAGGAATGAAAGGGGCAACAGCTGAAATTGAATCCTCTGAACATACAAACGTTTATATGATTGACTGTAAGCCGTCAACAGGTGGGGAGGAAGTCAAAAATCATAAATGGGTAACAGCAAACGAACTTGGGCCAGTTCAACAAGGAGATATGTAGCAAAACAGGAGAGAAGCGTATTCTCTCCTGTTTATGTGGATATTCGAACAAAACGAGCTAGAATTATATCCCGAGCAATAAGGACAACAAGTCGAAAAATGTCTAACCCTTCATAAAAAGATTATAAATTCCATTTTAGGATAATACCTAGGTGCGTTAAACCACCACCGAAGCCGTACAACATGAGCGTATCACCGTTTTGCACCTGACCATTTTCAATCCCAAGTTGTAAGGCTAATGGGATCGAGGCGGAAGATGTGTTCCCAAAATATTTGACACTTGTTAAGGTTTTTTCAATCGGAAAGCCTGATTTTTCACAGATCGATTCGATCATCCGCAGGTTAGCACTATGGGGGATGAACCAATCGATATCAGTAAATGTTAGCTGGGCTTTGTCTGCTAATCCCTGTATGCCGTCTGGGATGGTACGTACAGCCCATTTGTACACTTCCCGTCCATTTTGCACCATTTTCCCTGAAGTATTGAGAGCCGTGTTGTTCATCGTCGATGCTAGATTCGTACGATAAACATGAATGCCCCCATCCCCATCAGTTCCCATATGGCTTGCGAGGAAGCTCGGATTTTCCGGATCATACTCAACCAGCATCGCGGCAGCCCCATCTCCAAATAAGATACAAGTAGATCGATCTTGATAATCCGTTACCTTTGATAACGTTTCGGTCGCCACCACTAAAATCTTTTTATGAGCTTCTGCAGTAATTAAATTATTGGCTACATGTAAAGCATAGGTGAATCCTGCACAAGTTGCATTGAGATCAAATGCACCTGCGCAAGGGATTTGGTAATGGGCTTGAATTTGACAGGCCACACTTGGAAAAGCATAATCGGGGGTTGTCGTTGCTACAATAATACCATCGACATCATGCAAATCTTTATCATAGGTTTTGATTAAATGGTCAATGGCCTGAAAAGCTAAAGTCGATGCAAACTCATTTTCACCAGCAATTCTACGTTCTTTCATCCCTGTTCTTTGAACAATCCATTCATCACTCGTATCCACCAATTTTTCTAAATCTGAATTGAGTAATCTTTTTTTAGGTACAGCAGTGCCAATCGCTGTTATCCGTGCCTTTGAGTGAACCATCAGATCACATCCTTATTTTTTACTTTATTATAACACCTAGTCATAGGATCTGGTATAAAAAATAAAATTTACTGGTCAAAGTTTATTTTTTCGCTATTATGATAATAAAGGACAGAAAAAGATACGATCGGAGAAGGAGAAAGTGAAATGGATATAAGGAAGCTAAATGAAAATGAAAAGCCACCAATGGAATTACTTTTATTAGCAGACCCCTCAAGGAAACTTGTTGAAGAATATGTCAAAAGAGGTCAATGTTTTGTAGCTTGTATAGATGGTCTTGTGATCGGGGTGTATGTTTTACTACCGACCAGGCCTGAGACAATAGAGCTTGTCAATCTTGCCGTTGATGAGGCGCATCAAGGAAAAGGGATTGGCAAGCAGTTGATCAATCATGCCATTCAACAAGCAAGGGAGCAAGAGTTTAAAACGATTGAAGTCGGAACCGGAAATTCCGGTGTAGCCCAACTTGCCCTTTATCAAAAATGCGGATTTAGAATGACTAGTATAGACAGAGACTTCTTCATTCGCCATTATCCTGAGGCCATTTTCGAGAATGGGATACAGGTGATTGACATGGTTCGTCTATCGCAAGATTTGTAGGATCGCTTTTTTAAAAGGTAAGAAAGCATAAAAATCGGCTAATGTTTGGATCTAGCTCCAGCGCCCAGCGACTAGCAAACTTTCGGTGCCTTCCTACGATAAGTCAACATCGATTCACCCTTC
The DNA here is from genome assembly GCF_022867885.1 of Lederbergia sp. NSJ-179. Classification (GTDB taxonomy): domain Bacteria; phylum Bacillota; class Bacilli; order Bacillales; family Bacillaceae_C; genus Lederbergia. Next base: position 20,521 of record NZ_JALIFP010000012.1, on the reverse strand, counting down.
GGGTTCATCGTGTTTCCTTTATCTCGTCAGGCCCCTAAAAAGTTTGTACGTCGCTAAACGGGCGCTTGCGCTTTTCTTATCATTTGGAAATATAGGTAAAAAATAATTATAATTGTTCTTTCACTTGTGCTCAGGGGTTGTTTTATGAGTTAATAAGGGTGTCGGACCGATAGTATTTCGGAAAGGAGGCTGATTGAAATTGATCACAAAATATGAGGTGGTTTCCGCCTAGCGGAAATCGCAAAACGTGAGGCCGCATTTTTTGCGGCCTCCTTTACTATCCTTTGCTTTCCAAACTAATGTATACTAAATGTGAAAAGGCTTACTCTTATAAAACAAAATGAAAGGAGTTTTATTCATGATTGAAAAAGTAATGAATGATCAACACATACATCTTAATAGGAAGGATGTCATTGATTGTCATACAAAAATGGAAAAGAGGTGCTTCCCCCTCATTTGTTGAAGGAGCTCCAAAAATACATTCAGGGCGAGCTCATTTATATTCCGAAGCAAAACAAGCAGCGAGCAGGATGGGGAGAGGCCAACGGATCGCGCCAATTAATTGCCAAAAGAAACGAAGAGATCTATCAATTGTATAGAGAAGGCCGGTCATTTGAAGACTTGGAGCAGGAATATAATTTGTCCATAGATAGTATCCGCAAAATTGTCTATAAAACACGTGAACTTTTTCAAGAATCTAAGAGATAGATTCCATAGAGGAGGCTGCAGATAATTAGATCTGCGGCTTTTATTTAAAAATTGGTTTACTGAATAGCCATTTCCTATAGACCAGTTCGTGGAGATCTGTATCGAGGGTATGTAAATAAGTATGTTATTATGGGAGATTATGCTTTATATAGAGGATACCTTTGTAGAGATTCATTCCCCTACCCAACACCATTTATGCTTTCTGATAAACTTTGGTAAAGCTATTTTCACCACCCTTTTTTAAAACCAAAAAGTGTACATTACGGTTGAGTGGGCCGAATAAGGAATGTTATACTGAGATTGTGAAAAACAATCCTATAGTTCTAATTTCTAATTTTAAAAATAAACGCTTTAAAAAACCAGCTTAGGATGACTAAACGATCGTTATTCTGTGCTGGTATTTTTTAAAAGAGGTGTTTCCATTGAAGAAACTGGATTTGATCCATCAATTAAAGGAACAATTAGACAGCCATCGTCCGTTAGGTGTGTTGGAAGTTGAGCGACTACATGAAAATTACATTGTAAAGAATACATATAACTCAAATGCCATTGAAGGAAATACCCTGACAGAAATGGAGACTCGCGTCATTATTGAAACAGGTTTGACGATTGAAAAGAAAACTTTACGGGAACATTTCGAAGTAAAAAATCATGTGGAAGCGTTGAACTATATAGAGGAATTGGCACAAAAGCAGGATTTAACGGAACGTGATATAAAATCCATTCATTCAATTATCCTTCAGGGAATCGACCGAAGGAATGCTGGAATCTACCGTAGAATAGATGTGTCGATAAGTGGTGCTAGCCACGACGTAGCCCCTTTTTATTCAATACCGACAGATATGCTAAGCCTTATTAGCTGGTATACCAAGCAGAAGCCCAAAACCATTGATCATATTATTGAATTCACATGTAAATTTATTAACATCCATCCTTTTATTGATGGAAATGGCCGGACTTCACGCCTGTTAATGAATCTGGAATTGATTAAATTGGGCTATCCCCCAATCACTGTTTTAGCAACCGACCGACTGGAATATTTCAAGGGATTAGATGAAAGTTATTATAAAAACTACGAACCGATAAAAGAGTTTTTTTATGATTGTATCATTGCTGCCCTCAATGAAATGTTGGTTATAATAAAATAGTGTCGATACCGAGTTAACCGATTTTGTAGATCAACATAAAACTGAATACTCCATTCGAACCACCCATTCGTAAAGTTTAAACTGCCCTTTCTGGATTTGGCTTTCAACTAATTCGTAAAACTAAGATAGGAGAAGATGCAAATGGAGAAAACAGCATCAATAAGAAATCAAATGAATGGTGTTTTTGTTCATGTCACAAATTTGAAAGCATCGGCTACATGGTATTGTGATTTATTAGGCTTGCAAGTTGATGAAGATAAAATAGAATCACCTGTATTTAATGTGCCGGTTGTCGGAACAACCTCTTTAACTTTAGATGACCATGCTTTTGACCCCGACTTTCAGCATCATGTTAGTTTGAGTCCGATTTTTAATTTTTTCGCGCCAGATATTGAAGAAGCATATAATTTTGTTAAAGATAAAGGAATTAACATTGTGAGAGAAATAGAGAGAGTAGGCGACACAGCTTGGTTTAATATACAGGATCCGGATGGAAATGTCGTGATGATTTGCAATTGTTGAATGGAGATATCTATTTAAAGGGGACGTAAGATGAACAAAAGCACATTATTCACTCAACTTTTAAACATTGAAAAAGACTATGCGTTTGTTTTCTGCAATATTCATAGCAAGTAATGGGTAGCCGAATTTATAAGAGCAATTGTAAATTATTAACATTCAGTGACTCTCTTTTTCTATAATTTTCCTCAATCTACTGCAATACCTAGAGACCTACATAGATTCGAAAAGAGCCGAAATGTACGCCCATTCTATCTTTTCTTGGAGTGCCATCATTTAATAATTTTCTAACACATATTTTTGGCTAGGATAATCCTCCGATATTTTTTTACAAATCAGAATAATAAACGATCTGAAAGCTTCTTTAAAAAGTGTTCGAAAATAGCCTATATTATGATTACTTATTGCATCTAGGAAAACGGATTCAATTCCGTTATGCGTTGTGAACAAAGTGAAAGGGGAGGGGTACCCAATGATTATGACATATAATGAAATGCTGTATATCGTGCAATCGCAACTTGCAACAGACTTAAATTGCACGATCAATGATCTCAACGGAGAAAAGGACAGCATTGTTTTTGTTGAGGCAAAGGAAAATCCTGGACGCAGGCCATTTCGCAGGAATGCTCGTTATTTTGAAATTGTGTCTATGGGGAAATCAATTGTGGTTTCAGCTACCGCGGAACGGTTGATGATAGCCAAAGCAATGATGCAAGGCAAGGACAGGGATAGCGTATTTTCTTTACCCTTCATTAGGGGTCTTTACATACATTATTTACCTGACCTGAAAGGAATAAAGCCAATCTCACCAACGGAAAATTTCACTTTTTTATTAGTTGAGGAAGATGCAGTAGCGAATTTGCTCGAAAAGACAAGCTTTCACAATGCTATTATTTATAATACGAATCTTCCTTGGAAAACAGGTCTGGCAATGCTTGCAAAGAAAGACGGTGAAATTGTTGGTGTGGCAGGTGCAAGCAAAACCTGTGAAAAATTATGGCAAATAGGTATCGACATATTACCCGAATATCGCAATTTGGGATTGGCTAGTTATCTTGTAAACAAGTTAACTTTTGAAATATTGGAACGTGGGGATGTACCGTCTTATGACGTAATCGCAAGTAATCTTGCTTCACAAAGAGTGGCTCAACGATCAGGATATTTTCCTGCATGGGTATCTGATTGGAGATGCAATTTTGATGGATTAGAAGCTTAATCGATTCATTATTTGTCTCGAGCTAACTTTTTTAACGTAGGAATACAAAGAATCTGCCTTAGAGGAAAGATGTCCAATATTTTTCAGTCTCATGGATGGCTTTTAGTGAATGCGGGTAAAAAGAAAGGGCGTAAATACAATGAACATTGATTTTATCATTTTACATGGCTCACCTGGATGTGGAAAAACAACAATGGCAAGAAAGCTTCATGAACACTATAAATCTCCATATTTCGAATTTGGCTGGATTCCTGAATTCAGGAGTCTAACACCATCAACGAATATATCTCAGAAGCAGGAGGAACAACTATCTTTTGAAAACCTGATGTTAGTAGCAAAAAATTACAACAGATATGGATATAAAAACATCATTCTAACGGATTTAGATGACGTAAGAATGATCGATATACCTAAAGTGTTCTCTGATTATAACTATGTCATCATAACTCTTTATGTTGATCGGGATGAAGTCATTAAACAAAGAATGATGACGAGAGATAATGGGAATCATTTTAAGAATTGGGAACAATCTGTAAAAACAAATGCATTCATACAACAACGACAAAAATTGCCCAATGAGTATCGAATACTAAATTCACGAGATGACACCGAAATGACATTTAAAGAAATTAAAGACATTTTGGATCTTCATATTCCTTCTGATTCAAATGATACTTCTCACGTATCTCAGAAAGACTTCTTTATCTCCAATTCACCAAAAGATGTTTTAGTCACGCTATTGAACATTGCTACTGAAGCATCAAAGAGAGTTTCAAACTTGAGTACCCCCAAAAAATAATTTTTAATAAAAAATGAAACCGATTTTATTGATCGCACAGAAGGTAAAATCAATACTAAGTACAGGTGATTCTATGAGTCTATTAAAAGGAAAGAAGGGGGAATTAAGATGAAATTTAACCAACTTAACATATATAATTATCATGGGTCGGAGGACATACGTCTTTTTAGAGTGAAGAAAGAGAATGTGAAATTATGGGATGATAAAGTGTTGGTATATGACGTTAGAGATGATGATTATCATTCAATATTGAGACATTATTCATTTTATGATAAATGGTTCGAAATTAATTGTACTTTTGATATGAAAGGCAATCTTCTACCAGAAAACGGTCCAATAGAACGGAGCTTTAATTGTGATATGTGTTCACCATGCTTTAGTTTTGAAAACAATGTTTATAATGTCGATCTTGAACTTGATGTTCTAGTAAACCCTAACGGGAAGGACTATATCATAATAGATGAAGAGGACTTTAAGAATGAGATAAAAAGAAATAATATTACAGCCTTGGAAGAAAAGGGGGCATTAGCTGGTCTTAGCAATCTAATTGAAATTATAAACAGTGGGGAGCTAATCAATTTTCTAAATGACATCTATCCTTTTTCTGATGTAACAAATTGTACAAGCTCATTACCTATGGAAAAACTGACTCGAAATGAAATATCACTTTTTGAAAAAGAGATTAGACATACATTCTATGGAAAAAGGAGAGCGTAGAATATGCTGAGCAAAAAAACGAATAATGCGGATGTTAACGGTTACTGTTGCATGAGGTTTCCAGTCTCGGATTTGAAAAAGTCGGTAGATTTTTATTGCGATGTGTTGGGCTATAAATTAAATTCGGCAGATTTTCAGTTTGGAGAGGCACATGTTGCATTAAAAAATGGAAATGGTCCGGGTATTTTTTTGATGGAAACCAAACCGGAAGATGTTACACAATTGAAGTTTGTATTTCCTCGTTCATTTTTTATTACAAGCAGCACGGGGCATGTGACAATGGTTGAGTTATTAACGAATGATTTGCTTGCTTTGCATGAACGGATTAAACAAGCTGGAGTCCATATTGATACAGAACCTGTATTTTCTAATGATTTCGGTTATTTTACCTTTTATGATCCGGACGGGCACTATATTCGGGCGGTGGAAGAAAGAGGCGTGATTTCGAATTGAAACAAAGAATAAGTTCAACACTCAAATGGGATTTGACTATTCTATTTTGAGTTTAAAACTGTCCATCTCAATTAAAGGAATACTATTCAATCATGGACATGTTTTATTATTAAAAAATGAGAGAAATGAATGGGAATTACCTGGTGGAAGAATTGAAGAACACGAGAGTCCAGAACAATGTTTAGTAAGAGAAATACAAGAAGAACTTGGCATACATTGTACAGTGGAAACGATCATTGATTCTTGGGTATTTGAAGTATTGAAAGGAAAGTTTGTATTTATTGTAAGTTATCTTTGCAAGTGTGATGATCCTTCAAATATTTTCATCAGTGAAGAACATAAAGAATATAAATGGGTACATTTGGACGGATTGGAAGACATACATATACCTAAAGGATTTGAAGCTTGCGGCGGCGGAAAGGTAATCGAGTTATTCGATGATTCTGAAAGGCAAATGAAACGAAATTTATTTTGTTTTCCAGACAATAACACCAGATGTGCTTTACAACCGACAAATGAAATCAATGTATATCAATTTTCAATTAAAACGTATGAACAAATAGATTTTGATTATATAGAATTTCTATTTAATCAAAGGGACGAAAAATACATTTATTATTCGAACAATAATTCTATAAAACGATCTTTAAATAATGCATTTCTTGAAAAAGATGGAATTCAATATCTGTCTCTAGAAATTGTTTTATTATATAAATCAACTTATTTAAACTCAATAGATGCAACTAAGCATCACCATGACTTTAAATACTCCTTGCCACTAATATCCCTGGAACAAAAGCAATGGCTAAAGAGATCACTTGAAATATGTCATTCTGATACTCACGAGTGGATTACTGAACTATAAAATATTTCGAGTAGGGTAGACATCAAATTATGATCACTGCTCTTTTCTTTCCAGGGATACAAACTTCATGAAGGAAGGGATGCGCTTGAATGAAAAAAATTAAGGCAAATTTTATTTCACCACAAATAAGAGATCTCTTATCCCTCGCAACGTCAAAAAAGAATGTCGAGAGAGAGTATGAATTATATATCCAGTCGCCATTTCGAGAGTTGTATGGATATGAGCTAGAAGATGAAATGATTGGCTGCATAGGAATTGAACTATCAGCGCCAAAATGTTGTGAAATAAAACATATCGCAGTCCTTCTAAAATATAGGGGAGAAGGCATAGGAAGTACAATGATTAGCTTTATCAAAGGGAAACATTCATTATCTTTGATCTCCGCCGAGACCGATAAAGATGCTGTTCATTTTTATAAAAAGTACGGGTTCAAAATATCGAGTCTGGGTGAAAAGTATCCAGGTGTAGAACGGTTTCAATGCATATTAGAATCCTAATAGGACAACGCTTTACGGGTAAAGGGGAAGACTTTAATGGGGCAAAACAAGAATTGTATTCAGAGAAATTGATGGGACCCAATAAGCTTTTATAAAAAGGCGATATTCCGCAAAACGGGCCAGAATCTGTAATAAGACAAATGAAAAAACAATTTCCAAAGTGAGTAATGACACGAAAATAGCCATTTGACATTATTCCGTATTTCGTTATAGAATTAACATAATTTAACTGAAAATCTTAAAAGCGATGATAGGAAAGAGTAACATAAACACAAGCAAACAGAGAGTTGCCGGGTGATGAGAGGCGCGTGTAGCGTTTATGTGAATACGTCTTGGAGCTGTGTACCGAATTTTAGTAGGCTACACCGGGTTTGCAACCGTCATCACAGCAGGGGTATCGCGAATCGCCGTACCTACAAAGGGTAGCTTCGTGAGTAGCTACTAAATAAAGGTGGTAACACGTAAATAATGCGTCCTTTAGGTTTTTTACCTAAAGGGCGCTTTTTTTTACATAAAAGGAGAGAAGAGAGATGTTTTTAGTACCCGAAGAGCAATTACCAATGATTTTAAAGGGAGTTCAAACACTTGTTGATGAAAAAGAATTAAAGGACAAATTACAGCACTCTTACGATAATAGTAAGCCACTCATTGTAAAATTAGGGTTAGATCCATCTGCACCTGATATTCATTTAGGACATGCAGTGGTACTTCGCAAAATGAAACAGCTGCAAGATTTAGGACATCAAATTATGATCATTATTGGAGATTTTACAGGGCGTATCGGTGATCCAACAGGCAAATCTAAAGGGCGTGTTGCTCTTTCAAATGAACAAGTAAGGGAAAATGCAAAAACGTACTATAAGCAAATTTTTAAAATATTAGATGAAACAAAAACCATTGTACGTTTTAATAGTGAATGGCTTTCAGCGTTAACGTTCGAAGACGTGATTCGATTAGCAAGTTCTATTTCTGTTGCACGTATGTTAGAAAGAGATGATTTTCAGAAGCGTTACAAAAATGAAGTACCGATTAGTTTACATGAATTCTTCTATCCTTTAATGCAAGGATATGATTCGGTTGAAATAAAAGCGGATATTGAGTTAGGTGGCACAGACCAGACGTTCAATATTTTAATGGGACGTCAACTACAGAAGCATTTTGGACAAGAAAAGCAAATAGCCTTGTTTATGCCATTGCTAGAAGGGCTTGATGGTGTTGAAAAAATGAGCAAGTCTTTAGGCAATTACATTGGTGTTAATGAAGCACCGGAAGTGATGTTTAAAAAAGTGATGGAAGTGCCAGACGCATTAATCCTTAAATACTATGAACTCGCAACTGATGAGCATCCAACTACAATCGAAAAGATTCAAGAGCGTTTAAAACAAGGTGAAAATCCTCGAGATATTAAACTAGAGCTCGCAACAATTATAACAACACTATACCATGGAGAAGAAGAGACGAAAAAAGCGATCACTTTCTTTAAAACAGCATTTCAAAGAAGAGAAATTCCAGAAAATATTCCGACACTCACATTAACGACGGAACATAAGACTCTTGAACAAGTGATTCCGTTATTAATTGAAAATCAACTTGTTAAAAGTAAAAGTGAGTTCATGCGACTAATATCACAAAATGGTGTTTCTCTAAATCAACAAAAACTTCAAAAAGAAGAATTGAGAAAAGAAATTCATTCAAAAGATGTTTTACAAATCGGAAAGAAACGATTTATACAATTTTTAAGATAAGAATGCTTTAATGGAGCAAATCTATTATTTATAGACTGATTGAATTATCGTTCAGACTATTCTTTATCAATAAGGTACACTCTATTGATAAGTGTTTGGCTCCTTGATAATATTAGCTTGATAGACTTTCAATAACACCTATCAATGTGGCTTTAAAATAAAGTCGTACTGTTTGTAAAAAAGTTAAACTGTTTTGCTACTTTGGATATGCTTTATATAAATAGTTTCTTTATGGTAAAAGTAATATAAGGTTATACCGCAAATGGGCCATATTGTGGCATTAGTGGGTAGTGGCCTTTCAATGATAAATTTTGCGAAGATTTATTCAATCCCTATTCTAAAGTTCATTGAATTGTAGTAAAATATTTGTAAATCAAAAAGCGATGAAGAGTAGAGTATATGTACTTAAGCATGACAGAGAACTCCGTTAGCTGCGAGGGAGGATGTAGAAGTACATGGAACCAAGCCTTGGAGCTGCACATAGGATATTGCCATTCTGCAATTGAGGATGTGCCGGGATCTCCCGTTATAGAGGTAGAGTATATTCTATACCAGAAGTACTCGAAAAGGTTTTTTGTGGCGACACAAGAACAAACTGGGGTGGCACCGCGAACTTCTAAAATCAGGGAGTCTCGTCCTCAAGTCTAATGACCTGGGGGTGGGATTCCTTTTTGATGTCTACACATATTGAATTTAGGAGTGGATACGATGCTGAAACTTCTTAAGTGGAAAAACCCCTTATTACTTCTGTTTGGTATTGGCGTATCAAATCTAGGTGCTTGGATTTATTTAATTGCACTTAACCTGATTGTTTTGGATATGACAGGATCAACATTGGCAGTATCAGTTCTTTATATTCTTATACCTAGTGCCACTTTATGTACAAACTTTTGGTCAGGAAGTTTTATCGACAGGTTAAATAAAAGAAATTTAATGATTTTCTTGGATTTAGTCAGAGCATTATTCCTATTTTTGCTTCCATTTATGGATTCATTGATTTTCATTTACGTATTGGTTTTTATCATAAACATTGCGAGTGCCATTTTTGAGCCTACATCTATGGTTTATATGACGAAGCTTATACCTAAAACAGATCGACAAAGATTTAATGCACTTAGAAATTTCATTAATTCAAGTGGGTTTATACTAGGACCATCAATTGCGGGTTTTTTGTTTATTATAGGCTCTCCGTATCTCGCCATTGAGCTGAATTCTTTGGCATTGTGTACCTCAGCAGTAATAATTTTCTTACTTCCCAATTTGGAATTAAGAAGGGAAACTGTTATTGCCGAAAAAGTGAGTGTTAAAGTAATCAGAAAAGATTGGAGAGAAATTCTTAGTTTTAGCAAATAAACATGCACATTACATTTGTTTATGTTCTCTTTAGTGGAATTACAGTATTTATGACTGCGTTAGACTCTTTGGAAGCTGCATTTGCAACAAAGGTTCTTTTGTTATCTGAAAGTGCTTATGGGTTTCTTGTAAGTATTGCAGGAATAGGGATTATAATAGGATCATTAACCAATGCTTTATTCTCTAACCGTTTGAAGACTAACATCCTTATCAGTTTTGGTGCAATTTTTACACCAATTGGTTATTTAATCTTTGCATATTCGCAGGAGTTTATTTGGGCATCTATAGGCTTTTTTACATTAACATTTGCCTTATCGTTTGGAAATACTGGCTTTTTAACTTTTTTTCAAAATAATGTTTCAGTAAATATCATGGGGAGATTTTCAAGTATCTTTGGCGTGTTAGAGGCGCTGTTAATCATACTATTTACTACTGTAGTTGGTGTCTTTTCCGAGTTATATGACATTCGGTTTATATATATTATAGGCTCATTTGCTTTTCTGTCCTTGGGATTTATTATGAATGTAGTCGTTTTGGATAAAACAAAAAAAGCCTATTACTATCAAGAAAATAATGGGGGAGAGGAAACCCATCCCATTTAATACATTCAGTTACTTAACGAGAGATCTGCAACAATTAGGTTCGATTGCGGAAGATCAACGGTAGAAAATGATCAAACTTTTTGCAAAGAATCTTCTGTAGCAAATATTTTAAGAGTCTGTTTTGATCAATCTTTTTTACAAAACAGGCTCTTCCTTTGTAGCCAAATCAGGTTTTAATGGCTCTTTTTGATTAAACTTTATTATAAATCAACACTTTTTAGTTATACTCTGCACGATTTTCTTATTAATTGTAAGCCTTACTTTAACAAAGCTCGCCTGTATTTCTCCTTGAAGGATCTAGAGGCAAAGAGTTTTCATTTCCATAAAAAAGGGGGAATTAAGATGAAATTTAGCCAACTAATATATATAATTATCATGGCTTGGAGGACATACGTTTTTGGAGGTTTTCTATTTGAGTTTAAAACTTTCCATCTCAATTAAAGGAATACTATTTAATCATGGACGTGTTTTATTATTAAAAAATGAGAGAGATGAATGGGAATTACCTGGTGGAAGAATTGAAGAACATGAGAGTCCAGAAGAATGTTTAGCAAGAGAAGTACAAGAAGAACTTGGCATACATTGTACAGTGGAAACGATCATTGATTCTTGGGTATTTGAAGTATTGAAAGGAAAGTTTGTATTTATTGTAAGTTATCTTTGCAAGTGTGATGATCCTTCAAATATTTTCATCAGTGAAGAACATAAAGAATATAAATGGGTACATTTGGACGGATTGGAAGACATACATATACCTAAAGGATTTGAAGCTTGCGGCGGCGGAAAGGTAATCGAGTTATTCGATGATTCTGAAAGGCAAATGAAACGAAATTTATTTTGTTTTCCAGACAATAACACCAGATGTGCTTTACAACCAACAAATGAAATCAATGTATATCAATTTTCAATTAAAACGTATGAACAAATAGATTTTGATTATATAGAATTTCTATTTAATCAAAGGGACGAAAAATACATTTATTATTCGAACAATAATTCTATAAAACGATCTTTAAATGATGCATTTCTTGAGAAAGATGGAATTCAATATCTGTCTCCAGAGATTGTTTTATTATATAAATCAACCTATTTAAACTCAATAGATGCAACTAAGCATCACCATGACTTTAAATACTCCTTGCCACTATTATCCCTGGAACAAAAGCAATGGCTAAAGAGATCACTTGAAATATGTCATTCTGATACTCACGAGTGGATTACTGAACTATAAAATATTTCGAGTAGGGTAGACATCGATTATGATTGACGGCTCTTTTTTTTCATGGACACAGCCGTTTAGCTTAAAAATGATAATCATACAGGGGAGAGTTCGGTGGTACATTCATTGCTTCAATAACAGATTTTAATATTAAATTGCAACGTATCGCATCAAAAAACTCCTATCAAATAATGCCTTACTACATATGCACAAATGGTATTAATAGGTGAATTTTTATGCTTAGGTCAAGAAGTGATCCTTCCTAAAGGGGCAAAAAAGTGAAAGAGGATTTATTGTATAGTTTATTGAATTCTTATGAGAGGTACTTATTGAAATGAAAGATTATGACGAAGGAAAGATGCGGAGGTTGCAGATGGATATTGAAATGCGTGAAATTAGAGAAAATGATTATTCTGAAGTGTTATTGTTATGGAATAATGAATTAGGAGTTCGCAATGTGAATGCTGAAAATATTTCCAGACGGTTTGAAAGAATGAATAAAGATGAAAATTACAAAACATTTGTCGCGCTGTTTAAAAACAAGGTCATAGGGTTTATTACATTGGTACAAACTATGGCTTTGGAATACGAAATAGGATACTTAAAGATTAATGGTCTTGCTGTACAAAAGGATTTTCAAAAAAATGGAATAGGAACTAAACTCCTTAAACAGGCTGAAATTTACGCTTTAGAGAAAGGGCTTTCTTGTCTTATGTTAAATAGTGGATTTCAGCGAACAACAGCTCATCATTTTTATGAGTCCAAGGGTTTTGCTAAGTTATCCTATTGTTTTACTAAAGAAGTTTAACTTCCGTTAATAAGCCAGTAGATGGTATTCTTAGGTGCAAATATAATTGCTTCTTGTGTTACCTTTAGTAGTAAGAAATCAATTACGATAACAGAAGTTAAAGTAAAAATAATATAAGGATGTTGATATTAAATGAGTTTATTAGAGAGGATTGACACAATTTGTTTAACTGTTAGGAATGCTGAAAAAGCGAGTAATTGGTATCAAGAAGTATTAGGATTAAACGAATCTTTTAAGGGCGATAATTATCGGATTTTGAGTGTTGGAAATAGTGGTGTACCTTTAACAATTGAAGAGGGGAATCTGAATCCTTCGGATAGTCAATTTTACCCTATTTTCTACTCAAAAAATATCGAAGAAGTTTATTGGAAATTAAAAGAAAAAAGTATTAAAACAAGCGAATTACAAAATGACGGAGTTAATAAATTTTTCGACTTATATGACTTAGATGGCAATAAGTTGCAAGTCTGTTATTGGAAGTAGGATTTATGCTAGTCAATCAGACATGGGCCTTGATTTCTCAAAAAGAAGAATAAATAAAAAAGCGATATTTATAGAGTAAGCGTCAAATAGACCCCATCTATAAATATAGGTCGGGTCTATTTGACGCTTATTATGAGTATGCTTCAGTTTATGGGCACTGTGCAGAACTTCAGCCTGAAATACGACTTTTGCCGTTGACATTTATATCAAAGTCCACCTGCTTTAGCTGGTGGGCTTTTAAATAGGGGTGATTAGGATGGGTTTCTATAAGAAATTTAATATTTTATTGAATAGTGGCAAAAATGAGGAAACACTAAAGTTTTTACGTGAATTTAAGAATTCAAGAACGTTAACCGTGAATGAAATGGGTTGGATGTATTGGAATACTTCAGATATACTTGCCATAATGCGAAACCCCCTACTTGTTTATGAAAATCATATTGAGTTTGTGGAATGGGGCAAAATAGCTTTATTACCTGATAAACTACATTGGTTTGTATCAGATACAACTCAAGCCTTGACATTATCTTTAGGTGAATATTTTGATGAATGGTTCGATTGGTATTTGTATGCTTGTAAACACTCTTCTCGAAATAAAGAAAACAGAGGGATAAGGTTTGAAAGTCATCGTGCAGCTATTGCATCCCTTTTAAAACTTGAAAAGTTCTCCCAAATAGAAGTTCCTTTTAGAAATTTGCTTGAATTAATAGAAGAGGATAAGAATTGGGAAAACAACATCTTTGCAGAGTTTACTTATTATACACTTTTATTAGAGAAAGCTTTTATCTTTGATCAACAAGAACTTGTAAATGATGTCATAAAAAATATCAACTATCTAACGGATCAAAAAGTTAAGAAAAAAGTTCTCTGTTCAAATGTAGTTGAAAAACAGGATAACGTTGCTTTAGGAAGCTGGGAAGACCTTAATAGTTCTCGTTTGACAAAGGATTCAATGAATGTCCTACTCCACAATATAGGCTGTACTTTTAATGAAGTTGGAAAGTATGAAGAGAGTATTAAAATGTTTCAATTAGCTTTACACAATGGAGTTAAAATTTCAAAGTATGGATTGTCTTTATACCTTTCTTCAATATGGAAGACTGGTGAGAATAGCGAAGAAGTTGTAAAAGCTTTTAATGAATTTTCGTCAGAGGGGTTAACAGTAAATGAAATGTTCCAATTTGCTCCTGAGTTAAGAAATGTGGATTGGTCATGTTAATAAAGTAATGGGGTTCATATTCTACCAGAATAAGTTAAGGCAAGTCCACGGCCCATATGATCATTATAACCCATAGCGTTTTTCAGAACTCTTATCAACCGTATCCCAATTGGTCGAATTTCATTTTGCAGGACTCGTAAAATCAAAAAGAAAGGGGGAATATCAAGTCTCATGTTTAACAACGAACTCCTTAAAAAATGGCTGAAAGGTTGATTAGAGTAATTTTATAAGATACTGTTTCTCCCCAAGCATTTAAGCCAATCCGAAGCAGTAGAGTTCTGCTTCGGATTGGCTCATGTTTATTCTGAAATTTGTTTATAGACATCAAATACTTCTTTTGAGATGCCTAGTTTATAACCTTCCGAAATATGACGAATTTGCTGATTCTCATCCACGACATATACAATTGGCCATTCATTTCCAACCTTTTTGTCTGCTGGTATCGCCTGCCCAATGGTATTCAAAGAATCTTCGCTAGTGGTTTCTTTTAACAGCATCATGTTGTTTGGCAAATCACCTGCGGCTTGGAGTTGTTGGGCTGTTCCCCATTTTTCTTCCCGAATGAAGCCGTTTATTTGGACATCGAGTGCTTCCCACTCCGCTTTCATTTCTCTGAGCTCTCGGAGTAAGTGTTTCGATGGTTCACGGTCTGGTTCAATCCAAACAAAGGTGGTTCCTTTTGCACCGACATGTCGAGCTCCATTTAGCATGGTACCATCCATTGCTTCTGCCTGATAATCCAAATTCGCTTCAGCAATCACAGGGACGTCATACACATGCTTAGGAAATTGCAGTGGTACAGTCGTGTCTTCGTTCGCCTTTACTTGAAAATAGCGGAAGCGAATAAGCGCTGTGCCGTCATTTAAGCGGATACTGGTTGTCAGACGATAATATCCTGCGGGTAAAGCCAATTTCTGTTGCTCAGCTTCATCAAATTTGAAAAATAAGGATTGATAGCTCCCTTTTTCAAAACGAGCAATCGTAACATTTTCCCCATATTTGATTGGTTCTGCTGCATGTTCATCTTTTTCCCATAACACGAATCCTATTTGATCCATGATATCAGCAGCTTTAGTCTCAATTGTACCATCACGGAACTGTACATTTTTCCATGAACCGTCCATCATATATTGTGGGCGTTTATCACTTGGCTCCAGCCGTGCTGGAATCCCAATCGTTCTTGCGAGCGCGACAAATAATATATCCCGAGAGAGTGTGTCTCCTTTTTTCAATTTGAAGCTTCCAATAGGCGTCGCTGAGCCGCGAAAATAATTAACTCCCTCGACAACTTCGAATTCTCGATCTAAAAAGTCTATCAAGAAATGTGGATGATTCAGTGCAGCTTCAACATTTTCTACTCCGAATTCTTTTAGGAAATAGGAACGATAAGATGTTAACATTTCAAAGTCTACCCGCGGCCGTAAAATATACTGAGCAAAAAGTTCATCATCCAGTTCAGGGAGTATGCTGTCTTTGACGATCATCGCTTGGATTAAGTGATCAGCTAAGGTTGGACGAAATGTATCTGTTAAATCTTTTTCGTTTAAAACTTCTAGAAGCCGCAAGCTCCATTCCTTGTATGGCTTGGAATACTCTTTTAGAAAGGCAGCTATTTCATGACTGTTTCCACGCGCTTTTTTTAGGACCTCCCATACTCTTGTTTTCGGTAAAGAGCATTCATCGGCAAGCTTACGAGCATCTTCCTCTGTTAAAAAGGTTGCTTCATAGCTCGCGCGTATATTAGTCCCAGTTTTGACTCGATCATTATGCTTTTGTCTTTCCTCTGCTGTCACTTCTATATTAGCCTCATTCGAAGGAGCGGAAGGAGGGACCATTTTGAAATCTACTTGAATATCAACGGGTATCTCTTTGGTTAGGGAAATCGTGATTCCATCTGTTGTTTTGACAGCACATTTACCAAAGCCCCATCCTTTCGCACTATATGCAGAAATATACACATCGCCAAGGCCAAGGGTTAATGCAACGGTTCCCTGTTCATCTGTTTCCTTTACAAGGATATTTCTTAATCCGCCAAAATTAAATAACTGAAATTGCACTTTGGCTTGGGTAGGCTGTCCTTCTTCATCCGTGATTCGCACTTGTATCGTTTTCGTATCGGCGTAGAGATTCGTTAGATTAAGCTCAGAATACCAAGGATGGGCTAAGGTGATTGCCTCAGGTCCATTATAATTAGCCCCCACTTTGGTATGAATCAACATGGCGCGTTTTGCTGGATTTTCAAACCAACCCTGATTTAATTTTGGTTCAGGCTCACAAGCGCCAAAGAAATACCATTTTCCGTCTGCCCAAGCTTCTACCCAAGCGTGATTAGAATCAGAATGAGCCCATAGTGGCGTATACACTTGCCTAGCTGGAATGCCAATGCTTCTAAGTGCTGCAACCGCAAGGGTGGACTGTTCTCCACATCTTCCTAAGGCTGTACGAATCAATGTAAGGGGTGATACGGTGCGTGGGTCATTGCCAATATAATTCGCTTTCTCATGACACCAATGATTGGTCTCTAAAATCGCATCCGCCATGGATAAATCTTGAACACGAGGATAAATTTCATCAAAAAAGACTCCACGTATATCTTCAATATTTTCGTTATTGATTCTGTAAGGAAGAATAAAATGAAGAAAGAGTGAGGCTGGTACACGTTCACCCCAAGGTACAACACTTTGAATATGGAAGGCTTCTCTTATATGATTTAAAAAAAGCGCCCCATCATAATCAGCTAAATCATTTAACGGCATGTATGCAAGCAAATATGTTAATGCCCGTTTCTCATCTTCTGTCTGTGCTTCGTTCAAGATACCAAATAATTCCTTTTCTTTCCCCTTTGCCAATTCTCTTTTGTATTGAAATTTTTCCTCCATTTGCCATTTCGTTTTATCATCTAGTGTTAACCAACGTGTTTGTTGACTCATTTTGCCGACTCCTCCCAAACCTTTCCATCTTCACGAATATAGATTCTCTTTTGTCCATCTGCACTTTTGACAGAGGCAAGGAATGTACGTGAAGTGGTTTCAATCTCCCAGTCAACAGGCAGTTGCTGTTGTAATTCATCACTAATATCGCTAGTAAAAGAATCATGTTCTGCGTAATGATTTCTCTCCCAATAATAAATTTTCCGCAGTTGCCACTTTTTCTCTTCATCCGCTGGGATCAGCGGAAGTGGTTGATTTTCTGTATCCGAAAAGAAGACATATCCCCATAATTCTGGGTAATGCATATTGATCACACCTTGAGGGGACCAGACCCAGTTGTCCTCGGGAAATGGTTTTGCTGTTTCAGGATTGATTCTTTTCACATATTGTCCATTTTTCACTTCAACTTGCCACTGGACACGCGAGAAGTTGACTCGCCAAAATTCTCCTGATTTTGGTGGACGTCCATCACGTGCACATTCTTTTAATATCTTCCATGGCATCGCGACTTCCACAGTCCACTTATGGTTCTTTTGCATTTGGTCAGGAGCATTGAGCTCACCATCAATGTGAACGGCTGTTTTCATGCCTGAAATGTCCCATCCATTCACAGAAGGCCCCCCATCACGATAAGGTTTGATTAATAAAAGATCCCAAACCGTATTAAGAGCATTGATTTCAAATTCATAATAATGATGGGTATCACCATCGGGGTCGATAAAAATCTCGAAATCGTTATCATGAAAAATAACAGAATCTCTTTCTGTCAATGTTGCCCAAATCTCGTCTTCTATTAATTCTGCTCCAAAGTAAAAGTATTCATCATCCCATAGCATTTTGACACGTGTTTGCTTATGGGGAAGGGGTTTCATTTCTCCTTCAATATCAACAAAGTCTTCACTCCAAGGAGCTTGTTCCCAAAAAGGTTTATCAAGCCTTCCATCTAGTTCAGGTTTTTTAGACGTTTTTTGACAAAGATAGCGATTTGGTGAATAAGTCTGAATCGTAGGTTCTGGTATAGCAGTTTTCAATATAACACATCCCTTTAAAAAAAATATAGAAATCGTTCCCTATTCTAGTATAAATGACATGGAACAGATGGCGAGGATTCCACCCTTTTTATGTTATAACATTATGGAGATTTTGCAAAAGAAGAAGTCAAAAAAGCATAGAATAGTAGGATATGTTGGCGGCGGTTTATTTTGTTTGATGTGCATTAATACAATGGGGAGTGAGTGACATAGGCGCGATTTTTACAAGTAAAAGTAGTTTTAGAAAGATTTTTGATAAAGAGTGGAGTTTGTTTTAAAGTGATCTTTAAGCAAATTCAGGTTAAGTTTTTGACCCCCTTAGGTTATGATAGATTTAAGGTTTTGTTAGCGCTGTAGAACATGGCAATAGAAACACCATCGACTTAAGTATCCAAGAGGAGGCTAATAATGAACCCAAAACTACGCACGGAAGCGATTGTATGGCGTGAAAATCAAGAGCAGATTCAATTCTTGGTCCAATGTGATGAAGAGGAATCATTTTATCGTTTTCTAGGTGGCACGGTTGAATTCGGAGAAACCATTGATGTAGCACTTCAACGTGAATTCCATGAAGAATATGCATTGGATATTCAAGTTAGGGGCTTGAAAGTTGTGGCTGAAGAATATCTGAACTATGGAGGAAAAACGCACCATCGAGTGACGCTTATTTACGAGGTACAGTTACATGATCAAATCGTAGAGGAAATGAGACATCAAGAATACGCAGATGTGAAGATGGTGTGGCGTACGATAGACCAGTTAGGATTGAAAGAAGTTGCACCCTTAGGAATTTTCGAGCATCTCAAAAAATACTTTGAAATAGGGACAGTACATTTGAAATACGGGTTCGACTAATTTTTAACACGTTAAATATAAGGAGATAGAAACGTGCTGGAGTACAACCATTTTAGAAGTCTAAATGCCTTGATTTGAAATAGTTATTATTAAGCGAAAGAAGCAATTTGAACAAGAGTTTGAATTAAAGGGGTGAGTTTACATGTTAAAAACAAGGTTTTTTATTATAACAACAATACTAATGTTTAGCTTATTATCCATTTTTATATTTCAAAAAAAGGACGTGATTTTTCAAGAAGGAAACCCAATACCGTTGGCTGTGGCCATATCTAAAATTGTTTTTCAAGATAAAGAAATAGCTGAAGTAAAGGGGAAGGAGGAAGTGAATGGGATATACGGATATATAGTAAAACGAGGGGAGATGGAGCCATACATTAAAATGATGGAAAAAGAAGGATGGCATTTTGTAGAAAGAAACGAGAACTCAAATGCTTTGGTATTTGAAAAGGAAAACACGACTCAAAGTGTTGCTTATCAATATTATACAAGGTGGTACACGATAATTTATTCTTCCTAACGGGTGCGTCAGCGCAATAACTTGCTTATTTTGAATATAATAATGTGGCTTTGATGTAGTTGGGATAGACACGGATAAACCAGGTGATCCGAAAATTATACTTGAAAAAAATTTATAAATGATAAGTATTATGATGCAAACGGCCTGTAAATAAAAACAATACTTGAGAGCTAAATATTAAAAAATAAATTATATGAAGAATCCCACTTAAGTATTTTGAGGGCTAAGACGCTCTATATAGTTAGCTCCCATGCTTGAGGTACTGGTTACTTCACTGATAGGTGCGTTTAAATTAAACTATGAGGTTGAATGGCAATGAAAATAATTTATGCTTCAGATTTACATAGCAATAAGAACTTCTATTATCAAATATACGACCTTATAAATCATGTTCAGGCAGATGAAATTATTTTAGGTGGGGATTTATTTGCCTATTCAAATTCACATGAAGAACAATTAATTTTTATGGAGGACTTTTTAATTCCCTTTTTCAAATCAATCAACATTCCTGTCTCCTTAATTGCAGGGAACACTGATTTATATTTTGTATTTGAAGAATTGAGAAATCGCTTAAGTGAAGAAAGGTTGTGACTGATAAACTAGATTTAACAGTTTCCGATAAATAATATTTTACACTTTTAAACTTGGATGGTTAGATTCTTTGTCCTCCTGCCCTAGGGCAGGAGGACAAAGAAAAAACCAGAACTTACAATCATTCATTCCTATTAAAATATTTCTCTATCACTGTTATATTGTTATTCGTTGATGATGATTTACAGTGATGGAGGACATGAAAGGTGGACAAGTTTGAAGTGTATGTAGACATTCGTCAATTAT
>NZ_JALIFP010000011.1 GCF_022867885.1 Lederbergia sp. NSJ-179 | reverse complement strand
ATCCGTCGCGGGCGCAGGAAATTTGAGAGGAGCTGTCCTTAGTACGAGAGGACCGGGATGGACGCACCGCTGGTGTACCAGTTGTCTCGCCAGAGGCATAGCTGGGTAGCTATGTGCGGAAGGGATAAGTGCTGAAAGCATCTAAGCATGAAGCCCCCCTCAAGATGAGATTTCCCTAGGCTTTTAAAGCCTTAAGACCCCTGAAAGATGATCAGGTTGATAGGTCCGAGGTGGAAGTGTGGTGACACATGTAGCTGACGGATACTAATCGGTCAAGGACTTAATCAATTAAAAAGCGGAAGCGCCTGTCCATCGATGTTTGCTAGTCGATAGGCGCTGGAGCTGGATTATATTCAAACCTTCTTGTGTTTGTCTTCTCCTTTATCTGGTTTTGAGAGAACAAAGTTCTCTAAAGAATCTACATCCAGTGCAAATCAATCGTCTGGTGACAATAGCGAAGAGGTCACACCCGTTCCCATCCCGAACACGGCAGTTAAGCTCTTCAGCGCCGATGGTAATAAGGGGCTTCCCCTTGTAAGAGTAGGACGTTGCCAGGCTAAATGAAAAGCACGTTCTCATGTATCGTGCTTTTTATCTGAAATAAAACTTGATTTATTAAAATCAATCATGTAGTATGTTAGTTGTCGCTGATAAAAGCCTTTATTTTTTATCGTCGCGGGGTGGAGCAGTCTGGTAGCTCGTCGGGCTCATAACCCGAAGGTCGTAGGTTCAAATCCTACCCCCGCAATCTTTCTTAATACATAATTAAAAGAAGATCGTTAGGTCCGGTAGTTCAGCTGGTTAGAATGCCTGCCTGTCACGCAGGAGGTCGCGGGTTCGAGTCCCGTCCGGACCGCCATTTTTGAAACGAACAGTGGTGTTCGTTTTTTTGTATTTAAAAAATGAATTGGCAACAAAGCTTTTTGCTCATTCCTTTTTTTTCGGGTAAACTGGTAAGGGAATGATTCAAAAGGGGAATTGACGAATGGCGAATTATGAAATGAGGTCTAATCGGCCAGAGGATACCTATTGGATAGCAGAAAAGCTTGGGAAGCTTCTAGCCCCAAATGATGTGATATTGCTTGAGGGGGATCTTGGAGCAGGAAAGACAACTTTTACAAAAGGGTTGGCTGCCGGATTGGATATACAGCGAACTGTGAATAGTCCTACCTTTACGATTATAAAAGAGTATCAAGGGAGATTACCCCTCTATCATATGGATGTTTATCGAGTAAAGGATTCACTCGAAGATTTAGGACTGGAAGAATATTTTTACAACCACGGTGTTTCCGTAGTTGAATGGGCCCATTTGATAGAAGGGCAGTTGCCTTCAGAAAATCTTACGGTATATTTATATTATGACGGGGATACCAGTAGAAAATTGGTGCTCCAACCTAAGGGAAAAAGGTATGAAGTGTTATGTGAGGAGTTATGGAATGAGAATTTTAGCCATTGATACATCCAATGAGGTGTTAGGAGTAGCACTGTTAAATGAAGATACCGTTATTGGTGAATATATAACAAATATGAAAAAAAACCATAGTGTTCGGGTGATGCCGGCAATTGAAAAATTGCTTGCTGATTGTGAAACGCAGGCAACGGATTTAGATAAATTGATTGTTGCGCAAGGTCCTGGTTCGTATACAGGAGTACGGATCGGTGTGACGATTGCCAAAACGATGGCATGGGCATTGAATATTCCTTTAGTGGGTGTTTCCAGCCTAGCTGTTCTCGCAGCATCGGGACGTTATTTTGATGGCTATCTCTCTCCACTGTTCGATGCTAGACGTGGGTTAATTTATACAGGATTATACCAATATCAAGATGGAGGTCTGGTTACGGTCATAAAGGACCAAAATATTTTGTCTCAAGAATGGGCCGAACAGTTACAAACGATAAAGAAACCGATTTTATTTATTGGAAATGATACGCCTATTCACCAAGATATTTTAACAAAGACCTTGCACGATCAAACCCATTTTGCCGGAATGACGGAAAAAAATCCTCGTCCGGGGGAATTAGGAAAGTTAGGGTTATCTTTGGATGAAGTTCATGTCCATTCCTTTGCCCCGAATTATGCACGACTCGTGGAAGCGGAAGCGAAATGGTTAGAGAAACAGGAGCGTAGAAACTGATGGAGCGATGTAAAGACACCGAGATAATCACTTATCGAGTGGCAACAGTAGCCGATATTGACCAAATTGTTGAGATTGAGAAGGCGGCTTTTACAGTGCCTTGGCCAGCGGAAGCCTTTTACCAAGATATATTGACCAATCGTTTTGCGCTGTATTTGTTAATGGAGTATAAAGGAGTAGTGGTTGGATATTGTGGTGTTTGGATTGTGGTTGACGAAGCTCATATTACGAATATCGCCTTACTTCCCGAATATCGTGGTAAAAAATTAGGAGAAACATTGATGAAAAAAATGATGTCATATGCTAAGGAAGCGGGAGCCGAAAAGATGACTCTTGAAGTAAGAGTGAGCAATATTCGGGCTAGATCACTTTATAAAAAGTTAGGCTTTCAAGAAGGCGGTATCAGAAAAAGTTATTATACAGATAATCAAGAAGATGCATTAGTGATGTGGGTGAATTTATAAAATGGATAAAAATTTATTGATCTTAGGTATTGAAACAAGCTGTGATGAGACGGCTGCAGCGGTCATAAAAAATGGAAAAGAAATTCTTTCGAATGTCGTGGCCTCGCAAATTGAGAGCCATAAACGATTTGGCGGTGTCGTGCCAGAGCTTGCTTCAAGACATCATGTGGAGCAAATCACAATAGTGATCGAGGAAGCTTTGAGAGAAGCTGGGGTTCCATTAACAGAGCTTGACGGAATTGCTGTTACAGAAGGTCCCGGCTTAGTAGGTGCCCTGCTTGTTGGGGTCAATGCAGCGAAAGCTTTAGCTTTTGCCCATAATATCCCGCTTATTCCTGTCCATCATATTGCTGGGCATATTTATGCCAATCGGCTGATCGCTGAATTAAAATTTCCATTACTTGCTCTTGTCGTGTCTGGAGGACATACCGAGTTGGTCTATATGGAAAAGCATGGCTCTTTTCAAGTAATAGGAGAGACATTGGATGATGCAGCAGGGGAAGCTTATGATAAAGTAGCAAGAACATTAAAACTACCTTATCCGGGTGGACCGCATATTGATCGTCTTGCTCAGGAAGGAAATCCAGTCATTGATTTGCCAAGAGCTTGGTTGGAAGAAGGATCCTATGATTTTAGTTTCAGTGGTTTAAAATCGGCTGTGATTAACACGCTCCATAATGCGGAGCAAAGAGGAGAGACGATTGCTAGGGAAGACCTGGCAGCTAGTTTTCAAGCGAGTGTCGTAGAGGTCCTTACACAAAAAACCTTGCGTGCGGCGAAGGAGTTTCAAGTTCATCAGGTGCTGTTAGCTGGGGGCGTTGCAGCCAATCACGGCTTACGGACGGCATTACAGGAGGCTTTCTGTATATTACCTGAGGTGGAACTAGTTATTCCGCCTTTAAAACTCTGTACAGACAACGCAGCGATGATTGCGGCGGCGGGAACCGTGTTATTTGAACAAGGAAAACGTGGGAAAATGGATCTGAATGCTTACCCGGGATTGGATATAGAAAGTTTTTGAGGCTCATCTGTGAGGATGAGTCTTTTTTTAAAGATAAGAAAATATATTGGGTTAGGAAAATTGCACATGAGTGGTTTGACTACCAACCTAATTGATTAGTTCTGTATAACCAATTTATGCAAACCAGTATAACCGCACTTACTGATATGATTTTGCAACGTAGTATACATATAGACATGAAAGAGTGAAAGGAAGGTATTGTATTGCCAAAGGTATCGGTTATTATGACAAGTTACAATAAACCAGATTACGTTCAAAAAGCAATTTCTGCGGTCCTGAATCAAACCGAGAAAGATTTTGAGTTGCTCTTAATGGATGATAATTCTGACGATACGACCCAGAAAATGATTACCCCTTTTTTGCAGGATAAGAGAATTCATTTTTTTCGTAGTGACATCCAAAGTACTCAAGAGCGGGTGGAGAAAACCCGTTATGCTGTCTTAATCAATCAAGCTTTGGAAAAATCAAAGGGAAAATATATTACGTATGCAACAGATGATAATCTCTATAAACCAAATCGACTACAAGAAATGGTCCGTTATTTGGATCAAAACCCCCATGTTCAAATTGTTTATTCAGGTTCAAAAACGATTTATCTTGATAAAAACGGGGAAACAACAAAGGAAATTGTGCGGCCCGCTAAATCAATTACATGGAATGCGCCTTGTACACTGGATCATTGTGCAATTATGCACAGAGCGTCTATCCTTCCAATCATCAAAAGACAATGGGGCTCTTATTGGGATGAGGATCCGCAATTTTATCGAATTGGCGATGCTCGCTTTTTTTGGAGGCTCAATCACTTTTGGCCTT
Organism: Lederbergia sp. NSJ-179; assembly: GCF_022867885.1. Lineage (GTDB taxonomy): Bacteria > Bacillota > Bacilli > Bacillales > Bacillaceae_C > Lederbergia. Next base: position 135,235 of record NZ_JALIFP010000011.1, on the reverse strand, counting down.
TTTATCCGATTCATCAAGTATTGGATGAAAACTATATCACGTCAAGTTCCATTCACTATCAGCTTTTTACAGAAAAAGATAATGAGTTTGCCAGATTGCTCCCTGAGCAACGCAATTGTAAGGAACTTCGAGAGGATTTACGCAGAAGAAGGATGTGATTTGGTGGATGTGTATTTGAAAAATTGGTTACTAAATCTAGAATTTATTGAGGATTTTTCAAGCTTAACGTATAGAAATATTCCGTTGCCACTTTTAAGTCATTTTTACTCCTATTTAGACCAATTATTTCTTCAAGACATGATAAAAAAGTATGTCGGATAAACCAGTCAATGGAAGGAGGTGTTACCTTATCTATGTTTTTTAACGGAAAGAGAATATTAATCATCGGTGGTACAGGAACGATTGGCAAGGGCTTGCTGGAAAAGGTCCTACAGGAGGAACCAAAAGTGATTCGGATTTTTAGTAGGGACGAACAAAAGCAATTTCTTATGCAAAATCAGTTCGCTCAGGATGCTCGGCTCCGCTTTTTGATTGGGGATGTCAGAAATTATGATCGCGTCCATACTGCGATGGAGGATATCGATTATGTCTTTCATACGGCCGCGATGAAGCATGTTTCTTTTTGTGAATATAACCCATTTGAGGCGGTTTTAACGAATATTATTGGAACCTATAATGTGATCAAAGCAGCGATTGCCCAAAAGGTAAAAAAAGTCATTTTTACAAGTACAGATAAGGCGATTTCACCCACCAATAATTATGGAGCAACCAAGCTAACAGCTGAAAAGCTGATCACTTCGGCTGAGTATTCGAAAGGGTCTGGAAAAACAGTCTTTGCTAGTGTCCGATTCGGCAATGTAATGGGGTCGAGGGGTTCTGTTATTCCTCTGTTTAAAAAGCAAATTCTTGAGAATAGGGAAATGACTGTTACCGATAAAAGCATGAGTCGCTTTATGATGACATTAGATCAAGCGACAAGTTTAACCATCGAAGCGATGAAATTAGCGAAAGGCGGCGAAACTTTTATTCTTAAAATGCCTGTCGTCTCTTTAGGTGATCTTGTGCAGGTTTTAAAAGAAGCAGTTTCTAAAAAGTATCATATTCCTCCTGACAACATCATGATCAAAGAAATTGGATTACGACCGGGTGAAAAGAAATATGAAGAACTTATGACTTACGATGAATCCCTTCATGCTATTGACCTTCCGAATATGTTCATCATTCCATCCCCATTCCAGCAATCATCACAATATAAAAATGGAAAAAAAGCAAAACCTGGAACGTATCAATCAGGAAATCAAGAGCCCATTCGTAAAAAGGAGCTTCGAGAATTACTTGAAAAATTAATATGAAAGGAGACAAAATGATGAAGATTTTAGTAACAGGTGGAGCTGGGTTTATTGGGAGGTGGGTGACGAAAAGATTATTAGAAGACCAGCATCACGTATGGGTGGTCGATAATTTAGCGAACTCAAGTACAACAAATATAGAGGAGTTTATCTACTATGACCATTTCCAGGGATTCACAAAGGGCGATATTAAAGATAAGGGGGTCATAGAAGATTTATTTAAAAAAGGCGAATTCGATATTTGCTATCACTTAGCTGCGAGTATCAATGTTCAGGATAGTATTGATGATCCTTCCACCACATTTGAAAATGATACCATTGGAACTTTCCACGTATTGGAGTTATGTAAAAAGTACAACACAAAGCTTGTCTTTATGAGCACATGCATGGTATATGACCAAGCCCAAAGTGAAAAGGGAATTAGTGAATTAGATCCGATTAAACCAGCATCCCCTTATGCAGGTGCAAAAATTGCTGCTGAAAATATGGTGTTATCCTATTATCATGCCTACGGATTACCTGTTGTCGTTGTTCGCCCCTTTAATACTTATGGTCCTTTTCAAAAAACAGGTGGAGAGGGTGGAGTGGTGGCGATCTTTATTCATCATCAGTTGGCTGGTAAAAGCTTAAACATATACGGAGATGGGACACAAACAAGGGATTTATTGTATGTGGAGGATTGTGCGGACTTTGTTGTAACAGCAGGTTATTCGGATCAAGCGAACGGTCAAATTATAAATGCTGGAACAGGGCGTGATATTGCGATTCATGATTTAGCTTCATTAATCGCCAAGGATGCATCTCGAATCCGACATGTGGAACATATTCACCCACAAAGCGAGATTCCTAAACTACTATGTAACTATGAAAAGGCAAGAAGGCTTTTAAACTGGGAGCCAAAAGTTTCACTGGAAAAAGGGATTAAACGCACTGAACAATGGATTAAGGCTTCTACAGGAAAAAAGGAGGCATCAGGCTCATGAAGGAATCATCTGATATTGAACCAGTACGAGATTCCTTTTTGCCATATGGAAGGCAATTTATTGATCAAGAGGATATTCAAGCGGTGATCAATGTTTTGAAAAGTGATTATCTAACTACGGGGCCAGAAATTCATCGGTTTGAAAAAAGGATCGCGGAATATGTTGGTGCAAAATATGCCGTTGCTTTTTCAAATGGCACAGCAGCTTTGCATGCGGCTTGCTTTGCAGCCGGCATTCAGCAGGATGATGAAGTGATTACGACCCCGTTAACATTTGCGGCAAGTGCAAACTGTGTCCTCTATCAAGGTGGGAACCCTGTTTTTGCCGACATCGATGAACAGACATACAATTTAGACCCAGAGGAAGTAAGGAAAAAAATAACAAGTAAGACAAAGGCGATGATACCGGTAGATTTTACCGGTCAGCCTGTTTGCCTAGACAAGATAATCGAGATTGCGAAAGAACATGATTTAGTTGTGATTGAAGATGCGGCCCATGCGTTAGGAAGTACCTATAAAGGGAAAAAAGTTGGTTCCATTAGTGATATGACGATGTTTAGTTTCCATCCTGTTAAACAGATCACAACAGGGGAGGGCGGTATGATAACGACAAATCATAAGGAGTATTATGAGAAATTAGTACAGTTTCGCTCCCATGGTATTACACGAGACAGAGAAAAACTGATGAATGATCATGGGCCATGGTATTACGAAATGCAACATCTTGGCTTTAACTATCGGATGACAGATATCCAGGCAGCTCTAGGGAACAGTCAACTGAACAAATTGGATCGGTTCATTTTTAGGAGACGAGAAATAGCCATCATGTACCAAAAGGCGTTTAAGGACATGGATGAAGTGATTCTGCCCCTTCAAGGGAACGATGGACAATCCAGTTGGCATTTGTTTATTCTTCGATTCAAAAGCAAGAAATTATTTGTCGATCGTAAGACTATATACACAGAATTGACCAAGCAAAATATAGGTGTCAATGTCCATTATATCCCTGTCTATCTATTCCCCTACTATCAACAATTAGGTTATCAGCAAGGGCTTTGCCCAGTAGCAGAAAAAGTATATGAAGAAATGATTACACTGCCATTGCACCCTTCCATGACAGATGAAGATGTTCAAGATGTGATCACAGCAGTAAAAAAGGTCATCCAAAAATATTCAACCAACAAGGGCATAAAATGAAAAAGATCGCGATTATTCAAGCGAGAATGGGATCGACACGGCTTCCAGGAAAGGTGCTCAAAGAAGTTCTAAATAAACCTTTATTAGAATATCAACTAGAGAGGGTGGCAAAGGCAAAGAAACTGGATGGGGTTGTCATTGCCACTACAACCAATGCACAAGATAGCGCCATTGTAAAATTATGTGGGAAAATGGGTGTTCCCGTGTTTAGAGGTTCTGAAAAGGATGTTCTAGCTCGATATTTTGCGGCAGCTTCCCACTTTCAGGCAGATGTGATTATTCGTCTAACTTCTGATTGTCCAGTTATTGATCCTGAGATCATCGATAAAGTGATTCATGCCTATCTCGTGCATCAAAATCAATATGATTATGTTTCCAATACGATTAAAAGAACGTTTCCTAGAGGAATGGATACGGAAGTGTTTTCCTATCAAGCCCTTCAAAAATGTCATGAACAAGCAAAATTAAAAGGTCACCGTGAGCATGTCACTTCTTATATGTATCAACATCCCGAGCAATTTAGCCTATATAATGTAGAAAATCCAATCGATGAAAGTGCCCATCGCTGGACAGTGGATACATGGGACGATTTTTTGCTGATTAAAAAGATCATTGAATCGCTATATCCTTCTCAACCAAATTTTACAACCGCAGACATCCTTTCAACCCTCGATTTGCATTCTGAATGGCGAGAAATCAATCAACATGTAGAACAAAAAAAGGAGTAGGTGGCCTCAATGAATATTATTTTTCGGGTAGATGCGTCTGAACAAATTGGAACTGGCCATGTGATGCGCTGTTTAACATTAGCCAAACAATTAGGCTTAACGATACAAGATGCCCAGGTAACGTTTATTTGTCGAGAGCTTCAAGGGCATTTCATCCAATATATTCAACAACAACAAATTCGAGTTTTGAAACTTGGCCCGATAGCCTTTTTAGAACATGAAAATGAGTATGAATGGTATAGAGAAAATTGGCAAAAGGATGCTTATGAATCCTTGTCCATATTACAAGACCAAACGATTGATCTACTTGTGGTGGATCATTATGGGTTAGACGATAAATGGGAAAAGAGGATGAGAAAGAAAGGGAATCGGCTCATGGTAATCGATGATCTAGCGGATCGAAAACATGATTGCGATCTCTTACTCGACCAAAATATTCAAGCGAATCCTTTTCGATATCAAGGATTAGTTCCAGAAAGTTGTCATTTATTATTAGGCACAGACTATCTCTTACTGAGAGAGGAATTTTTACAAATGGCTGATAAAATTCGTGTAAGAGAGGGTGAGATCAAAGACCTGCTTGTATTTTTTGGTGGGTCTGATCCGAAACATTTAACATTAAAAACTGTAGAAATTCTCCAGGAACTATCCTTCCTTGATGCTAACATCCATGTCGTAGTTGGTTCATCCCATCCAGACAAAGAACAAATAGCAAGAAGATGCCGTAACCGAGAAGGCTATTTTTATTATTGTCAAATTGACTATATGGCTAAATTAATGGATCAAGCCGATCTTGCGATTGGGGCAGGCGGAACGACAACATGGGAACGTCTTTATTTGGGGTTACCCGCTTTAACAGTTGTGACAGCAGATAATCAGGTGGAATTAACGAAGAACATTGAAAAAGGAGGGATGACGATCAGTTTAGGAAGTAATTCTAGTACATTAGAAATCACTTTGAAAAAGACATTAGAAAATCTACAGCGAAACCCACACCTTATCCGTGAAATGTCCAAACGTTCTCTCCGATGTATTGATAAAGAGCGGCTCCGTTCCTATCCTGTTGTCACAGCGATTACGGAGGTGTTGAAATGACCTTATTAGCACGTTCCTACCTAAAAGAAATGGATCACTCTCATTTGGAGCTAGTCTTATCTTGGCGGAATCAACGCTTTATTCGAGAAGTGATGTACCATGATGAAAAGATAGAAATGGAAGAGCATCAGAAGTGGTTTGACAACATTCAGGCAAATTCTTCAAGAATAGTAAACATTTTTTATTTTGATGGGCAGCCTTTAGGTCTGGTTCAAATAGATATAAACGAAAAGAATCATACGGCTAAATGGGGATTCTATATTGGAGAGCCAGATGCACCAAGGGGTATGGGTAAAATCATGGGATATTTAGCGATCGAGTATATCTTTGAAACGTTAGCCATTCGAAAATTATGTGCAGAAGTGATGGCGATCAATCCAAAAAGTATCCATTACCATCAAAAACTTGGTTTTCATGTAGAAGGGATTTTAAAAGAACATGTTCCAAAGGGAAACCGTTTTGTTGATGTCTTCCTGTTAGCTCTTTTTTCGAAGGATTGGGAGCGACAACGCGAAGACGTTTTAAAACAAATAGAAGGATGGATGATATGAAGGAAATTGTGTTCACTAAAAAGGGGCATCCCCCTTTTATCATCGCGGAGATGTCCGGAAATCATAATCAATCATTGGAACGAGCGCTTGCGATTGTGGAAGCAGCCGCAAAAGCAGGGGCTCATGGTCTTAAAATTCAGACCTATACACCTGACACCATGACATTGGATTTGAATTCAGGGGATTTTTTTGTCCATGACCCTGATAATATGTGGGCGGGGAAAACCTTATATGAATTATATGGAGAGGCCCATACACCATGGGAGTGGCATAAACCGATCTTCGACAGATGTAAAGAATTAGGGATGGTCCCATTTAGTACGCCCTTTGATGAAACAGCGGTTGATTTTTTGGAAAGCTTACAGGTTCCTTGTTATAAAATCGCCTCTTTTGAAAATAATGATCTCCCCCTCATTCGGAAGGTCGCTTCCACAGGCAAACCATTAATCATATCGACTGGGTTGGCTTCGCTTACGGAATTAGATGAAACGGTACAAACGGCAAGAGCAGCGGGGTGTAAGGAATTAATCCTGTTAAAATGCACAAGCACCTATCCGGCGGAACCGACTAATTCCAATATTATTACCATTCCTCATATGAGGGAGCTATTTGATTGTGAAGTCGGCTTATCTGACCATACCTTAGGAAACGGAGTTGCAGTCGCAAGTGTGGTGATGGGAGCGACTGTAATTGAGAAACATTTGACTCTTTCAAGAGCAGAAGGTGGAGTCGATGCTGCCTTTTCATTGGAGCCGGAAGAATTTAAGTCATTGGTCATAGAAACGGAGAGAGCATGGCAATCCATTGGAAGAGTACATTATGGTCCAACAGAGGACGAGAAAAAATCACTCCAATTTCGGAGATCTCTTTATATCACGAAAGACATGAAAGCAGGAGATACCTTCACGAAGGAAAATATAAGAGCGATTCGACCAGGAAGGGGGGTATCTCCTAAATATATCGATATTCTTTTAGGAAAGAAGATTGCAAGAGATGCCCCAGCAGGGACACCTGTTCATTGGGATTTGCTATCGTAAAAGGCTGCCCCGATCTCGGGGCAGCCTTTTACGCTCGGATAGACTCATTTTACCGATTTTCATCCAGTTTCTTTTCCTCACAAAAAAAGTAATGGCAGCTCAACATTTACTCATTCACCATGATATCCATAATCGTTTCAATTCTATGCTGAAAGGTATGCTTATTGTATACCTTTTTTTGCACTTGAACTCCGACCCGTCGACGAATTTGTTCTCTCGTTAAATAAAAATAGATTTTTTCTAAACAATCTCGATGATCTTGATAGGATATCATTTCGTCTTCTGAAAAAAACAACCTTAAATCAGGTAACTCTTCTATTAATTGAAAGGCCCCGCATGCTGCGATATCAAATGTACGATTATTAATCGTTTCATTCCTAATATTTCTTCTGTTTTGCTGGAAAGAGAAGCCAGAGTGCCGGTGAGGATTGAGAACAATTTTTGCCCCATTATAAAATTTCGCGATCTCCTCCGGTTCCAACCATTGGTCATAAAGGGTTATATTCACATGTTTGCGGTATTTTTTTGCTAGCCGATTATACCATTGTTTTCCGATAACAGTGATGGGAAACGAACCATTGCGTAAGAGGAATTCAACTAATTGAACTCGTGAAGGATAGGGATAGCCAACCAGTAAAACATCACTCTGATATCGGTTATCTACCTGCATTCTTGCAAATGTCGTAGGATCTGTCCCTAAAGGTAGATGATAAACATGTGAAAAACCTGCTGAAAGATATTCTTTTTGCGCTCCTGAGTCAATCGTGAACACGTAATCATCGTCAAAAATCCTTTGAATAGTTTGATCGATATAAAAGGGATCCTCTGTCAACCAAACAGCTTGCTTCATATGATAATCACTTAATAGATTACGAGCCTGTTTCGACAAATGATCCCCAAGGAGAGTGAGAGAAAACTGTGGCGCTTCTTCTTCATTTAAAATGGACTCTAGCTGATCAATTGATTCGTGCGGTTGAAAGAGAATACATTTTTGAGATGCATAATGGAGCGCTCTTTCAATATTTCTATCTAGATAATGATAAATCATTGGATATCCGGAAGAAATATATAAAATCTTCATTACTCTGACTGTTCATAGGTAACAGATTCGATCTTACGAACATCGACATTGATGATAGAAGTAGTTGGAGGGGATATTGTTCCTTGTTCTTCAAAAACAACAATACCTGTAACAGGATTATAGTGAATAAAAACCACTGGTCCAATAACATTCCCAGAATCCATTGTCACTGTCACGACAGTTCCTTCCATTAAGCGCCGGAAAATATAGTCTGCAAAGTTCAATTTTTTCACCCCATTTTCTTATTTTTTACAGGCTCATGTTGATAGACTTAGCTATCGCAGAGGCTCTGAAAAACTATTACATGATACAATATGTCAAAATTACTTGGTGGTTAAGACAACTTCCTATTAGAGGAGAAAATCCACAATTTTACTATCTTTATTTGCATGTCCCCTCATGAATCCACCTGAGTGAATTTCTCATTTTTAGAGAGAGTAAACGGTTGTCTACACTATTTTCTCGTACATTAATAAATTAATAAAGAGCGGTATAGGAGGGAGGTAGCTGTATGGATAGTAAAAATAAAAAGTTCTTTCAACAACAATTAATAAACATTGAAGAATCAGGACAACCTGTCCCAGTCATTCGGCTAGTTGGGGGAGAAATATTACGCAATTTGGTCATTAAGCATGTAGGAACAGATTATGTTGTATTAAAGGATCCTACTACAGATGGCACAATGTATGTTCCAATTAGCAAGCTCTTAAGTGTTGGAACCTTTTAGCACTTCATGCATTTGGGAGGAAAAAACGGGGCAAACTCCAGCTTTTGGAGTTTGCCAACACAAAAAAGAAAGGATGTGTCTTCATGAAAGGAGTTATTTTAGCTGGTGGAACTGGTTCTCGCTTACAGCCCATGACGAAAATAACGAACAAGCATCTTTTGCCCGTAGGTCCTTACCCTATGATTTACTGGTCTGTTATGAAACTAGAAGAAGCAGGCATCCAAGACATTCTTCTGATCACCCATGAGGAATATATCGATTCTTTTCAAAAATTGCTTGATGATGGTGCGGAATTAGGGGTTTCCTTGCATTATGCGATTCAACCAACAGCTTCGGGAATCTCTGATGGTCTTGCCCATGCGCGGGAGTTCATAGATGGACAAAAGTTCATTCTTCTATTGGGAGATAATATCTTTCAAGCTTCCTTGCTTCCCTTTATCCAATCTTTCCAGCAACAGGAAAAAGGAGCAAGAGTACTGATTAAGGAAGTGAAAGACCCGCATCGATTTGGAGTCGCCAAATTAAATGAGCGTGACCAATGCATTACCTCTATTATTGAAAAACCAAAAGCATTTATTTCTAATTATATCGTGACTGGCATTTATATGTATGGTCCTGAGGTGTTCGAATATATACAAAACCTTTCGCCATCAGATCGAGGAGAATTAGAGATCACAGACGTAAATAATATGTATATTCAAAAATCGAGTTTACACTATGATCGCCTGCCAGGTTGGTGGGTGGATGCAGGTACACATGAATCCCTTTTCTTAGCGAATCAACTGATTCATGAACAATTGAGGAGGGAGGGTGCGAGATGAAAAAAGAGCTATTAGTAACCGGGGGAGCTGGATTTATTGGAGCGAATTTTATCTACTATTTAATCAATCACACAGATTATTCCGTTACCAATATCGACGCACTTACCTATGCCAGTCATCCATTTATGAAAGATGCCTTTCACAATACAGACCGTTACCGTTTTATTCATGGGGATATTACCGATCAAGAACAATTAAAGAGCATTTTTTATAAGAAATATGAGGCGATTATTCATTTTGCGGCCGAATCTCATGTTGATCGCAGTATTCAATATGCGGCTCCTTTTATCGAAACAAATATTATGGGAACGTTAAACCTTCTGAATGCAGTGCGGGATGGCAAAGCTAAAAAAATGATTCAAATTTCAACAGATGAAGTGTATGGAAGTTTAAAGGAAAAGGAAGCCCCCTTTACCGAAAAAACCCCACTCTCACCTAATAATCCGTACTCCGCAAGTAAAGCTGGGGCAGATTTACTTGCGCAAGCTTATTATAACACCTTCAAGCTGCCTGTCATCATCACACGCTGTAGTAATAATTATGGCCCCTTCCAGCATGTAGAGAAATTTATCCCTAAAGTGATTACATCGGCTTTGACCGGTAAAGACATCCCGATATACGGAGATGGGGGGCAAATTCGCGATTGGTTATTTGTGGAGGACCATTGTCGCGCTATTCATGCTGTACTTGAAAATGGAAAGATAGGCTCGGTCTACAATATTGGTGGAGGGCAGGAGCAAACCAACCTAGAGGTTGTACAACAGATCGTCGACTATCTTGGAGCCAATCGAAAGCGGATTAAGCATACAGAAGATCGATTAGGTCATGACCGCAGATATTCCATCAATTATGAAAAAATTAAAAGGGAACTGCATTGGCAACCTCGTGTCGATTTTGCCGAGGGGCTTAAGCGAACGATTGAATGGTATCAAGAAAAGGTCAAGGAAAACAAGAGGGATCATAAATGAAAATCCTTATCACAGGTGCGAAAGGACAATTAGGAAATGATTTAATCAAGATATTAGGTGCGGATACACGTTTTGAACTAATCCCATTTAGTAAAGCGGAGCTCGATATTACGGATGAGAATAAAGTGAATGAAGCGGTGCGGAGTGTAAAACCAAACTTAGTCATTCATGCGGCTGCCTATACCGCTGTCGATGATTGTGAATCCAATCGAAAAAAAGCTTTTGAAGTGAATAGTTTTGGAGCCTATTATGTGGCGAAAGCAGCGAAAGAAGTGGGTGCTGCTATGGTCTATATAAGCACAGATTTTATTTTTAATGGCAAGAAAAAAGAGCCATATACAGTGAATGATGCACCAGATCCTTTATCCATTTATGGAAAAAGTAAATTACTTGGGGAGCGGCTTGTTCAATTGGTGTTAAAAGAATGCTATATTGTGCGGACAGCATGGCTATATGGACAGAATGGGGAAAACTTTGTAAAAACGATGCTTCATTTAGCCAAAAAAGACAGAGAATTTTTTGTTGTGAATGATCAAATGGGATCCCCAACGTATACGAAAGACCTTGCGATTGCCATTAAACAGCTAATTGGAAAAAAATTTGGCCTTTACCATATATCCAATACTGGATCATGCAGTTGGTTTACCTTCGCCCAATCGATTCTGTCTATGGCAGGATATAATCCTGCACTTGTCAAGCCAATATCGACGAAAGATTATGGAGTGGTCGCGCAAAGGCCGGCTTTTTCTGTATTAAGCACAGCATCAATTGAAAAAGAAGGCATTCAAATGAGACATTGGCAAGCGGCCTTACAAAAATTTCTTGAAAAGGAGGAGTATGAATATGATTGATGGTGTGAGCGTTAAGAAAATTGTGAAGCATTGTGATGACCGTGGCTTTTTTGCTGAATTAGTGCGAGATGACGAGCAGCTATTAGAGCGATTTGGTCAAGCATCATGGTCAATGAGTTATCCAGGGGTGATCAAAGCGTTCCATTATCATGAAAAGCAAGATGATCTTTGGTTTTTTCCTGCTGGTCATGCACAAGTTGTATTGCATGATCTGCGCGGGGAATCTCCTACAAAAGGGCAAACGAATGTGTTTTATATGGGGGTGGAAAATCCGATCCTTTTGCTCATTCCAAAGGGTGTTGCGCATGGGTATCGAGTTTTAGGGAATGAGCCTGCTACGATTATTTATTTTACTACGGAATCCTATAATCGCCAGCAGCCAGATGAAAAAAGAATTCCTTGGAATGATCCTCAGATTGGCTTTGATTGGGAAACAAAAAATCGTTAATTTAAAAGGGGAGTGTGATGGATGGAGCCAAAAGTATCGATCATCCTCACGAGCTATAATAAGCCACAGCTTCTCGCAAAAGCGATTGAGAGTGTACAGCAACAAACGATGTATGAGTGGGAATTATGGATTATGGACGATCATTCCAATGAAGAAACGGTTCAAACCATTCAGCAATACGTAGATGATCCGCGAATTATGTATCGCAATAGTTTGGTTGAACAGAAGGAACGTTATCAAACGACAAGATATGCCTCCCTGATCAATGAAGCCATCCCCCTTACAAAAGGAAACTATCTCACCTATTTAACGGATGATACGGTTTATATGCCAACCCGTTTAAGCGAAATGGTTGCTTTCCTAGAGGAGAATTCTGCGATTGATATTGTTTATTCTTCCCAACAAATCCAAGTAGTAAATGAGCAAATGACTTGTCTAAGGCAATTCACAAGAGAGGCAGTAGACATACAATCAGATGCAGCGGATCGAGTCGATCATTGTTCTGTCATGCATACACGAAAAATACTTGATCAGGTTTGGGAGAAATTCGGCGGATATTGGGATGACGATCCACTTCACTGGTGCCGGGGGGATGCCGTATTCTGGCAACGCCTGAATGCTTTTCAACCCTTTTATCCACTGACAAAAGTATTGGATATAACGTATAAAACGCCGTACTCCGTCCAATCTTTATTTCGTTATCTCCCTGCCACGATTCCGGATGGCATGTTGGTAAAGGGAACGGGGGAGGAAATCTATCTCATTGACGAAGGAAAAAGGCGACATCTGATCCCAGCGATGTTTTCATTTTTTAAATATGATCTGAAAAAGATTGTCGATGTTCCAGATCCATTGCTTTATCGACTGGAGGAAGGTATACCGATTGCTCATACATCTCACCTTCCCCCCTATCGGCTCTATCAAGATGAAGAGGGAGATGTCTTTTATTTGGAACAGAAACAAAGGAGAAAGATTATCAGCTCCCTCGTATGGAAGAAATTTCACTTTCATCGCAAGGAAGTGATTAAAGTGGATTCGAAGCTTTTAAACAATATCCCATCTGGTCCTGATATTGATGCTCATTTTTCGGTTCCTTTACTAGAAAACAGGGTATATAAAAATCACATCCACTATTGGTTGATGGCGAATCATTCCCTGCATCCTATTGATAAAAAAGTGCTGGAAAGATTGAAGATTGATCTTGATCCTATTCCGATCCCTAGAAATATAATCAATCAATGTGAAAAGGGTGCACCAATAGTAGGTGAATATTTGTAAAGGGGTATTCGCAAATATTCACCTTTTTCCCTGAAGGCGATTTCCTAAAAGATAGAATTGTTCTGATTTGAATACAATTCTTTGAGAAAGGCTGTGGATAAAATTGTGAGTAATTTTATTGGAAGGTAAAAATTGTCTTATAAAACAAGGATATGCACATTTTGTGGATAAGTAGACCGATAATTGTGGATAATGTGTAAAACTTATAAGAGAGCCTGTATAACTATGTTAATTATGTGTATAAGTATGTGTATATCCCGATGAGTTAAAATTTCAATTTCGCTCGCCCATAGAATAACTTTAAAGGCTCATAAAAGTGTGCAATGATTCACAACAAAGAAATAGCACCCCTACAAGGATGCTATTGAATCAGTTCTGCGAGTTCTGTCCACTCTTCTAACAACTCGTCAATCTCTTCTTTCAAAGTCTCGATTTCATTGTTGATGGAAAGCACCTGTTCATAGTCTTCAAACACTTCCGGCATACATAATTGTTCTTCAAGCTCCGCCACTCTTTCTTCTTTTTCCTGTAGCTGTTGCTCGATTTCCTCTACTCTTCTTTTTCTTTGCCGCTCAAGCTTTTTCAATTCCTTTTCTTCCTGAAAGGAGCGTTTTTTCGATTGATTAGGGGTTGCGGTCATATTTTTCTGCTGATTTTCCTCCAGCTCCGCCAATTCTTTCATTTCTTGCTTTTTACCCACATAATAATCATAATCTCCTAAATACTCGATTGTTCCTTCTGTGGATAACTCGATCACCTTTGTCGCGATCCTGTTGATAAAATAACGATCATGGGAGACAAATAGCAAAGTTCCCGGATAATCCACAAGCGCATTTTCCAATACTTCCTTGCTATCTAAATCAAGATGATTGGTCGGTTCATCGAGGATTAAGACATTGGCTTTTTCTAGCATGAGGATCGCGAGGGCAAGCCGAGCTTTCTCTCCACCACTTAATGTAGAAACAATTTTTTGGACATCATCCCCACTAAATAAAAAGTTCCCAAGTACTGTACGGATTTCTTTCTCCTCTTTTAAGGGATAATGATCCCATAGTTCCTGCAAAACCGTTTTATTCGATGATAATTCTGCCTGTTCTTGGTCATAATAACCCATTGCGACATTTGCTCCATATTCGATTTTGCCTGATAGAAGGGGGAGCTTTCGAATTAGACTTTTTAATAAGGTTGATTTTCCAATTCCATTCGGTCCGACTAAGGCGATACTATCATGACGCATGATGTTGAAATGGATGTTTTTTGCAAGAGCTTGTCCGTTGTAACCAATCACAGCCTCCTTTACTTGAATGACATCATTTCCACTTTGTCTCTCGATCTCAAAGGAGAAAGTGGCCGATTGTTCACCACCTGTCGGGCGATCCATCACCTGCATTTTTTCTAATTGTTTTCGCCGACTTTGCGCCCTTTTCGTTGTGGAAGCACGCGCTAAATTACGTTGAATAAAATCCTGCATTTTCCCGATTTCATCCTGTTGTTTTTCATAACGTTTTAAATCACGTTCATAAGCCTCCGCTTTTTCCTTTAGATAATGACTGTAATTGCCATGATACTTTGTCATTTCATGTCTGGATAGCTCATAAACTTGATTGACTACCTTATCAAGAAAATAGCGGTCATGGGAGACAATTAAAATCGCCCCTTCATAACCTTGTAAATATTGTTCCAACCAAGATAATGTTTCAATATCAAGATGGTTGGTCGGCTCATCTAAAATCAAAATATCTGGTTTTGTAAGCAAAAGCTTAGCCAAAGCTAATCGCGTTTTTTGCCCACCACTTAAATTGGAAATTTTCGTTTGATAATCCTGCTCATAATAGCGCATGCCGTGAAGAACGGAGCGGATATCAGATTCATATTGATAACCACCAACTGCCTTAAATTTTTCCTGAAGTGTATCATATTCATGAAAAAGTGATTCGTTCTCGTAATGAGCAGGATCCGCCATTTTTACTTCAAGCTGCCGAATGTCCTTTTCCATCTTTCGAACATGATCAAAGACAGTTAGCATTTCTTCCCAGATGACTCGATTAGATTCTAGACCTGTATTTTGTGCTAAATAGCCAATGGTAACCCCTTTTGGCCGTACAATCTGTCCTGAATCATAGGAAAGTTGAGAGGCAATAATTTTTAAAAGAGTCGATTTCCCAGCTCCATTGCGGCCAACAAGTGCAATGCGATCTCGTGTTTTTACTTCTAATTTTATATTTGCTAATATGCATTCTGCACCAAAATATTTTGTAATTTGTTGTAATTGTAATAACATCATCATACTTCACTCCTACCTACAGTTTACAATAATTCGCTCGATAGGAGCAATCTTTGCTGAAGAGGCGAATGTTGAAAAAGACAGTTCAGGAAAAATAGTGTATGATAGAAAAGAGGTGTGATACGTGAAAAAATTAACACATTTGAATGAAGAAGGCAGAGCGAAAATGGTGGATGTTAGTGAAAAACCTGCAACCATACGTACGGCAATTGCCCATTCAAGTATTGAAGTGAGTCAACAACTTCATGAACAAATCACCAACAATCAAATGAAAAAAGGGGATGTGCTTGCAGTCGCACAAGTAGCAGGAATTATGGCGGCTAAAAAGACATGGGACATTATTCCAATGTGTCATCCAATTCCTTTAAAAGGGATCGATCTTTCTTTTCATTGGTCACAAGCGGGAGATAAATGGATCCTAACGATTCAATCTACAGTGAAAACAAAGGGAGATACAGGGGGCGAAATGGAAGCACTGACAGCAGCTTCCGTTGCAGCTCTTACCGTTTACGATATGTGCAAAGCGGTTGATAAAGGCTTGATTATCGGGAAAACCTTCCTGATTGAAAAAACAGGGGGAACTTCAGGTCATGATTATAGAAGATCAAACGAATATCGTTAAGGAGGTCAAAAAATGAACGAGGAATCCATGAAAATTCCGCAGGCAACAGCGAAGCGTTTGCCCCTTTATTATCGTTTTATTAAAAATTTACACGCATCTGGAAAACAACGCGTCTCCTCAGCCCAGCTAAGTGAAGCTGTTAAAGTGGATTCTGCGACGATTCGTAGAGACTTCTCTTATTTCGGAGCACTTGGAAAAAAGGGTTACGGATATAATGTCAACTATTTATTAAACTTTTTTGCGAAAACTTTAGATCAGGATGAATTAACCAAGGTTGCGTTAGTCGGAGTGGGGAATCTTGGTACAGCTTTTCTAAATTATAACTTCCTTAAAAACAATAATACAAAAATAGCGATGGCTTTTGAAGTTGATCCGAAAAAAATCGGGACAACGGTCAGTGATGTGCCAGTATATGATTTGGCCGAGCTTGAGGATTGTTTAAATAAGGAATCTGTCAGCGCCATCATTTTGACGGTACCGGCTCAGGTGGCCCAACAAGTGACAGATAGGCTGGAAAAGACAAGTGTTAGAGGGATATTAAATTTTACACCTGCAAGACTTTCTGTTCCTCCATCTATCCGTGTTCATCATATTGATCTCGCTGTAGAATTACAGTCACTTATTTACTTTTTGAAAAATTATCCGAATCCTGACACGGAAAATTCACAAGAAGTCGAGTCGAAGGATAGATAATTGACGAGAAATCGGTTAAAATGAATACTATTAAAGGAGGTGGGCGCAAATGGGTGTAGGAGGAGGAAGTTTACTCATCATCGCACTTGTTGCAGTCTTAATATTTGGCCCGAAAAAACTACCTGAGCTTGGGAAAGCTGCAGGCAATACGTTACGAGAATTCAAAAATGCTACAAAAGGTTTAGCTGATGATGAAGACAAGGACAAGAAAGACGCCGACCGTTGATGGGATGAAAAATTGTGATGAGTCAGAATGATAATATGAGCATTCTAGAACATATAGAAGAATTGAGAAAACGGCTGGTCATTATAGTCGTTTTCTTCGTGTTGGCAACGTTAATCGGTTTTTTTCTCTCGCAGCCAATCATTCGCTTTTTGCAGAATGCTAGCGCTGTGCAGGACTTAACGATGAATGCTTTTAAACCAACAGATCCATTCAAGGTATATATGCAAATGACTTTTCTGATTGGAATTATTCTGACTTCGCCTGTTATTTTATATCAGCTTTGGGCTTTTATTAGTCCAGGTCTATTGGCGAAGGAGAGGAAAGTCACCCTTAGTTATATTCCGGTTTCGGTTTTGTTATTTTTAGCCGGAATTTCCTTTTCGTATTTTATTTTATTTCCGTTTGTGATTAAATTTATGTTCGAGTTATCCGGAAATATGGGGATTCAAACGACGATTGGCATCAATGAATATTTTCAATTTTTATTTCAAATTACGATCCCGTTTGGCTTGCTCTTTCAATTGCCGGTCGTGCTTTTATTTTTAACAAGGCTGGGGATCATTACCCCGCAATACTTGTCAAAAATTCGCAAATACGCATATTTTGTTTTGCTGGTGATTGCAGCATTTATTACACCACCAGACGTGATCTCTCATATGATGGTCACTGTTCCCTTGCTGATCCTTTATGAAATTAGTGTTTGGATTTCTAAGATTGGATATAGAAAGGCACAGAAAGCGCAGAAGGAAGCGGAACTGGAGCAAAAATAAACAGGGTAGCCTTTTAGGTACCCTGCTTATTTTTTTTTATTGTGTTTTAAACGAAAATGCAGTCCGATTAAACGGAAGCCTGCGCCAATATCAAAGGTAGCGAAAATGAGTAAGGCATAAACAAGAAAGCCCCAGTCATCAATGATCACTTGTTGAATCGCAAAAATCGTAAAGGTGATCCCTAAAACGATATAGATCACACCTGAAAAAAACGGCGACCTCATCAAAAGATTCCCCCAATCAACCCTTGCACTTGTTCGGGAACTTTATTTAAATCTTCTGGATCCAGAAAAAACGCATTAATCGTCACAAACGTATTCATCATCATGTGAGAAAGAATCGGCACAATGATTCTTTTCGTTTTGACATATAAAAAGGAAAAGGTAAAGCCCATAGCCGCGTATAAAATGAGATGTGTCGGTTCCATATGGGCAATTGAAAAAGCAAGTGAACTAAGAAGGGCGGAAACCCAGAAAGAAAACCGATTATATAAAACCCCAAAAATGACTTTTCTAAAGACAATTTCTTCCAGTATCGGTCCGATAATGGAACTAGCTAGGATCACAATCGGCATTTTCTCAATCAAATCGATAATTTGCTTGGTATTCTCTGATCCAGGTTCAATTCCGATTAAATATTCAATTCCTGCTGCAGCCATTTGAGCAACTAAAGCAATGAAAATTCCACCTATTGCCCAGAGAATCGATAGGTTCAAGGGGAGTGGAGTTTGTTTTTCCACTTTTGTATAGGGCTCTGCTTTTCTTAAAATAAGTAGCACAACGATCAACCCTAGTATAAAGCTTAGTACAGTCCAAATACTTGTTGACCAAATAACCATGGTATTCTGTGGGATGTCAAAGACGAGGACCCCCAAAAATAATAAGAGTGGCACGCCAATGAAGGCAGATAAATGCATGGCCAAGAAAGTAATCACAATATATAAGTATTTTTTGTTCATACGAAAAGTCCCTTCTTATCATGATCCAAAATAGAAGGCAACGGATAGAAGATCATCGGTTGATTCTATGTCAGAATAATCATTACAGTACATTTCAAAAATTTCTAAGATATACACCCTACTAGTCCTAGTCGTTGTCTAAAATGTGGACGATGTAAAGAAAGCTCCATCCTTAATCATATCCAAGAAACAAGCAGGAAATGCTGAAGAAATTCGACAGCTATTTTTTTAGACTTTTTGAATGACCTTCAAAGCATCTATTTCATTTTACTAATAAACGATACCGCATTCAATTTAAAAGACTTTCTCCCTATTTTAGTCATAAAGTATGGCAAAATTGGGTAATCTTATGCAGGTAGACTTTGGCATATAATGTAGAAAAACGGAAAAAGATTTTTTTTAGAAAAAATCACTTTATACTTGCAAAATAGATTCGAATTCATTATTATAATAACTGAGTTAGCACTCACCACGTTAGAGTGCTAATAAATCTACTACATATATTTAAGGAGGTTGTTTCACTTGTTAAAACCATTAGGTGATCGCGTTATTATTGAACTGGTAGAATCGGAAGAAAAAACAGCAAGCGGTATTGTCCTTCCGGAAACAGCAAAGGAAAAACCACAAGAAGGGAAAGTAATTGCTGTAGGATCAGGCCGAGTACTAGATAGCGGTGAGCAAGTCGCTCTTGAAGTCTCTGAAGGTGACCGCATTATTTTCTCAAAATATGCTGGAACAGAAGTGAAATACCAAGGAACAGAATACTTGATTTTACGCGAATCTGACATATTAGCAGTAATTGGTTAAAAATATTACATTTTACAAGGAGGTCATTCGATTATGGCAAAAGATATAAGATTTTCAGAAGATGCACGCCGCGCGCTGCTTCGTGGTGTCGATCAATTAGCAGATGCTGTAAAAGTAACATTAGGACCAAAAGGACGTAATGTTGTTCTTGAGAAAAAATATGGTTCTCCACTTATTACAAATGATGGTGTAACGATTGCGAAAGAAATTGAATTAGAAGATGCTTTTGAAAACATGGGGGCAAAGCTCGTTTCAGAAGTAGCAAGCAAAACGAATGATGTAGCTGGTGATGGTACAACGACCGCTACAGTTCTAGCTCAATCTATGATTCGAGAAGGATTGAAAAATGTGACAGCAGGTGCCAATCCTGTTGGCGTGAAAAAAGGAATAGAAAAAGCAGTGGCGACGGCTATTGAAGAACTACGTGCTATTTCTAAACAAATTGAAGATAAAGAATCGATTGCACAAGTTGCGTCTGTTTCTTCTGGTGATGAAGAAGTGGGGCAACTCATTGCAGAATCAATGGAACGCGTTGGAAATGATGGTGTCATTACTATTGAAGAATCCAAAGGCTTTGCAACAGAGCTTGATGTTGTAGAAGGAATGGAATTCGATCGTGGCTATGCTTCACCATACATGGTAACAGATTCCGATAAAATGGAAGCCGTTTTGGATGATCCATATATTCTCATTACAGATAAAAAGATCTCAAACATCCAAGAAATCCTTCCAGTCCTTGAACAAGTCGTACAACAAGGTAAACCATTATTGATGATTGCGGAAGATGTAGAAGGAGAAGCCCTAGCTACTCTTGTCTTAAACAAACTTCGTGGAACTTTCAATGTTGTGGCTGTAAAAGCTCCTGGCTTTGGTGACCGTCGTAAAGCTATGCTGGAGGATATTTCCATCCTAACAGGTGGTCAAGTGATTACAGAAGACCTTGGTCTTGATCTAAAATCGGCTTCCATTGAATCACTTGGACGTGCTTCTAAAGTAGTCGTCACAAAAGAAAACACAACCATTGTGGAAGGAAATGGAGATTCCGCTGAAATTGCTGCACGTGTGAACCAAATCCGTGCCCAAATCGAAGAAACAACTTCTGACTTTGATAAAGAAAAACTACAAGAACGCTTAGCGAAATTAGCTGGCGGTGTAGCCGTGATCAAAGTCGGTGCTGCAACTGAAACAGAATTGAAAGAGCGTAAACTACGTATCGAAGACGCCTTGAATGCGACTCGTGCTGCCGTTGAAGAAGGCATCGTATCCGGTGGTGGTACAGCTTTCATCAATGTCTATAAGAAAGTCGCAGAGCTTAAAGAGGAAGGCGATGTAGCAACAGGTATCCGAATTGTTCTCCGCTCCCTAGAAGAACCTGTTCGTCAAATTGCCCAAAACGCTGGCCTTGAAGGCTCCGTTGTCGTAGAACGTCTAAAAAGAGAAGAAACAGGTATCGGCTTCAACGCCGCTACAAACACATGGGAAAACATGATCGATGCAGGAATCGTTGACCCAACAAAAGTAACTCGTTCTGCCCTTCAAAACGCAGCATCCGTTGCTGCCATGTTGCTAACAACAGAAGCCGTTGTTGCTGATAAGCCTGAAGAAAATGCCGGTGGAGCAGCAATGCCTGACATGGGCGGCGGCATGGGTGGAATGGGCGGCATGATGTAATTTAGCCTTGAAAACTCTTATATATCAGGGTTTTAAAGGTGAAAACATCATTTTAGGTGCCGAAAAGGTAGCTGAACCTTTCCAAAACAAAAAAAGATGTAGCTTTGGAATAAAGCTTGATTAAAAATTTTATTCAAATCTGCATCCTATAGTAAATAAAAAGAATCCATTTTGAAAAAAGATAATTCAAAATGGATTCTTTCTTTGTGATTAGGTGTTTTTATTTATATTAGCTATTTATCATCTAAATGAATTAGCAATCTCAACTAAAACTTTTGGAGATACTTGTTTTGACACTTTCTGGTGTATGAAATAATAGGTTTACATTAAAAAACAACAAATCCCCAGCGACTTCAACTAAGATTAAAGTACCTGACAGAAAATCTCCTAGAAATACATAATCATTTTTCAAAAGCAAACCCTATAATAACTAATAATTATACATAACTTTGAAGTCGTGTTTATGGGACATTTAATTGAATAAGACATCTGAACAAAAGAGATAATAAAGGATAAATTTGATTATGTGGGCGTGCTATGGATAGAAAAAAGAAAGTTTTATCAATTTAGTACGTTAGCTATTCCATGTTTGACAATCATTTATGGAGAAAAATACTTTTGCACGTTTTCTTCCGGTCATATAATTTAACGAGGAGGAATGAAATTGAAGAAAATATTGAAACTTCTATTGTTTGTGGTAACAGGTTTATTTGTTATCCTAAATGGTTTGTTACCTTCTATAGGTTTTGCAGCAGAAAACAAAAATCAATCGACATTGGTAAATGTAAAGGCGATGACCTTTAATCTAAGATACAAAAATAATAAGGATTCCTCCCCCCACACTTGGAATGAAAGGGTACCTGCCATTAGAAAACTAATTAGCATGGAGAAGCCTGATATCATTGGGACACAAGAATTATTAAATAAGCAACTGCAAGATTTAAGAAATACTTTACCCGAATATAATTTGATTGGCGGAACTCATGGAAAACACTCCGCTATTTTTTATAAGAAAAATAATTACAACATACTGGAGTATGACTATTTTTGGTTGTCAGACACACCAGAAGTGGTTGGTTCAAAAACATGGGGAAATAATAATCCGAGAATGGTTACTTGGGCAAAGTTCCTTGATAAAAAAAGCAACAAACCGTTCTATTTCGTTAATACACACTTTGATCATCGATCGGCCAATGCAAGAGAAAAAAGTGCAGAATTAATTCTTAAAGTAACAAAACAATTTGATCCAAAGCTACCGGTAATTTTAACAGGCGACTTTAATGCTGCGCCAAATAGTCTTCCACATCAAACTTTAACAACTGATGGAGAATTTGTTGATTTATGGGAAGCCGCTAAGACAAGAACTAATGAAGACTTTGGAACATTTAATAATTTTAAGGATCCTACTGGTAACGGACCTAACAAGCGTATTGACTGGATTCTCGGGAAAGGAAACCTAACGACTAATGAAATTAAAATCGTTAACTACCAGAAGAATGGACAATTTCCAAGTGATCATTTCCCTGTGCTTGCTGACATCTCCTTAACTTACAAAAAATAAACATTTTCACCACTACGTCTTTAAATGATCTGCGGTCACTATTTAAGCCACGTCGAAATTTTATCGAAAAACTATAAAGAGTAGGCAACTAACACAGCAGGAGTTGCCTATTTATTTTTTTGATAAACGATTTACGATAAAGTAGTATTAGATTAATCAATTGGTCAATATCTTTGTAGGGGCAGAGAATTGACACAAATTCTTTAACCCTTTCGGGAATCTGCTACTGATAGTCTTCTCTCTTCACAATCATTCTACAACCCCATTTACAACTCTTAAAGTATTAACGGCATCTGTTACGTTATTAAAATTGGTTGCTTTATTTTCGATCATATCAAAAAAGTGGTCCATTTCTTTATGATATATATCATTGG
This sequence comes from Lederbergia sp. NSJ-179, assembly GCF_022867885.1. Classification (GTDB taxonomy): domain Bacteria; phylum Bacillota; class Bacilli; order Bacillales; family Bacillaceae_C; genus Lederbergia. Next base: position 112,156 of record NZ_JALIFP010000011.1, on the reverse strand, counting down.
TCTGTTGTTTGAATTTGTGAACTGTATCTTTCTTTAAAAATCGCAATTCATTTTTTATGAAGTCTCCTATAATCACTTCATCTTCCATGAATATCTGTATTTCTCTCAGTGGATGTCGACCAAAATAGTCTAAATGGACTTCTGTAGTCATTTTTGAATACTCTGCGATATAAAGGGAAATATCCTCGCTATTAATTTCTAAATTTGAAAATTTACCTTTAATATTTAATACTTTTTTAGGGTAACCAAAGAGATAACATAAATAATCCCATTCGTGTATCATATCTAATGCTACACCGCCACCTTGGTCTTTGTGAGCACTGTAAATTTTTCTATAATCAACATCTGGTCTCCAATCAGGCAGATAGCTAGAGCAAATCACTCTGGCGCTATAAACATGTTCGATGTCAAGGTTTTCCTTGAGATATTGAATAATTTCAGAATATCTAAGTGGACAAGCTACATAGTAAATATGATCACGCTTTAATCCAAGGGAATCTACGTTCATATGAGGCTGGTCGAAAACAGGCTTCTCAATAAACATATGTTTAGTTTTATCTGCATAAATCTGTATCGTTTGATAGTGCTGATGAGTTGGATTTGTTATAAATATCACGTCATAGTTACTGGGAACTAATTTATGTGAATAATAGATTTGGTTAATCATCGGGGATATATCAGATTCCAACTCTTTTCCCTTGTTACTTCTTATTATGTCAATGGAAAATGTGGCCCCTCGTTCGGTTAAAACATTCACCATATTTTTTAAATGCCGTCGACCGATGGAACCTAAACCAATGATTGCTATTCTGTAGTGCTTTCCCATAAGCGATGCCTCATTTCTAAAATTACACGAGGTTACTATATTCCCGGTGTATGTTTTATTTTGCATCTATATATTGTCTAATTATAATGTGGAGCATTTCATGACACTTTTATAGTGAATTATACGAATATTAAGATCCAGGAAAATCACATTGATAACCAATCTATATTTTGAATTTAGTTGATTTGCGCGAAAAGCGTCTGCCTGGAGCGTTAATCAACATTGTTCGGGTTTTAACACTGAAATCCTTATTATGAAATTGATTCTTGTTATTTCATATATTCATCTCATCTAACATAATCCTTCGTCCACCTTCATCTCGGCTTTGTATACCCCCAATGACCAACTTCATTAATTCTATCGTTTCATTAAAAGGAATAGGCTCTACACCAGTACGAAGATAATGTACAAATAACTGAAGCTGTTTTTTAAAAGCATAAAAATGATCCTTCATATGAATCGTAACAGCAGATGAAGTTCCCATGAGAACTATATTGCCAAACGCACTATACATATCATTGGACACGACAATATTTACATCACATCCAGATTGATGGATCAGATGAATAAAATTACGTTCCTTTGTTCCAGTATTTTGAATGGATAGAAAACCTGGACCCAAAATGGGGTATATGGCCTCTAAGCAATGGATACCATATGTTTCCCATTTTTGGGGGCTATAAGCACCGATATATCGCAGGTTTCCTAATTCATATGCAGATTGATAATAAGGCTCGATTTCTTTTGAATAACGCATACTGCTTGAGGAAATAAATCGACCTTCGGCTTTCTTCCACTTATAAAATGTATTTAAATCATTCATATGATCGACGAGGGGTTTATCAATAAATAAAGGTACGCCTGCTTCAATAAACGGTTTACAGCGATCTACATGTTCTGAACCGATATCTGTTGCTATAATGACTGCATCGACGCTTCCAATCATATCTTCAGGTTGACGAACGACATGGTCGACCAGACTGCAACGCTGGATATTTTCTGCGTCATTTTTTTTATCGCAAAATACATGGGTCACTTTTGCTCCAGGAATACCAAAAGTGCTTTCAGGTTGCTGTTCTAAATAGAAATAAATGGAAGGAAAGGGGTTGTACTTCATTTCTTCAGGGTTGTATCCATTAAAGATTGCACTCCATGAGTAAGGGTGACCATTGCCTTCAGTCATACCGACCATACCGATTTTCAGGCTTTTATTGTGGTATGGAAAATCCCTATATTTTGAATGATAGTCAGGAACACTCATACAAATTGAACCTTTCTTTTAAGATGCATTCTGCCATAAAGAACTCAAAGGGGGTATCAATGTCAATCGATTCTTCAGGTTTCATTTCATATCCTATCGTATTTTCAAAATAATAATTACCTGTTGTTTCTAATAGTTTGCTGCGTAAAATGTAAATGGCCCCATTAGGGATAAAATAATCGCGTTCATCTTGTCTATTTTTTAGTTTTTCAGAGTCATTGATTATCACTTTTTGTAAAATGTTTTCATTATCTTTAACCATATACCAATCTAATGGTATCGGTGCTTTCGTAACGGAAACGAGTGAAGATGGCTCATGTTCATGGAACAGTAAGATAGCTTCTTGAATATTTTTCACCGTTCGTAACGGAGTTGTTGGGAGTAATACGGTAAAAATATCGGTATCTTTGGATCCTTCTTTCCGTAAACGATTCATTGTATATAAATAAGTATCTATCGCCAAAGCTGAATCAGTAGCTAAATCGTGAGGGCGTAAAAAGGGAATTTCAGCACCGAATTGTTTAGCCACATCAGCTATTTCTTGACTATCAGTCGATACAATTACTCGGGAAAAACAACCTGCTTCCAAAGCTGCCTTTATCGTATAACTTATAAGGGGAGAGCCGTTTAGATTTTTTATATTTTTTCTTGGGATACCTTTTGATCCTCCCCTAGCTGGTATTAGAGCGATCATCTATTCATCTCCCTATTTATTTATTCCATCGTGTCGGATTTATCACTTTTTCGTCCACATGATTAAAGTGATTGGCCAATTGATCAATCAGACGATCATTTCTTTTTTTCTTGAAAATGTTTAAAATTTGATTGAGTTGCTGTAAAGTATTGACCCCAATGATTCCAAAATCAATACCCTCATGTGCATGTACGAAGCTGATAGCTGCCTCTAATCGTGTAGCATTTGCTTTTTTACAGAGATTTTCAAAATCATTTAAAAGCGGTTTGGCTGCCTGTAATTGTGGGGGAAGTTCGTTCACATTCATTGTTAACAATCCTTGTAATAGGACACTACGCGCAAAGACAGTGACGCCTTCTTTTTTTGTTCTTTGAAAAAATCCACACTGATCAAGCCGTCTATCCAAAATATTATACGGTACTTGAATGATATCAATCTCTTTATATTCCAATGCTTTTAATGCTTGTGTCGGTGTATATACGGATACACCCACTTTTTTAGTTAGTTGTTTTTTTTTAACTCAGCGAGGGAATTGATTGCATGAAGGTTAAATACCTGGTCTGCATCATGGAGCAGATAACCATCTAACGAACGAATCCCAAGTCTAGATAAACTCGAATATATTGCTTGTTCTATATTTTCAACATTGCCATTAAATTTTGTTATGACATGAACTCGATCTTTATTGATATGTGGTTGATGAAGAAATTGATTCAATACATCTTCCGCTGTACCATATACAGATGATGTATCCAATGTTCGAATACCAGAAGCATATGCTTCATTCAAAATATTCAATGCATGCTCTACATCAGGCTGTTCATTTCCTTGGATACCATATTTCATTCCTAATTGGACTGTACCTAAAGCAAGTTCCACTATATCAACCCCATATTTTTTTAGCTTAATAGGATGGGCTTTTCTGCTCAAATTCCAATTGTTTTGTCCTTACACCAGATAATTGAAAAATCAAATTGGAAAGTTCTTTACCAGATGTTTTACTTGCATATGAATCAAGTAAAAATTGATTCTTTATATTCTCATATTCTGTTTTTATTTGGGAATTAAAATATAAAGAAATAACCTTAGTTAATTCTAAAGGATCATGATTCATGAATTTGCTTAATCGATCATAATAGTCGTAATATCGATTATGTTCTATGAAATAATAAATAAAAACGGGTTTATTAAATAAAAGACTTTCTAATCCAACGGTTGAAAGCGTAGTTAATACCCCATCTGAATGGAAAATCAAATCATGTGTATTCACTTTTCTATCAGTAATGATATGGACTGATTTAGATTTGCTTCCTATTTCCCTATATAGATCAATTTTATTCTTACCTATTTCCCACGGATGTGGCTTAATTAATATTTGGTAATTCTTATTTTTAACCAACTCGGAGATCATCGTTGTGAACTTAAGTCGATCTAAATAAGGGCCAGTTGCAATTAATAATGTTATTTTATTAGGGTCTAGTTGATATTTCTTTAAAAACACATTTTTAGGTAATCGGGAAGAATGAAAGATTTCGTCAAACTTGGGATGACCTATTGCTTTGACTCTCTCTGCTTCTAAACCTCTTGCCAAATACCATCTTTTTTCATATTCACCGTATACTGCTGCATAGCTTGCAAACATTGGAATAAAAGCTTCTTCACCGATCAGAAGACCATGTTGTAAACAGATACAAGGAATTCCTCTCATAGATGCAATAACTGCCAGCGCTCGACTACCGATATCCTCTGTTGTACCTATCAATACTGTTGCGATATGTCTTTGATCAAATAAATTGAAAACTAATTCCAATGTCTCTACAATCATAGAAATTCTTTGTAAGAATGTGTTGACGAAAAAGGAATGACTAAGAGCGGGATGGTCCTCTTGTTTTTCAAATATAAAACGCACCTCACTAATTAATTGTTCAGAGATTTTATTTGTTTCCTTCTTAAACTGACCATTGAATTCATTCGGGATTCCATGAATATCGGTATTTTTAGAACGTGATAATATGATGGTATGTTTCGGACTAAAATGTTCTTGCAGTACATTTACTGGAATTCTTGTGTAGTCTTGGTTAATGAGGATTTTGCCATTTGGTTGGCGCTTTAATGGTTTCTTTAAAGGAGATAATATCTGTTCGAAAAAAGGTTGAATCTGGCTTAACTCATTGATACTTGCATCGTTTAACCTTGTGGCAAAGTCAGGATGTTCCATTTCTTTCTTAAGATCATCGTTGATTTGTTGATAAAAATTAGTCATGAGTGCAATAGGAATTTCCCGATATTTTACATCTTTTAAAAGATTAATAAAGTCACTGTAAAGAGACCAATAATTAGATAAATAGATACTCAACTTCATTCCACCTTCAGAAATATCCTTAAATTTGTTCGCACATCATTTTTCTAGTGATTAACAACTAAATAGAAAAGCAACCACATAATAACTTGGCTTATTCTAATGTATTCTAAAGTACTTTGAGTGTGTTAGGTTCAACGTGGATTTGAAAACGAACATTAGTCGAATGATTAACTTTTTCAATAGTTCTTCAAATGTATGGAACCAGTGTAAATGGATTGTGTTGTAAAACATTTATACAGATCATTTCAGATATTTTAGAGAGTACGATATTTACTGAACATACTGCAAATACATATAAAGTTATAGTACTTTTAACACTTGTTACACAATTACAAATTATCTACCATTATATTGTCTGAATAATAAGTCAAGAGAATAGAAGGAGATGAACTAGAATATGAGGATAGTAGAGATGCCACTAATTAAGCGCTGTCAGGGGCAAAAATAACAAAAGGGGGAAGGATATGTTTAAACGTATTGGAATTTTTCTATTAATCTTTCTAATGGCATTTAGTAATGTCACGTTCGCCAAAATGGGTGATATCACACCGCAAAAAGTCACCAAGGAACTACATAAAAGAACCGAACTTGTCCCAGATAAGTTGACGGAAACGGTCGATCCAAATAAGAAAGTTCGTGTTATTATCGAAATGAAGGAAGAGGCACCGATTGAGATTGCTACGAAAAAAGGTGTCATGTTCAAAAGCTTTTCTAAAGCAGAAAAAAAGAAACTTCATAATAAAGCAAGATCGAAACAAAAGGCAGTAAAAAGTGAAATAGAAAATAAAAAAATTAAACCGAAGTATTTGCAGGAATTTGATACCGTTGTCAACGGCTTTAGTGCAGAGATCAAACAAAAAGACATCAATGGAATTAAGGAAATTCCTGATGTTAAAGCAGTATATGTCGTAAATGAATACGAGCGGCCAATTGCTGAACCAGATATGAAATACAGTAAGGAATTAGTTGAAGCACAGCAAGCATGGCGCGATTATGGGGTGAAAGGGGAAGGCATGGTTGTCGGTATTATTGATAGCGGTATTGATCCAAGCCACCGTGATATGGTGCTGACGGACAATTCTACAGCCAAACTTACCGAACAATCTGTAGCGGAAAAAGTTTCGAATGAAGCATTACCCGGGAAGTTTTACACAGAAAAAGTCCCTTATGGCTACAACTATATGGATGAAAATAACGAAATCCGTGAGATCTACCGGGAGGCAGGCATGCATGGAATGCACGTTGCTGGAACGGTTGGAGCAAATGGGGATGAAGATAACGGTGGTATTAAAGGGGTGGCTCCAGAGGCACAGCTTCTAGCATTGAAGGTTTTCGGTAACGATCCGGAAATGCAATCCACTTATGGTGACATTTATATTAAAGCAATTGATGATGCAATCAAGCTAGAAGCGGACGTATTGAATATGAGCCTTGGCTCACCAGCTGGTTCTGTGGATCCAGAATCACCGGAACAGCAAGCGGTAAAACGTGCGGTTGACAATGGTATTTTCATGGCCATTTCGGCTGGAAACGCCAATATGTTTGCGGATGGATATTACTACCCAATGGCGTCCAATCCGGACTATGGTATTAGTGGTTCACCAGGATTGGCTTATGACGCCACTCAAGTTGCCTCCTATGAAAATTCGTTTATCGAAGTAGACGAAGTAGAGTACTCCATCGATGGAGAAACTGCGGAAGCACCGTTCCTATCGGCTGGAAAAACAAGCCCAGCAAAAGGGAAGACCTATGAATTAGTGGAAGCGGGTCTCGGAGCGCCGGAGGATTTTGAAGGGAAAGATATCGAAGGAAAGTATGCATTAGTTCAACGCGGTGAGCTAGATTTTACAGCTAAAGCGTTAAATGCACAGGGAGCTGGTGCAGCAGGTATTTTTATCTATAACAATACAGATGGAATCGTCAATATGGCGTCCGATGATGCGATTAAAATCCCACATTTATTTATGCTGAAAAGTGATGGAGACAAGCTTGCGGAAGCGTTGGAGAATGGAAAGGATGTTTCTATTACCTTTAATGGAGAAAAAATAGGGACACCAAATCCAGATGCAGAAAAAATGAGTGAATTCTCGTCTTGGGGATTAACACCGAACCTGGATTTCAAACCTGAAATTACTGCTCCTGGTGGACAAATTTTATCTACATTAAACGATGACCAATACGGTATCAAGAGTGGGACATCCATGGCTGCACCACATATTGCTGGAGGAGCAGCACTTGTATTTGAGCGTATTGAGGATGAATTTGGGCTGGAAAATGCGGATCGTGTAAACCGTGCAAAAAACATTATGATGAACACGGCAAAAGTAGTGGATCTAAATGGAGCCTTCGTATCACCACGTCGTCAGGGTGCCGGCTTGATGCAGCTTCATGCAGCCCTTTCTACCCCAGTAATGGTAACAGAATCCAAAACAAATGAAGCTAAGGTGGCCCTGAAGGAAATTAAGGATGACCAAGTTACCTTTGAATTGACTGCAACAAACTTCACTGATGAGGCGGTTTCCTATGATGTGCAAGCCAATGCCCAGACAGATGCACCGGTTCAAAACGGCAGTGATCTCATAGTTGTACCAAACCAGTTCGGCGCACTTGATTTAACAGATGCTGGCTATGCCACTGCAGCCGTTAATGGCAAGGCAGTAAGTACAGTCGAGGTTCCTGCCAATGGCTCTGTCACACTGTCTATAACTGTGGACCTGGGAGAATATGATGAAACATTAAAAGAGGCATTTTTTGAAAATGGTTATTGGTTAGAAGGCTTCGTCACGTTAACAGATCCGACTGATTCCAATCCAGAGCTTTCTGTCCCATATGTTGGCTTTATGGGGGATTGGGACCAAGCACCAATTTTCGATCGTCCAATGTGGGATTCTGACACGTACTATGGAATGACTGGTGTTGTAACGCCAATTGGGGAAGAGGATTATGGATTCCTCGGGGAAGACTTGAATACAGGTGCAATCGATCCTGCTAAAATTGCCTTTTCACCAAATGGTGACAGCATACAGGACAAAGCAATCATTATTTTGTCCTTCTTACGGAACGCAAAAGATGTCAAATTTAATGTGTTGGATGAAAATAAAAAGATCGTCCGTAAAATAACAACAGAAGACTATATACGCAAAAACTATTATGATGGTGGGCGTGCACCCATGTACTCCTTGTCATCATCAAGAGCCTGGGATGGAAAAGTAAATGGGAAGCTAGCAAAGGATGGCCAGTATTATTTGCAGGTAGAAGCAGCGGTTGATTTTGATGGCGCAAAGAGACAGTCCACAGAAATACCAGTATTACTAGACACAACGGCTCCAGAGCTAGAAGCTTCATTTGATGCGAAAAAGAATAAGGTACTCGTGTCTGCAGCAGATGCTGGTAGCGGTGTAGCATACTGGGACGTGTTAGTGGATGGAAAATCTGTTCTTGATAAACCGTACACGAATGGTGAAACGGAGCATAAGCTTGCGGATGCACCTAGTGCTGATCAGAAGCTAACGGTTGTTGCAGTCGACTATGCAGGCAATCAGGTTGAGAAAGAAGCAGTAGAAGTAGATACAACAGTTCCTGATTTGCATTTACTAACTCCTGAGAATCTTGGAGTGGAAACAGATCGCGCAGTAGTATTTTCTGGCTATGTTTCCGATGAATCCGGTGTGAAAGAAGTAACCATTGATGGCCAAAAAGCCGAGCTTGTCTATGATGAGGAAAAAGATCGTTATGATTTCTCCTTAACGATCAAGCATAAACAAGATGATTTCTATTTCTATCACATCAAAGCAGTCGATAATGCAGGAAATGAAACAGAAATTGGTCGACGCTTCTTCCTAGATTCAGAAAAAGCCAAGATAAAGGTAAAGGCGAAGAAGAAAGTAAAAACGGATACAGTAAAAGTTTCCGTAGACATTAAGGATAATTTCGATGATATCCGGTTGTATGTTAATGGCAATGAAGAGTTCAAACAGGATCTTTCCAGTCCATATGGCATGAAAGGTTTTAATAAAACAATTGATTTGGAGCTTGCATTAGAAGACGGCAAAAACGAGTTCGAATTCGAAGTTGTCGACCTAGGCAGCCATTCAACAACAGAAAGAGTTACGATTGAAAAGCAAGTCAAAAATAAAGGCCATGACCATGGTTCAGTTGGCAGCATCATCAGCATTATCCATGGAATCATTGGAATTATTTGGGGCTGGTTTAACTAAAAAGTAGGGACACCTCCTCAAAGAGTCAGCATTCAATTGGATGCTGACTTTTGTGTTCCAGGATAGGAAAGTATAAATTTTGGCTAATGTTGGATCTAGCTCCAGCGCCCAGCGACTAGCAAACTTTCGGTGCCTGCTTGCGTAAGTCAACATCGATTCACCCTTCGGGTTCATCGTGTTTCCTTTATCTCGTCAGGCCCCTAAAAAGTTTGTACGTCGCTAAACGAGCGCTTGCGCTTTTCTTATTTTTCCTACGTATCTTTTTGCTTAAAGCAAAAAAAAGATTATAATTAGTCTAAAGGAAAGAAATGGAGTGCATCAAATGGTCCAATCAATCAATACAAAAGTCGATTTAGTTATTGATGCCACCTCACATATGGGAATTTCAGAATATGGTAAGATCATGATCGGAGATAAGGGGTTTGAATTCTTCAATGATCGTGATGCGCGTAAGTTTATTCAAATCCCTTGGGAAGAAGTTGATCACGTGATCGCTTCCGTTATGTTCAAAGGAAAATGGATCCCACGTTATGCCATACAAACGAAGCGAAACGGGATGTTTTCGTTTTCTTCTAAAGATCCGAAAAAAGTTTTACGAACCATTCGTGAATATGTTGATCCGAATCATATGGTCCAATCATTAAGTTTCTTTGATGTGATCAAACGCGGATTAAAGAAAAAAGGAAAGAATAATAGTTTTACATCCAAGACGGGCAAAGAATAAAAGCGGTTTATTCAACACCCTATTTTTGCTGTTAAATAAGCTGAAATAGTACAACTAAAAGACAGTTGTATACTTTTACAAATGTTCATTTAGTTGTATAAATATAATAGGAGGTAAAAAAATGGTAGGAATTGTCATTGCTAGTCACGGCGAATTCGCCAAGGGAATCATGCAATCTGGAGCAATGATCTTTGGTGAGCAAGAAAATGTAAAGGCTGTTACATTAATGCCGAGCGAAGGACCTGAAGATATAAAGGCAAAAATGCAGGAAGCCATTGCCTCTTTCGACAACCAAGACGAAGTATTATTCCTAGTCGATCTTTGGGGGGGGACTCCTTTCAATCAAGCCAACAGCTTGTCTGAAGAACAAAAAGACAAATGGGCAATCGTTGCGGGGATGAACTTACCGATGTTGATTGAAGCCTATGCATCACGCTTCTCAATGAACACAGCGCATGAAATTGCCGCGCATATTTTGGGCACGGCTAAAGAGGGGGTTAAAGTAAAACCTGAAGAATTAGCACCTGCAGAGACTACTGCTACAGATGCTGCCGGACCATCAAATGTAGGAACACCTGGTACATTTGAATACGTATTAGCACGTATTGACTCTCGTTTACTTCATGGACAAGTAGCAACTGCTTGGACAAAAACGACACGGCCTACACGTATTATCGTGGTATCTGATGCAGTAGCTAAAGATGAACTTCGTAAGAAATTGATCCAACAGGCTGCTCCCTCAGGTGTAAAGGCACATGTTGTTCCTGTCAAAAAAATGATCGAACTTGCAAAAGATGATCAACATTTCGGCGGTCAGCGTGCGTTACTTCTTTTCGAAAATCCACAAGATGTGGTTAGAGCGGTTGAAGGCGGCGTACCATTGGAGACGATCAACGTTGGTTCGATGGCCCATTCACCCGGTAAAGTTCAACCGAATAAGGTTTTGGCCTTTAGTCAGGAAGATATTGATGCGTTCGCCAAATTGAAGGAAGCTGGTTTGAAATTTGATGTGCGGAAAGTTCCAAGCGACTCGAAAGGGAATATGGATGAAATTCTTAGGAGGGCTCAAGCAGAGTTAAATAAACAAAAATAACCCTAATATCAGAGAAAACGGAGGGATTAATAATGGATTTAAATGTGATTCAAATCATATTAGTCGTTATCGTCGCATTTTTAGCTGGTATGGAAGGAATTTTGGATGAATTCCACTTCCACCAACCGATCATTGCTTGTACGTTAATCGGCTTAGTTACAGGAAACTTAGTGCCATGTCTTATCTTAGGCGGTACTCTTCAATTGATTGCTTTAGGTTGGGCCAATATTGGAGCTGCCGTCGCACCGGATGCTGCGTTAGCATCCGTTGCATCTGCCATTATTTTAATTTTAGGTGGACAAGGGGAAGCTGGTGTGCCATCGGCAATCGCGATTGCCGTTCCGCTTGCAGTGGCTGGTTTATTATTAACGATCATCGTCCGTACCATTGCTACAGGATTGGTTCATTTAATGGATGCTGCAGCGAATGAAGGAGACATTAGAAAAGTTGAATTATGGCACATCGTCGGGATCATCTTGCAAGGGTTACGGATTGCAATCCCAGCTGCATTAATCTTAGCAATTGGTGCAGCTCCTGTTAGGGAATTGCTTGAAGCGATGCCGGATTGGTTGACAAGCGGTTTAGCAATTGGTGGGGGAATGGTTGTAGCCGTTGGTTATGCGATGGTGATTAACATGATGGCTACAAAAGAAGTATGGCCGTTCTTCGCGATTGGCTTCGTATTAGCGACTGTTTCAGAAATTACACTTATCGGTTTAGGTGCGATCGGGGTGGCTCTTGCACTTATCTATTTAGCGCTTTCCAGACAAGGCGGCTCAGGTAATGGCGGAAATAATACCGGCGATCCACTAGGCGATATTATTGATAATTACTAAGAAGGAGGGACAATAAAAATGGCAAAAGAAATGAAATTATCAAGAAGAGATCGGATTGCTATTTGGTGGCGTTCTACTTTCATTCAAGGTTCTTGGAACTATGAACGTATGCAAAACGGTGGTTGGGCATTTTCAATGATCCCCGCAATCAAAAGATTATATAAAACTAAAGAAGACCGTGCTGCTGCATTAAAACGTCACTTAGAGTTCTTTAATACTCACCCTTATGTAGCTTCACCTATTATTGGAGTCACTTTAGCGCTTGAAGAAGAACGGGCAAATGGTGCGCCAGTTGATAACGCAGCCATTCAAGGGGTTAAAGTTGGGATGATGGGGCCTTTAGCAGGTATCGGGGATCCTGTATTCTGGTTCACGGTTAAACCAATCCTTGGTGCGTTAGCGGCTTCTCTTGCTATGGACGGTAATATACTTGGTCCAATTATTTACTTCGTTGCATGGAATATCATTCGTATGGCATTCATGTGGTATACACAAGAATTTGGTTACAAAGCTGGTTCAAGAGTTACGGAAGACTTATCTGGTGGCTTACTTCAAAATATAACCAAAGGCGCCTCGATACTGGGTATGTTCATCCTTGGTGCATTAGTGAATCGATGGGTTACTGTCCAATTCACACCAGTTGTATCTGAAGTAAAGCTTGATGAGGGGGCCTATATAGACTGGGATAAATTGCCTGCAGGAGCAGAAGGGATTAAAACGGCTTTGCTCCAACAAGAAGAAGGTCTCTCATTGACCCCTGACAAAGTAACGACTTTACAAGAGAACCTGGATAGCTTAATTCCTGGTTTAGCTGGGTTGGCGTTAACACTTCTAAGCATGTGGTTACTTAGAAAGAAAGTCTCTCCCATCATTATGATTCTTGGATTGTTCGCGGTAGGTATCGTTTTCCATTTAATACACTTAATGTAATAAGTAAGACTCTTGTCTAGTGAAAGTTGCCATGCCTAGTCAAAATTCTGAATTTTGTCTGGCATGGCATCAAGCATTCATTTTATCAATTTTAGGGGGTTACTATGCTTACGATTGGTTATATCGGAAATGGGAAAAGCACGAACAGATATCATCTGCCGTTCGTCCTGCAAAGAGAGAATATAAAGGTAAAAACAATTTATCAAAGAAATCCTGATCATGAAAGTTGGGAGCGGATTGCAGGAGTACATTATACTTCTGATTTAGATGAGCTATTACATGACAAGGACATTCAACTGATTGTGGTTTGTACAAGAGTGGACAGTCATTATGAATACACAAAATTAGTATTAGAACATAATAAAAACTGTTTGGTTGAAAAGCCTTTTATGGAAACCTCTGAACAGGCAAAAGAAATATTTGCATTGGCAAGAGAGAAAGGGTTAATTGTCCAGGCTTATCAAAACAGACGCTTTGATAGTGATTTTTTAACCGTGCAAAAGGTGATCGAAGAAGGAAAATTAGGGGATTTGCTAGAAATAGAAATGCATTTTGATTATTATCGTCCCGAAGTACCAAAGGCTGTGCATTCTTTTAATCCTCTTGAGTCATTTTTATATGCGCATGGCTGTCATACACTCGATCAGGTTATCAGCTATTTCGGAAAGCCGGATCATATCCATTATGATGTAAGGCAATTATTAGGACAAGGAAGAATGAATGATTATTTTGATTTAGATTTATATTATGGAGTGTTAAAAGTATCGGTAAAATCTAGTTATTTTAGACTAAAAGAAAGGCCTAGCTTCGTCGTTTATGGCAAAAAAGGCTGCTTTGTGAAAGAAACCAAAGATCGTCAGGAAGAACATTTGAAGTTATTTTACATGCCAGATCACAAAGATTTTGGAGTAGATACAATCCATCATTATGGTGTACTGACCTATATGGATGAAGAAGGTACGATTCATGAAGAAAAAGTAAAATCTGTAAATGGTGATTATGGAAGAGTCTATGATGATTTATATCATGCCATCATCAATGGTAAAGATAAAACTATTACAGATGAACAGACACTGTTACAAATGGAAATATTAGAAACTGGGGTTGGAAACTTGCAATAAGGGTTCCTGCTGACAAAACGCAAATATAGCGTTTTGCAGCAGTTTTTTTCGAATATTATTTTTGTCGGAATCAACAACAGCCGTAAAACCAAATGAAGCTTCTAGTTCTTTTTGGAGCTGTTCCTTTGACTCTTGACCAAGCAATTCTTCAACGTTCACTACCACGCCAATAGCAAATATATCATGATGGTAAAGCCCCTTGTTCATGTGACAGTTTAATCATTTCTTTCGTCAAGTCATTAACAAAAGAGCGTTTAGAAATGGCAACCTTTCTACTCGCTTTTGCATCACCATTGGAAGCTAGGATAGATATCGTTGTCAATGGAGCATATTCTGAAAAAAGCAACGCATGTAAATTCTCTCCCTTTGATTAGCGGGTTGTATACCCTCCATTGGCAAATATTGTTTGACCGTTAATCCACCATCCGTCAGTAGTCAAGAAGTGAATAACCGGTGCAATATCTTCAATCTTCGTTAATTGATTATGCATTGCCTGTGACTTATGGAATTCGACTCTTTCATCTGTCTCTTGAGGATAAAAGAAAGGTGTATCCATTGGTCCTGGAGCAATCGCATTTACAGAAATACCACGCTCCATCAGTTCTTTTGAAGCTGCTCGAGTATAATGCTCAACCGGAGCCTTTCCACCTGCATAAGTGGAGTATCCATCTGTATAAGCTGCCAAAAGTGATGTAGCTAACGTAATAATTTTTCCGTCATTGTTCATATGCCTGGCTGCTTCTTTGATGAAAAAGTACGCAGCCTTTGCATTAATATCCTGCATACTTTCAAACTCTTCTTCAGTTGTTTCTTCTATAGGCTTTCGGAGTACTTTACCTACAGTGTTGATCGCAATATCAACCATACCATACGTGTCAACGGCATAATCAAACAGTTCTTTCATCCTCCTTGCCTCAGTTAAATCTCCTCTAAATAAAGCAGCCTCTCCGTTATTAGATTTAATCGAATTAACCGTCTGCTCTGCCTCGACTTTGGAAGATTCACTGTGGTAATGTACAATTACTTTTGCGCCATCTTCAGCATACTTTTTACTTACTAAGGAACCAAGATTCTTGCCGCCGCCTGCAACAACCACTACTTTATCTTTCAATGTATCAAACTTCGCCATGATAATTCCCTCCTTGATAATCATTCAACCATAGTATAATCCTTAAAGTGCGCTTGAAGGCAATAATAAAAGATGAAATGTCATACTAATAATCGCGGAGGAGAGTTTGCGTGTTTGTACTCCGGCGTCGTAAGCAAGTTTAGCAACTATAATTTAAAATAGACTTCTTCCTTTCAATGCGTAGTAGTCATTGCCAATAGTAAAGAGGTTGGGTTGTCGCTGAAAGAGATTAAAGAGTGGATTGAGATTTTGTATGAAGAGTTGGCCTTGCGCGATATGAAGAAGCTAATTGCTCCTTGCTATCGACACTGGGATGATCTTTTATTCAACCAATATTGTGATAGGTTTGAACTTCCCCTTCGACAAAATATGAAGACTTTCTCAGATGGAATGAAAATAAAAGCCTCTCTCGCACTTGCGTTATCGCACCATGCTGATCTCCTCATAATGGATGAGCCAACAACTGATCTTGATCAGATTTTTCGCAGAGAATGGATGGAGCTATTGCACGAAGTCATGTTGGATGAGGACAAGACCATTTTTTGTCGACTCATATTATGGGTGATTTATCATCCCTTGCCGACTATATCACCTTTATCCAAAAGGGACAGATTGTCTTTTCAAAGGGATTGCACGAAATAGAAGAGGAATATGCAATCGTTCGCGGCGGGATGGAATTGCTTGATCATGATACCCGAAAATCTAATAGAGCTATATGATCGTAAAAAAGAGACGTACTATTTAGACGTCTCTCAGGTTATGATACATTCAAAAATAGGATGGAACGGATTTTCCTACTGACCGCTCCTTTCGCTGAGCATAAATTTTCAAAGGTCACTCCTACATCCCTTTTTTACCTGTAGTTAAAGTAACTGATTTAGTTGATCAACATGTTTTTCATCATGGCTTAAAATTTCTTTCACAAGGTTTAAGCTTTCAGGGTCTAGGTCGTTTTTTAGTAATTGTTTGGAAACGTCGATTCCTCGTTTTTCTCCGACTAAGGCATCTTTCAAAATCTCTGTTTTGCCATGAGCTGTGCCTTTCATATTTTTCATAAATTCTACCATTTTCCCTTTTAGACCAACATCATCCACGGGAACACCATCAAGATGTTGGATTCGCTCAGCAATCTTCGCAGCATGTTGTTTATGTCCTTGTTGAATGTCTTGCAGAACCTGTTTGGCCTCCGAATCCTCCAAATGTTCAATAAAATCTTCATAAGCATGAATCGCCATATAATTTCCTTCAAGGAATTCGTTTAATTCTTGCACGATCCTATTTTTCATAAGCTTCACTCCTATCTTTAATATAGATTTTGCTTTTTGAGAAATATTATTCCTAAAAGAGGATGTTAACATTCATTTGAACTATGTTAATCATACTCATTTATTAGGATTTAAATTTGCCCCAAGGATAAGAGATCTATCGGATTCAAAATTATTTACAATAGATAAAGCAAGTGAGTATCCAAAACTAGAAACTATTTTACGTGGACAAATAAATACAAAAGGTTATTAAAGAAAATTATGAGGACGTTTTGCGATTAGCTCATTCTATAAGAGAAGGGACAGTTTCGGCATCCTTGATTATGGGAAAGTTAGGATCTTATTCAAGACAAAACAGCTTAGCTACAGCCTTACGTGAGATGGGAAGAATCGAAAAAACAATTTTTATTCTGAATTACATTTCGGATGAATCTTTAAGGAGAAAATACGAAGAGGTTTAAATAAAGGAGAAGCAATGAATGGACTGGCAAGAGCTATTTTTTTCGGGAAACAAGGAGAGCTTAGGAACGGACCATACAGCATCAATTGCAAAGAGCCAGTGCTTTAAACATAATTATTAATGCCATTAGTGTCTGGTGTGTAATGACAATAAAGTTGTGTATTTTTGAAGCTGAAAAAACGCATTACACCGTCCGAAAATGTGGACGGTGTAAAAATAAAGTTGTTTAAAAACTTTAATCGCTTATCCCATTAACGCGCCCTTAGTTGAAGAAGGATTTACTGAAATGATCAAACTTTTTTATAAAAACCAAACTTAAATCTGGTAAAGAAGCATTCATTTTGATCAATCTTTATTCAAAAGGGATTTTTCTTATTTATCATAAAATAAGAGTTTGCTAGGTGTTTTTGCTCAAACTTTATTTCAAAGTTACACTTGGACCATCTTGGCTTAGCAAACTGTCTTCACTTTCAAAACAATACGGTGATCGAGTTTTTTATTTACTGCACGGATTACTTATCATCGCCAATCAACCCGAATAACAACAGACGGTTCATTTCAGTCATCTTTTCTTTATAATTACCTGATTTCGCCCAAGCTAGTTGAAGCTCTCCAATCGCGTTTAACAGTTCTAATACTGTCTCCAGAGAAGCGGAAGCGTGAATCGTTCCTTTCTGTTTTGCAAGTTCCATAAGCTCTTGAATCATTTGAATTCGAATTTGATTCGTATTCTCACTATAGAGACTCGATAGCACATGGTCCTCTACGGCACCAGGCGAACCAAGTAATTGATAGTCCTGATCGGCACAATAATCCATAATTTGAATGATTTTATCCTTGAATTCGATGTCCTGGTTCATAATCTCCTTGGCCAAACGAAGGGTATCCTGCATCAAGACGTTCGCGCATTCCTTGACAATCCCTTCTTTGCTGCCGAAGTAGTTGTACAGCGATACGGATGATACGCCGGATTCAGCGGCAATGTCCATTATGGTAACATGAACGAAGCCTTTCTCTTTAAAGAGCTTTAGCGCTGCATTCACAACTGCCATCTTCTCAATTTACTAGGAGAGTACCGTTTTAATTCTGAAAAAATGATTGCTTTAGATTCTCTAAGACCACTAAAACTGTCTTAACGTTGTTGAAAATAGGGGGATCGTCTTGGAAATGTGCTTAGCGTTGTAAATCCGCATTTTCCTGACGCTACCCCATCGAGTATTGGCAAATGGTTCGATGATTGATACAAAGAATAATTTAGGCTGGCTAGCTTTTGACAAAAATGGGTTTAGACATCGCTTTCTAAGAAAATAATCAATTTATTTTATAAAAGAGCACTTCTTTTTTTGCTTCCTTTTGCACATCGCTATTGTAAAAGAGGGAAAGAGAAGTAGCTCTTTTTCTGTGAAAATAAAATTTTCATCCTGGGGTGTGAGTGTAAAATCATGTGGGTTTCTTATAAAACTGCTAGTCACCAACCGCTCCTGGAATTTTAAAATTACTATAGATTAGAAGATTCAGAAAAGTACGCTTGATAATTCCGAGTAATTGTATTAGAATAATAGAAAATTAAACTCTTTACAAGATAAAGAGAAGGTTCAGGAGGTTAATCATTGATCGATTTAGTGCATCGTTTTGGCCCTCAAAATTATTATCATTATCTAGGAGTAATTAATACACTACCGAAGTTTTTGGAAGACAACCACATACATTTTCCATTAATCATTCATGGGGAAAAGTCGTGGCAGGCTGTTCAACCTTATTGGCCCGAAACTGAATTTCAGAATCCCTATAAAGAAATTATGTTTGCTGGTGAATGCAGCTATGAAGAAATAGACCGAATATGGAGCGAAGCCGTACACCACCAGCATGATGCCATAATAGGAGTTGGTGGAGGAAAGGTTTTAGATACGGTAAAAGCGGTGGCAAGTAAAGCAAAAATATCTTGTATCTTAATTCCTACATTGCCTTCAAATTGTGCTAGCTTCACTCCAATCAGTATTGTTTATTCTGCTGAAGGAGACCATCTTGGTACGATACGACATAGTCAATCAAATTATATGGTAATGGTTGAACCAGAATTATTAGTTAATGCACCAATCGAGCATTTGACTTCTGGTATTGGCGATACCTTGGCTAAATGGTATGAAAGTAAAATTCGTTTTAATAAATTAACAAGTGAAGAAATATCCATTCCATTGGAACTGTCTCATACTGCTGCTAAGCAATGTAGAGATAATATTTTAAAATGGGGTGAAGCTGCTATTCTAGCTGCTGAAGCTAAAAAGAGCAATGCAGACTTCTCTCGCATGATTGATACGATTTATGCATTAGCTGGTCTTGTTGGAGGTTTAGGAGGAAAATTCGGGCAAAGCGTTGGCGCACATGCCTTTAATTACGGATATGTCAGTTTGGGGAAAAAGGGACATTTACATGGCAGCCTTGTTGCGTTCGGAATATTATTTCAGTTGAGTTTGGAAGAAAATTATGAAGAAATAAAACAATTAGTTCCTTTATACAAAAAATTGAAGTTACCAATATGCTGGAGAGATTTGCATTTATCTCCTGAGAAAGGTGACCTTGAAAAAATGGCTGATAAAATTTTAAGACCATCCTCTAGAATTTATGCATTGCCAATGGAGCTAACCAAGCAAAAAGTAATAGATGGCTTGCAAAAATTAGAAATATTTATTACGGAAAATGAGGTGGGGTTAAATGCATTTTGATTGCTCTGAACGTCTGGGTAAATTAAAGCCGAAATATTTAGTCGTTCAAAACAAACGGATAAAAGAACTTCAGCAATCAGATAAGCAGGTAATTAATCTGGGAAGAGGAAATCCGGATCAGCAAACATTCCCGCGTATTGTGGAGTGCCTGCAAGAAGCCATACATGATAAGAAAAACCATGGTTATCCACCTTATGGAGGAAAACAAGAGTTTAAAGAAGCCATTGTGGATTTTTATCGAAAGGAGTATGGAGCAAATATTTCGTCTAATCAGGTTGCGATCATGAATGGCTCTACAATAGCCTTATCCGGATTAGCACAAGCCCTTTTAAATCCTGGGGATATTGCATTGGTTCCTGATCCTGGTTTCTTTGGGTATCAAGCGGCTGTTGAGTTGGCAGGTGGTGAACCGTTTTTTGTTCCGATTAGCGAGAAAAATAATTTTTTAGTTGATTATTCAAGCATCCCAGAGGAAGTCAGTCAAAGAACGAAGATTTTATTTTTAAATTACCCAAATAATCCCACAGGTGCAAATGCCACAAGGGAATTTTTCGAAGAAACGATTACTTATGCCAATAAATATGGAATTGCAGTCATTCATGATTTTGCTTATGCCGATATCTACTATACGGATGAAAAGCCAATCAGTTTTTTATCTATTCCTGGAGCAGCCGAAGTAGGAGTGGAAATTTACACCTTCTCCAAAACGTTTAATATGGCTGGTTGGCGGAGTGGATTTACGGTAGGGAATGAATCGCTTATCAAACATTTAAGTGCCTATTTACAAAATGCTGTTGGCGGTGTTTTTGGAGGAATTCAGGATGCATCTGTGTTTGCTCTATTACATCAACAGGCCGAACGGAATGCCTTAAGAGAGCTATATCATGAGCGGCAATTGTTAGTTGAAGCATTTTTAAAAACACTAGATTGGGTGTATGTTGCTCCACAAGGTACATTCTTCCTTTGGGCTAAAGTCCCGTTACCAATGAATTCGGTTGAATTTGCCGAACAAATACTAGAAGAAACGCTGGTAGCCGTGGTTCCAGGCAGCATATATGGTGAAAACGGAGAGGGATGGATTCGCATTAGTTTGGTGACCTCTTTGGAACAATTGAAAGAATCATTTGAGCGAATAAAGAGATTTTTAATAAGGAAGCGGGGGAATAAAAATGAAAAACTTTCTAAAGCTTAATGCACTTCTTATTTTTGTTATTTCAATAAATCTATTAGCAGCTTGTAGTAATTCTATTAATTCTCAAGAAGAATCAACGAAAACTGCTAGTAAAAGCGAAACTTCAGATGAAAAAGTTATTCGCGTTGGCGCAACTGGTCAAAGTTTCCCAAACTCTTATCAAGAGGATGGAAAATTAATCGGTTTTGATGTGGAAGTACTTGAAACGATTGCAAATAATTTAGGGTATGAAGTGCAATGGACATTGGCAGGTTTTGAAGGGTTAGTAGGGCAGCTAGCGGTCGGAAAACTGGATACGATTGCTAATGCCTTTGAATATACTGAAGAAAGGGCAGAGCAATATAATTACTCCACAACTTATTCTTATACAAGTACAGGGATTGCTGTTCTTAAAGATAGTCCTTATGATTCTGTAAAGGATTTAAATGGACAAACAGTTGCTGGTGTATTGGGGTCAAATAAAATTAATGTATTGGAAGATTATGTGAAGAAAAATGGATTAGATATTGAAGTCAGACAATATGAAACAAGAGATGGTCCACAATTGGATACAATTAAGGGTGCTGTAGCAGGTTATGTCCAAGGAAAACCAATTTTGCAAGCAACAATAAATAAATCTAAATTACCTCTGAAAATATTAGAAGATGACTTAAAGAAGTCAGAAATTGGTTTCCCGTTTGCAAAAACAGAACAGGGGATGCGTTAAGAGAAGCGTTTAATGCAGAAATAGAAAAGCTGAGAGCCGATGGAACACTAGCTGAAATCTCGAAAAAATATTATGGAGATGATACTACCTCTGAGGAATAACGAGAAATTTATCGCATTTTTAATTGATTTCAGTAGAAGGAAAGATTTTCTATTATTATTAAAATAGTGGATTGGCTTCTTCGTGTAGAAGGAGCCTAATTACATTTTGCCGTTTTAAATTTTAATCCACCACAAAGGCTCATTTAATGTAAGTTTAGAATGTAGCACTAACATCACTAATTCTTTTTTTTGCGTAATTAGGGGTAGCGTCAGGAAAATGCGTTTTGTTGGTAGTACCCCTAAAAAAGATTTTATAAAAACAGGTTCAAATATACCTATGATAACATTATAATGTTATCATAGGTATTCTTTTAGAATGGCCTAAAAGGAGTGAATAGATTGACAGAACGAATGGTTTTGCAGAATGTAAAGCTTGTGAATAAAGAAAAGATCGATATTGTCATCAATGACGGTCGATTAATAGAAATAACGGCGCCTGGTCATGGAATTGGGGAACAGGTGATCAATTTATCTGGGCATTATGTGTCGAGTGGCTGGATTGATTTACATGTACATGCTTTCCCAGAATTTGATCCATATGGAGATGAGATAGATGAAATAGGGATCAAACAAGGGGTGACAACGATTGTGGACGCTGGAAGTTGTGGAGCGGATCGAATCGCGGATTTGGTGGGGAATGGAAAGGAAAGCAAAACCAATCTACTTGCCTTTTTGAATATTTCCAAGATAGGGTTGCAAAGAGTGGATGAGTTATCGAATCTTGATTGGATTGATCGGGAGAAAGTGATTCAAGCTGTACAACAGTATCCAGATGAGATTGTGGGGTTAAAAGCAAGAGTCAGCCGAAGTGTTGTCGGTGGAAATGGTATTGAGCCTTTACATATTGCCGAGCAACTTTCAAAGGACACTTCATTACCTTTAATGGTCCATATTGGCTCTGCTCCTCCAAAAATTGAAGAAGTGCTTGCCCTTTTGAAAGAGGGGGATGTGATGACCCATTATTTAAATGGGAAGACAAATAATCTTTTTGATGAAAAAGGGGCCCCGCTTCCGGAATTTCTTGAAGCCATTCAGCGTGGAATCCATTTAGATGTTGGACATGGGACAGCTAGTTTTTCCTTTCAAATCGCGGAGGCGGCAAAACGATACGATATTGGCCTTGATACGATCAGCACAGATATTTATCGCGGCAATCGAGTGAATGGTCCTGTTTTTAGTATGGCAAATGTATTATCTAAATTTCTTTATTTGGGCTATTCCCTTGAGGAAGTGATTGCCGCTGTGACAAATCATGCGGCCCGGTGGTTGAAAAAACCAGAATTAGGTCGAATTCAAGTAGGAGATAGTGCAAATTTAACGATTTTTACTGTCCAGAACAAGCCGATCGAATTAGTCGATTCTGAAGGTGAAAAAAGAACGAGTGATAAAAGGATAGAGACAAAAGGAGTGGTTGTAAATGGGGAATTCATTGAATGTTAAATATGGCCTGAAACGTGTGATTAATGCAAGTGGACGAATGAGCATTCTTGGGGTTTCCGCTCCATCTGATACGGTGATGGAGGCGATGAAACAAGGGGGACAAAATTATGTGGATATCGAGGATTTGGTGAATAAAGCAGGCGATTATATAGCCAATATCCTTGGATCTGAGGCAGCCGTGATTGTGAACTCTGCTTCCAGTGGGATTGCCCTATCCGTCGCTGCGCTTGTAACAAAAGGGGATCGGCGGAAAAGTGAACGTCTGCATCAAGAAGCCATTGTACAAAACGAGATCATCATGTTAAAAGGTCATAATGTCCAATATGGGGCGCCTGTGGAAACGATGGTATATTTAGGTGGCGGAAAGCTGGTTGAAGTCGGTTATGCCAATGAAGGGAAAGCCGAACAGATCGAAGCAGCAATAGGAGAAAATACTGCAGCCATCCTTTACATAAAATCGCATCATGCGGTGCAAAAAAATATGATCTCTGTCGAAGAAGCATGGGAAGTAGCGAAACGAAAACAGGTTCCGCTTATTGTCGATGCTGCTGCAGAAGAAGATCTGCAGAAATATGTACAATACTCGGATCTCGCCATATACAGTGGGTCTAAGGCGATTGAAGGACCAACTTCCGGAATTGTTGGTGGAAAGAGAAAATATATCGAATGGTTAAAGGTTCAATTGCATTGCATTGGTCGCAGTATGAAGGTTGGAAAAGAAGCCAGTTTCGGCTTATTACAAGCATTGGATGAATATGGCGAGAAGCAAGATAGAAGTGGACAAGAAAGAGAAAGTTTACAAGTATTGATGCCTTTGGCGGAAATCCCTGGTGTTCATGTCACGATTGTTCAAGATGAAGCCGGGAGAGCGATCTTTCGTGCGCGAATCCATATCGATGAACAACAGACCAAGCAAAGTGCAGAAGAAGTAGCCACTGCATTACGTGAAGGGGAAATTGCGATCTATACACGAGATTATGGAGTCAGACAAGGATTTTTCGATATTGACCCACGTCCATTACAGGGGGATGATATTCATGTAATTGAGAAGCGACTACGGACCATTCTAGGGGGAAAATAAAATGACCAATCGCATAAAACGACTATATAGAGGGTGCGTTGGACTAGAAGTAAAGGATCTATGCGAATTACTCCATGTAGTCAAGAGGCAGGTTGATGATTATGAGTAAGAAAATTGCCGCCTTTGGAGAAGTTATGCTGCGCTTGCAAGTACCTGGTTATGAGCTTTTGACACAGGCCCATACGCTACATTACTCCTTTTCGGGGACGGGGGTAAATGTAACAGGGGCTTTGGCTAAACTTGGACATAAAGGATATCTCGTCTCTACATTACCGGATAATCCGATTGGGGATGCCGCCTATTCCTACTTGCAAAGGTTGGGGATCACTACAACGTTTATTAAACGAAATGGAAATGAGATAGGAATGTATTTTTTGGAAAATGGATTTGGGGCGAGATCAAGTCGGGTGACTTATTCTAATCGGCAAGAAAGTAGCTTTAATACAGCACCTAAGGACATCTATCCGTTTCAGAAAATGGCCGAGGAGATCGATGTTGTTCATTTTTGTGGAATCACGCTAGCGATGAATAGATCTGTTCGTCAGCAAATGAAAGCTTTTGCTAAGGCTGTAAAAGCGAATGGTGGTACGGTTGTGTTTGACTGCAACTATCGGCCTTCCCTTTGGGGGGAAAACGGATATGAAAAGGCAAAACCACATTATGAAGAGATTTTACAGCTTGCTGATTTCGTGATGATGAATGAAAAAGACGCTATGTTTATTCTTGAAATGAAGGCGGAGAAAAATGAGCGAACGGAGCAAGTAAAAGAGCTGATTCCGATTATAGCGGAAAAATATAAGATCCCGCTGATTGCTGGTACGCACAGAACCGTGAATCAGGATCAGACCCATTCTCTGCGTGGTTTTATGTATAAAAACAAGACATTTACATTCTCTAAAAAGCGATCGTTTTCTGTACTTGACAGAATTGGTTCTGGAGATGCCTTCTCGAGTGGGATCATACATGGAGAAATGGAAGGTTTTTCACCAGAAGAGACAGTTGCGTTTGCTACTGCAGCAGGAATGCTAGCCCATACTGTTGTCGGTGATACGCCTGTATCAACGGAAAAAGAGATATTCCGTGCAATGACAGAGACGCTAAGCGATGTAGAAAGGTAGTGTTTGAATCTGTGCATATTTCCCGAAAAAAAGGGCCTTTATATTTACAAATTAGGGATCACTTGAGGGATCGAATTTTACATGGGGTCTATCCCATCCATGTAAATATCCCTTCAGAGGCTCAATTAGAAAATGAGTTTGGTGTAAGCAAAATTACAGTGCGCAAGGCGATTGAGGAGCTCGTGCAAGAAGGATATCTTGAAAAGAAAAGTGGTAAGGGAACGAAAGTGATTCGAAATACCTTAGCCTCCACACTTTCCAAAGGCAAGCTTTTTACAGAGTTTTTAGTGGAAGAAGGGCATAGAATTCAAAAGCAATTACTAAAAGTGCAACAGCTATCGAATAAAGTGGACTCAAAAATCTTTGGATTATTTGGTGAGCAATGTCTTTATATCGAACGGCTTTACTATCTAGATCAGATTCCTTATATCCACTTTACTCACTATTTAACTGGAGAGATAGTTGGGGATGAACGAACCGATCTAAACGATTGGTCCTTATATCAGCTTATTCGTGAGCAGGGCATATCTTTAAATAAGTTTCAAGATCAATTTGTTGTTTCGAGTGCCTCTCCTCATATAGAAGATTATCTACATGTGAATAAAGGAACCCCTTTATTAAAACGAATCCGTTACTCTTATGATGATAATGGACATCTAATTGAATATAGTGAAGGATTTTATAAAACAGACGAACATCCCTATATTGTCCATTATGATGTCTAATCTGTGTGAACTATCCGCCACTATGGAGAAGAGATTATAAATACTACAACCATGACAAAAAAGAAGCAACGGCCCTCTTGAACCATTTTGGGGCGCTTGCTTTTTTAAAAAGGTAAGAAAGCATAAAAATTGGCTAATGTTTGGATCTAGCTCCAGCGCCCAGCGACTAGCAAACTTTCGGTGCCTGCTTGCGTAAGTCAACATCGATTCACCCTTCGGGTTCATCGTGTTTCCTTTATCTCAGGCCAACAGGATGTTGGTCAGAACAGCGTTGCGCCAGGACGGCGCGCTTTTAGCTGTTCATCCTTCAACTGAAGTTTGTACGTCGCTAAACGGGCGCTTGCGCTTTTCTTAAAAGGTAAGAAAGTATAAAAATTGGCTAATGTTTGGATCTAGCTCCAGCGCCTAGCCCCTCGAGGTCAAATAACCCTGAACCTATGAAGGGAAAGATCGCCCTTCCTAGGTTCAGGAACATTTGCTTGTCGGGGCTGAACAAGGCGCTTGCGCTTTTCTTATAGGGTCACGATCATTCCATCATAGGCAACTTGGATTCCGTACGGTTGGAAGGCTTTTACGAAATCCTCGTGTAATAGGCCTGAATTATGAGAGAAGTGGGTGACGATGATTTGTCCATTATCTTCCAATATATCTTCTTGTTGGAAGGCTTGTTGTACTTCTAAAATCGTTTCAATACACATATGATTGCGGCTGCGTTTGTTTGCGTGGAAACCACCTGTACAGTCCAAAATAGCAAGATCGATTTTTCTCCCTTTTAGCCAGTTCCAAGTATCTTCAGGAAACCAGCCCGTGTCATTCCCATACAGAATTCTTTTTCCGTTTCTTTCTATATAATAAAGAAGGCATGTTTCCATTGGATCATGATCAGCTAAGAGCGGTGTGATCTTGACCGTTTGCGTTTCGACTTCTTTAAAGGGCAGGACACGGTGATAGGCAAAACGCCGATTCTCTTGGGATGCTGGTAAGGTTTTATGCAGTCCTTGCATCACTAAGTCATTCCCATATATGTGCAACGGATGCTCAATCCCATGGGCAAAACCTTCTATACGATTGAACAAATCACCTGGATTAAAATGATCATAATGCGTATGAGTGAACAATAAATCCTTAACTAATGTCAAGTCTATGTTATGATAAATCGCATGATAATAAAAATCTGGGGGAAAATCTACCTTCAATACGTCATCAAACAGGACGGATGTACGGGAACGAATATTACGTCCACCTAAATATCTTGCTTTTTGGCAAGCTTCACATAAACAAAAAGGATTCGGAAAACCTTCTGCTGCTGCCGTACCTAGGAAATGAACTTTCATAACCAACTACTCCTTTTTATGAACTAAAAGATACAAAGGCAAAATAGTATTCTCTTAGAACTTATTTAGTTTCCTAGTATTTTACTCAATAATGAAAGGCTTTGCAAAGGTTTTTTCCTATGGTGGTGGTTGGTCGATCCCATTGCCTAAATCCGGGATCCAGTTTTGTTTTGCTTTATTAATACCACTGCTATTTTTTACTACCAAAATCGGGATAACGCTTTCATAATATGGCACTGTAATGCTATACTCTATATATGCTCTTTTTATTTATTTCTTTGCTTTTTTTGTCTTTAATACTTTTGGAGGGTTTGTTCTCTTACTCACTTTTAATGTTAATCTTTCATCCAATCAAAATGATGTTTTTCGATAATCCCATTTGGAGGCTGATAAAAGGTATGGATACAAAAGCGATGATTTTAAATAAGAAATTGATTGCCATCATTCGAAATATAGATCCAGAGTATGTTTTAGAGGTTTGTAGGGCTTTACATAAAGGTGGGATTCAAGTGATGGAAATAACAATGAATTCACCGAAGGCCTTGCCCTCAATTGAAAAAGTAACAAATGAATTAGGCGATGAGGTTATCGTTGGAGCGGGTACTGTTTTAGATCCTGAAACAGCGAGAGCAGCTATTTTGGCCGGTGCTCAATTTATTATTTCGCCAACCGTTCATCTTGAAACAATCAAGATGACAAAAAGATATGGGATCGTCAGTATACCGGGAGCCTTTACACCTACTGAGATCCTTACAGCTTATGAGCATGGCGCAGATATGGTCAAAGTGTTTCCCGCTTCTTTAGGTCCAGGATATATAAAGGATATTTTAGGTCCACTCTCCCAGATCCCATTACTAGCAACTGGCGGGGTGAGTTTGGAGAATATAAAGGCGTATTTGGCTGCGGGTGCTATTGGATGTGGAATAGGTAGTTCCTTGGTGAATTCGAAGGAGTCGATAACATCAAGCTATTTCGCTCAACTAACAGAAAAGGCTAAACAATTCTCTTTAGCCGTGCAAGAGTTTAGAAATAATGCTTGATATATGAGGAGATGGCTTGGATGAAAATAGTGAGTATGGAATGTTTTCTTGTACCTCCCCGCTGGTTGTTTTTAAAAATGGAAACAGATGAAGGGATTACCGGCTGGGGAGAACCGGTTGTGGAAGGGCGAGCACAGACCGTTCAAGCGGCGGTGGAAGAAATGAGTGAATACCTCATTGGAAAAGATCCAATGAGAATAGAAGATCACTGGCAAACCCTTTACCGATCCGGTTTTTACCGCGGTGGTCCTATTTTGATGAGTGCTATAGCAGGCATTGATCAAGCATTATGGGATATAAAAGGGAAATATTACAATGCCCCTATTTATGACTTATTAGGGGGAGCCTGTCGAGATTCTGTTCGTGTGTATTCATGGATTGGTGGTGATCGACCGAAAGAAGTGGCGAAGGAAGCGAGGGAAAAAGCCGCTGCAGGATTCAAAGCAATTAAAATGAATGCAACGGAAGAGGTGCAGTATATCGACTCTTATAAAAAAATTGATGAAGTAATTGAACGGGTATCGGCTGTACGTGAAGCGATGGGGGATGATTTTGGAATCGGCATCGATTTTCACGGACGGGTTCATAAACCAATGGCGAAAATTTTAGCAAAAGAGTTAGAGCCATACCGTCCAATGTTCTTGGAGGAACCAGTATTACCTGAAAATAATGAAGCCCTTCGTGAGCTGGCCCATGCCACGACGATTCCAATTGCAACAGGGGAGAGAATGTATTCTCGTTGGGATTATAAAAAATTATTGACTGAAGGCTATGTCGATATCATTCAACCCGATCTCTCGCATGCGGGTGGAATCACAGAATGCAAAAAAATATTTGCGATGGCAGAAGCGTATGATGTAGCGGTGGCTCCTCACTGTCCCCTAGGACCGATCGCCCTTGCAGCTTGCCTTCAGGTAGATACAACCGCTCATAATGTGTTTATCCAGGAGCAAAGTTTAGGTATTCATTATAATGAGGGCAGTGATCTATTGGATTACCTGGAAGATCCATCTATATTTGACTATAAGGACGGATTTGTACGAAATTTAGAGGCACCTGGATTAGGCATCCGTGTCGATGAAGACTTTGTCAAAAAACAAGCCGAAATTGGCCACAACTGGAAAAACCCCGTCTGGAGACATAAGGATGGAACGATTGCGGAATGGTAGGGGATCTGTGAGCTGGCTGCTTATTATGCCACTCGCTAATCAGTATTCTTTAAGGTAACGAAGGGTGTCAATGGGGTGTATATAAAAAGATCAGCCGCCAACATGCTTAGAAACATGTGGATGGCTGATCCAATAAAATGTAAAAAAGGTCTGAAGATTATATTTTTGAAGGATTTCGAAGCAAAAGGGTTGTGGTGTCTTTTCGAAGAAGGTATGCATGCTTTTTACATGCCCATTTGCTTTTTGAGAACGCCTAATTCTCGTTCTGTTTTAACTGCTTTTTCCCAAACAAAATCTTGATCAAGCTTAATTTCTTTTAACTCAGATAGAATTTGCTTGTGCCGCTCGTCCCCTTTCTTTTCGATCCGTTTGATATCCTCGCTCATGTATTTCATATTCTGCTTCATGATATCCATATCAGACTTCATAGTATCCATATCAGACTTCATAGTATCCATGTCAGACTTCATGATATCCATATCAGACTTCATAGTATCCATGTCAGACTTCATGGTATCCATGTCAGACTTCATGGTATCTATGTCAGACTTCATGGTATCTATGTCTGATTTCATCGTAACCATGTCTTGTCTCATGTTAGCTTGTTCGTGATTCGTATTTCCGACCATTGTTAATAATTGTGCTAGCATTTCCTCAATTCGATCAAATCTTTCCTCACTCAATTATTTTTCACCTCCTTTATACCTGCTTTCAGTTTAGCATGTAAAAATAGAAAAACCAATACTTTTTTACTATTTATCCCCAAAATTTCGTTGATCTTGTCGAATAAAAAAATCTAAAACTAAAGTTTTGCTATTCTACATCTTTCTCGGGCTGAAACAAGACAATTTTTGCTTTTTGATTGGTTGATGGTCGTGAAGTTACCCAAATATCGATCCCTAGTTCTGCCATTTCATTTAGCAAGCTTTTTATTGATCCCTTTAATGCCATCCGGAAATTAGGATGTTTACAAAAGCCATCAACACTTTCTTCCCCCCAAAGATAGTAACTAGCGGAAACAGAAATATATGAATCATAAATGCCATAAAGAATTTGGATTCTCAAGTCCTTATATTGGGTCCAAAATGTGCCCCCATCCTTTGGTACTGGTAGCATTTCTAACCTCCTAAGTTGTTGTTTCAACATGCTTTTGTTTATAAAAATTCTTGGTCATTTCATTTTAACTGTTCATTGGAGGAATGTCGATTTTCTTTCTTAAATTTTAAAAACCCAAATTTTTACTTTTGCAAAATATGCTTTGTTTATTGTCTTCTGTTCATACGTATTATTTGGGTCTTATGAAATTGAACAGCAGAGACTTTTTTAAAAGGTAAGAAAGCATAAAAATTGGCTAATGTTTGGATCTAGCTCCAGCGCCCAGCGACTAGCAAACTTTCGGTGCCTGCTTGCGTAAGTCAACATCGATTCACCCTTCGGGTTCATCGTGTTTCCTTTATCTCAGGCCAACAGGATGTTGGTCAGAACAGCGTTGCGCCAGGACGGCGCGCTTTTAGCTGTTCATCTTTCAACTGAAGTTTGTACGTCGCTAAACGGGCGCTTGCGCTTTTCTTGTGAAATGTCGATCTTTTGGGCAAAGGCTCCCGAAGATGAAGGTAGAAATGAAAAGGAGAAAGAGAAAATTATAATGGGAGCACAACATCGTAGAAGGTTGTGCTCCCTGTTTCCAATTAAACTTGAAATTTATTCAAGATGCTCTGTAAATCTTCTGACAATCTCTTTAGTTCATCTGACGTGGTTACTAATGAGTCGCTTACCTTTAATTGTTCTTCTGTAGAGGCAGAAACCTCTTCACTAATGGCCGATGATTCTTCGGCTGTAGCACTAACTTGCTGAACCGTGGCCGATAAAACATCCTGTGATTCTTGTAATTGAAGGATTGAGTTTGACACAAGTTCAATTTTGTCCATAAATTCACTCATTTGGGTGCCAACTTTATTTAAAATAACATCCGTTTCTTGTGCTTTTTCCACTTGTTCTTTAAAAACGGGATTTGCTTGCTCTAAAACTTGTAAAGTTTCATCCACTTCATTAATAATGGCATCCGTAATATTGCCAACCGTATCAATGGATTCCTTCGATTGGGCCGATAATTTTCTTATCTCATCCGCAACAACGGCAAAACCTTTACCCGCTTCTCCTGCCCGAGCCGCCTCGATTGCCGCATTTAAAGAGAGCAAGTTTGTTTGTTGCGCTATATTGGTTAAAATAGCCATTACTTTACTAATTTGATTAGTGCTCATCTTTAATGTATCTGTTTTACTAATCAGAGCTGTAGTCATTTGTTCACCATGTTTTGTTTGATCAACAAGCTCCGTCATTTTACTAATCCCTTCATTGCTTCTTGCTAATACTTCTTGCGCATAGCTTTCCATCTCTGAGTTGCTGTTAAACACATTCTCTACTTCCGTATTAATTTTAATGGCTAAGTGGCTACCATTTTCTGCCTCGTGGGTCAAGTTAGCGGCTCCACTAGCGATCTCTTCTGATGCTACTGCTACTTCTCTTGCTGATTCTGATTGGATCTTCGATATCGCCGTCAATTCAATGGCAGCTTGTAAAACTTTAGTCGATGATTCTCTCGTTTTTCTCATCATTTCGGAAATGTTTTCTAGCATTTTATTAAAGCTATTAGCTACTAGACCTATTTCATCCTGGCGATCTACCAATTCAGAACGTACCGTTAAATCTCCTTCCTTCGCAATCGCCATTAATTCTGTAATTTTCCCTAATGGAACTCCTATCATATTCACAATAAGTTTACCAATAACTAATGACACGATGATCGATAAAATAATAATCAATACCGTTACATAAAAGATCACATTCGTGTCTTTTGTCAATTCACCGGAAGACAAAGCACCCACCAAATACCATCCTGTTAACTCGGATTTATGTTGGAAGATTAACTTGTCCCCAGATTCCGCCACATTCTTATTTGCATCAGTTGAAAGCGAAAATTCATTTTCTGTGTTAATTTCGTCATCATTGAATGAGAATACGACATTGTTCTGCTGATCTAGTATTTTGACTGATCCATTTTCACCAAAATGAACATCTTTTAATGCATCTTTAATCAATTGATTATTTAACTCTACGATCATAATGAAGGGGCTGCCCCCCACATTTATTTTTTGTCCAAAACTAATCGTCGGTTCAGAACCCTCTCCCGTAATCCCTGATTGATTTCCACCAATCCAAATGGCGGATTCCTCTGTTTCAAGCGCTTTTTTAAACCATTTCGCCTCAAAAATTTCATCCTTTTTTGACGATCCCGCTGATGCCATCACTTCCAATTTTTCTGTATTCAAAAGATATAAATTTAAATTATCATCCACTATCGCGGCTTCCGTTAAAGAGTCTTCCACTTGCTTTCTTAGTTGAAAATATTGAAAGTCTCCTGCATCTCCATCAAAATTATTTAATTGTGCCAGTGTATTGGTAAAATCCTTCTTTACTAACATTTCAGTAACTCGGTTTTTATAATTATTAAAGATAAAATCTAATTTATCCCCAGCTTGAATGATCGTTTGTTCTGAGGCATCCTTTACTTTTGCTTTAATCACGTTATTGGATGTTATGTAAGAAAAAATACCTACTGCTGAGACACATAATAAAACACTCACAATAAAACTGTATAGGATTTTTGTACTAATTGACTTTTTTGTTTTTATGGATTGTTTAAACTTTCCCTCTTTTACTGAAGTATTTTGATTTGTTCTATAAAGCTTTACATGTCTTAGGTTTTGAATAAGCTTCTTAAATCCCACTTTTACCTTATCCAACCATTTATTTGAATGAGTCAATTTCTTTCCCCCTCTGTATAAATATCTGTTTCATTCGCAATGATAAGATTGAAATAAGTAAATCCCTTCCTTTGTAAAATAGTTATATTTTACTAATAATGCATTTTTGTATGGTCTAATTATACCATTTAATATGCAATAAATGACAATAAAATCCATAAAAACTTTAAAAAATTGATTTCATTCCCCTATTTATATGCCAAAAAGACTATGTTTATAAGTCAATATATGAGTAAAAAAGTAGATTCCCTATTTTAAAATGGAAATTGCCATACTAGTATACAATCGGTAAAAAAAATGGTACAATTACGTACAAAGCACGTGGTAGGAAGGTTGAGGTGAGTGATATGACGAAATTACGCACAAGAGTGAATGGTTCCACTAGAGATTATGTTTATGAAACAATAAAAAAACAAATTATAAATGGTGAGTTAGAACCCGAAACAAAAATTTCTGAAAACGAAATAGCGACGAAACTAAATGTAAGTCGAACGCCTGTGAGAGAAGCCTTTTTGAAATTAGCGGAAGAAGGATTATTAGGGATCTATCCACAGAGTGGCACTTTTGTAGCTAAAATTGATTTGGAATTGGTTGAGGAAGGACGATTTATTAGAGAAAACATAGAAAAAGCGATTGTAAGAGAGGCTTGCGGCACATTTGATCAGGATCAGTTAATCGAGTTAGAAAAGAACCTAGTCATGCAGGAGCTATGTCTAGAAAAGGGCTCAACATCTTCTTTATTTGAGTTAGATGAAGCCTTTCATCAGTTATTGTTTGAAGGATGTAATAAAATCTACTCATTGAAAATAATTAGAGAGATGAATAGTCATTTTGACAGAGTGAGAATGCTAAGTCTTGCTTCCAATCATAATTGGGATGTGATTCTGTCGCAACATAAAGCCATTTTTCAATATATTTCTGAGAATGAACCTGACCTCGCGGAAGAGGTGATGGCACAACATTTGAAATTAGTAAACTTTGAAAAGGAAGAATTAAAATCCCGTTATCCGGGTTATTTCAAGTGAATTTCTAATAAGCTTCTATTTATAAGCTGATGAAACCGAAGTCAACAGGGTTTATCGGAATAAAATATAGCCTCTTCGCTATTTGGTATTTAGTAAAAATGGTTATATATGCTTCAAAACTGGCACAATTATTTATGTTATAGGTGGTGAATGTTGAGCGAGCAATTGAACTCATTCCCTTGTCCGGTCTTAGTTTTACTCTTTTTTATTAGGGTTGCAGTAATACTGGAGGCAAACGAGGGATAAGGAAAACATTCCCCCTAATAAATTATTCTTTCAACATCAAATAGCGAAGATAAGAGGAGATTAAATAATGGAAATGAGTCTGAAGGAAGATATTGTTTGGAAAGAAAGTTATGCATGCTGGCTGCAGTATGAAAGGATAAAGGATAGTATTTGGTATGATCGATATGTATCACTGTGTCAAAACATAGCTATTATTGGGGATTCTTCTATATTACATTCAGCTCTTCAAGAATTAAGAAAAGGTCTTCAGTCGATGTTTGATAAAGAGCCAGCTATTTATGATTATGAATCAAAAAAGACTTCTATTATTATAGGAACTTATAAACATATTCATTTACAGGACTATGGTTTAGATAAGGATGCATTTGAAAAAATGAATGAGGAAAGTTACCTTATTAAGGCTATTACAAATGAAGAAAAAGAAAGCCTTTTACTAATTGGTAAGTCTGATAAAGGTGTTCTTTACGCAACACATCATTTTTTACGCTTGATTCAACTAAGGGAATCACTCGAACAATTGGATATTAATGAATCTCCGAAAAACCAATTAAGAATGTTAAATCAATGGGATAATATGGATGCAAGTGTAGAGCGCGGCTATTCAGGCCATTCGATCTTTTATGAAAACAATCAAATCACACAAAACCTTGACCGAATTAAAGACTATGCAAGACTTCTTTCCTCCGTAGGGATTAATGCGATTTCCATCAATAATGTCAATGTTTGGAAAGTGGAAACGAAATTAATAACGAGCGAATTTTTACCGGATGTGGCGAAGATTGCAGATATTTTCCGTGCCTATGGGATAAAAATATTCCTAAGCATTAATTTTGCCAGCCCAATCGAGATTGGGCAACTAACAACTGCAGATCCCCTAGACCCTGAGGTGAAAAAGTGGTGGAAAGAAAAGGCTGAGGAAATTTATGAATACATTCCCGATTTTGGTGGCTTTGTCGTAAAAGCAGATTCAGAACATCGTCCTGGTCCATTTTCTTATAATAGGGATCATGCGGATGGAGCAAACCTATTGGCTCAAGCTCTAGATCCGTTTGGTGGTATCGTAGTGTGGAGATGTTTTGTTTATAATTGCTTGCAGGATTGGCGTGATCGCTCTACAGATAGAGCTAGAGCTGCATATGACCACTTTAAACTTTTAGATGGCAAATTTCTCGATAATGTTATATTGCAAGTGAAAAATGGACCAATGGATTTTCAAGTTCGCGAGCCAGTGTCTCCTCTATTTGGTGCACTTGAAAAAACGAATCAAATGATGGAGTTCCAGGTAGCACAAGAGTATACAGGTCAACAAAAAGATTTGTGTTTTCTCGTTCCCCTTTGGAAAGAAGTATTAGAATTTGACACATATGCGAGGGGAAAGGGTTCAACCGTTAAAAAGATTGTTGATGGATCTTTATACAATTATACATTTAGTGGTATTTGTGCAGTGTCCAATATTGGGAATGATATGAACTGGACTGGTCATACACTTGCTCAAGCAAATTTATTCGGATATGGTCGCCTTATTTGGAATCCTGATCTTGAATCAGAGGAAATTGCTGACGAATGGATTCGCTCAACTTTTGGTCACAATCCGTTCGTAGTGAAACAAATTAAACAAATGTTATTGGATTCATGGTCTATTTATGAAAATTATACGGCTCCTCTTGGTGTAGGTTGGATGGTTAACCCAGGCCATCATTATGGTCCCAATATTGATGGATATGAATATTCTGTTTGGGGAACATACCATTTTGCAGATCGAGATGGGGTCGGTGTAGATCGTACACTTGAAACAGGGACAGGATATGCGGGTCAATATTTCTCTCCGAATAAGGAAATGTATAATGCATTGGAAACATGTCCAGATGAATTATTGCTATTTTTTCACCATGTTCCATATACGTATGAATTAAAATCCGGAGAGACAGTGATTCAACATATTTATAACACCCATTTTAAAGGGGTGGAACAAGTGAAGGAGTTAATTGAAAAATGGACCGAATTGCAAGGGAAAGTAGATGAGGTTAGATTTCTTAACGTATTGGAACGTTTGAATCTGCAATTGGATAATGCAGAAGAATGGCGCGATCAGATTAATACTTATTTTTACCGGAAATCTGGCATTATGGATGAGAAAAATAGAATGATTTATTCATAATCCATGTGGCTCTAGAAGAGGACAAGATTTTCTAAGTGAGTCCTTTTTCAAGCCTTGTATATAAGAAGTGCAAACGTTTTGACTAACAGTTGGGGGAATTTACATGAGGATGGTTTTTCGATGGTTTGGCCAAGGAAATGATAGTGTTAGTTTGCGTCATATTAAACAAATTCCCGGAGTGGAGGGGATCGTTTGGGCGCTTCATGATATTCCAGCAGGTGAGGTCTGGCCATTAGAGCGCATTTTAGAAGTGAAGCAACAAGCAGATGAATATGGATTTCACATTAAGGTCGTTGAAAGTGTCAATATTCATGATGATATTAAGCTTGGACTTCCGTCTCGAGATCAATATATAGAAAATTATAAGAAAACAATCGAAAATTTGGCTAAAGTGGGAGTCAAAGTAATTTGTTATAATTTTATGCCTGTGTTTGATTGGGTCAGAACAGATTTAGTGAAACCATTGGCAGATGGCTCCACTGCGTTATTTTATGAAAAAGCGAAAGTGGAAGGGATGGATCCATTAGAATTAGTAGGAAAAATTGCTCATAACCCTGATTTTACCATGCCCGGTTGGGAGCCTGAACGGTTAAAATCATTAAAGGAGCTGTTTGTTGCTTATCATAATGTGTCCACAGACCAATTATGGGAGAACTTAAAGTATTTCTTAGAGCAGATCATACCCGTGGCGGAATGGCATGATATTAAAATGGCGCTTCATCCGGATGATCCCCCTTGGGAGATTTTCGGGCTGCCTAGATTAATGACATCACAAGACAATATCCGTACGTTTCTTAAACTTATCGATAATCCATATAATGGTATCACTTTATGTAGCGGATCATTGGGAGCGAATCCGCAAAATGATATACCAGCAATGATAAGAGAATTTGCGGATCGTATTCCTTTTGCTCATATTCGAAACGTAAGAATCTATGAAAATGGCGATTTTATTGAAACATCCCATCGAACCGAAGATGGGTCTCTTAATATGTACGAGATTGTCAAGGCTTATCATGATTGTGGATTTACGGGGTATGCTCGTCCAGACCATGGGAGACATATTTGGGATGAAGAATGCCGCCCGGGGTATGGTTTATATGACCGTTCCTTAGGAGTTATGTATCTCTGGGGAATATGGGATTCTTTAGAGAGTGTGAAAAAGGAAAAAAATCATCTAGTTGATACGAAAACAATTCAGTAATTCATTTTAAGCATTGAAAGGAGTCCTGAGTTATGTTAGCAAAAAATCCAAACTTAGCAGGAAAAGTAGCCGTCGTAACAGGTGGTGGCGGTATTTTATGTGGTTGTATGGCGAAGGAACTTGCAAGACAAGGAATGAAGGTCGCGATTTTAAACCGTACCTATGAAAAGGCGGTTAAAGTGGCAGATGAGATTAAAGAAGCTGGTGGAGAAGCTTTTCCGATTCAATGTGATGTATTAGATAAGGAAAGTGTTCATAAAGCGGATGAACTGGTATTTGAAAGATATGGAAACTGTGATTTATTAATGAATGGTGCCGGTGGAAATCATCCGAAGGCGAGTACAACCAATGAAACATTTCATCTAGCAGATGTAAAAGACAAAGATGTCCTCTCCTTTTTTGATTTATCAACAGAAGGTTTTGAGTCCGTTTTTCATTTGAATTTTATTGGTACACTGATTCCTACGCAAATTTTTACCAAGCGAATGATAGGAAATCATGGATCTGTGATCAATATTTCATCGATGAGCTCATTTAGTCCAATGACGAAGGTTCCGGCGTATAGTGCGGCGAAAGCAGCGATAAATAATTTCACACAATGGTTATCCGTACATATGGCACCATCCGATATTCGTGTCAATGCGATTGCACCTGGTTTCTTCTTAACAGATCAAAACCGTTCATTGCTTACAAACGAAGATGGAAGTCCAACACCAAGAATGGAAAAAATAGTGGCTCATACGCCAATGAGAAAATTAGGACGTCCCGAGGATTTACTAGGAACATTACTATGGTTAGCGGATGATCAAGCTAGTGGCTTTGTAACAGGAATTTGTGTGCCTGTTGATGGTGGATTTATGGCGTATGCGGGTGTGTAACCGGGTCATTGTTTTTTCTCTCGTTTCTTCGAGTAAGAAAAATAAAAGTTAAAAACTAGATTAATTGCCGCTTAATGATCGTAATTATATTTAGATACAAGATTGGGTAATTAAAAGACGATAATAATTAGGTACTTATGTCCCGATTAAAATTCTTGAAAAATTATAGAGGTTTTATGAAATAATGTATTGATTATTTCTAGGATCAACGATAATATATAATTAAACTAACATACTAGTAGGTTAGATAGCGATGTAGCGCTGCGGAAAATTGTCGAATTACAGCAGTAAGCGGGGAGAATATTATCGAATTTTGGGATTCTTCATGAATTATGGATATGAAAGATATAAGGATTCTAAAGAAACTGTATAGATTAAGGTTTTGATGAAAATGGTATTTTTAGTTTGATTATCCATTGAACAAACTATGTTTTGTAAGCGCTGAGACAATTTGAAAACGCTTGATGTACTTTTGTGTTTAAACTAGGTATAAAGGGGGAGTATACGTGCAACAAATAGCCGAAAAGACTGAAACAAACATACCCACAAAGAAAATATCAAGAATGACAATAGTTTTAAGAGCCCTTAAGAAAGACTGGCAGCTCTACTCTTTACTGGTTCTCCCCATCCTTTATCTAATTATCTTTAAATACGGACCAATGGCGGGTAATATTATTGCCTTCCGGAAGTTTGTGCCAGGGGGAAGTATATTTGGAGACCAATGGGTAGGTTTACATTATGTGAAAATGTTTATAAGCGATCCAACTTTTTGGAAGGTTTTTAAAAACACGCTCATTCTTAGTAGTCTCACATTGATTATCACTTTCCCAGCACCGATCATTTTTGCTCTCTTGTTAAATGAACTGAAATCGATGAAATTCAAAAGATTTGTGCAAACGGCTTCATATTTACCACATTTCTTTTCAATTGTAATCGTATCGGGGATGATTTTGGAACTGGTTGCTGTCAATGGATCGATAAATAATATTGTCGAATTTTTCACAGGGAATCGGATTAGTTTTATCCAGAAACCTGAATGGTTCCGAACGATTTATATCGGCTCTGAAATATGGCAAGGCCTTGGTTGGGGAGCCATTCTATATCTTGCGGCACTAACGGGTATTAATAATGAATTGTATGAAGCAGCGAAAATCGATGGAGCAAATCGCTGGAAACAGACTCTTCATATTACGATTCCAGGAATTCTTCCTACCATCATTACGTTATTGATTTTAAATATTGGTAACCTATTAGCGGTTGGATTTGAAAAAATATTACTTTTGTACAATCCGCTAAACTATAAAACATCTGATGTTATTGCAACCTATGTTTATCGTGTGGGTCTAGAATCTAGTAACTTTAGTTATGCAACAGCCATCGGTCTCTTTGAAGGAATTATCGGACTCATCTTGGTCTTTTCAGCGAACTATATTTCAAGAAGACTCACAGATAGTAGTTTGTGGTAAGGAGGGGGGGAGTATTTTGAAGGAATCCATACAATACAAAATATTTAGAATATTTAACGTCGCCGTCCTAGCACTTATTGTCGTCTTGACCTTTTACCCGTTTATAAATATTGTGGCGCAATCGTTTAGTTCGGAAGCTTATATCTCTTCAGGAAAAGTTAATCTATGGCCAAAAGGGTTTAACGTGGATACGTATAAAATTATTGTCAAAGATAGTATGTTCTGGATTAATTATAAAAACACAGTTATTTACACAGTTGTTGGGACAGGCATTCAAATGGTTATGACAACGATGTTTGCTTACGCTATATCGAAGAAACGCCTTTTGGGTAAAGAGTTCTTTACTATGTTCGCTGTATTTACTATGTTCTTTGGCGGAGGGCTGATTCCGAACTATGTTTTGGTGAAATCTCTAGGTATGGGGAATACAATGTGGGCGATTGTGATACCAGGGGCAATTAGTGTTTTCAATATGCTGATTATGAAAACATTCTTCCAAAATATCCCGGATGAACTGGAAGAGGCAGCAATTATGGATGGATCAAGTACTTATGGAACATTGTTCAGAATTGTACTTCCTCTTTCCGGTCCTGTGCTTGCTACAATGACTTTATTCTATTCAGTAGGGAATTGGAATGCTTGGTTTCCAGCATTTATCTATCTCGAAGATAAAGACCTTTTTCCAGTACAAATCTATTTGCGGAATTTGATAAAGGGTGCTGATTCCTCACGGTCTGTTGGAGCAACAGGAGCAGATGATCTAGCACAAATTTCTTCCAATATTAAAGCGGTCACAATGGTTTTAACAGTTTTACCGATTTTATGTGTTTATCCTTACGTACAGAGGTATTTTGTTTCCGGTGTCATGTTAGGATCTGTCAAAGGGTAAGGATTTTACTTGGTAGAAA
The DNA here is from genome assembly GCF_022867885.1 of Lederbergia sp. NSJ-179. GTDB lineage: Bacteria > Bacillota > Bacilli > Bacillales > Bacillaceae_C > Lederbergia. The sequence continues at coordinate 70,900 of NZ_JALIFP010000011.1, read as the reverse complement.
CTTGCATGTAAGGAGGTGGATCAATCAATCGTCTATTACTGCTAGTTACTGTCTTACCATCGTTTAATAAAAATTGAGGGGGAGTATCAAATGGAGAAAGGGTTTAAAAAGCTTTTGTTCCTTATTTCATGTTTATCGATCATTGCCTTTACGCTCGTGGCATGTGATTCTGAAAAAACTGGTGGGGACAAGAAACCAGATGTACCTGAAAGTAAGGCGGCTATGGATAATTATAGTGTAGGCGATACATTTAAGGCGAAAGAAGAGCTTACAATTCCGATGTTATATAGTGATCACCCAAATTATCCGTACAAAAAAGATTGGCTTTTGTTTGAGGAACTGAAGAAAAGAACGAATGTTAATCTAGATATGACCATTGTGCCAATGAGTGATTATGGCCAAAAGAGAAGTTTACTTATCAGTAGTGGAGATGCGCCATATATTATTCCAAAGACATATCCTGGTGAGGAAGTACCGTTTGTATCTTCAGGCACGATTTTACCGATCAGTGATTATGTAGATTTAATGCCTAACTATAAAGATAAAGTAGAAAAGTGGAATATTGAGCCTTTCTTAGAAGGATTGCGCCAGGATGACGGTAAATATTATGTATTACCAGGTCTTCATGAAGATGTTTGGCCAGACTATTCTTTAGCGATTAGAACAGATATTTTGGATGAATTAGGGCTAGAAATGCCGACAACTTGGGATGAACTTGAAACTGTGTTAGAAAAAATGAAAGAAGCATACCCTGATGTCACACCTTTCTCAGATCGATGGGAATTTAAAAGTACTTTGAACTTTGCAGCAACTAGTTTTGGAACAACTGCTGGCTGGGGTCTTGGTTCTGCCTTGAATTACGATAAAGACAAGGATGAGTTTGTTTTTGGTCCAGCGAAAGAAGGATATAAAGAAATGGTTACCTATTTCCATGAACTTGTGAATAAAGGTTTACTCGATAAAGAAAGTTTGACACAAGATGATGATCAAGCACAAAAGAAATTCGTCAATGGAGAATCTTTTGTCATAGGAACAAACTCACAGACAATCGTAGATTATCGTAAAGAAATGAATGATATTCTTGGAAAAGACAATTTTGCAATTAAAAAAATTATTGTACCGGGTGGTCCAGCAGGACAAGTAATGGGGGGATCTAAATTAGAGAATGGGATTATGCTCTCTTCTAAAGTGAAAGATGATCCTAACTTTGAATCAATTCTTCAGTTTGTTGACTGGCTATGGTATAGCGATGAAGGACAGGAATTTGCTAAATGGGGAGTAGAAGGCGTTACGTATACAAAAGATGCCAATGGTAAACGCACTCTAACAGATGATGTGGACTATGTGGGTCTAAATTCATCTGGTACGAAAGCATTGAATGCCGATTTTGGTTTCTCTGGAGGAAACTTTGCTTATGGAGGAACAACTGAGCTTCTTCATTCAATGTTTAGTGAAGAAGAGATTGAATTCCAAGATGCTATGCATGAAACGAAAGAACTTATTTTACCTGATCCACCAATTAGATACGACGAGATGGAGCTGGAACAATCCACTCTATTAAGTACACCTTTGAAAGACTTTGTTGATACAGCAACTTATGAATTCATCCTAGGAGATCGTGATTTGTCCAAATGGAATGACTATGTAAAAGAATTGGAGAATATGGGAATGCAGGATTATGTAGACTTAGCAAATGAAGTATACAAAAATCAAGATTAACTAATTGAATAATGAAAAACTACCTGCAATGATATAGGAAGATCTTTATTGCAGGTAGTTGTATGTTTGTAAATAGCCATATTCCTTAAGGAGTAGTACTTTATCAATCAAAAAAAGGATGAACGGGCATGAATAAACGTCAAGAATTCGGTCAAGGGATATTTTCCGTTGTCACCAATTATATTTATTGGTTCATACTAACCAATATTTTCTTTGTTTTTTGTAATATTATTTTTTTATTTGCCTTTATGACATTAGAACCTGTGCTCTCCAATATGATCTTGATTTTTTTAGCCCTTATTCCAACGGGTCCTGCTATCACAGCCCTATGCTATGTAATGGATAAATTAGTACGAGAAAAGGAAATTTCACCTACAAAGGATTTTTTCTATGGTTATAAAATCAACTTTAAAGATACGTTAAAAGTATGGCTGCCAATGCTTGCGGCAATCTTTATACTTATTATTGATTTGCAATACTTTTATCAAGATAGTACGAAGATCAACCAAATTATGGCGGTTGTATTTTTAGTGGGCCTTGGTTTTCTTATTTGTATTTTACTCTATGTGTTTCCGATTACGGCTAAATTTAAATTTAGAATGAGAGATGTATTTAAACTATCTATTTATTACAGTTTTAAAAAATTAAAAATAACGACCGGTAATATTGGGACTATTATAATCGCTTTATTTTTAATGTTGATTACAACAGACTTTCTATTTTTATTTATTGCGAGTGTTCTAAGTTATGTTCTTACCTTAAATAGTAGGACGGTCATTGATGATATTGAGGAGAATTATACAAAATAATATTACTAAAACATTAAGAAGATAAGATTGTTTAGTCTCAATACTGAAATCTCGATAACTATTAAAAAAGAGGGTATGGCTTAATGATGATAAAAGTGGAAGAAGTAATAAATGAGTTGATCAAGCCTATACCTAAACTAAAAAAAACTGTAGATACGCTCATTGCAGGGGAGAAAGATAAGGTTGTTAAAGGAATTGGTACAACCTTCATGGCAACATATGATGTGATTCAACGGGCGACAGATTTAGGTGTCAATTTAATTATTACTCACGAAGGAATTTATTATAGTCATCACGATCAAACCGATAAATGGCTACAAGACCCTATTTATCTTGAAAAAAGGCGCTTAATTGAATCCTCAGATATGGCAATTTTTCGTTTGCATGATGCTATACATTTATATAAACCGGATGGCATAACAATAGAATTACTTCATAGTTTAGATTGGGGATGTTATGTAGAAAAGAACGATCCTATTGAATCGATTCTTACATTGCCTGCGTTGTCATTAGAAGAAATCGCGGAATATGTAAAGAAAAAGCTGGATATTCCATATGTGCGCGTTGTTGGTGAAGTATCACAGATATGTAAGCGTGTAGCTGTATCTGTTGGTTATCGAGGTGGGGGAGAAAATGCAATTCCTTTATTTGAACGGGAACAACTGGATTTACTGATTACAGGTGAAGGACCTGAATGGGAAACACCAGAATATGTAAGAGATGCCGTACAGCAAGGTCGTAAGAGGGCTTTAATCTTCCTTGGTCATGCTGAAAGTGAGGAAGCAGGGATGAGGTATTTAGCAAAAAAATTAAAATCAGTCTATCCAACTATTCCTGTACATTTTCTAGATGAAAAACCTGTTTTTCAAATTATATAATAGTAGGACAATGCCGTAATAACAAATGTAAACTTTAATTGTCAATGGTTCTATTTCAACTAATAATCAATCGAAAAGGGGAGTTTGTTAGATGTTAAATATCGCGATTATTGGTACAGGAGCGATTGCTCCAGCTCATGTGAATGCCTACCTGAAGTTTCCTGATCGATGCAAGATTGTCGCCTTATGTGATCAATACCCTGAAAAGGCAGAAAAGTTAAAACAGGAATACCAGCTTACAGCTGACATTGTGGATAATCACAAAGAGCTTTTGAATAGGCAGGATATTGACCTTATTTCTGTTTGTACACCACCATATACACATGCAGAAATTTCAATTGACTTTTTAAACGCCGGGAAGCATGTTTTAGTTGAAAAACCAATGGCTTCGTCGCTTGAAGAATGCGATGCGATGAATGAAGCCGCATATAGAAATCAGAAAGTTTTGTCCATTGTTGCACAAAATCGCTTTACAACACCGATGATGAAACTAAAAAAGGTACTTGATACAAAGTTAATGGGACCGGTTGTCCATACACAAGTAGATTCATATTGGTGGCGAGGACATAGTTATTATGATTTGTGGTGGCGAGGTACATGGGAAAAAGAAGGTGGCGGCTGCACACTAAATCATGCCGTACATCATATTGACCTATTTCAATGGATGAACGGGATGCCAGCGGAAATCACGGCAATCACGAGTAACACTTCTCATGATAATGCTGAAGTAGAGGATTTGTCGATTGCGATCGCCAAGTATGATAATGGAAGTCTCGCACAAATTACAAGTTCGGTTGTTCACCATGGAGAAGAACAGCAATTGATATTCCAAGGGAAAAAAGCACGCGTTTCAGCACCTTGGAAATTGAAGGCTTCAAAAGCAAAAGAAAATGGTTTTCCAGAAGAAGATCAAGTAGTAGAAGTAGAAATTCAAAAAGTATATGAACAACTACCAAACTTGCCATATGAAGGACATGCAGGACAAATCCAAGACGTGCTTTCAGCTATTGAAAACAACACGAAAGTTTTAATTGATGGAAAACAAGGAAAGCAAACGCTAGAGCTTATTACAGCGATCTATCAATCTGCTAGTTTAAAAGAGACAGTCAAGCTTCCCCTTAAAGCGGATAGCCCATTTTATACAAGGGAAGGAATCTTAAAAAACACCACTTATTTCTATGAAAAAACGGCATCTGTTGAGAATTTCGCCAATAATGAAATTACAAGTGGGGGAAATTAGAAATGAATGATTCATTCTGCTAGTTAGGTTGTTAGCAGAATGAATACATTACATAATGTTTATCGAGGAAAGGATATTTATAATCGTGAATAAAAAACTTCTTTTTAACGATGGTTGGGAATTCGCTAAAAGTGATTTAGAACTAACCGACTGTATTAATTTGGAATTTAAACCTGTGGATCTTCCACATGATTGGCTTATTTATAACACTTTGGATTTATATGAAAACAGCATCGGTTGGTATCGCAAGAAATTTTCATATATAAAAGGAAAAGAGGAGCAACTCCTATTATATTTCGACGGAGTTTATATGGATTCTTCTTTATATGTAAATCAACAATTAGTCGGGGAATGGAAATATGGGTATTCATCCTTCGAATTCGATATCACAGAGAAGCTTGTGGAAGGTGAAAATGAAATACTTGTGAAAATTGTCTATCAGAGTCCCAATAGTAGATGGTATTCAGGTGCGGGTATCTATCGCAATGTATGGTTAAAAGTTAGAGAGCAAAATCATATTGGGACAGATGGTATTTATGTGACGACAAAACAGGCAGGAGATAGTTGGTATGTAGAAGTAGAGACAGATTTGAACATTCATGATGATGCTTATCTTGTTCATACCATTTTATATAATGGGCAAGAGATTGTGAAATCGTCCAAAAAGGTAACAGCTGGAAACGCTTCATTTCAGAAAGTCGAACACAGCCTTTTTGTAGCCCATCCATTATTATGGAGCCCTGAAGATCCTAATCTGTATCAACTAAAAACACAATTATTATGTGATGTAAATAATGGTGACCAAAAGGTAATCGAGGAATACTCACAGAATATTGGTTTTCGATATATTGTGCTCGACCCACAGAAAGGTCTTAAACTGAATGGGAAAAAGATGAAATTAAATGGAGTTTGTGAACACCACGATTTAGGAGCATTAGGAGCAGCCTTTAATAAAGTTGCCCTTAAAAGAAGGTTTGAGATATTGAAAGATATGGGCGTTAATGCCATTCGCACAGCACATAATATGCCTGCCAAAGAGCTAATGAATCTAGCCGATGAAATGGGATTCCTCATCGTATCTGAAGCATTTGATATGTGGGAAAGACCGAAGACTCCTTTTGATTATGCCCGATTCTTTAAAAAGTGGGCAAAAATGGATGTAAAAAGTTGGGTCAAGCGGGATCGGAATCATCCGAGTCTATTAATGTGGAGTATTGGAAATGAAATTTATGATACACACGCCGATGAGCGAGGACAGGAAATCACTAAAATGCTCGTGGATTATGTGCACGAATATGATCCAAAAGGGAATGCTGTTGTTACGATTGGTTCCAATTATATGCCATGGGAAAATGCTCAAAAGTGCGCAGATATTGTCAAGATTGCCGGTTATAATTATGCGGAAAAATATTATCAAAAACATCATGAGGAGCATCCAGATTGGGTCATTTATGGTAGTGAGACATCCTCTGTTGTACAAAGTAGAGGCATTTACCATTTTCCGTATGAAAAGTCGATTCTAGCGGATGATGATGAGCAATGTTCTGCTTTAGGCAATAGTTCAACAAGTTGGGGGGCAAAATCAGCGGAATTTTGTATTCTCGCTGAAAGAGACACTTCCTTTTCCTTAGGACAGTTTTTATGGACGGGATTTGACTATATAGGAGAACCAACCCCTTATCATACGAAGAACTCCTATTTTGGACAAATAGATACAGCTACTTTTAAGAAGGATTCTTATTACATTTATCAAGCAGCATGGACAAACTATAAGATAAAGCCGATGGTTCATATTTTTCCTTATTGGGATTTTAATGAAGGTCAAATGATTGATGTGCGAGTTTGTTCAAATGCGCCAAAAATTGAGCTGCAATTAAATGGTCGATCTATTGGTATACATAATATTGATCATGAACATGGAACAGAGCTTCTTGGGTGGTGGAAAGTCCCTTATGAACATGGGAAATTAAAGGCCATTGCCTACGATGAATCAGGAAATATTATTGCGACAGATGTACGAGAGTCCTTTGGTGATGCGAAGAAAATTAGTTTAATTCCCGATAAGGATCAACTTATTGCCAATGGTGAAGACTTAATATTTGTTGAGATTAATGTGGAAGATGAAAATGGCCATCGAGTTGAAAATGCTAATAATCGTGTTTTTGTTCAAGTATCCGGAGCAGGGCGTCTACTAGGTCTAGATAACGGTGATAGTACGGACTATGATCCATACAAAGGGACGAGCCGTAGGTTATTTAGTGGGAAGTTAATGGCAATTATTGGGTCAACATTAGAACCGGGAAATATTCAACTGGAGGTATCCTCTCTTGGATTGCAAGGAGAAACATTCACATTAGAATCTATTCCTAGTGCGGGTGAAGATGCCGAGGGAATTTCTGCTCTTACAACTAATAAGGATTTACCGATCGTGACCGGGAACAAAATGGAGATTCCTTTACGGAAGTTAGAGATTATAAGTAATTCTGGACAAAACTTTGATAATACCACAAAAGAAATGGATATCCATGTAAGGTTATATCCCGAAAATACTTCCTACCGGGAAGTTGAGTGGAGTGTCGTGAATGATGTTGGGATTGAATCCACTATTGCGAAAGTGGAATCAGATGGACATAAAGTAAGGGTTATAGCATTGGGAGATGGAGAGTTTCGACTGCGCTGTACAAGTAAGAATGGGACGGATAAAACGAAACTCATTTCCGAATTAGAATTTACGGCTGTTAATCTTGGTACGGCTTATAAAGATCCTTATGGATTTATCTCAGGTGGTCTTTACGACTATAGTAAAGGTGAAGTCGGTAATGGTAATGAAAGAGGAGTCGCCACAAGTAGAGATGGCGAAACTCAAGTAGGTTATCGGGATATCGACTTTGGTCCATATGGTTCTGATACGATAACAATTCCGATCTTTGCGTTATCAAATGAAGAATATTATTTACAAATTTGGGAGGGGATGCCTGAGGAAGTGGGCAGTGAATTGTTAGCTGATGTCACTTATCAAAAGGAATCCAAATGGAATGTTTATCAAGAAGAAACTTATCAATTATCCAAAAAACTACGAGGGATAACTTCCATTTGCTTTGTCCTCCAACAGAAGGTACATATTAAAGGATTCTCATTTGAAAAGGGGAACCGTGCCTTTGAACAGAATGATGCTGCCGCTAGTGACAGAATTTACGGTGATTCATTTGAGCAGGTGGGTAACAATATAGAGCGCATAGGCAATAATGTTTCTTTAGAATTCGAACAAATGGATTTTGCAAATGAGGGTGCTACGAAACTAGTCCTTTTCGGAAGATCCGTGATCGACAAAAATACGATTCACGTACGTTTTGCTAATGAAGAAGGCGAAAGTAGCCAAATTATAGAATTCAAGCAATCAGAAGGATATGAAGAACGGGTATTTGAACTAGAAAAGGTAACAGGTCTACAAAAAGTAACGTTTATTTTTCTCCCGGGAAGCAATTTTGACTTTGGATGGTTTCGCTTTGAAAAGTAAAGAGTATAGTGCAAAAAGCAACCATAAGATTTTCAGTTAAAATCAGTATGGTTGTTATCTTAATCGTTATTTGACCGTCTTCTCTTTATAAACAAAGTATCAAAATCGGCATGTTTATTTTAATTTTCGTTCTAAACTTTGTTACTATTAAAAACTATTCAAGCTCAATATCCAAATATAGAATATTTTTGTTCCACATTCGGGAAGTTATTTCAGCATCTACGAATACATTGCAGGGGAATTTTTATATGGAGGGTGAGCTTCATCAGTCGAAAGTGTTACAGATTGATCATAGTGTTGATAGAGTGGGGGGCGGTGATGCCTTTGCCCCAGGCATTTTATATGGATTATTTAACCGATATGCAGTGTGGATAAAATCGTTTCTTTTGCATCAGCTGCATCCGCCTAAAACATACCATATACGGCGATGTTAATCCATTCTCGAAAGAAGAAATTATGGCATTCGCTCAACAAAAGTCAGGGGAAGTTAATCGGTAAAAAATACGAGTACAAGACAGATTCAAAAAGGTACTCAGAAGAGGTATATGGGACATTTTAGGATACACATAATTACCTAGTAACAACTAAGAATATGTGGTCTGATCCCATCTATTTAAATAGTAGTGGATTTGATCCCTCCTATTTCGTGATGAAGACGGTAAAAAGTGGCTAATTAATATGATATGGGATACCGATAAAGTTTATCCTTAGATCGTTTAAAGCATCCTTAAAGAAACGTAAATTAATTTAAGGGGGTGGTATACATATAGAACTATTTTTTGTTTCTCCAATAAATAAAAGGGTGGTGTAGAAATGCGAAAAAAGTTTTTATTTGTATGTATCATTGTTCATTTAAGTTTGTCTCTTATTCTTTCAGGATGTTCCTTGTCAGCATCCAATGAAAAGAAGAAGGAACTAACCATCTGGACTTTTACGGACGAGGCTAAGTACGCTGTAGGAAAATTTGAAGAAAAAAATCCTGATATACATGTCAATCTTCTATTTATTACAAATGATAATTACGTACAAAAACTGATTTCCGTTTTACAGGTGGAGAAAAACGTTCCAGATATTTTCTTCGTGGAAAATACGTATTGGCCACAAATCAAAGAAATACCACGCCTAGAAAACTTAACACAGTCACCTTATAACGCTGAGGAAATACTTGAGCAGCAGTTTAAATATATTCAAGATATCGAAAAAGACGAAGAGGGAATTGTAAGGGGGTTAGGATATCAGGGGACACCCGGAGGTTTCTATTATCGAAGAGACCTTACAAAAGAATACTTAGGTACAGATGATCCTGATGAAGTAAGTGAAATGATCTCCAGTTGGGACAAAATTATGGCAATTGGAGAAAGGGTTTATGAAAAAAGTGGTGGAGAGATCCACGCATTAGGTGGTTGGAATGATATTGATGTCGTAGAGAGTGCGAATATTAAAGAACCTTGGGTCATTGATGGAAAATTGGTGATTGATTCTGTACGAATGAATGAATTGGATTTATTAAAAGAAGCAAGAGAAAAGAATGTGGAAGCCAAATATGAGAGTGGAGGACCAGCGAAAACAGCATCCATGCAAAAGGGGACGGTGATGTTTTATCCGGCAGCTACATGGGGATTGCCGTATACTTTCGAAAAGGATGCACCAGAAACTGCTGGAAAATGGGGTTTGGCCCATGGTCCTAAATCATTCAGCAGTGGTGGCACTTATTTAGCGATGTATAACAAAAGTGAGAATAAGGATCTTGCTTGGGAATTTATGAAGTTTTATACGTCTGACTCCGATTTTTTAAAGGAGCTTGCAGAAAGTCAACAATATTTTCTTAGTAATAAAGATATTGATTCTGAATTAGCACCAAAATTAACGTCTGAATTTCTTGGGGGTCAAAAATACTTTGAATTTTTTGTGGAAGCAGGAGAGCAAGTTCCTTCAGCACCACAAACAAAATATGATAATGATTTTAATGGTATATGGAGTGATAAGGTCAATAATTATTTAAATGGAAGATACAAAACGAAAGAAGAAATGCTTGAATCATTCAAAACAGAAGTGGGGCATAATTTTCCTGAAATTGATGTGAATTAAGACATACAAAAGGGTTGTATATTTCGAGGAGGAATGAATATGTTTTCGAGATTACTACGAAAAGATCATTATGGATATGTGTTCATTGCACCATTTTTTATCATTTTCTTAGTTTTTGGATTGTATCCCATTGTATACTCCTTTTATTTAAGTTTTACCGATTGGGATGGTTTTGGTAATCCGACATTAGTTGGCTTTGAGAATTATCAAAGGCTTTTTGGGGATTTTTTCTTTTACAAATCATTATTTAATACATTGCTCATATGGGGAGTTTCGGTTATCCCTCAATTAACTGTGAGTCTTGTACTAGCTGTCATCTTACATGAAAAATTTGTAAAAGGAAAAAGTATCTTTAGAGCCGTTTTTTTCTTTCCGAACATTGTAACAGCCGCCTCATTGGGACTCTTAGTTGGATTAATTTTCAGTTGGCAAACAGGAAGCTTTAACCAATTTCTTATGAGTTTAGGGTTTATTCAAGACCCGATTTATTGGGCCGATAAGCCAATCTTTATGAGAATATTAGTCTCATCCATTCTTTTCTGGCAATATTTTGGATACTCCATGATCATCTATATTGCCGGTCTCCAAGGAATTTCAAAAGACTTATTAGAAGCGGCGGAAATTGATGGCGCTTCCAAAGTGAAAGTGTTTTTTCACATTACTTTTCCACTATTAAGACCGATTATTATCTTCCAAGTGATTACATCAATTATTGGTGGAATGCAAATATTTGACCAACCGTATACCTTAACAGATGGTACAGGAGAGCCCGATAAAGCTACTTTAACAAGCGTTATGTATTTATATCAAACGGCTTTTACCCGTTATCAATATGGATATGGTTCTGCCATAGCATTCGGTTTATTCATCGTGATTGTGATCTTTTCGATCCTTTCCTTTGCGATAACGAATCGAAAAACAAATACTGAACAGATTAAAGGGAGGTCATAAATAATGGGACAGCAGACGGTTCAAACGGAAATCGGCCGACCAATTCGGAACTCTAAGAAGATTAAACCAAGTCATATTCTCATTCATGTTTTTCTGGTCGTCTTGGCTATCATTTGTATCGTCCCTTTCTATATTATGATTATTTATGGGACACATACAAATGCAGATATTGCGTCAAAGTTTATCTTCCTTCCTGGACAAGCGTTAATCGAAAATTACCAATCTATGAATGAGAATATCAATATTTGGCGTGGTTTTTTGAACAGTTTAATTATATCTACCTGTTCAACAGCGCTTACACTGTATTTTGGGGCTTTAAATGCATACGGCTTTGCTAAATATAAATTTAAAGGGAATAAAGTATTATTCTGGTTTGTGTTAGCCACGATGATGGTTCCACAACAACTAGGACTTGTTGGGACTTTCCGGATAATGTATATCTTAAATTTATTAGATACCTATGCCGCTCTGATTTTACCAGCGGCAGCCAATGCGTTCGCCGTTTTCTTTGTCAAACAATTTATTGATGGGACAATCCCTGATGAAATTATGGAATCAGCGAGGGTAGATGGTGCCGGGGAATTTAAAACGTTTAATCGAATTATTCTCCCTATGCTTTTACCTGCCTTAGCAGCTCTAGGCATTTTTGCTTTTATTGGCTCTTGGAATAATTTTATCGGCCCTTTAGTTTTACTATTCTCTAATGATAAATACCCACTACCTTTGTTAGTTCAACTACTTCAAGGTTATTATGGTACAAATTACGGTGTTCAGTATTTGGGTGTCGCTTTATCCGTTCTACCGATTATTATTGTTTTCGCGCTTTTTTCCAAGCGAATTATTGGTAGTGTTGCGATTGGTGCAGTGAAGGGATGATCTAAAGAAAATAGGGAACTTGACAAACAAAACAGATATCAAGTTCCCCTTAAAGAAAGAGTGATCTGTTCATGCAATTAAATGGACCCATGAAGGTGGTCTACCAAGCTGGGGAATGGTTGATAAAACTTGTCTATGCCAATTTACTATGGTTGATTTTCATCATAGTAGGATTAGGTATTTTTGGGCTTATGCCAGCGACGGTCGGATTATTTACACTTTTACGCCAATGGATTATGGGAAATGAAACAGAATCAGCCTTCAAAATCTATTGGAACAGTTTTCGACAAGAATTTATAAAATCAAATCTATTTGGCCTTATATTTCTGGCGATAGGCTATATTTTAAGGATAGATGTCATTTTTTTTAAGACATCTTCTCATATCTTATTTCAAATTCTTCTTGTGATGATGTTTTGTTTAAGTTTTTTATATTTGATTACCTTATTGAACTTTTTCCCTGTTTATGTACATTTTAAAATTTCCTTTTTTGAGTATTTTAAATATGCTTTATTGATTGGCATCTCACAGCTTTCATCTACGATCATGATGATGATTGGCTGTGTGGTAATAATTTGTTTGTACTGGTATTTTTCAGGTCTCATTCCATTACTATGTATGAGTTTATTTAGCCTGAATCTTATGTGGTTTGGTTTTCGATCGTTTAAGAAAATTGAATATGAACAGCAGACACAATAATGATAGAACTTGTTTAGTATAGGGGCAAAGAAACAAACCGCTTGTTATAAGATTTCCTCTTTAACCAAGCGGTTTTATATATTTCGTATTACAAAGTTTTTTTATAAATGAAATAATCAAAATCAGCATGTTTATTTTGACCTGAAGTATCTTGACAACGCATTCCAACAAACGCGCCTGTAAAGAATCCTCCGCTTTGGATATAATCATCAGATAGTTTGTACGAAGGAAATACTATAGGAATCGTATTCCAGTTCTCACCATCAAAAGAGTAAGAATACTCATAAGTAGTTGTCTTGACATTGACTCGTAGGTACACATAATCAACATGGTCAGGTATGGTGATTTCTTCGCCTTTAAGTGGTTGATCAAATGTAAAGTTGTCACAGGTCATCAGTTCAAGAATTCTACCTTTGTCTTCATGCCAAGAAATTTGGAGGGAAGTCCAATTTTGCGTATTATAATAATTGACAAGTCCTGCTGATTGTTGGAAAGATTTTGGTTTAAAAGCAACTTTTGTTTCAGCTACAAAATTGAAATGTTGCCAACGTCTTGCTACAAAAGCTTGGGTGAATTTTGATATTAAAGACTCTTTTCCATATAGCCGCAAGTGTCCAGGATTGTCTTTTAATGAAACAACATCCTCCCCTAATGGGATACGCAATGTTTGAAAATGTAAATTCAGTGTATCCGCATTAAAATCATCTTTTTCCTCGTAATCTTTTTCGAATTTTACTTCTTCAATATTAGGACCTTCGATTTCAAGAGATGGTTGATTACCACCGACTACATAGGGCCAATCATCTTTCCACTCCAATCTTTGAATGGCTGTTTCTCTCCCAAGTGGACAATACCCTCGAGGATCTAATAAGGGTTGATTCTCTTTAGGTAATGGGCGTCCGACTAAATGGGCTAAAAACCACTCATCCGTATGTGTTTTAACAATAGAGGCGTGTCCAGCCTTTTGCAGCGGGTTTCTAGGTCTTGAAAAGGAAGAAATTAAAGGATTTTCAGGATGGACTTCATATGGTCCACTTAGATTTTTTGAACGAGCGATTGTGGCTTGATGATCGTATTTCGTACCACCTTCTGCAGTTAATAAATAGTAATAACCATTCCATTTATAAAGATGGGGAGCTTCTGTTAATTTTACATCTGTCCCCTTAAAAATAATCTCTGTTTTACCAACAAGTTTTTCCTCAGCAGCACTATATTCTTGTAAGACAATCCCATAAAAATTATGATTGCCAACACGGTGGTCCCAAAGCATATTGACCAAATATTTTTTCCTGTCTTCATCATGGAATAAAGAAGGATCAAAGCCCGAACTATTTAAGTAAATTGGTTCAGACCATTCACCATCAATTGTGTCACAAGTAACAAGGTAATTATGAGAATCTTTCCATTGACCTTCTGTTACCTTTACATCGGTATAAATAAGCCAAAACTTATCATCACTATAGGACAACTGAGGTGCCCAAATTCCGCCAGAATCGGGGTTACCCATCATATTTAATTGACTTAAACGATTTAATGGTCTTGAAACTAGACGCCAGTTTTTCAAATCCTTTGAATGGTAAATCCCAACTCCAGGAAACCATTCAAAAGTTGATACAGCAATATAATAGTCTTCTCCTACCCTACAAATACTTGGATCTGGATTGAATCCTGTTAATATCGGATTATGTATGATCGTCAATTTTTCCACTCCTTGATTGAATTTTCGATTTCTACTATCATATTACCATACTAGATAATGCGCTTTCAAGTATGGTAATATAGTAATATAATGCGATTCTTTTTCTATTCATGATGTTGTTCTTCACCCATTAAATCAACAAAGAGAGGCCGTATACTGTAGGTAAGAAGACTATATAAACTTTTAAAAGAACTAGTAAAGAATTAGTGTAGTTTCTTGAAATACAGAATACCGCCTTAATGATAAAATGCGGTATACTATTTCTGTAGATGAGTCAACTTACGGTTGTATAATTCCAAATATGTCGCTGATTCCATTCGTGGAAAATGCGAGTATACATGAAATTGAACCATTGAAAAGCAATGAAAAATTGGTATAAAGATTCTGAGAGTTGATGAAAAATTGGCTTGTACAATCATCGATAGCGGCATAGGAATGGAAGAATACGAGAAAGCGACGAAACATGCCAAGCAATATAGGCGAAAAATTCAAGAAATAAGGGGGACGGGTGTATGAAGAAAGTTGTCACATTTGGGGAAATCCTATTGCGTCTCTCCACTAAAGTAGGAGAAAGAATTCAGCAATCCAGTCAACTAATGATGCATTATGGTGGAGCAGAGGCTAATGTGAGTGTGTCTTTAGCTAATTTTGGGCTAGATGTCTTTTTTGTTAGTAAGGTTCCTAATAATCCATTGGGACAAGGCGTGGAAAGACATTTAAAAGCGAATGGCGTACATACAGATTATTTAATAAAAGAGGGAGAACGGTTAGGCGCCTATTATATAGAAGCTGGAGTGGGCGGAAGAAGTACACAGGTAACGTATGATCGAAAACATTCTAGCTTTTCGCAAATGAAGCTTGATGATGTGGATTTCGAAGCCATTTTTGATGGAGCCTCTCTTTTTCATGTAACCGGAATAACGCCTGCATTATCTCCAAATATGAAGGAATTAACAGCCTATTCACTAAAAAAGGCCAAGGAAAAGGGCGTACTCACTAGCTTTGATTTCAATTATCGCTCTAAATTGTGGTCCCAGAAAGAAGCCGGAGCCACATTAAAGCAATTTCTTCCCTATATGGATATTTGTTCTTGTGGGGAATTGGATGCTCTTTATCTACTCGGAATTCCTAAGGCAAAAGAAGGGATGAATCAAACAGAAAAGCTTCATTATTATTATGAAAACATTCGGACCCAATATCCGAATATAAAGTCTATCTATTCTACCTTTCGAGAAGTAATTTCTGCGTCTACAAATACGCTGCAAGGAAATTTTTATGTAGACGGGAAGCTCTATCAGTCAAAAGTCTTTCACATCGATCATATTGTCGATCGAGTAGGTGGGGGAGATGCATACGCTGCAGGAATTTTATATGGAATTTTAACAGGCATGAATCCAGAAGAAACCGTTACGTTTGGAACAGCCGCTTCCGCCTTAAAGCATACGATTCATGGGGATGTTAATACTTTTTCGAAAGATGAAATCAGCGCATTCGCCGAGCAAGAGTCTGGGAAAATTGTGCGTTGAAATGATTTCTTTGTTTAAGTAACTTGCGATTTTCGTACAGTGGAAAAAAACGGCTATGAAACATCTTTGGAAATAAAAAAATAAAGAACTCAATTCCCAAATTTATAAACAAATCTCCTCGAGGTAAATCTTGTGGAGATTTTTTCATTAGTTTCCAAACCGAAGCTTGGTGTGATTGCAATTTATCAAGATAAATTCCTGATGATCATATGCGGAAACCAGCTTTATGCAAAAATAAATCAATAAAATAAAAAATGTACTATCCTCATTTTACCCAAAATTAAAAAAGTAATATTGCAGGAAATTCACTCATTCTGTACGTTAATACATACATCAAGGATGAGGGGAAGACGTCTCGTTCCATCTTTGAATCAGAATGAAAGGAGTGAAAGAGGGAAATGGATAGCAAAATACATGGTCAAAAAGCAAATAATGAAAGCGTGTACAGCATCCAAGAAAGCTTTCAATTAAAAATGCAGAAGTTTGGGAGACAGGTGATCAGAGATCGATATCTTTATCTGCTTGCCTTGCCTGGTTTAATTTATTTTTTAATGTTTAAATATTTACCAATGTGGGGAATTACGATTGCGTTTAAGGATTTTTCTCCTTTCTTAGGTTACTTAGAAAGTCCTTGGGTAGGTTGGCAACATTTTGAAAGGCTTTTTTCAAATTCCGATTTTTGGATGATCTTACGAAATACATTAGCGATCAGTTTTTTAAATTTAGTTTTTTTCTTTCCCCTTCCTATTGTGCTTTCTCTTTTATTGAATGAGCTTAGAAATCAAGGATATAAACGGATTGTTCAATCCATCGTTTATCTTCCTCACTTTTTATCTTGGGTCATCATTGCAAGTTTATCATTTATGCTTTTATCCAAATCAGGAGGCGTTATTAATCTCTTAATGCAACAAATCGGTTTTGATAAATTCGATTTTTTAACAAATCCCAATACTTTTTGGTTTCTATTAACAGGTCAATCTATTTGGAAAGAAACTGGTTGGGGAACCATTATATTTTTGGCGGCGATTGCAGGTGTTAATACGGATTTATATGAAGCTGCAAGAATGGATGGAGCGAACCGTTTTAGGCAAATCTGGCATGTTACCTTACCAGCCATACGTAATGTGATTGTTATTTTATTGATTTTGCGACTCGGAGATGTGATGGAAGTCGGCTTTGAACAAATCTTTCTAATGTATAATGGGGCTGTTTCACAAGTTGCTGAAGTATTTGATACGTATGTTTATCGAGTGGGGATTCAACAGGGGCAATTCAGTTACAGTACAGCCGTGGGATTGTTTAAATCATTTGTTGGCTTAGTTTTAGTGGTGATTGCTAATCGAATGTCTAAGAGATTTGGAGAAGAAGGAATTTACTAGAGAAAGGAGTGGAGATTTATGAAAGGTAGCTTAGGCGATAAAATTTTTAATACGTTTAATATTATGATTTTAGGGATCGTTGCGATTGTCACGTTTTTTCCCATTTATTATGTGTTTGTCGTTTCCTTTACAGAACCGAGTGAGTATCTGCAGAAAAACCTAGTTCTGTTACCAGAACATTGGTCGCTCGCTTCTTATAAATATCTTCTTTCGGCTGATGCTTTTATTCAATCCCTTGGTGTAAGTACCTTTTTAACGGTTGTTGGTACGTTTTGTAGTTTACTCATCACTTCCTCCTTAGCTTACGCTTTGTCAAGAAAGAAATTTAAAGGAAGAAGATTTCTCTTACTATTAATTCTCTTTACCATTTTATTTAGTCCTGGAATTATTCCAAACTACTTACTTATCAAGGAATTAGGACTTCTTAATAGTCTTTGGTCTGTGATTCTCGTATCACTTTCGAATGGTTGGTTTGTCATTTTAATGAAAGGATTCTATGATAGCATCCCAGACACACTTGTCGAAGCAGCTACGATTGATGGATGTAATGATATTACGGCATGGATTAAGATTATTCTTCCCCTCTCGTTGCCATCGATTGCGGCATTTGGTTTGTTTTTCGCTGTTGCTTATTGGAACCAATATTTTAATGCCCTCTTATATTTAAATGATGCAAGTAAATGGCCTATCCAAGTCTTGTTACAAAATATGTTAATTGATGCATCAGGTAGTAGTCTAGGTGATGTGGATCCACTGATTCAGCCACCGCCAACTGAAACATTAAAAATGGCTGCTGTTGTGATTGCGATTGTGCCAATCCTGCTCGTTTATCCATTCTTACAAAAGCATTTTGCTAAGGGGGTGATGATCGGATCGATAAAAGAGTAGACAGTTTTCCAATCTGTTGGTCTCTTATGTCACTTTGATGGTTGTAATCCAAATATTAAAAAAATGGGGGATAAAGATGATAAAGAAAGCATTTCTACTCATTAGTATACTTTTTCTGGTGTTACTTTCGGCATGTAGTGGTGGAGGAGAGAAAACGTCCTCTAAGGGAGAGGGAAACACTAAAAATAATGGTGAAAATGAAAGTAATGAACCAACTCAGGTCCGGATCATGAGCCATTTCTTTCACGCCACACCACCAAGTAAGGATGGCCCAATTGAACAGGAAATTGAAAAAGCGACCAATACAAAATTAGATATTGAATGGGTATCCGCTAATAATTACGAAGATCGTTTTAATGTAACATTGGCTTCAGGGGAACTACCAGACCTAATGTTAGTACCAGATCCGTTTAGTCCTGTATTTAGAAAGGCAGTGGAACAGGGAGCCTTTTGGGATGTATCTCCTTATATTGATGAGTATCCGAATATAAAAAATGGAATTGAAGAAATTGCTTGGGATTTAACAAAAATGGATGGGGCTAATTATGTTATTCCGCGACCAAGACCTACGGAAGGGGAAGGTTTCTTTATTATCCGTCAGGATTGGTTAGAAAACGTAGGAATGAAAGAACCAACGACTTCGGAAGAATTGTATGAAGTCATGAAGGCATTTACGGAACAAGATCCTGATCAAAATGGAAAGGATGATACCTTTGGATTTGTCGGAGATATAAACGATGAAGATATGGGTGGCATGGGGAACTTTGAAGGAATTTTTACAGGTGTGAATGGGGAATGGAAGGATGATAATGGGGAATTGGTTCACACAGTCTTTCTTCCGGAGACTCGGGATGCCCTTGAATATTTAGCTAACGCCTATAGGGATGGATTGATCGCAGAAGACTTTGCTTCCTTACAAAATAGTCAGACGAAAGATATATTTAAAGCAGGAGATGCTGGTATTATTAGTGAAAAAGCAGGAGCCTTACAAGATTATTATGATCAAATTGTGAAAATCAAACCTGACTTTGAATTCAGTGATTTACTCCCAATCACCAATATAAATGGCTATAATCCCCAAGGAACGGGATTTGCAGGAGCCAATGCGATTCCCAAATCCGTTCCAGAAGATAAAATGAAAAAGATTTTAGCCATGATTAATCGCTGGATGGATGATGATGTCTTTATTTTGCATAAACAAGGGATTGAAGGTATCCATCATACTATTAAAGATGGAGAAGTTGTGATTGATACGGATAAAATGACGAAAGATGCTGTTGGTGATTATAATCAAATCGTCTATGTCTCTGATCCTTACGCCAGTTCAACGAAGCCTACATTCCCAGAAGATGTTCAGAAATTATATGAAGAGATCCAAGATGAAAGGGCTAAAACAAGTGTTCCAAATATTGGAACAGGACTTTATTCAGAAAAGGGTGTTACCTATTTACCAGAACTTAGGAAAAACATCCAGGATTTAAAAACGAAGATTATTTTAGGGAAAGAGCCCCTTACAGCATGGGATGATTTTGTGGGAAAATTGAAAGATGATGCTGATATGAAGACTTTAACAAAAGAAATTAATGAATCTTATGCAGCTAGATCTAGATAAGGCGAACGTTCAATCAGTGGGTTTCATTGCTCCTGACTAACATGATCTACTACCATCCAATCTTTGGGCACTCTAATGGGATGTACCCAAAGATTTTGTATGAAAACGATGATCCTTCATCAAATCTTGAGAAAGAATTAATTTATAGAGTGTTAGATTAGACAATGTAACAATTTGCCTGTAAGTGCTAATATTGTTAATCACGTCATTAAATTTATCTCAAAAATGATGATCATGTATGGTAAAATAGTTGAAAATGCTTACACTCAGGGGTGGTGTAATTGAATGGACACCTATTTACGAGGTTCTCAAAATTCTATTTTCATTTTAAAGGTCACTATCGAAAAAATTTAATCGCCTTTCTATTAATTACGAGCTTACCGGGAATTCTTTTGGGTGTTGTTTTATTTCTTGTCAGTAAATCGCAGATGGAAAAGGAGTTGCAAACGGTTCATCAGAATCATTTGTATAAAACGATTGGTTCGATTAAAGAACAGTTTTCTTATGTGGAATTTCTCCTTGCTAATTGGGCGGCTGACGTCAGTTTCAGTGAGGATTACGAGCATATTGATGTGACATATGATTATGAAAAAGTACGTCAAATATATAAGACGCTGCTTTATATAGAAAATTCAAATCCTTTTATTGGGCATGTAGAATTATTTATAAATAAACCGCATCCGATCATTTTCTCCAAAGGTGGTTTTCGGTTTATAGATGATGGGGACCAAAGGAATTCTTACCAGAAATTTTTAAACAATGACAAAAGTCTATTTTGGAGTTCGACTCTTACGAGTGTGGAACCAGGATACGAGGATCGGTATGCATCACTTGGTTTAATCCATAATTTATCCAATATGTCTTTATCCTCCTATGGGTCTGTACTTGTTTATTTGAATAAAGAGAAGCTTGCTGAGTTACTTAAATCGCCATATGAAGATGGATCAGTTTTTTTAATAGGGAATCAAAATCAGTGGTTTTTTGCCAATCAACGACAAAAGAAACCAACCAAGCTGCAGAAAGAAATTTTTAATGAAATAAAGAGGCGAACTCAAAATATTGAACCTTTTGTATTCAAATGGGACAAAATGGAGTACACCGTTACCTATGATTCTTTTTCACGACTTGGGGATAAATGGTATTATGTTTCGATTGCTCCCTTAACAACGATTACAGCTCCAGTTGTCTTTATATCAAAATTATTCATTATTCTTTGCTTAATTTTGCTTATAACTGCGATTATTCTTTCCTTATTTGCCTCTAAGAAGCTATACGCACCTATTGAAACCTTACTTAAAAAAGTAAGTGATCGTAAGGAAGAAGCTGGAAACGAATTTGAATTTATCGAATCTCAATGGAATCATCTTTCGACAGAAACGGAAGATTTAAAAAGCCGTTTAGAGAGACAGTTACCTGACTTAAAAGAAGGATTCCTATTACAACTATCCCAAGGATATTTACAATCTTTCAAGGAAAAGGAATTACTGGAACGTATGCAGCATTTCGGTTGGAAAAATGATCAAAGGTATTTGATTCTCTTTGTGCAATTATTTGGATTTTCCAAATTACAGAAAAAGTTTTTGGAGGGAGATGAAGGACTTGTCACTTTTTTAGCTGGGAATGTGGCAAAAGAATTAATGAATAAATCAGGCCTGGCTGCCCATATTATCAATTTCCATGATCTTTCTCTAGGCCTATTTCTTTCCTTTCCAAAAGATCAGCCAAAGGAAGAGATTGAAGCAAAGATTTATCCGCTTAGTAAAACTATGATTACTTCTATCAATGAAATTTGCCTTATGGATGTAGCGATCGGGATCAGTAGAATGACCGATTCCATTAAAGAGATTCATCCTATTTTCGAGGAAACAAAAAATTCATTGAGTTTTCGAAAATGGAACGATCAGAATCAAATCATTGAGATCGAGAAAATGGATCGACTATTTCAACAGCAGGATACATTGGACTTTCCATTTGATTTAGAAAAGGAGATTACACATGCTATACGGCTGCGGAATGAGGAAGAAGCCATTCGGTTATTGAAATCATTCTTTTTGAGGCTATCTGAAGGAAATGTGAGTGCTTCTATGATGAAGCAAAGTGCGCTTCAGCTCTTAGGTAGTATTTATCAAATTGCTTTACAAGCTAGTTTAATGGACGAAAATCTTGTGAATAAAAGCGTTCATTTATACAAGCAATTATGTGAATTAAAGGATCCAGATGAAATGTGTCAGTGGTTTGAAAAAAGGGTTGTCCGATCCATCATGAAGGAACTTTCGCAAAAACAAGATCAACGTATGAGACTAGTAGTGGAAAATGTCGTTCATATCATGCAGGAAAATTATATGAATGATATTTCCTTAGATTATTGTGCGGATGAGGTCAACTTACATCCTTCCATTTTAAGCCGTGTTTTCAAGGAGATTTCTGGATGGAATTTCATTGACTTTCTTACAAATATTCGACTCATGAAGGCAAAGGAGCTCCTCATTGAGACAGATACAAAGATCAATCAAATTGCAGAAAATATTGGCTATAGGCCTAGCTATTTTAATCGGCTATTTAAAAAGAATGAAGGGATTACTCCAAGTGAATTTAGAAAAGTGAATAGGAAAACGGAAAGATCCATTCCGCATTAGCGGAGGGCGGATCCAGTCCTAAGAAGATAGTGGGAGGTGAAAAAAGTCTTTCGTAGGAAGGTTTTATTTTAAGCAAATTTATTCTTGGGTCATTATAAAACAATGAGGTGATGGCATGCTCAACTTGACGACTTTTCAAAATCCAGATGCCAAATATGGGATTCATCCGTTTTGGTTTTGGAATGGAGAGATGACGGAAGAGGAAATTGAAAAGCAAATTATAGAAATGGCGGAAAAAAGGGTAACGGGTTTTTTCTTATGTGCTAGGCAAGGAATGACGGTTCCTTATTTGTCTGACGAGTGGTTTCAAAAGGTTGAATATGCCATTGAAGTGGCGGCGAAACATAAGGTTGATGTTTGGTTATATGATGAATATCCGTACCCGAGTGGAATGGCTGGAGGGGAAGTAACGCTAGAACATCCGGATGCTAAACAATCCGTTCTTCATCATGCTGTTGAAAAAGTAGTGGGTGGGAAGAAAGCGCAAGTGGAACTACCTTGGGGGAAAGTGCTATTTGCAAAAGCTGTGCCGGTAGAGCCGCAAACAGAAGAGTTAGTATGGGATGATGCAATCGATGTGAAAGAATGTATCGGGAATATTCAGGTGGAACCTGTTTATCAAAAAACGGGTCTTACCGCTTATAATCAAAAGCGATTTTTTACCTATAGGCCGAAGAAGATGTTGGATTGGGCAGTACCTGATGGAGAGTGGGAAATTCATTGCTTTCTTGAAGGGGAAATCAACGACTTCAAATATTATGGGACCTTTGTGGATCCATGTCATACTGAGGCAATGACGACTTTTATCCAACTGACCCATGAACGCTATGCACAGAAACTACAAAAGTACTTAGGAAAAACGATAAAAGGAATGTTTACGGATGAGATACATTTATTAGGACGTTACCCCTGGTCTCCAAGACTCGTTTCTTTTATCCAAGAGAAGTATGGCTATGATATTCGCGAATATTTGCATCTGCTCCTTTATCAGGATGGAGATTTAGCTCCAAAGATTCGTTATCATTATTTTCAAGCCAATCACCTTCTCTTTAGGGAAGCTTACCATAGGCAAGTTCATGATTGGTGTGAACAGTATGGTTTGGAGTATGTGGCAGAGGTTCCGTCTGTTAGAATGGCAGCACAGCTTTATAGCCATGTGCCTGGTGGGGATAGTGCCCATGAAAAACTGGGACGATCACTTGATTGGATTTTAAATCGCTATTTTCATAGCTTCCGAGCCAACCCTAAAATGATCAGTTC
The DNA here is from genome assembly GCF_022867885.1 of Lederbergia sp. NSJ-179. GTDB lineage: Bacteria > Bacillota > Bacilli > Bacillales > Bacillaceae_C > Lederbergia. The sequence continues at coordinate 47,124 of NZ_JALIFP010000011.1, read as the reverse complement.
ATTGAGTCAGCAGCTTGGCAGAGAACGGGCATTGATTGAAAGTTTTCATAGTGTCGGTTGGTCCATGACTTTACAGGATGCGAAATGGATGATTGATCGTTTGGCAGCATTTGGTATCAACTTTTTCAATTTCCATGCCTTCTTTTATACATTGGATGCCATGGTCAAACATGATGCGCCACCATCTCAATTCTTGCAAAATCCATACTGGCAACATTACCGCCTATTAGGCGATTATACAGCCAGAATGAGTTATATTATGAGTGAAGGAACACCTGTTCGTTCGATTGCCGTGCTTGATCCGACAACAAGTTTGTGGACCCAGATGGGAAATCCATTTTCTTCTTTTGCCTATACAGGAAAAGATCTGGCGGAAAAAGAGAAACTGGAACAGTTAAAGCGACATTGGGCAGATCTTTGTATCCAGTTAACGACTCATTATAAAGATTATGACCATCTTGATCCAGAAATATTAAGTAGAGCCAAGATTTTGGATGGGAAGATGTCGATTGGAAAAGCGACTTATACTGTCCTAATATTGCCGCCATTAACCAATTTGGAAGCGGATGCTTGGCAGAAAATCAAGCAGTTTATTGAAGAAGGTGGAACCGTTATTGCCAATGGCCTCCTCCCTTGTGAAGTAATTGAAGAGAATGAAGGGATGTTAGCAGAGATTAGGAATGTCTTTGGTTTGTCAGCCCAGTCTTCTATCGATTTTTGGGAGGGGGAGGAGAAGGATTTACTCAACTTTTATACCAAAGGAAGTAAAAATGCCTATTTTATCCCTTGCACGGCCAATCAATCTTTACAAGAAAGAAAACAGGCATTATTTAACCTATTAGAGCAGCACTTGCCCGAAGAGATTGTTTTTCAAGTGGATGATGATGCAAAATCCTTTTTGCTCCAACAACGTCGCTTTGATGATGGATTGGAAGCTATTTTTATAAGCAATCAAGAAGGGAATACGCACAAGACAGAACTTTTCGTCAAACAAGAAAATATCACCTTTTCCCAATTACACCTAGAAACGGGTTTGGAAGAACCTTTGCATGCTACATGGGTTGGGGATCGTTGGAAGGTGGATTTGGAATTTGCTCCTTATCAATCCCATCTCATTCAAATTAGAGAGAATAAGAATGAAGAAATGGATATTCCTTTCACAGAAAGTGATCGAATGAATTGGGAAATTAACGCCTCTGATGGTTGGGACATGTCTCCTTTACAGGAAAATATGCTGAAGTTGTCAGAATTTGCCCTTCATTTACCTGCTAATGAGGAGAAAGACGAAGCTACTTGCATCGTTCAGGCAAAAACATTTATTGATCAGTGCGAAGACTTGGCGGAAAAGCAATTGCTTCCTGTTCACTTTACGCAAACATTTGGAACGCCAATGAAGGTGAAGATGGCTTATCCTATCGATGTTTGCTATCGGACTACTTTTGATATAAGGGAAATCCCGAGCGGTTGCTCATTGGTGATGGATTGTCATGCTGTTCAAGGAAATCTTGATATTTTCCTGAATGGTTCACGTGTGAATCGAAGCGATTTTCAGCAAAAGTTTGTATATGACCATAATAATCTAGCCTGCGATGTTCTTTCGTTGATCCAACAGGGGCACAATATTTTAGAAGTAAAAGGAAAGGTTCATCATGATTGGGAAGGGGTTGTCGATCCTCTTTATCTAATGGGAGACTTTGGTGTTCACTTTACGAATGATCTTCGTCCAATTATAACAAATATACCAAATCGTGTTCCATCTCTAATTGGCCCATACGAAGGACTTCCTTTTTATGCAGGAACGATTTCATTTCAAAGAAAAGTTCATCTTCAAAGCTTGCCTGAAGCGGCAAATTTCACTTTGCAGTTTCACGAGTTTGAGCACTTTCATGAATGTGCAGAGCTGCTTGTAAATGGACACTCACTTGGTGTCAAGGCATGGTCTCCGTATCAATGGGAGGGGAAAACAAGCATTCTTGCGGAAGGGGAGAATAACGTCGAAGTGAAAGTGACCAATACACTAATTGGCCTGTTAGAAGGAAAATATTTTGATGATCAAACACATACGCTAAAAGATGTACGCTTGAAAAAAGAAGAGGGACTTGGTAAGGGGAGTGAATCGAATGAGCAAACGCAAAAATAAGAGGCCGAATGTTGTTGTGTTTTTCACGGATCAGCAACGTTGGGATACGACGGGAGTACATGGAAATCCATTAGATTTAACGCCCAATTTCGATCGAATGGCCCAAGAAGGTACACATCTATATAACACTTTTACATGCCAACCTGTTTGTGGACCAGCCCGTTCCGCTTTTCAATCCGGCCGCTATCCTACGCAAACAGGATGCTATCATAATGGGGTTCCATTACCTTCTGAGACAAAAACGTTGGCCCAACAATTCAGGGATGGCGGCTATCAGACGGGCTATATCGGCAAGTGGCATCTCGCTGCTGAAGAACCAGTGAGCGAAGAACGAAGGGGTGGGTATGAATATTGGTTAGCGGCCAATGCTTTGGAGCATACGTCTGAAGCCTATCAGACAACCCTTTTTAATAATGATTGTGAACCAGTAGAATTGCCGGGCTATCGGGTCGATGCGCTGACAGATGCCGCTATACGCTATATTGATCAATATCAGGATGATCCTTTTTTCCTTTTTATCTCTTATCTTGAACCCCATCATCAAAATCGGATCGATGATTATCCAGCACCTGATGGGTATCGTGACAGATATACATCAAAATGGACGCCACCAGATCTTGCTGCTCTTGGTGGTACAGCTCATCAACATTTAGGTGGTTATTATGGAATGGTCAAACGACTAGATGAAGCACTTGGAAGACTAATGGATGCCTTGAAGAGTCTTGGTATATATGACGATACGATTCTATTATATACTTCTGACCATGGCTGCCATTTTAAGACAAGAAATAAAGAGTACAAGCGTTCATGCCACGAGAGCTCGATTCGAATTCCAACTGCGATCACAGGCCCTGGGTTCAGGCAAGGGGGGCAAAAGAAAGAACTGGTAAGTTTAATCGATTTTCCCCCCACATTAATTGATGCAGCCGGGCTGGAGGTTCCCGAAGAAATGGTGGGGCATTCGATTCTGCCTATCATCCACGGACATGATGAGGACTGGCAAGAGGAAGTGTTTATCCAAATTAGTGAGGCACAAGTCGGAAGAGCAATTAGGACGAAAAAATGGAAATACAGTGTATCCGATCCAACCAAAGATCCTGTCTATGATTCAAAATCAGAGCATTATGTGGAAGAATTTCTCTATGACCTAGAGGCAGACCCTTATGAGTTAACAAATTTAATTGGTCTAAAATCGCATCAGGAAGTGACCAATAAATTAAGGGAGCGCTTATTACGAAGAATTGCAGAGGTGGAAAATGATCGACCAATGATTGAACAAGCACCAATAAAAGGAAGCGGTCAACGGAAAGTGACAGAGGAAGAAGTGCTATTGTAAGCATTTGGCAAAATCCGTCCCGAAAAATAGTATTTTGAATCATTGCCGGATTATGTGGGTGAATAGGGAATCGCTGATTTTTTATAGAAAGAGATAATAGTAATTGGAGGGATTTTATGCGGAAAGAACGTTTTGAACACGGAGATCAAGTTGTGTTGCGGAGAATATTTAATGATGAAATCTGCAGAGTTACTGCCGCGACTGTCGTAAAGGATGATCCTGACTTAATTAGCTTATATTGGGGACCGGGTTATCCTCTTAAGGTGACTAAGAACCCACTGATCGCTGAATCTCAGGAACCCCTTTGTGATACAACATGGGGGGATATGCATCTGTTAATGTTAGCAACACCGGGAGATGCATACGGGATTTATGCCATGCATAATAAAGAAGATTACAAACTAGAGTGTTGGTATATCAATCTACAGGAACCACTTAGACGAACTGCTATTGGCTTCGATACGATGGATTACTTACTGGATATCAACGTCAGTCCAGATCGTTCTGAATGGTCCTGGAAGGATGAGGAAGATTTTAATAAGGCAGTTCAATCCAACAAAATTTCTAAGGAACAGGCACAGGCTATTCGATTAGAAGGAGAACGGGCCATTAAAAAAATGCAAACAGGTTCAGAATCATTTTTCGATATGTGGGAAAAATGGACGCCACCAACAGAATGGGAAATTCCTGCATTGCCCTTGAACTGGGATGAAATTTATGAATAATGGATAAAACAAGAGAGTCAGAAAAATCTGGAGGTTTTAGGCAGGAAATTTAATGCTTTTCAAGAATAAAGATGTAATGGTTATTTATATGATGTTGGAATTTCGGAGGTTATGATGAAAATGGAATCAGCACTTCCATTTTCAATCTTCAAACCTAATCATAATCCAACAAATGAGGTGGAAAAATGAAAGCACTAGTAATAGAAAAGCCGGGTCAAGCAGTCATAAGGGATGTCCCTTATCCGAAACCAGGACGTGGGGAAGTAACGATTCAAGTCAAGCAGGTTGGTATTTGTGGAACAGATGTACATATTTATAAAGGGGAATTTTTATCCCCTTATCCAATTATACCGGGTCACGAGTTCTCAGGGATTATTCATGAGATTGGGGAGGATGTACCTGAATTTTCGGTTGGGGATCGTGTGGCTGCAGATCCTTCTCTATTTTGTGGAAAATGTTCCTATTGTCTAACAAACAGAGGCAATCATTGTGAAAATTGGGGAGCTTTGGGGAATACAGTGAATGGAAGTATGGCAGAGTATGTAAAGGTTCCTTATGAAAATCTTGTCAGGATGCCAGATGATATGTCTTATGAAGAGGGGGCCTTTATCGAGCCGCTTGCCTGTGTGGTGTATGCCATGTATCGCTTGCAGATGAAGGTGGGCGATCAAGTATTACTATTTGGTGCAGGAGCAATGGGTCAGCAGCTTATTCAATCAATGAAAGCAGCCGGAGCGTCTACGCTTGCCGTGATTGATCTTTCGGAAGAAAAATTAAGGCTGGCAAAGGAATGGGGAGCGACACATACTTTTACAAATGACGAACTTGATCAGGTTCGCCATTTACAACCTAGAGGCTTTGATATTGTGGTTGATGCCACAGGTATTCCTACTGTGATTGAAGAGGCTATCACTTTTACCGGGCCTGTTGGCAAGTATCTTCAATTCGGAGTGACACCGGCAGATGCCTCGATTAAAATGAACCCATTTGACCTTTACCATAAGGACTGGACATTACTTGGGACAATGGCGATTAATCATACCTTTATCCCAGCCTTTAACTGGTTGAAAGAAAAAAGAATTCAAGTCCAGCCTTTAATTTCTAAAACTATTTCCTTAGAAGACACGGTTTCGTTCTTGGAAGGTCCACGGGATCCAGATTTATTAAAGGTACAGATTAAATTGTAAAGTAAAAATCGGCATGGGCATCGGACAATGTGGATTTTCCAAGAATTAAATGAAAATGTGAAAAATAGGTATAGGCTATATTGGAATTGATTCAGAGATTTCTGGAAATACTTTCTAAAATTTTTTACATAGGATTTATAACCCAAAGAAGGTCACCTTATAAGTTTGACGTCCATGCCGATTAAGATTATGATTTAATTACAACAACTCTTGCAATTTTGGAAATTTTATTCACAATATAATGTAAGCGTTCTTACATAAAGTGCTTTTTGACAATACGGAATTTGGAAGAGGGGGGACAGAATGGAATCACTGGTGACAATTGAAGGGGTGAGTAAGTCTTTTGGGAGTGGGAATAAAAAGGTGGATTTATTGGACGATATTGATCTTTCGATTGCTCCTAATCAATTAATTGCACTTCGTGGGAGATCAGGGTCAGGCAAGACCACCTTATTGAATTTGATCGGAGCCTTAGATCAGCCGACTGCTGGGGATATATACATAGAAGGTCAACCGATTGGAAATTACAATGAAAAACAACGCTCCAACCTTCGCCAATCAAAAATGGGGTTTGTTTTTCAATCTTATGGTTTAGTACCCTTTATGACGGTAGAGGAAAATATTGAATTTGGTTTACGAATTGCTGGGGTTTCTAGGGGAGTATGGAAAGCGAAAATAAAAGAGGCGCTTGAGTTAGTTGGTTTATCAAAAAGAGGAAAGCATTATCCCTATGAACTTTCAGGAGGGGAGCAACAAAGGGTGGGCATTGCCAGGGTGATTGCTGTCAGGCCGATGTTGATTTTGGCTGATGAGCCGACAGCAGAATTGGATAGTAAGACGGGAATTCGGATGATTCATATTTTTCAAGAATTAGTTAAAAATCGGACAACCACGATTATTATGACTTCACATGACCCGGTGATTTTAGAAATGATCGAACATGTTTATGCATTGGAGGATAAGAAAATTGTCTATAAAAAGAATGAAATCATTGTCTAAAAATAGACGTGTGCTAGGGAGTATTGGAGTGGTCACTCTAATCTTTACAGTATTAAGTGGTTGTACTTTTTTACCGAAGGAAGAGCCTGTCCTTGCTCCACCGCTAACAGAACCGGCACAGTTGGATTATAAAACGGTTGAAGTGAAGAAAGGGGAAATTATTAAGAGTGTCAAAGGGGTAGGAACGTTAGTACCCAAAAATAATGTTGACTTGTATTATTCGAAGGATGGGGGGCGTTTGAAAGAGCTTAAAGTGAGTAAAGGGGACACCGTTGAAAAGGGGCAAGTATTAGCGGAATTGGAAACAGGAGATCTTGCTTATGAGGCGGAGCAGGCTAGATTAGATTTGCGCAAGGCGGAGATTCGCTTGCAGCAACTTAGGGCGGAGCAAGAAACCAATACATATGAGATTGAGATTGCCAAATTAGAGGTTCAAAGCATGAATAATCGCTCGGCGCAGTTGAATAACAAGCTGGCAGAGGCGAGGATTGTTTCGCCGCTCAATGGGGTGGTCACCTTTGTTGATGAACTTCATCAAGGGGAAGTCGTGACAGCCTATCAATCTATTTTTCAAGTGGCTGAAATTACTGAGCTCCAGTTGCAATATCAAGCGGTCAATGCCGTTGATTTGAGTGATGTCGAGCTTGGTATGGAAGCTGTCATAGCGATAGAAGATAAAAAATTGAAGGGTGAGGTTGTGCAAACACCTAAAACGGTTCCCTTAGATATATCACAAAAGGATCCGGACTTTTATGGGAAAACGATCGTAGTGGATATTAAGAAACTACCGGAAGACGTGAAGGTGGGGGATATGATTGATTTTGAAGTGATCACAGCAAAGAAGGATAATACGCTGATTCTTCCAATAAATGGTCTACGTTCGATTGCAGGACGAAATTATGTGCAACTGATTGCCGATAATACGAAGCGAGAGGTTGATATTGAAGTCGGCATTAAATCCTCTACTGAAGTAGAAGTTTTAAAAGGGCTTGAGGAAGGCGATCAAGTGATCGTGAAGTAGGGGGGAATAAACGATTACCATTTTAAAATTAATTTTACGAAAAATGCTGAACAACCGCTGGTTAACGGGAAGCTTATTCCTCGGACTGGTCATTACGGTTTCGCTCGTTGCTAGTATTCCGATTTATACTTCTGGTGTGATGCAAAAATTGCTGGTCAAAGAATTAGAAGACCATCAAGTAAAAACGGGTGAGTTTCCGGGGACCTTTACATTTATGGATTCTTTTGCTTCTTCTACGGTGAAAAAGCCGGCAGAATCATTTTTACAAGCGGAAAAGATGAAAAAAGAAGTGACGGAACAGGTTGGACTCCCTATTCTGGCGGAAAGTACGATGCTGAATACGATTGCCTTAAAAACGATGTATGAAGAAGAGGCAAGACAAGAAGAGGAAAAAGAGCCAAGAGATGCAAAATTAGTGATGATAACAGGGATTGAAGATCAGATTACACTTGTGGATGGGACGTTCCCGCAGGCAGAGCCGGTTGATGGCGTAGTCGAAGTACTTGTAACGGAAGAGGCATTAATGAAAAGGAATATGGTGCTTGGTACGAAATTTATTGTCCACACAAAAGATCATGAATTAGAGTATGTCGTCAAGCCTGTCGGTGCTTTTCAGCCGAAAGCAGAAGATAGTCCTTTTTGGTCGCTTATTCCCGCTAATTTAAGCCAAGATTTTATCGTTCCGGAAGCATGGTTTCGCAATGAAATCTTGCAAAATCAGGAAGATTCATTGTGGTTTGGGCGGTTTATGACGGCCTTTGATTATTATCAAATCACTGATTTGGATTTTCCGGCCCTAATCGGTTTGCCTGGAAAAATTAAGGGGAAAATGAGCCAGTTCATGAAAACGGATGTAAGTTTTGATTTTCCAATCCATAGTATATTGAAGACCTACGAACAAAAGGGAAAACAAATGACAACGATGCTTTGGTCACTCAATGTTCCTGTTTTAATGATGCTTGCGATTTATTTATATATGATTTCTCAATTAATTATTGAACGCCAACTAAATGAAATTTCCGTTTTCTTTAGCAGGGGCGCAAGTCGATTGCAAATAGTGTCCATCTATTTTATCGAAGCAGCGATTTTAGGAATCCTTGCTTTGGCGCTCGGGCCGATCATCGGTTTGCAGATTTGTAAAATATTAGGAGCCTCGAATGGCTTTTTGGAATTTGTGCAAAGAAAGACTTTGCCTGTTGAACTCTCTCAAGAATCCTATCTTTATGCCTTACTGACTGTGATCGTTTCTTTGATGATGGTGATGATCCCTGTGTTTCGTGCTTCAGGCAAAAGTATTGTGAGTCATAAGCAAAAGAAGGCTCGAAATATTGGGAAAATACATTGGTATCTCGTGATATTTGAAATCGCTCTACTTGCCGCTTCCATTTATCAACTGATCACTTTCAATAAAAGGCAGAAGGAATTACTCTCCTTTAATATTGAAAGTGCAGATTTAATGATTGATCCTATTTTATTCTTTTTACCCGCGGTATTTATTATTGGCTGTGGTTTAGTTGCTTTAAGAGTATACCCTTGGGTGATAAAAGCTGTTTTCAAAATAGGAGAACGATTTTGGCCGTTGTCGTTGTACAGCACCTTTCTTCAAGTCAGCCGTGCCTCAAAACAATATAAATTTTTGATGATGTTTTTAGTGATGACGATTGGAATGGGGGTATTTAGTGCAAGCGCGGCACGGACGATTAACACGAATTTAGAGGATCAGCTTCTTTATCAACATGGTGCCGAGATACGGATGAAGGTGAAATGGCAGGATAATTTACCTCCACCAGCCCCAATCGGATATAATTCGCCTGAGGCCGAGGAAAGTGAAGAGAAAGCTAAAGCTGCCGCGGAGACGGAAGAAGTCATTTATACTGAGCCGCCTTTCGAACCGATTGCGAATTTAGAGGGAGTCGCCGCAACCGCTAAGGTATTTCAAAAAAATGAACTGACGGTGACAGTGGGTGATAAAAGTATTGATTACGGGCAATTGATGGCGATCGAGACGAAAGATTTTGGGGAAACGGTTTGGTTTAAGGATTCCTTATTGCCCTATCATTGGTATCATTATTTAAACCTAATCGCAAAGGAACCGAGTGCTGTCATAATTTCGAAACAAACTGCGGAGGCCTTAAAAGTGAAAAAAGGCGACTCGATTACATTAAGCTGGTCAGGTTCAGATAGTGGGGAATTTATTGTCTATGAGATTGTCGAGTATTGGCCAACTTTTAATCCATTAGAAAAAATCAATGAAGAGGATGATCAAGATCAAGTGGGAGCGCTTGTTGTCGCAAACTTGCCTTATGTGCAAACAATGCTTGGATTAGAGCCGTATGAAGTGTGGATGAAAGTAAAACCAGAAGCATCTCGGGCTCAAATTTACGAGGATATAAAAGAAGCAAAAATTCCAGTAGTCGCTTTGAGCGATGTTCTTCCTCAAGTAACGGAGCTGAAAAATAGTGCCTTATTACTTGGCGTAAATGGAACAATGACAATGGGATTTTTGATTTCATTATTAATTTCCTTTATCGGTTTTCTCCTTTATTGGATTTTAACGATGAAAGCTCGTACATTACAATACGGTATTTATCGGGCGATGGGTGTGTCAATGCCAAAACTAATCGGGATTTTAGTCTCGGAGCAAATTTTCACATCCGGAATTGCTTGTGTACTAGGAGTGGTTATTGGGGGCATCGCAAGTATGTTATATGTTCCGCTTTTCAAACTATCCTTAAGCATCGATCAGTTAATGCCGCCGTTTGCGGTCATTTCAGATGCAGGGGATGAAGCGAAAATATACCTATTTGCCACGCTTATGCTTCTGGTGGGGGCAGCGATCTTAATCGGATTTTTGCGGAAAATAAAAATTGATCAAGCAGTAAAGCTGGGTGAAGATTAAGATGATAGAATGTCAAAATTTAATGAAAATCTATAAAATTGATGAAGAACATGAGGTCATTGCCTTACAAGGTCTTGATTTGCAAGTAGAGAAAGGCGAAATGATGGGGATTATTGGCAGCAGCGGCAGTGGGAAATCGACATTGCTAAACATGCTCGGGGGTCTTGATCGTCCATCGGCAGGAAAATTAACGGTGGATGGTAAAGATTTATTACGCATATCGGATCGAGAGCTTGTCAAATATAAGCTCGAAACGGTTGGTTTTGTCTGGCAAAATAACGCACGGAATTTAATCCCGTATTTATCGGCCATTGAAAATGTGGAAATGCCGATGTTAATAAAAGGCCGTCATAAACGTTCCCGTGCTCAGGAATTACTGGAAATGGTTGGAATGGGCCATCGCCTTAAGAGTAAATTGGGTTCCCTTTCGGGGGGAGAGCTACAACGCGTAGCCATCGCCATTTCACTTGCGAATCAACCAAGTCTCATTTTAGCTGATGAACCAACAGGCAGTGTAGATGGGGAAACAGCGGATGTGATTTTAGATGTCTTTCATCGCTTAAATCGTGAATTAGGCGTGACGATTGTGATTGTCACTCATGATACCCAGCTCACCAATAAAATGGACAGAGTGGTGGCGATTCGGGATGGGAAAACATCTAGTGAAATCGTTCGCCTTTCCCATTTTCTAAAAGAAGAGCAAGAAGCAGACGAAGATCAACAGGCAGAAACCCATGTTGAATTAGCCGTCTTAGACAGTGCGAGAAGAATCCAAGTTCCAGAAGAATACTTAGAAGCCATTGGCATCACGAACACAAATAAAGTCAGGATGGAAGTGGAAAACGGGAAGATTATGATTAAGAATCCAAGTGAATAAGAAGGGAAAGGAGTCTCATCTACACTTAAAATACTTGTTTATGATATAGTACATTCTACAATAACTTTCAAAAAGGATGTGTCGTTCGTTGACAACAAAAGGAAATCGAATTGCAGTGATTGGTGCGGGGTTTGTTGGTTCCAGCTATGCCTTTTCATTGCTCAATCAAGGAATTGTAGAGGAGCTTATCATCATTGACGTAAATGAAGATAAAGCAAAAGGTGATGTCATGGACCTTAATCATGGAAAGGTATTTGCCCCTGATTTCACTTCCATTCGTTTCGGTCACTATGATGATTGTACAGATGTAGATTTGGTGGTGATTTGCGCGGGGGCAAATCAAAAACCTGGCGAAACACGACTAGATTTAATTGAAAAAAATATAAAAATCTTTCAATCGATTGTGGACCAAGTGATGGCAAGTGGTTTTTCTGGAATCTTTCTTGTTGCAACGAACCCCGTTGATATTCTGACATATGCCACTTGGCAGTTTAGCGGCTTGCCTAAATCCCAAGTGATCGGTTCGGGAACAATCTTAGATACAGCACGCTTTCGTTACATGTTAGGTGATTATTTCGCCGTCTCTCCTAATAATATCCATGCTTATATTATTGGGGAGCATGGTGATAGTGAGCTGCCTGTACTCAGCTCTGCCGATGTCGGCGGCGTTTCTATCAACAAGTACATAAATGGAAGCAATTCCTATAAACAAGAGGATCTGGATGATATTTTTATCCATGTCCGCGAATCTGCGTATGAAATCATTAAAAGTAAGGGAGCAACCTATTATGGCATTGCCATGGGGCTAGTTCGGATCACAAAAGCCATATTTCGGAATGAGAATTCCATTCTAACGGTGTCAGCCCTTTTGGAAGGGGAATATAATCAACAAAATATATCTATTGGCGTTCCGGCTGTCGTGAATCGAAATGGTATTCGCGAAGTCATTCAATTGGAGCTGAGTGAAAAGGAAAAACAACAATTTTCGAAAAGTGCTCACGTTTTAAAAGCCTACTTGGCTCCGTATTTTGGATGATTACATGGGGGAAGATAGATGGCTTATTGAGCAGGATCGAACATGCTAAATAGGTAGATATAAGAGAAAATGGGGGCCGGAAAAGCCCCCGTTTTGATGCTGTTTTTTCTAGGTGTTTTATACCTATGCGAGGTAAAGATAAAAGAATGACTTAGTCATCCCCCCAGTTCTCCTGAATTTTCCTCCTTCATCACGTCCATTTTTTTACTGTATGTTAATGTCTTCTTCTGTTATCAGTACAACAATCCTATAGCCTCTAATATTTTTATATTCCTGATTTATAAATCGCCTACATTTCTGCAGTTTGAAGTTGCATAAAGTTGCACTAAACTATTCTACTTTAACTGTTTATAATGAAACTATGAAAGGGGTTGCTCACATGAGAGAACGTACTAAACGGGTGCTTACCAAACTTTTATCAGCAAAGGCCTTTTTAACTATTGAGGATCTGAGTAAAGAGTTCAATATTAGTGAGCGTACTTTTCGTAATGAATTGGTTTTAATTAATAATTATCTAGTTAAAAATAATTTTACAACCATCATGTCGATAAGGGGGAAAGGATTGAAGTTGGATCTGTCTGATACGGACCGTGAAAGACTACTTTTGAAAATTGGTGATGATAGGGAAACAGATTATTATCAGCCAAATGAACGAATTCTTGCTTTGCTTTTGGATATTGCTGATTCCTCAAAAACGACAGTGCTCTATAAATTGGAAGAAAAACTTCAAGTTTCGAAAAGTACTTTGGATGAGGATATGCGGAAACTCCGTCAATTATTAAAAAAATATGGAATTTCTGTAGTGAGTTTAACGAAACAAGGTACCGTATTGCAAGGTGATGAGCGGTCAATAAGGTCCATGTTGTATGACGTGATTATTAGTATGACAAATATTGATAATTTAATGGGGTATCGGGATACGGATGCAATGAAGACCTTTGCAGATCAATTTGCTCTAGAATATTTGAATACAAATTTATTAAAGATTATTGGAGAATATTATGATGATGTTTTGGAAAAGTCCAATGTCGAGATTAATCATTTATATCGAAAACAAATCATTCTATTTTTAAGCATATGGGTGAGACGGCTACAAGAAGGAAATACCCTAAGTGAATCACCCCAAGTTAAGGCTGAAATAAAAAGTACCCCTGTCAAAAGTTTTATTGATTCCATTTGTTCGGTGTTTGATTTGTCTCCATCATTAAATGAAATCAAATATATTACGTTTACAATCGAATCATTTAATCCAAAGGATATGAACAATTCATTTGATTGGGTCGCTGCACAATTATTAGCTATCCAATTAATTGAACACGTAGAGAAAGTAACCGGAATCTCCTTTTCCCAGAAAGAGGTAGATTTATATGAAGGTTTGTATAAGCATATCACTGGATTACTAAGCAGGGCAAGAAATGATTTAAAAGTATATAATCCGTTAAAAGATACGATTAAGGAGTCCTATATTGAGATTTATCAAGCTGTCCTTAGCTTTAGTAATCAAATAGAAAAGTACATTAAGGGATCATTATCGGAGGATGAGATTGGATTTTTAACGATTTATTTTTCGACTTCTGCAAGCCAGATGAAGCAAGAAGAACAATACGTATACCAGGCGGTTGTGCTTTGTAACCATGGAATTTCAACCGGAAAGCTGTTGGCTGCTAATTTAAAAGAACAATTCAACATTGAGATTGTAGCAGTATTAAGTTCAGATGAATTAGCTTTTATTGATAAGTTGGATGTTGACTTTGTTTTTACGACTATTTCAATCGATTATCCAAAAAAACCTGTACTATTCCTTAATCCGATTTTGAGAGAAAGTGATAAAAAGGAAATAAAATACTTTTTACACAAAAATAAGAATAAGAGAAGAGCTGTATCTAGTAAGTTAGATGCAACGAAGCTCATGCAGGATGTTTTGAATTTAATTAAAGAAAGCGGCAGTAAGGTAACCAAAGAAATTTATCAAAAGGTAGAAAATACTTTTAAAGCCAATGGTTTGAAGATTAACATGAGGGAGATGCAGCCGATGTTGCAAGATATTTTAAAGGATTCCTGCATTCTATTAAACCAAGAATGTAAGGATTGGAAAGAGGCGATAACAAAAACTGCCCAGCCTTTGAAAGCAGAAGGAGCCATTGAAGAACGATATATATACGCAATGATTAAGTCGGTTGAAGAATTTGGCCCATATATAGTGGTAGGAAAGCATTTAGCGTTATCACATGCACGACCGGAAGACGGTGTAAATAAATTAGGTGTGAGTGTCATGACTTTAAAGGAACCAGTGAATTTTGGCAATCCTGATAATGATCCTGTAAAAATTGTTTTTTGTTTAGCAGCAGTGGATTCTTACTCCCATCTAAATGTGATGAAAAGTCTGATTGAGTTAATTAATGATGAAAAGAAATTGGAACAATTAAGTACAGCACAAAATGTAAACGTATTTAATCAGGTATTATATGGAAGTGAAGTGATAGAGTGAAACTGTGAATCCAATGCTTTAAGTGGAGACTGGATACGGGGAAAACAAGGGTTAAGTTTTGAAATTGGATCAGAGATAGAAAAGTTCCCTGACAGGCGTATTAGATATTCCGTTTTATCCTATACCCAGCGGGCAGGTGATGCTGTAGGGGCAGAGGTCATGGACGGCATCAAACTGGGTTTGGGTGGCAGCGGATGAAATAGAAAATGGGACTACGGACAGAATGGTAGGACTTCTAGATGGAAAGCCTGTATTGGTCCCATTAAAAGATGTATTGAGTAAAACAAAAGATTTAATAGCAAGGAATAAATATATTGGGCGAAAATTGAAAATAATAGATTAATTCTTTTGATAATTAGCTAAGAGAAAACGGAAAGAATAAGTAATTTTAAAACTTATATTACGAGGAGAAAGTGACATGAAAAAGATAAATATCTTATTTGTATGTGGAGCAGGTTTAGGAAGCAGTTTTGCTTGTCAAATGGCGGCTGAGGATGTACTAAACAAGTTGGGTGTCGATGCTAAGCTGGATCATAGTGATATCTCATCTGCCGTTTCAACAAATCCGGATATTATTATTACAGCGCAGAATTTCCAATCCCAATTTGAAAAATTCTCAGTTGATCCTGAAAAAACAACAATTGTTTATTTAAGGAATATTGTCTCCAAGCCGGAGATTGAAGAAAAAATCATTCCAGTATTAAAGGAAAAGGGAGTTTTAACTTAACAACAAAATTAGGGATCGAAAAAGATGGAGGTAAAGAAAAATGGCTGTAGTAGACTTTATTATACAGAATGTTTTGACCCAGGCATCAGTTACTATCGCTTTGATTGCTATGCTGGGGTTGATCTTGCAAAAGAAGTCAATGGGTCAGGTTATTTCAGGTTCGCTGAAGACCATGTTGGGATTTATGGTATTGTCGGCAGGCTCTAGTATTATTGTTGGCAGTTTAACTTACTTTGGTAAGATTTTTACAGAAGGTTTCCATATGCAAGGAATTATTCCTTCAATTGAAGCTATTAACGGTCAAGCAATGAATGAATTAGGATTAGGCCGTGATGTCGCATTAACTTTCCTAGCTATCTTTATTTTTAATATTATTATTGCGAGGTTTACTAAATGGAAATACATTTTTTTAACCGGTCAGGCAATTCTTTGGATGGCTACCATGACAACAGTGTTTGGCTACTTTGCAGGTTTACGTGGTATTGCACTGATTCTAGTGGGTGGTTTCATAGGGGGAGTTTTTGCAGTGGCTATGCCTGCAATTGCACAACCTTTTGTTCGCAAGATAACTGGTATGGATGAAATTGCTTTAGGTCATTTTTGTACGGTTGGCTATGTGGTTGAAGCTGGAGTAGCGAAATTATTCGGAGAAAAAGGAGAAAACAAAAAATCGATTGAAGACTTAAAGTTACCAGAAAAATTTGAATTCATGCAAGATACGTATTTATCTGTGATGGTCGTTATGGTTCCTCTTTATATCATTACGGCAGCGTTTGCAGGTGAAGAATTCGCTTCTACGTTATCAGGAGATACCGACTATCTGATGTTTGCATTCTTACAATCGATCCAATTTGTGGTTGGAGTGTATGTATTATTAGCCGGTGTTCGCTTATTACTAGCGGAAATCGTCCCAGCGTTTAGAGGTATTGCCACACGATTGGTCCCAAATTCAAAGCCAGCATTGGATTGTCCGGTTTTATTTCCATACAGTCCTAATGCGGTTATAGTAGGGTTTATCACAACTACTATAGGTTCGGTTATTGCAATGTTTGTATTACCTGTTTTTGGATTAGCAATGATTTTGCCAGGTATGTTGACCGCCTTCTTTGCAGGAGGTACTGCGGGTATCTTTGGTAACTTAACAGGTGGACTTCGTGGCGCAATAATTGGTGGTATTGTGCATGGTTTCTTCATTACTTTATTACCAGCATTGTTGGTTACGATTTTCAATTCTATGGGATTTGTCAATGCAACAGCAACAGATGTGGATACAGTAGTAGCAGCTTTAATATACGCATGGATTATTGGTCCACTTTTAAAGGCATTCTAGAATTTCTGGGGAAAAGTACTGCCACAGACATGGTAAATAGTGGCTTCATTAATTTAAAGAATTTTTTCAAAGATACAGAGGGATGAAATTCTTGTTTATAACTATATTTACAGCATTACCGGGAGGTTAAGTTAATGTTTGGATTTGGTAAAAAGAAAAATAAAGAACCGAAAAAAGTGGAGAACGAAGAAGTAGAGTTAACACCAGAACGAAAAGAAGAATTATTACTTACCATTTCTTCTAAAAAGGAACAAATAAACAATGTGTCTACAGAGGAGGAAAAAGCACAAATTTTTGAAGAGATTGGCTTAGCGTTTAATGAACTTGGTGAAGAGGATAATGCTATTGATTCATTGGAGAAAAGTATTCAAACCAAAAAGTCATTAGGAAACGGTTATAAGACTCTATTAAAACTCTATAATAAGAAGCGCGCAAAAGCAGCAAAAGAAAATGACGGCAAAGCTATACAACTATATTTGATGAAGATGGATCAAATGATGCAAGTTTCTAAAGACGTGACTCGTGGTGTGAAATAAAAAAATAATAGATTAGTGATAAGGGAGATAACTACTCATGTATACTACATTAAAAGAAGTAACACGTAAAGCTGAGGAATTGAACTATACAGTTGGTGCCTTTAATGCGCATAATTTAGAGATGCTACCTGATATGATACGTGCAGCTAAAGAACAAGGTTCATCCATTATTATACAAACAAGTGTCGATACCGCGAAATATATTGGTCATGAAAATTTAGTTGCTGTCTGTAAATCTATGGCAACAAAAGAAATGGTAGATGTGGCATTGCATTTGGACCATGCAAAGAATTTTGATGATATTAAAGAGGCAATAGATAAAGGGTACACATCTGTTATGTTTGACGGTTCTTCTTTGCCATTCAAAGAGAATATTATAAAAACAAGCATAGTAGTGAAATACGCTCATAAATTTGGTGTTTCGGTAGAGGGCGAACTAGGAACTATTGGTGGTACCGAGGAAGGAATTCATGTGGATGAGGATAAAAAGGTTTATACAGATCCAAAAGATGCAATAGTGTTTGTAGAAGCAACGGGGGTAGATGCTTTGGCCGTTGCAATCGGTACTAACCATGGCCAGTATAAATCTAAAACAGAAGTAAATGTGCCATTATTAAAAGAAATTGACGCTGTAGTAGATGTGCCTTTAGTTATTCATGGAGGTACCGGTGTCAAGGAAACGGATATTCCAGAATTAATTAATAATGGTATCCGTAAATTTAATGTGGGTACTGAGTTGTTAGTAGCATGGACAAAAACGGCAAAAGAAACATTCGGTGAAACAAAAGAAACAAAATCTTTGCGTCACAATATTATTCCATGTAATCAGGCAGTAAAAGAAATTGTCAAACATAAAATTAATATCTTTATGAATAAAAATGAATAAAGAAGAACGCATCGTTGAGGGAAAATAATGAAAATAGTCCATTAGTATTATAAAGACGAGGGGGAGTACGAGAAGTTTTCCGGTACTCCCTCTTCATTAGTTATGAGGTGGTAAGTATGAATAAGCTTTTAATCTTATTAGCGGGTTTACCAGGAACAGGAAAAACTTACTTGTCTAAATTTATAATGAAAAAATGGGGTACATTCTATATACTTTCTCAGGATGATTTGAAAGAATACTATTGTGATTTGTATGGATATCATAATTTAGAAGAGAAGCTGGGTATTGAAAAGATAGCATGGACGAAATATTATGAAATAATGGAGCAACAAATGCAAAGAGGTCGCAATATTATGTCTGATTATCCTTTTAGCCAGAAACAAAAGCCCCATATCCAACAGTTGGTAGAAAGATATGGTTATGAGGTTATTACTATTCGCTTAACTGCAGACCTAAATGTTTTGTTTGAACGACAAAGGAAGCGGGATTTGGATCCGGAAAGGCATTTGAGCCATATTGTAACTTCATACAAAAAGGGAGATTATTTAGCAAATAGAGGGAATGCGAATAATTTATTATCCTACGAAGATTTTCTTGAACGATGTACGAGCAGAGGATATGATACATTTCAATTGGGAAATTTATATGAAGTGGATGTGACAGATTATACAAAAGTGGATTATTATAAATTGCTGGAGGAAATAAGAAGCTGGTATGAAAATAATAGGAGAAATCATGATGATATTTCCTGATTATACCCTACACTACACTCGATGGGGATGCTAGTGTGGGTAACAGCTATAACCGAAGGAGGAATTCATCTCAATAGATGAAGATGGAAGAACGCAATAGTGGTCGAAAACGTTAAATTCTCTTATAAAATAAAAAGTTCATAAAATAGATGAGAAAGAATTGGTTTAATCATTGAAGTTACGTACGAAGAGGTTGATCCGAAAGGGTGCTAAAATGCAGCCCTTTGGATCAACCTCTATTTTTGTGAAATCTTATCCTCCTCGTAAAGAACCTCAAGAAGCCTCCCTACATTTATTGATCGGTTCAAAGATGTTACTTTGCGTTTGGGACGAAAATAAGAATAAGAACCTATCAAGCTACATACGATGAAATAAAATCACTTATCAACTAAAAATTACGACCATAGCAATTTAAAACAACTACTGAGTGCTTTTTAAACAAATATAGCTCTTGCTCCATTTGATACCGTTTTCAAAAATGGTACTATTCGAAAAATTAATTGGCGATTTACGTTCACTGCTGATAGGAGTAAAGGCCTGGCATGCAAAACTATTAAAAGTGATCTAAAAAGATTAGGGAGTTTTCTTTGTATTAGGGGGTGATTTGAGTGTAAAGAATTAGATTCAACCCACAAATCTCTGACTCTTTTTTAAGCATTCCAAAATAATAAGGGGGTACTCTAGATGAAAAATAAAAAAACGCTTTCTCTAATTTTTAGTGTGACTTTTGTGATGGTTGCAATTTTTGCTTTAGCAGCATGCAGTTCCTCGGAAACAGGAGAAAAGGGAAAGAAGAAGGTTGAATTGACATGGCTTGTGCGCAGTGACCCGGTTGTCAAGGCTTGGGAGGAAAAGATGGTCAAAGATTTTGAAGCGGAAAATCCCAATATTAAAATAAAGCTTCAGGAAATACCCCAAGACCAAATTGATCAAAAGCTTCAAACCATGATTGCAGGTGGAAATGTTCCAGATGTTTGGTCATCTAACTGGGCAGATTCCGGTTTTGCGACTTATCAAGGTTTAGGCGCATTACTTGATTTGACTCCTTATATAGAAAAAGACCCAGAAGCGGTTGAGGGAATTGATGAAAAGCTTCTTGATATTTATACGATTGATGATAAAAAATATGGTGTTCCAATTTTAGCGATGGGTTCTTACATTTTTTATAATAAAGAGCTATTTGATGAAGCGGGCGTGGAATATCCTCCAACGAACTGGGATGATCAATCATGGAATTACGATAAAATGGTTGAATATGCAAAAAAATTAACCAAAAATATGGGTGATAAAGATAATCAAGTCTTCGGCTTATTAAATACGAACCATGGAAATCGAGACGCCTGGCTTTGGGGTGGAGATTTATTTAAACCGGAGGCTTATGAGACCGGTGATATAGGCGAACCGAATGTATTAGATGATCGCGCAAATAAACAAGGTATTGAAGCCCATTACGATTTGATTCATGAACACAAGGTTTCCCCAACGCAGTCTCAGCAGGATGCGATTTCACAAATTGGCAGTCCTTTTTTAACAGGACGTGTTGCGATGGTGATTGACGGAGGATGGGGTGTCAGAAGTTACCAGCCAGCTGAGTTTCAATGGGGAATTGCTCCCATTCCTTATACTGTTGACGATAGAAGAATCCCAATGTATGTGGATCCTTGGAATATCAGTGCCAAAAGTAAACATCCTGATGAGGCTTGGGAATTTATTAAGTTTTTAATTGATCCTGAAAAGGGTGCTAAGGACCTAGTTGAGATGACCAACGAAACACCTGCTAATAGTCAATTGATGGATGTTTGGTTAGATAATGTAGCCGAACAAGCAGGGATGACAAATGAGCAATTACAGGAGTTACATGAAGGGGCGATTAAATATGGGTTTGAAGCAGATAATCATTTAATTCGTAACTTCTCTACTATTTTAAATACAATTAACCAAAATATTAATGCGGTATATGATGGGACAAAGGATATTGATGAAGGTTTACAGGATCTGGACTCGCAATTACGTTCCATAAAAAATAAATAAAAAAAATACGCAGTCATGCCTAAAACTACTAAGATGGCTGCGTTGTTTTTAGATTGAATCCATCTCGGTCAATCTAGAAACACCTCGAGGAGTGATAATAGATGAAAAGGAAAAAAAGACTAGGCTTGCAGAAACAACAACGGCGTGAAGAAACCGCCTTTTGGCTGTTTATCTCACCTTGGGTACTTGGTTTTATCTGTTTTGTAGGTGGCCCAATCCTTGCCTCCCTCTTTTTCAGTTTCACAAAATATAATATAACAGATGCTGTTGATTTTATTGGACTAGGAAACTATAAGACCTTATTTTCCGATGATCTCTTTTATAAATCACTAGGGGTGACGACTTATTATGCAGCTTTGGCTGTCCCATTTACGATTTGTTTAGGCTTACTATTAGCGCTATTGCTAAATCAGAAAATCAAGGGGCAAGCTTTTTTCCGAACGATGTTTTATGCTCCTACTGTTGTTTCTGGTGTTTCCATTGCTTTTCTATGGGCGTGGTTATTAAATCCTGACTTTGGGGTAGTGAATTCAATCCTGTATACGCTCTTTGGAGTGGACGGACCTGGATGGTTTACAGATAGTAAAACCGTTATTCCTTCTTTCGTGTTGATGCAATTAACTTCACTTGGCGGTACAATGATCATTTTTTTAGCGAGTCTGCAAAGCTTACCGGATGAATTATATGAAGTCGCCTCCATTGATGGTGCCGGACCGATTCGAAGGTTTTTCAAGATTACGATTCCATTAATTTCACCCGTAATTTTATTCAATTCCATCATTGCTATTATTAATTCTTTTCAAGTGTTTACCCAAGCATATGTTGTTACAAAGGGTGGACCTAATTGGATGTCTTATTTTTACGTTTATTATTTGTTTGATACTGCTTTTGCAGATTTTAATATTGGTTATGCTTCCGCACAAGCGTGGATCTTATTTATCATCATTTTTGTATTGACGATGCTTTCATTGTTAGTTTCCAAAAGATATGTTCATTATGAATCTTAAACTAGGAGGTGGGACGAATGACACGTAGAAGCTATGCGCCTGGAGAATTATCTTTTGCAGGGAAACTTATTGTATATTTTCTTATTTTCATAGGGTTACTTTTATTTATGTTTCCTTTATTTTGGATGGTAACCACGTCTTTAAAAACACAAGGAGCTGTGTTTAAAATACCACCCCAATGGTTTCCTTATCCCATCCAATGGGATAATTATCTTCAAGTGTTTGCGGATCATCCCTTTGGAAAATATTTATGGAATACAGTTTGGTATACAGTCGTTTCCGTTGCTGCTACCGTATTTACATCATCTTTAGTTGCTTTCGGATTTGCCCGTTTGCGGGCTAGAGGCAGTATGATATTATTCGCCATTGTATTAAGTACAATGATGCTCCCTGCACAAGTGACCATGATTCCACAATATTTAATTTTTAATAAACTAGGGTGGGTTGATTCTTATTTACCATTAATTATTCCTGCATTTGGCGGTAGTGCTTTCCTTATCTTTCTTTTGAGACAATTTTACACAGGCATTCCCCGCGAATTAGATGATGCCGTAAAAATGGATGGGGGCGGCTACAGCATTCTATATTTCCGGATCATCCTCCCGCTTTCTGTACCGGCAATGGCGACAGCAGCCATTATGGAATTTATGTTTCGTTGGAATGATTTAATGGGACCGCTGATTTATTTAAACGATTCTGTTTTGTATCCGTTATCGCTGGGGTTAGCTAATTTTACAGCAAGCTATGCCCAAACGCCTTGGAACTTATTAATGGCTGGATCGGTTATTGCAGTGCTACCACCGCTATTACTGTTTTTCTTCGCCCAAAAATATTTTATCCAGGGAATCGTCATTTCAGGGGGAAAGGGGTAAAACGGCTATTAAAAAGTTCGAAGCAAGCAATAGATGTTTTCAAAGAGGGAAGTCACATTGAAGTTTGTGATTTGCCTCTTGTTTTTGGTCACACAACTTCCGTGGCCAAAATGAAGCCTTTCGAATCAACTTCTATTTTAGGAAATATGATCCTTAGATGAACAAGAAGCCACCCTTTTAGTGCCCCCTCTTTTATGCAGGCAGAACTTATTCCTTTATCCTATCTGTTTTGTTTTTTTAGCATAAGTAGTTTTGCCTATCTAACTTGATTAAATGTTTCCAAAGGGGAATGATCTTACATTACGAATAATCGGAAGTAGAATGGAATAAGAATTCTATACGAGACGAATAAAAAGGAGGCGACTTATTTATGGAGAAATTAAAGATTTTTAAATGGAGCATTTTACTTTGCGCGGTAATTCTGATTATTTCTGGATGCAGTTCAAAAGGCCAATCTGAAAATGGCAGTGCTGGTTCAAAGAAAATAAAATTAACGATGGCAGCATGGGGAAATCCAGCCGAAATAAAAGTATATCAACGTGGCCTGGATGAATATGAGAAAACTCATAAGAACGTAAGTATCAAGTTGATTCCAGTGCCAGGTGACAATTATGAACAAAAACTGTTAACACAACTATCGGGTGGACAGGCACAGGATATTTTTTATGTAGGCTCGGAAACGATGCCGAAGCTTGTAGAAACAGGTAAAATTGTCGAATTAACCGATTTTCTTGAAAGCGATGACAGTTATGTCAAACCTGACGAATTTGCAGATGGTTTATGGGGCGCAGCAAGACAAAATGGAGAAATCTATGGCGTTTCCGTTGATAATAACCCTTATCTTATGTACTACAATAAAAAAGTATTGGAAGAAGCCGGGATTGAAAAATCACCTCAGGAGCATTTTGAAGAAGGAACATGGAACTGGGATACTTTTGAAGAAATGACCGGGAAAATGAAGGACGCTGGTCAACGGGGATTTGTAGCTGAAAATAATAGTGGGCATTTATTTTCTTGGGTCTGGTCTAATGGTGGGCAATTGTTTGATGAGGATGGAAATTATATTTTAGAAGAAAATGAAAAAGCTCAAGAAACATTTGAATATCTTGCCAAGCTAGTAAAGGGTGGAAATATAACCTATTCCGGTTCTTTACCAAAAGGACAGGGTGCTGATGCGATGTTCATGTCTAATCAAGTTGGCTTTGTTGCGGCCGGCCGCTGGTTAACACCGATGTTTAGTGAGAATAAATCATTAGAATTTGATTATATTCCATGGCCAACGAACACTGGCAATAAAATGGAACCGGCTGCGATTGCGATTGCCTATATGTCTGTATCGAAGGATTCCAAACATATTGATGAGGCGATGAAATTCCTTTCCTATTATACATCGGCAGAGGGACAAAAGGCGCGACTTGCTGATAACGGAAATGCGGTACCATCTGTCAATGGTGTGGATGAGTTAATTACGGATGATGCTGTTCCAGAGCACGCAGAATATTTAATTGACGCGCGAAATATTGGAAAAGTTGAAGACAAGCAAGTAATGATTCCGGGAATGGAAAATGAGATAAAGGATTTAATGGACCTGATGTACCTTGGAAAGCAAGATGCAAATAAAACAATAGAAGCTGTTTCTAAAAAAGCGAAAGAAATGATTGAAGAGCATCGAGGGAAATGAGGGATCGCTATTAAAAAGTTAAAGGGAGAATTCGATTATGAAATTCTCTCTTTCTATTACTCTTAAACGAGGGAGATGTTCCTGTGAAAAAGAATCAGACACTTTGGGGATATTTCTTTTTAACCCCACAATTAATTGGATTGTTGGCCTTTTCGCTTATCCCGCTCGGATTTGCACTCGTTTTAAGTTTCATGAATTGGGATGGCTTTGGAGCTAAAACATTTGCGAGTTTAAACAATTTTATTGGACAATTTCAAAATCCTGTCTTTTGGAAAGCATTACGGAATACGGCGTTGTATACAATCTTGTTTGTGCCAGTCGGAATTACGATCTCTTTGCTGCTCGCGATTATGTTAAATAATATAAAAGGAAAAGAAATTTACAGGGTTTTCTATTTTATGCCTGTTGTCACAAGCTCCGTTTCTGTTGGCGTCATTTGGATGTGGATTTTAAATGGAGATTTTGGCATTTTAAACCAGGCGTTAGCTGCAATTGGAATTCAGGGTCCATTATGGTTAACTGATACGAGATGGGTCATGATTTCGATTGCGATGTTAAGCATTTGGTGGCAGGTTGGGTATAATATGGTGATTTTTCTTGCCGGACTCCAAGGGGTATCGAAAAGTTATTACGAGGCAGCACAAATTGATGGGGCTTCTAAAATTCAACAATTCCGGCATATTACATTGCCGCTAATCTCGCCAACAACGTTTTTCGTTTCGATAATGGCGATCATTGGATCTTTCCAAGTTTTTGATCAAGCATTTGTCATGACGAATGGTGGCCCTGCTAAAGCAAGCTATACACTTGTCTACCATATTTATGAAACAGCCTTTATTAATTTCAGAATGGGAGAAAGTTCTGCTGCTGCGATGATTCTCTTTGTCATTATTCTGATCTTTACACTTATTCAGTTTAAATTCAGTGATAGGTGGGTTCATTATGAAAGCTGATACTATGAAGATAGATTCGAAACAGCCTTTAAAAGTTAAAAATCGGAAGGGGAGATGGAGCGCCTCAACGGTCTTTTTACACCTCATTGTCATTTTAGGCTCCCTTATTATGATTTTTCCATTTCTATGGTCGATTAGTAGCTCTTTAAAAGATATATCGCAAATTTTTATTGTGCCGCCTGAATTTATTCCTAAACCATTTGTTTGGTCTAATTATCCGGCCTCTTTGCGAGCGATGCCATTCGGTAAGGCTTATTGGAATAGTTTTTATATTACCGCCGTTATTGTCGTTGTTCAGCTTGTTACGGCATCCATGGCTGCTTATGCTTTTGCAAAAATTAAATTCAAAGGTTCCAATTTCTTGTTTATTTTTTTCTTAGCAACAATGATGATTCCAAAACAGGTCACGATGATTCCAACATATATGATTATGGATAAAATTGGTTGGTTGGATACCCATTTATCTTTAATCGTGCCAGGAGCTCTTTTTAACGCATTTGCAGTATTCTTATTACGCCAGTTTATTATGGGCATTCCTAATGAGTTGGAAGAAGCAGCCGTTATGGATGGGGCGAATCCTATTAAAATCTATTGGAGCGTCATTCTTCCTTTAATCAAGCCGGCCCTTGCAGCGGTGGGAATATTTATCTTTATGGGGGCGTGGAATAATTTTCTTGAGCCACTTATTTATTTAAGTACCCCGGAACTCTTCACTGTGCCGCTACTATTGGACTATTTTAAGGGTTACTATGTAATGGATTGGCCATTAATGATGGCCGGATCGACTATATCGATCATTCCGGTGCTTATTATCTATATCATCGCCCAACGACATATTATTGAAGGGGTTGCCTTAACCGGAATAAAAG
The DNA here is from genome assembly GCF_022867885.1 of Lederbergia sp. NSJ-179. GTDB lineage: Bacteria > Bacillota > Bacilli > Bacillales > Bacillaceae_C > Lederbergia. The sequence continues at coordinate 20,772 of NZ_JALIFP010000011.1, read as the reverse complement.
GTTGACTGATTGGATTGAAATTAGTCTCTCTCAAAGAGTTTTAAAAAATTTTATACGTTGTTATATGGGTAAGCACTTCTCCGAAAGTGCTAGAGAAAAGGAATGTGAGCAAGTGAGGATAAGGGGGAGGCCAATTTTTTGAAAAAATTACAGTTTTTAAAATGGGGTAGCCTAATGATTGCAACGATATTGATTCTTGCCGGTTGCAGTTCAGGCGGAAAATCTACAAATTCCAGTTCAAAAAAAGAAGTTCATTTAACGATGGCAGCTTGGGGAAATCCAGCTGAAATAAAAGTATATCAGAGAGCTTTAGATGAATATGAAAAACAAAATCCAAATGTGAAAGTTAAATTGATCCCGGTTCCTGGAGATAACTATGAGCAAAAATTACTAACTCAACTATCAGGCGGTCAAGGGAATGATGTATTTTATGTTGGAAGTGAAACCATTTCAAAATTGATATCCACAGGCACCATTGCTGACCTAACCGATTTCTTGAATAGTTCTGAAAGCCTTGTGAAACCGGATGAGTTTGCCGAAGGTTTGTGGGGACCGGCAAAATTGGATGGGAAAATATATGGAGTAAGTGTGGATGCGAATCCTTATTTAATGTATTACAACAAAAAGTTACTAAAGGAGGCCGGTATTGAAAAGACACCTCAAGACTACTATGAAGCTGGTGAGTGGAATTGGGATGCATTTGAAGCAATCACCGGAAAACTTAGAGACGCTGGAAAAAAGGGATTTGTTGTAGACAACAATAATGAAGTGTTTTTCTCGTGGGTATGGTCAAACGGAGGACAATTATATGATAACGATGGTAACTATATTTTAGAAGAAAACGAAAAAGCTCAAGAAGTATTTAAGTATCTTGAAAGACTTTTAAAGAATGGAAATGCTACGTACGCTGGTTCATTGCCAAAAGGACAGGGTGCGGATGCGATGTTTATGTCCAATCAGGTGGGGTTTGTGAATGCTGGACGTTGGCTAACCCCGATGTTTAGTGAGAACAAATCATTGGATTTTGACTATATTCCATGGCCAACGAATACGGGAAATAAAATGGAACCAACTTCAATAGGAGTAGCCTTTATGGCAGTGAATAAAGAGTCCAAAAACCTTGAAGAAGCCATGAAATTCATGTCTTTTTATACCTCTGTTCAGGGACAAAATGCCCGCCTAAAAGATAATGGAAATGCGATCCCGTCGGTAGCAGGTATTGATGATCTTGTAACAGAAGCAGAAATCCCAGATCATCCTGATTATTTAATTGATGCACGGGAAATAGGGATTATTGAAGATAAACAAACCCGTATTCCCGGCTTGGGAAAAGAAGTGACAGACATTATGGATCTTATGTATCTAGGGAAGCAAGATTCAGATAAAACAATAAAAGAAGTTTCCAAAAAAGTGAAAGAAGTAATCGCAAACCAAAAATAAAGTGAAAAGAGAGGTTTATTTAAAAAGGGAAAGCATTGGACTAACGTGGGATCCAGCGAATGGGTATAATGGGGGATTTAGTATTGAACCGAATTGGCAAGGAAAGTTAGGTGAAAGAAGAATTGATTAAACGGTAAAAATAGGTTATATATAACTTTCCGTCACTAAATGTGGGTAAACTACCGTATTTACGGTGGTTATCCACATTTGTATCTTCGAAAGAAACAGGAACAGTGAGGGACTTTTGATCAAATCAAATTTGTAACGAAGGAAGGGGTATCCTTGATGATTAGGATACGAGTCAATTCTTCCATTCATGTATTCAAAATCGATTCTGCGAAGGCAACATCTCTTATAAGATTCGAATATTCCTCAGGGGAGGCACCGTCTTCAACACACCAACACATGCCCATGGCCGTTTCTACATAAAGGCATTGCTTTAAGATGTCGCTGGGAATCATAAGGTTTTTTTCTAAAAAGCAAATGATATTCTTTATTTTTTGATAGACCTCTGTTGTTCTTTCATCACCGAATTCATTTAAGATAAAACGTGGAATATCAAATACAGGATCGCCTACTACACCTTTAGGATCGATGATTTTATACTCGCCATTATGACTAAGTAAAATATTATCATGATGGAAGTCGCCATGAAGCAGCATCTTTTGTGAATACAAAGTAGAGATGGATAAGCCTATATCTTTTGCTTTTTTCATATGCAAATATAGTTCCGTACAATCTTGGCGCTTGCTCATGTAGTCTGTTATCCTACTGATCCACTCTATATAAGTCGGATATATTTCTGCTTTAGCAGGCGTTACATGCAAATCCTGATAGAGGGAGCAAAATACAGATAGTCTTTTATCAAGAGAACTTTCATCCCTTAAAGTATCCCCTGGTTGCACCCACTCTTCAAGCATAACGCCATGATCTATATCCGCTGTAAAGACTTTGCAAAATCTTCTGCCGTTATATTGGCACAACGTATGAAATTCTGTCAATATTTCTGCGGAAGCAGGATTTCCTATTTTAAGCACTGCGTCTCCATAGTTTTCTGAGTAGCATGTAAAAACTAGGTTTGCAGAATAGGATGGAATAAATTGAAAAGAGGTTAACGTCCACTTTTCAGCATATACATCAAGATCGCGCAAAACTTTTTCATAAAAATCTTTGCCAAAACGGTTGATGATACTTTCGATTTCCTTTCGAGTGAAGTGATAATGTTTGTTCATTCGTAGATTTACCTCCACTCCCCGAAAAGTTCGAGGACTTCTTCAATGATTGTATTTCTTCTTTTATATATTTTCTCCAAGGATTGTTTTTTCTCCTCCCATCTTCTACCTGTGACCTGCCTTTTCCGTTGTTAGGATACATATCAAAAAATCTAGGCTGGTTTTATGAACCCAAAACGGTGCCAAATCGAAAAATTGGCTCCATAGACATGTTTTATGAACCCAAAATAGTGTCGAATCGAGAAATTGGTCCCATAGGCATGTTTAATGAGCCCAAAATGGTGTCAAATCGAGAAATTGGTCCTATAGGCTGGTTTTATGAACCCAAAACGGTGCCAAATCGAGAAATTGGCCCCATAGGCACTGTTTTATGAGCCCGAAACGGTGACAAATTGAGAAATTGGTCACATAGACATGTTCTATGAGCCCAAAACGGTGACAAATCGAGAAATTGTTCCCATAGGCATGTTTTATGAACCCAAAATGGTGTCAAATCGAGAAATTGGTCCCATAGGCTTGTTTTATGAACCCAAAATGGTGTCAAATCGAGAAATTGGTCCTATAGGCATGTTTAATGAGCCCAAAATGGTGTCGAATCGAGAAATTGTTCCCATAGGCATGTTTAATGAGCCCAAAATGATGTCAAATCGGAATATTGGTTCCATAAGCTTGTATTATGAGCCCAAAATGCTGTAAAATCGGAAAATTGGTCAACATATCAATCTATAAGGGTGGAAGGACAATTACTGATTTACTAACGTGATGGGAATAATCATTGATTGCTTTAAACGAGACAACTTGATTCTAATAATATATGAAGTAAAATATAGAAATACTCAAAAGTTTACCCGAAAACAGAAGATAGATGACTAAGTTTCTAGAAAGGAGATCGGGAATGAAGGTAAATGAACTGCGAGAAGTAATGAAGAATCGAAAAAAAGATGAGCTTCAGCAGCTAGTGGTTGAAATGTATAAGGCGATTCCAAAGAAGATGCGGGAAGAAAAAGAAATTGATCAATTAATCAGCGATCCACAAGCGTTTAAAAAGAAAAAGACGAAGCAGAAACAGCAACTTCCGAATTTTGACGTTATTGAACGAGAAACAGAGGCCTTTATAGAAAATGCCCGCGCTCAGAATTATGTTGCTCCCAATCGGGTTATATCCAAAAAGGAACGTTCTAACTGGCGATTTACGGCCAAGCGTTTAGTCGAGCAAATAACGGCCATTTCCCATCAACCCGAACATCGAAAAGCCTGTGCTTCTCTTTTGGAGGAACTATATAAACTGTTTTGTTATGCTTCCGGGCATTACGTTTTTGCAAGTGATGAGCCTTTTTATACAATAAAAATACCACGGGAGGATTTTCTTAAACGAGTAATTTTGCTAAAAAAAGATGTAGAGGATCCTGAAAAGTGGATTTTTGATTCTTTGAACCTTGTTTTAGAACATGGTGCAGACCGTTATACATTAACCAGCAGTTTGTTAGAGGTTTTACTAAGTACGTTATCAAATGCGCCGCTTAAGGAAAAAATGGTTCAGATTGCCGATCGTATGCTGCAGAAAAAACAAATGGATTTGAAAAAGCTGACGAAGTCGAATAAAAGGACTAGCACTATTGGATTTTATAATGAAGAGTATATAAATAATTTGGTAGAAATGATATTCATCACACAAAGTGCCCTTGGTGAATATAAGGCAGCGGTCGACATGTTCCAAAAGAATTATCTCAATTATAATAATGATAAGGAGGTTAATCTGTATATTTTGCTATCGCTAATTGAGAAGCATCAACGTGTGAAGGATTGGATAGAGGTATATGAGAAAGCGATACAAAATAAGATCAAACCAAGGAAAAATCTGCAAGAAATGTACGACTATATAAAAGTTGAAAATGAATTTCCAAAGCGTGTGTATATCTTCTAAACAAGGTTGTCGTTTAGTGGTATTTTGTTGTTGACTTAAGGGATTCATGGATAAAATGGCTATAAAGAAATGGGCAGTAACTATAGACAGTGTGTTGAAGATCCGCAATAAGTGGAAGTGTCAATTTGCTTATGAAATGAAAGTTTTTTGAGTGGAGAGGAGTCTAGTCTATGCTTATTCAATGTACAAAAAAACTACTGGATCAATTGCAGTGTCAACCAGAATCTAATGTAGAAGAAGAGTCGCTTTTTTCTTGGCATGCCAATTTGATTCGTGTCAATCAGAGAAAAACAGTTGTGCTCGTGAATGACCAAAATCGGTATGTTGTTTTATTATATGGACTTAAGAAGAAAAATTTTTCAAATATTGATGAAATCATTGCCCAAGGGATCCGTGAAACATTTAGGGGGGAGGGTATCAAAGAAGAGGTGATTGAGAAGTATCTCCTTCATTCAAAAACAATTACCTATGCAAAAACAAAGGATCATGCTTTTGTGGCACGAATGAATCATGCATGCAAGGAAGCATCTTTTTACGCTGATTTATTGGAGGAAGACTCTATTTTTCAAGGGGAGATGAGCAATCGAATCAGTCGATCTTGGGTTGGTGATGGGAAAAATGATTATTTCTCTCCAAATGAAATACTGTATCAGAACCTTGAGTCATTTGTTGGGAAACCGATTTTTGCAACAGATGCTGTTAGGATGAAAGTGACACTCGAGCTTGAAAATCATTCCGTATGGAGACGGATTGTGGTTCCACTTAACAGAACGTTCCACAAGTTGCACAAGATCCTTCAAGTTGCTTTTGGATGGCAAGATTATCATTTGCATGAATTTTATATTTATGACAACACAGCGATTGTGCCTGAATGGTCGATCAATCATTCAGCATTTCACAAAGAAGGTCATCAACCGGTCATAAACCTTGTATGTGATGAGGAGGCCTTTGCTTATCCTAACGAAGCTGTAGATATGAAACTCGAAAAAGGGATAAGGCTATCCGAATTTATTCCGGTTTATAAGAAACTGAAATACACTTACGATTTTGGTGATAATTGGCAGCATTACATTGACGTTGAAAAAGTGATAGATAACTATGATTCGCGTCACCCCGTTTGTTTGGAAGGTGAAGGGAACACCCCTCCAGAAGATGTTGGCGGTGAATTTGGATATGAAGAGTTTCTTGAGATTTTTTCTGATCCCGAGCACCCACAGCATGATGAAATGAACAATTGGGCTAAGATGCAACTTTATGAAAATTTTGATCTGGAAAATATAAATCATAGGCTTAAAAGGATGTAAGAGAGGATCATGGAAGGCAAGTCATGTTGAACTACTCACCACTTAGCTAGCGCTTGAAGTGGGAGCTTCTCACTTCCACGACGAAAGCAACCTTTCGTCTCCATTAAGTTCGGTAAAGTATATAGTGTGGTTGTTTCATGCAAAAGTATAAAATTTTGGGTCTATCATGATCCATTTGACAATGGTATTTTTAAATCATGATATAATGAAAGAGAACACTATATTAATAGCATGACGAGGATAATGTCGCTATTGGGAGTGAAGTCAAATGAAGTCTTGTTGTCAAGTCCAGGAACGTAATGGTGAAAAAATACATTCAACCAGTATGGATGTAAGGGAAAAATCAGTTTTTTCTAAAGAAAAAATGGTCCTTATTGAAGGTGGGGAATTTTTAATGGGAACAGAAGATTCGGAAGGGTTTCCTGCTGATGGTGAAGGACCAATAAGAAAGGTAACCTTGGATTCATTTTATATGGATCAATATGCGGTTACGAACGAACAGTTTGCACAATTTGTTAATGAAACTGGCTATGTGACAGAGGCGGAGCAATTTGGATGGTCCTATGTATTTCATCTATTTTTATCTACTGAAATACTAAAGAAAAGGCCAAGCCGAGTGGCTCAAATACCATGGTGGGTGGCGGTAGAAGGTGCCTATTGGGAGAATCCTGAGGGTCCTGATTCTACGATTAATAACCGAATGAATCATCCAGTAATTCATATTTCATGGAATGATGCAAAGGCTTACTGCAGATGGAGTGGAAAACGATTACCAACCGAAGCGGAATGGGAATATGCGGCACGTGGTGGTTTCGTTCAAAAGAAATACCCTTGGGGAGACGAATTGATTGTCAATGGTAAGCATCAATGCAATATTTGGCAAGGGAAATTTCCGGTAAAAAATACGAAAGCAGACGGATACTTAAGTACCTGTCCGGTTGATAGTTTTTCTCCCAATGGATATGGATTATATAATATCGTTGGGAATGTATGGGAATGGTGTGACGATTGGTTCAGCCCCAAATACCATTTTGATCCGATTACACATAATCCCAAAGGCCCTACTACAGGGACCAATAAGTCCATGAGAGGCGGCTCCTATCTTTGCCATAAATCTTATTGCAATCGTTACAGGGTGGCAGCAAGAAGTTCCAATACTCCTGATAGCTCTACGGGAAATATCGGATTTCGTTGTGTGGGAGATGTAAAATAGATTTATATGATGAACAGCATAGAAGAATCCGAAGAAGATTAGCCTTCAGAAAGTGTTTTTTATAGAATACTGATTCTGAGGGCCAATTGTGTTGGTTGGGGAGTTCTGCAATTCCTCCCAAAGCCGTGTTCTTGGCATTCGGAGCGAAACTTTAGTGAAACAAGCCGGAGTTCTCGCAATTCAACCAAGGTTCTCGATACGAGCGAGAGTTCTTGTGATTCAAGTTAGACTACTCGTGGAACAGTCGAAGCTCTTGCAATCAAAAAGTTCTCTCCATACGAATGCTAAGGTAGAAATAAAAATAGAAAACTTAATTGATACGAACAAATGAATATCGGCATTAACTGAATGGGTAGAAAAGAATGCTAAAGTACTTTTAATAGATAAAACTTATAACATCTAGGGAGTTGAGCAGATGCTAAAGGATTTTTTGTTGGATAGGAGTGAAAAGAATCAGCTAAAAAAGGCGCTGTACAAGCAGCTCCATAGAGATAGAAGAATTTCAAAGGCGGAGTTACTTGAACGATTTCATGTTCCGAATACAACGATGACACGGATGTTAGGGGAGCTTGCGGGAAAGGGATTCATTCGCCAGTGTGGATTTGGTCAACCAAGCGGGGGAAGGCCGCCGGCTTTATATGAAATTGTTCCAGAAGCAGGATATGTGATTGGTGTTGAGATTGCTCGAACAGATGTGAGAGTGAAGCTGCTAGATATACAGTTTCAAATAGTTGGCGAGGATCAATTTATTTTAACAAAGCAACATACCTCTGAAAGGACGATTCAATTAATAGCGAACATAATCGGGGCTCTTGTGCAGGAGCATCAGGTACATTCCCTATTAGGAATCGGGATCGGTGCAGTAGGGCCGATTGATCGGGAAAAGGGCGTGATTTTAAATCCAGAGTCATTTCCGGCAGAAGGATGGCGAAATGTTCCAATTGCAGCTATTTTGGAGCGTGAATTTTCTATTCCTGTTGTCCTAAATAACGGCGCCAATACAGGGGCTATTGCGGAATATTACGCTCAATCACCTGAAGAGGAAAGTATTTTATATTGTATTAGCGGTTATGGCATTCGCTGCGGGTTTATCCAGGAAGGTCAGTTATTAAATCGTAAAGAAGGAGACGTCACCTCATATGATCATATTATCATTGAGGTAGATGGAAGGCCGTGTATATGTGGAAATAAAGGGTGTCTCACTACATATGCTTCGTTTGGAGCCATGTTTAAGAGCATGGAAGAACAGGGGATCCCTGCTTCAATCGATCAGTTACTCAATAGTCACGATCCACGTGTGAGAAAGATTATGATAGAGTCTGCGAAGTATTATGGAATAGGGCTTGCCAATATGATTAATATTTTGCATCCTCATACAGTCGTATTACACGGAAAATTGATTTATGATGACCAAGAGTACTATGAAGAGGTGGTTCGATCCGCAAAAGAATATAGCTATTCTCATAACCGCCAACTCAATATTCGCAAAGGCTCCCTCAAGGAAAAAGCAACAAGCATTGGAGCGGCAATTCAAGTATTTGACCAGTTTTTTATGTGAAGAACAATGGAACCGGAGCAGCGAAATACGGTAGAAAAACCTCTTTTTTAGAGAAATCTAAATTATCGAAAGAATGGGGTTTAGCAATAACAAAAATTGTTTAAAATAATATGTAACATATTTTTCTAAATAATATATAAATATGTTACAATCCTTGTAAGAGGTGATGAAAATGGATGTCTTTCAGTATCTTCTTCAAAATTACGGATACGATGAGCCTATCTTTTTAGATGACCTTAAAAGTGAATTGGACATGAATTCAAACACATTAAGACAGTCACTTAAGAGGGCCGTTGATAATGGAAAGTTGTGTAGATATGAATATAAAGATGGGATTTATTTTATTCCAAATCCAAAGTCATTGTTGAAGAAAAAAACGATTAGTGTCAATAAGATTATCTCTAAGAAATACTTATACAAAAAGGGAAAACGAATTGGCTATTTAACTGGATTGTCATTAGCCAATCATTTACAGTTAACGACACAGAACCCGGGTGTCGTTGAGATTGTCACAATGAATGAGGCAACTTCTATTCGTATTGTCAAATATAACAAAAGACGTATCGCTCTGAGGAGATCGAGAGTAAGCGAAATTAATGAAAATAATTATAAAGTTTTACAGGTATTAGACTTAGTGAATAGTTTCGATAAATTAAGCACAAAACCCTTCGAGGAAGCTTGTGAATCCATCATCGATTATGTACAGGATGTAAGTATGGACAAAAATGAATTAGATGATTATCTAAAGAAATACCCATACAAAACTCAAGCAAAAATATTAGGGAGTACTATTTATGATGAACTTACACAAAGATAAAGAAGCTTTTCGAGAAATTATCCAAGCTACTTCTGATTACAAAGGGATTTCGGAAGAATATATAGAGAAGGACTATCTTGTGTCACTATTACTCCAAGGGATAGTGGAGGAATCCCCTGACATTGTTTTTAAAGGGGGAACCTCTCTGTCCAAATGCTATCAGCTGATTGAACGATTTTCAGAGGATATAGACCTTACTTTCAAAAGTGATATTGTTCCAAATAATAAAGCAAAAGAAGCTCTTAAACATGGAATAATCAGGGCAATCAATAAAGTAGAAATGGAGTTAGTAAACGGCTCTGATATTTTGACAAGAAGGGATTTTAACCAATATCATGTCAAATATCCTTCTATTGTGAAGTCCACCTCGGCAAAAGAAGGATATGATATTTTAAATACCCTTAACACTCTTATAGAAAAGGGTATCTATAGGAATGATTATAAAAACATAACGGAATTTTTGCTCTTTGAAGAAATGCCATATCATATTGTGATAGGAAGTTTAAGAGATATTTTAGATAGTGGATTCTTACCAGATAAAATACATAAGACCGTCGAAATTTAGGATGAACTCTGCCAGAAGTGGTTCGATCCGCAGAAAAATATAGCTATTCTCATAACCGCCAACTCAATATTCGCAAAGGCTCCTTCAAGGAAAAAGCAACAAGCATTGGAGCGGCAATTCAAGTATTTGACCAGTTTTTTATGTGAAGAACAAGCTAAGACTTCCTTGTTTTTCTTTTTTTGCCTACTTTTATCCATTTTGGTTAAAAGTATGTTAAAATAGAGTCAACAGATATGAAAAACGGAAAGCTGGGTGTGCATTGAAGAAAGATTGGTTGTTATTTTTACAATTATTTTGGACTTTTTTCAAAATAGGCCCGATCACCTTTGGGGGTGGTTATGCAATGATTCCATTCATTGAAAGGGAAGTGGTGGACAAGAAGAAATGGGTGAAAATGGAGGAGATTTCCGATATGTTTGCTCTCGCTGGAACGGCTCCTGGGGCGATCGCGGTGAACGCAGCCACCTTTATCGGCCATAAAATTGCCGGTGTACGGGGAGCGATTATTGCGATGGCTGGGGTCCTTCTTCCAACATTTTTGATTGTTTTGTTTTTGAATTTGATTTTTATTTCCGTGCAGGGAAATCCGCATGTTGAGGCTGCTTTTCAAGGAATTCGTGCGGCGGTTGTGGCCTTAATTGCTTATGCGGCTATCAAAATTGCAAAAACTTCTATTTTGGATAAATCAACCTTCGTTCTAATGGCTTGTATGGTTGTCATGTTGGTTATCTTTCATTGGCATCCCATTCTAGTGATTGCAAGTGGAGCGCTGCTTGGGATTATGATCGTGAAGGTAAAGGAATTACTTCATATGTCTGTTCCACTTGACTCAAACAAGCAATCAGATATTGAAGAACATAAAGAAAAAATGAGTTCATAGGGGGAGCAACATGGTTTTATTGGAATTATTTTTTGTTTTTCTCATTATAGGGGCGGTCTCATTTGGTGGGGGGTATGCGATGATCCCCGCGATAGGGACGGAAGTGTCAAGTAGGGGATGGCTTACAACATCTGAATATACCGACATTGTTGCACTTGCCGGTATGACGCCAGGGTCCATTGCCTCCAATAGTGCTACTGCCGTTGGATATCAGGTGGCAGGTCTTCCAGGAGCAATTGTCTCATCCGTTGCGATCACCCTTCCCTCTGTCATCATTGTTCTCATAATCGCGATGTTTTTTTATAAACTGAATCAAAATAAATGGGTCCAATCCGCTTTCTATGGCTTGCGTCCAATCATGACAAGCCTAGTCATTTATGCGGCCATCCATTTTGCGATTTCCAATGGTGTCCTATCACTCCACCTTTCATGGCATATGATTAGCCTCTTCTTCATTTCTTTAGGCTCATTCATCGCCTTATCTTATTTCAACATTCATCCCACTCTGGTTATCTTGTTTGCAGGGATAATTGGGGTTGCGATTTTTTAATAGAAAAAAAGATAGATTTTCAAAAAGAGTGCAGATCAAATTACAAAAGAAGAACCTCAATTCCGTTCAGCAGATTCTCAATTCCAATCAGCAGTTTTAATATAAAATCACGTCCTCTCTTGTGAAGAAGTACGTGATTTTTCCCCTTATTCTTAAAAAAGATAGATTAGAAAAGGCGTAAAAGTCGATAGCCCTACTACTATATCATCATATTCCTAATTATAAACTGACAAACTTCCTTACCGAATGAAAATAGAAGATGTAGATGTCCAATTATTCCCTTTCCTTTACAAATGTCGCTATAAAGGCTCCTAATGATTTTACTTCTTCGTCTGTTAGTTTTTTTGCATCATTTATTAGCTGGATGATGGTTGGGGATAATTCAGGTAATTTTCCAAAAAAGTCACCTATGCCAATCTCGAGGGCATTGCAAATCGCCTTCAATGTATCAATAGAAGGCTGAGTTTTTCCCTTTTCTATATCAGATAAATAAGGTTGTGAAATAAATGATTTTTTAGCTAACTCAGTTACTTTAAGTTTTTTTGATTCCCGTAAATTCCGAATTCGTTTCCCAATGTCCATAATAATCACCTAACCCAATTATATAATCTAGGTTGTATGAATGAGAGGAACATAAGGTGCATTTTAATAGCTATTAACTATAAAAATATTGACAATATAGTTAATAACTATATAATGGGAGTTAATTAGAATTATGTTCCGAATTTTTTCAACGGTGTCTGATTAATAATAGCCAATTTCCCTATTCGTTAAAAGAAAAAAACTTATTAAAGTTTTGGAGGTGATAAGAGAAAATGCATTATTAATGTGTACAGAAGTATATTACTCTATTTTTAGTTAAATGGTAATGACAACGTGATGGCATTACATTGTAAGGATATAAGCGTTAGTTTTGTTCTGATCACGCACGACAAGATAGACGTTTTTGAAGGAATAAGGCGTAGATTAAGCGAGCAACAAAATCTACATGGTGAACTTATTTATAAAACGATGATGGGAGGCAATAGAATGCTAAAAGGGATTAATCAATGGTGTTATCCAGATCAGACCCCCATAGAGACAGTTTTCGAATATAGTAGGGATGCTAGTTTTGAAGCAGTGGAACTCAATCTAAATGAAGCTGGTGGCATTGGCTTAACAGTAGAGACAACTAAGGAAGAAGCTTTAAAAATTAAGGCACTTGCAGAAAAATACCGAATAGAGCTTAGAAGTTTATCAACATCCTTACTATGGAAGATGCCACTCTGTTCACCTGATGAACAAATTCGGCAACAAGGGATACAAGTTGTAAAAAAAATGCTGGAAATGGCTAGTTACATAGGGATGGATACGATTTTACTTGTTCCTGGTGCAGTTTCCGATCAAGTTTCCTATGAAAAATGTTATAAACGGAGTCAAGATTCGATTAGGGAACTTATTCCAAAAGCTGAAAAATATGGGGTGAAAATGGGCATAGAAAATGTTTGGAATAAATTTCTATTATCCCCACTTGAGATGGCTAGATATATTGATGAATTCGAATCAGATTACGTAGGAGCTTATTTTGATGTAGGAAATGTTTTACAATTCGGCTATCCAGAACAATGGATCCGCTTACTTGGGAAAAGAATTTTAAAGGTACATGTAAAGGATTTTAATATAAGTGTAGGGAATGGAGCAGGGTTTGTTCCTTTATTAGCTGGGGATGTTAACTGGAAAGCAGTAATAGAAGCATTGCGAGAAATTGGCTATGAAGATACCTTAACGGCTGAATTATCTCCCTATTCATTATGTCCGCATACATTAGCAGATGATACGGCGCGACATTTAGATGTTATTTTAAAAAAAATGAGGAGTGCTTGAAATGGAGAAAGTGCGTGTTGGTTTTGTAGGAGTTGGTGGAATTGCGAATACCCATTTAAATAATATTTCTAATCATGCAGATGCCGAAATCGTGGCGGTTTGTGATATTTCTGAAGATACGGCTACACGTCAAGCGGAGAAATATAAAACTACCGCTTATACAGACTTTGATCAAATGCTGGAAAATGAAAAAATAGATGCTTTATTTATTTGCGTTCCACCGTTTGCTCATGGGGATATCGAGGAAAAGGCGGCCAAAAAAGGGGTTCATTTATTAGTCGAAAAACCGATAGAGTTGGATTTTCAAAAAGCAAAGACAAAGGGCGAAATCATTACACAATCAGGTGTGATCAATGCTTCAGGATATTGTCTTCGTTATCTTGATACTGTTCAAATAGGAAAAAATTATTTAGAGGATAAGCAATTCGCCATGGTACGTGGGTATTATATAACTTCATTTGTTCCAACTCCTTGGTATCGGATTAAGAACAAATCCGGCGGTCAATTGGTGGAACAATCCACCCATATTCTCGATTTGATGGGCTATCTATGTGGAGATATTCAGCAAATTCAAGCCGATATGTCTTTGCAAGTCATGTCTGATATTGAAGGTCTAGATATTCCTGATGTAACATCTGTAAATGTTCGCTTTAAAACGGGTGCTGTTGGTCATTTAGATAGTTCTTTAATTCAACATGATCATAGAATGGGACTTGAAATTTTAGGTCGCGATTTTCGTCTTGCACTAGATGGAACAACTTTATCCATTTTTGAAAAAGATAAAATGATTACGTATGGCTCCAAGGTTGACTTTTATGAAGAACAAGACAATGCATTTATTAAAGCCATACAAACAAAAAATCAGGATCTGATTCTTGCTTCATATCATGATGGTTTAGAAACCTTAAGTAAAAGTCTTGCTGCAAATATTTCGAATGAAAAAAGGAGTATGGTCACAATGGAAGAGTTTTATAAGAATCAAGGTTAACCTTCCATATTTACTGTCTGAAGTTCATACTTCGTCATTATTTTGAAAGAGGTGACAACGAATGGCCATTCATTCGGAATCTACGACAAGTAAAAAGTTTCAAACAAAGCAGCATAAGAAAAAGTTCTTTACCTCTAAAGATTTAGCTGGATACGTGTTTTCCGCACCACTTGTGATCGGGGTCTTGGTATTCGCGATTTATCCGATGGTTGGTGCTTTAATCTTAAGTTTCCAAAAATCGTCTACAACGTTCGGTGGAGACTGGGTTGGTTTGAATAATTACAAAATCGTTTTCACGGATTCAATATTTTGGAAAGCGTTATACAATACCCTGTATATGGGAGTATTGTCTGTTATCCTAGGTGTCTCTTTATCTTTTATCCTGGCCACATTGATTTATAATGTTCCATGGTTAAAATGGAGAAATTTTTTCAAAGGGATTTATTTCCTTCCAAATGTAGTGTCACTAGTTGCAACGAGTATATTGTTCCAATTTTTATTTAATTCGGGTAGTGAAGGGTTATTAAACTATGTTTTAGGTTTCATTGGAATCGAACCAATTGGATGGTTTACCGATCCAAGTGTCTCGAGATTTAGTATTGTGTTAATGACATTATGGGGAATGCTTGGTTATAACACAATAATTTTCCTAGCAGCATTAACAAGTGTTCCGAGAGATTTGTATGAAGCGGCAGAGGTAGATGGGGCCAATTGGTTTAAAAAATGGTATTACATTACCATTCCTTATTTAAAACCGATCATTCTCTTTATGGTCATCATAAGCACAATTGGTGCAATGAAGAGGTTCACAGAAGTATGGCTGATTGGTGGCACAGCCGGGAACCCAGCCGGTTCCTTAATGACAGTTGTATTATATATTTACCGTAATGCCTTTTTGGCTAGTCAAATGGGAATTGCAACTGCTGCATCCTATATCTTGTTTATCTTTATTCTTATTTTGACAGCCATCATGCTTTATATGAATCGGAAGAATAATTTTGAATAGAGAGGGGTGGAGGTTTTGAGCAATCCAGTTGGTATACCCAATGTTAAGGTAGGGGATCAAAACTTCAAATACAACTCAATAAAAAGGACGAAACTAGTAAACAATATAATAGTTTCTAGTATTCTTCTACTAGGGTCAGTTATTATGATTATTCCATTTGTATGGATGCTCCTAACCAGCTTTGATTGGGGGGCAAGATTAAATATTCCCTATCCCCCAAGGTTTTGGCCAAAGGAATTTTCGATTAAAACCTATCAGCTTGCCTTTACGAATATGCCAATGATCAAATACATGATTAATTCGTTGATCATTTCAATTGGTGTCATTTTTGTTAGTTTAATGTCAGCACTTTTATCGGGATATGCTATTTCCAAGCTTAAATTTAAAGGATCGATGGTAGTGCTTGTACTAGCCTTGAGTACTATGATGATTCCATTTGAAATGACAATGATCCCACAATATTTGCTCTTTGCTAAAATTAATTTGCTCGATACGTACTGGGCATTTTTTTTGCCAGCACTTAACTATGCATTTGGAACTTTTTTAGCCAAGTCTTTTATTGATCAAACACCATCTAGTTTAAGGGAAGCGGCAATTATAGATGGGGCTGGAGAGTTTAGGGTATTTTTTAAAGTGTTTCTTCCGTTATGTATTCCTATTGTGGCTACCATGGCTATCTTACAGTTTTTGGCCGTGTGGAATGATTTATTATGGCCTTTACTTGCCTTAAAAACACCCGACAAATATACGATACAACTGGGATTAGCTACGTTCCGGCACGATAAAACAGTACCATTACCGTCTGTTATAATGGCTGCTACAACGGTTAGTCTGATACCAGTAGTGACTTTATATTTATTTCTACAACGTTATATCGTAGAAAGCATCGCTTTGTCTGGCGTAAAACAATAACTGAAATGAAAAAATACATTGAATTTGGAGGTATGAGAAATGAAAAAAATATTTTCAATTTTAATCACCATCCTCTTAGTTACTGCTTTAGCTGCCTGTTCTTCCACGACTGAAAGTGGAAAGGATACAAGTAATATAGAAGTTGTCTCCGATATGGAAGGAAAAGTACGAATATCCTTGGCTGGCTGGCAACTTGAAAATGGAATCGATGCTGTTACTGGACAAGAGACGGTCGGTTTTGAGGAGTTTTTAAAGAATGAATTTGAACCAAGATACCCTAATATCGAATTAGAAATTTATCAAGTGCCGTGGGAAAATGCTCAGGCAAAGCAAACAGCTATGTTACAATCAAAAGATGTAGATATTATTTATTCGGGTGGAGCTTTTGCGGCGCAATGGATGGAACAAGGGCTATTAAGAGGGATTGAGGATTTAATTGAGGACGATTCAGAATTTGATGGAAATATTTACTTAGAAGGGATTTGGGAAAATTCCTATAGCACTGTTAGTTATGATGGAGAACGATTTGGTCTTCCAGCAGTTTTAGGAAAACGTGTCACTGTATATGATAAGCAGCTTTTCGAAGAATGGGGTGTGGAACCATTATCCGAAAATCCATCCCCAGAAGAAATATTGGAGAAGGCGAAGAAAATGACAGGAAAAAACCCGGTAACCGGTGAAAAAAATTATGGGTTGTATTTCAGCGGTAAAGCTTTAAACTTAGACACATTTGTAGCACTCACACATGCTTTTGGTGCGGAAGGCGCAGAGGGTTCATTAGATGATTTGAAAAATATTAAATGGAAATTGAATGAGCCTGAAATGGAGAAGGTGTTGGAATGGCTTGCAGAGGCTTCCCAATACCCCCCAATCGATTTTTTAAATGAACAAGGGGCTGAAAATTTTGGAACTGAAATGAATAATATTGCAATCGCCCTTAACAATGCTGGTGGTACTGTGATGGGGGAATATCTATCGAATGATAATAAGGAAATTTTAGATCGTTATGAAGCTGTTCTAAATTTAGGACCGAATGGGGAAGGTTGGGTAGCGATGGATCCGTTTGTCATGGCAAAAGATGCAAAAGATGTGAAAGCATCTTGGGAAGTCATGAAATTCCTAACAGGATATGAAACACAAAAATGGAATTACGATAATTACAAAGCAACTCCAACTCTAGTTGATGCTGACTTTGTTCCTAAAGAGGATAAATTCTCGAAAAAGGCTATGGAAATTGCGGAAATTTCTCCCTCCGTTCTGATGGATGAAGCGAACCCATTCTTTAGCAGTGAAATAGTTCCAGCTGTAAACGGTTTTATCAGCAATGCAGCCAATGGAAAAACACCGGATATCGAAAAATTTCTAAATGATTTACAAAAGCGCGCTGAAAAATGGTCGGCCAATCAGTAATATAGGTTAAAGACATAAAACGAAAAGAAAGTGAACCTTCTAACCAATTTATTATTGGGATTGAAGGTTTTTTTAAGGTAAGGGAAGGTATAAAATTTGGCTAGCGGATCTAGCTCCAGCGCCTAGCCCCTCGAAGGTCATAACCCGTGCCAATAAAAGTCAAGACCGGACTTTTATTGGCTCAGAACATTTGCTTGTCGGAGTCCTGCAGGATGCAGGTCAGAACGGCGTTGCGACAGGACGTCGCGCCTTTAGCCGTTCTACCTATTTAAAGGCACTTGCGCTTTTCTTATTTTGGTGAAGAAATAGATTCTTGTAGGGAATTAGAATAGGTTTGAAAGATGCATCCTGTAGTACAGTAAATTGGAGCTATCTGTTATACTTAAATTTATATTATAATTTATAAACAATGAAAAGGATCAGTCAAGTGAGGAAATGGGCAGTGCAAATTTCCAAGAAACACCGATTAGAACCTGCCTTGGAGTTCGCCTCAAAATAGCGAAGCAATCGCTTGAAGATGTGTGTGGTTTCAAGTCTTACCCGAGTAAAGTGTGCATGGTTTCACCATTGCAAACAAGGGTGGTACCACCAAGTCTCGGTCCCTTTTCGGATTGGGGCTTTTTGTGTGATTTTTTATAATGAGTATACAATGAAATCAAGAGGTGTTGAGAATGGGAAAAAAGAATAAGCAGTTTGTAGAGAAGATTACGGCGATGGAGGATGACTTTGCCCAATGGTATACAGATATTGTGAAGCAAGCCGATTTGGTGGATTATGGTCCAGTTCGCGGGACGATGATCATCAAGCCTGATGGATTTGCGATCTGGGAACGTATTCGTGATGAATTGGATCGGCAAATAAAAGCGACTGGTCATGCGAATGTGTCTTTTCCATTATTTATTCCTGAAAGTTTATTACAAAAGGAAAAAGATCATGTAGAAGGGTTTGCACCTGAGGTGGCATGGGTGACACATGGTGGGGAAAATGAATTGAATGAACGATTGGTGGTGCGTCCAACCTCTGAGGCACTCTTTTGTGAGTATTATTCGAAAAATATTCATTCTTACCGTGATTTGCCAATGCTTTATAATCAATGGAGTAATGTTGTTCGTTGGGAAAAAACAACCCGTCCCTTTTTACGTTCATTAGAATTTTTATGGCAGGAAGGACATACGGCTCATGCCACTTATGAAGAGGCCGCGGGGGAAACAGAAAAAATGCTGAATGTTTATACTGATGTGGTTGAAAATTACTTAGCTATTCCGGTTATTCGTGGTCGAAAAACGGAGAAGGAAAAATTTGCAGGAGCTGATTATACATTAACGATTGAAAGTATGATGCATGATGGGAAGGCATTGCAATCAGGTACCTCCCATCATTTTGGTTCAGGCTTTGCGGAAGCATTCGATATTACCTATTTGGATGAAAAGGGAGAAAGCCAATATGTCCATCAGACCTCTTGGGGGGCAACAACTCGTCTCATTGGTGCACTCATCATGGTTCACGGAGATAATCGCGGCCTGGTCTTACCTCCACGAATTGCCCCGATTCAGGCGATCATCGTTCCGATTGCCCAACATAAGGAGGGAGTTTTGGATAAAGCTTATGCCTTACGGGATCAATTAAAGGATTTCGTACGTGTAGGAATGGATGTAAGCGACAAATCACCAGGCTGGAAATTTAATGAGTGCGAAATGAAAGGAATCCCTGTTCGAATTGAAATGGGGCCGAAAGACATAGAGAAAAATCAGGTTGTCCTCGTTCGCCGTGATACAGGTGAAAAGGAATTTGTGGCTTTAACCGATTTGGAATCCCGCTTACCTGTACTATTGGAAGAAATCCAACAAAATCTATTTAACCAAGCGCTTGCCCATCGTGAAGAAAAAACATCCATCGCAACGACACTGGATGAATTCAAGCAAACCCTTGAAGAAAATCCTGGCTTTATTAAAGCGATGTGGTGCGGGGATGTAGCCTGTGAAGAGAAAATAAAAGAAGAAACCCAAGCCACCTCACGCTGTATCCCATTTGAACAAGAAAAAATTGCAGATACCTGTGTATGCTGTGGGAAAGAAGCAAAAGAAATGGTTTACTGGGCGAAGGCGTATTAATAAGGATATCAGGAGGATGGGTAAGAGGAGGGAGTGAGAGCTCCAGCAATTATGGTGTAAACTCGGCCTTTTCAGGGCAAAGTTCGTGATTCGCATAGCAATCACCATGCGAAGTTGGTCCTTTCATTGGAAAAAGTTCAGCGATTCTATCGCAAACTTCGATAGGTTCGGCAATTTCTCTTCCCACTCCTACCGTCTTATAGGAAGTGCCTGGCCCCACCCGGTTTATGCCGAATGATGTCGAACTTTTTTCGACATGAAACGATATTTTTTGGGTGGTGTCAGGCACTACTTTTTTGTTTTCTCAAGAATCGTCTGATTATATTTTTTTAACAGAAGACCAAAGGTTTGTTTTTCTTCGTCAGACCATTCGGTTAAAATCTCAGATAATCGATCATACCGATTTTGTCTATTATCTTCTAATTCCTTGATGCCTAACTCGGTAATTTGGTAAAAATAGGAACGACCATCTTTTGGATTTGGGAATTTATCGATATATTTTTTTTGCTCAAGCGCTGCTGCTTGTCTGCTAACGGTGGAAATGTCTAAATCAAGCTGTTCTGATAAGGATTTTACGCCTGCAGGACCTTCCACAGATAATTGTCTTAGCAGGACATAGGCAGATCGTTCAAGCAAGTTATTTTGTTTTTCGGTAATAACAATTCGGCGAATAAATACACTAATTTCCTTTTCGATCATTTTGATCGCATCTTTATCCATTTACGACACCTCCCTATTATCCTATCGACAAATTCTTGCTGGCGCAAGTCCGTTCAGGCTAAACTGGTTTAGACAAATATTTAGTTGTATGGTACAATCAACTATATACTTTTTCAGTTTTTTGTCCACAATAAGACTTAAAAATACATGTTTATAAATGGGGTAGTGTCAAAAATTCTATGAAAACAAAAGCCCAAAAGTAGCTCTAAGATCTAAATGTGGTGGTAAGCTGCCGCAATCGCTCTTGACAAACACGCCAATGGTTTGAATTCAGACTAA
>NZ_JALIFP010000010.1 GCF_022867885.1 Lederbergia sp. NSJ-179 | reverse complement strand
GTGGAGAAATGTATCCAGAGTATTATAAAGGCCTACATGGACAGGAATATAAATTATCGGATTTCCTCTAGTCTGGGTGGATAGAAAAGGACCGGGCGGGGTTTGCCCGGTTTTTCTTATTAATCCCCCATTAAAGCAACCATTAAAGCTTTTTGGGCGTGCAATCGATTTTCAACTTCATCAAAGACAAAAGATTGGGGTCCATCAATCACCTCAGCCGTTACCTCTTGCCCCCTTTTCGCAGGAAGACAATGAAGGAAGATCGCTTCTTTGTCCGCATATCCCATTAGTTCCGTGTTCACTTGATAGGGTTGGAATGTTTTTAATCTAACCTCTTCTTCCTCTTCCCATCCCATGCTCGTCCAAACATCCGTGTACACGGCGTCCGCTTTTTCGACAGCTGTTTTCGGATCATTTGTTATGATTAGGACTGCCCCTGTATCTTGAGCGATGTTCGTTGCTACATTAATGATCTCTTGTTTTGGTTCATATCCTTGCGGTGATGCGATAGCACAATCAACCCCAAGCTTAGCACAAGCAATCATTAAAGAATGGGCCATATTATTTCCATCCCCAATATAAGCCAGTTTTCGGCCTTTTAGATCCCCTTTCACTTCATAAAGCGTCATTAAATCGGCTAACGCTTGGCATGGGTGAAAGTCATCGGTTAAGGCATTGATTACAGGGACAGCAGAGTGTGCGGCTAATTCTTCTACTCCTGCATGTTCATGGGAACGAATCATAATCCCATCCACATAACGGGATAAAACCTTCGCAGTATCCGGAATCGTTTCCCCTCTCCCTAATTGAATATCATTACGGCTTAAAAACAAGGCATGGCCTCCTAGTTGATTCATACCAACCTCAAAGGAAACGCGCGTTCTTGTTGAAGATTTTTCAAAAATCATTCCTAATGTTTTTCCTTTTAAATAAGGGTGCGCAATCCCTTGTTTTTGCATTTTCTTTAAATCAATCGCATTTTCGATTAGCTGAACAATTTCTTCTGATGAAAAGTCAGCCAAGGTTAAAAAATGCCTGCCTTTTAATGGATTCGCTATTGTCTCCATTATATCACCCTCTCTTTCTCGTAGTTCTTTAAATGCCATTCTTGTAGTGATACAGGGATGCTAGCTTCTTCTTTCATGACTTTTAAAAGAGCCAGCAATGTCTCCATCTCTGTGATCACTTTGTGCTGGGCTGCTGATGCCGCCATTCGTCTTGAAGCGGAAAGTTCGGTTTCTCCAAAACTAATCAGGATGGAACCCCTGCTGTTTTTTAACCACTCATTAAAGGTAAGGTCATCATTAGCCATTGAAACACCATATCTATTTAAAGCTTCTTTTACTTCTGTAAAATCAGTTTCATCCACATCCACATATACGGTTAAATCGCGCTGGTTCGTATTCAAATTCCAATGAACAGCTTTGGTTAATGCTTCATCAAAAGTATGCCCAAAGGCAATTACTTCTCCCGTCGATTTCATTTCAGGTGTTAAAACTGGATCAACGCCATCCAGTTTTCCAGTTGAAAATACAGGATTTTTTATTGCATAATAATTTTGAATGGTTTGTTTTTCTCCTTCAACTTCTTTTCCAAGCAGAATATCGATACATTCCTCAATAAGATTGACACCCGTCATCTTACTAATAATCGGTACTGTACGTGAGGCCCTTGGATTTACTTCTAACACATACACTTCATCCTGATAAAGAACAAATTGCACATTGAAAATACCCTTGAAGGCCAATTTCCTGGCCATTTTCTCGGCAAAATCATAAGCTTTCTTTTGGTCTGCTATCGAAATCGTTGTTGGAGGTGTCACCGCCATACTGTCGCCTGAGTGCACTCCTGCTTTTTCAATATGTTCAAAAAATCCAGGTACATAAATGTCTCGTCCATTCGATAATACATCAATCTCCATCTCTGTCCCTTTATAATAAGCATCTATCAATACGGGGTAGATAATTTTTTCCAAATGCTTTTGCAAATCCTTTTCCCGTTCAATAATGAGCATCCCCTGGCCACCAATCACATAGGAAGGACGTAATAGAAGGGGATAACCTATTTCCCTTACCTTTTTCAATAATTCCTTTTCACTGGAAGCCGAAACACCAGGAATATGAGGGATATTTAAATCTTGCAATAAGGTATAAAAACGATCACGATCTTCAAAAATATCAATCTGTTCTTGTGAAATGGACAGCAACGGAGCGCCATTTTCTTCTAACGCCTTAGCCAGATTGATCGACGTCTGACCTCCCAATTGAATAATAACGCCATCAGGTTTTTCATATTCAAGTACATTTAACACGTCTTCTACACAAAGCGGTTCAAAATATAAGCGATCCGCTATTTGAAAATCTGTACTCACCGTACCTGGGTTATTATTAATCAAAATAGCCTCATAGCCGGCCTTTTTTAAGGCTAAAACACCGTGGACTGTACAATAATCAAATTCAATCCCCTGACCAATTCTCACAGGGCCTGAACCAATGATCGCTATTTTTGGCTGATCATTTTTTGCAACAGAGTCCCCTTCCCCTTTCCAAGTGGAATAGAAATAAGGAGCGGCAGCAGGATATACACCAGCACAGGAATCGACCATATTATAAACAGGTTGAACACCTAATTCCTTTAGCTTGGCACGAACTTGCTTTAGAGTGGTTTTCCAAACATTTGCCAACCATTGATCGGAAAATCCTAGCCCTTTTATTTTTTGTAAAAAAGCCCGGTCTATTTGAGAAAAATTCGTTTCTTTGATCTCTTCCTCTGTTTGCACCAATAGCTGAAGGCTTTCTAAGAAGAATGGTTGAATCGATGTGGCCTTATGGATTTCTTGAACAGAGACTCCACGTCTCATTAACTCCATAATTGAGAAAAAACGTAGATCGTCTGGTAAACGGACAGATTGCCAAAGTTCCTCATCCTGATAAGCGGCAAGACCGTTAAATTCGAGACCCAAGGTTGGCATTTCTAACGAACGAACAGCTTTCTGGAGAGCACCTGTGAGATGGCGATCAATCGCCATAATCTCTCCCGTCGCTTTCATTTGGGTGCCCAATTTCCGATCAGCTTCTGTAAATTTATCAAATGGCCATCTTGGCATTTTGACAACGGTATAATCGACAACAGGCTCCATACTGGCAAAAGTGACGCCTGTAACAGGGTTGGTTAATTCATGTAAATGATAACCTAATCCTAGTTTTGCCGCCATTTTTGCTATCGGATAGCCTGTGGCTTTTGATGCTAGTGCAGAAGAGCGGCTTAATCTTGGATTGACTTCAATTAAGTAATATTGACTAGAGTCCGGATCTTGAGCAAACTGAATATTGCATCCACCTACTATTTTCAGTGCACGAATAATGTTTACAGCCGATTTATACAACGTTGCAAACTCATTATCACTTAATGTTTGCTGCGGCGCGATCACAATGGAATCTCCTGTATGAACACCAACCGGATCAAAGTTCTCCATGCTACAAATCGCAATACAAGTATCATTTTCATCCCGAATCATTTCAAATTCTAGTTCTTTAAAACCTGCAATACTCTTTTCAATTAAACATTGCGTGATCGGACTTGCCTCCAGTCCCTTTTTTACGACAGAGACCAGTTCTGCTTCTGACGAAACAATCCCACCTCCGCCTCCTCCAAGAGTATAAGCTGGACGAATAATGACGGGGTAACCAATTTTATTAGCAAAATTTACGGCTTCTGCCACCGTATGAATGATTTCACTTTCTGGAACAGGCTCCCCTAATGTATGCATTAAAGTGCGAAAGGCTTCTCGGTCTTCCCCCTGACGAATCGATTCAGGAGAAGTTCCTAACACTTCCACATTCCATTGATCTAAAATTCCGTCTTCATATAATTTTACCGTTAAATTAAGTCCAGTCTGGCCACCAAGTGTCCCAAGGATGGCATCTGGCTTTTCTTTTTGAATAATTTTTTCAATGCTGGCAACTGTCATTGGTTCAAAATAAACAATATCTGCTATTTGTTCATCCGTCATGATCGTCGCTGGGTTATTATTGACTAACACGACTTCGATTCCTTCTTCTTTTAGAGCCAAACAGGCTTGTGTCCCGGCATAGTCAAATTCAGCAGCCTGACCGATCATGATCGGTCCTGATCCAATGACAAGCACTTTCTTGATGTCATTTCGCTTCGGCATACAACTTTTCCCCTTTACTTTGTTCCAATTGTTGAAAATAAGCATTTTTAATCCATGACTCTAGTTTAAAATTGCTTCCATCAGGATGGAACTGATAGGTTGCAATTGGGTATTCCTGATGAATTAAGCCTTCAATATCACCATCTTGCACGGAAAGGAAAGAGGGTTTAAATCCGGTCTTATCTAGATTTTTCACCGATATATGATAACCATGATTTTGATTTGTTAAGTACACCTGCTTGGTGAAAGTGTGAAAAGTTGCTTGTTTAAAACCTCTATGTCCCCATTTCATTTTTTCAATACCCGCACCAAAGGAAAGGGCAATAATTTGATGCCCTAAACCAAACCCAATGGTTGGATATAATTTTGTCATTTTCGCATATTCTTCAAAATACTTTTGGAAGTGGGCTGGATGACCATTCCCTCCAGAGAAGACAAGTCCGTCTGGTTTTAATTCGGTTATTTCTGAGGCGGTGATTTCACCGGGAACAATTGTTAGTTTGCAATGATATCCTTGTAACCAGTTTAGTAGTGATTTTTTGATCCCAAAGTCTAAAATAACAAGATGTGTATTTCCGGTTGGATGTAAGACTTTTATTTTTTCGGGATTTTCTCTCTTCTGATTACCAAAAGAAGGATTAGTAGAATGATGACCAGCCGTCATTTCAGCTTTCATTTCTCCATCCTTTAAAAGTTGTTTGATGATTGTTCTTGTGTCCATTCCACTCATAATCGGGATCCCATTTTCATTAAAAAATGAAAGCCAGTTATTTTCCGCTTCAGAATAAACAAGCATTTCTTGTTGAATGATTAAAGCGGTCAACTGTAAATCATCACTCTCAAACTTAGTTGGGTCAAAGCGGGAATGGAGAATTCCCGGATATGTGGCGATGACTATTTTTCCTTTTGTCTCAGGATCCGTTACGAATTCTAGGAAATTCCCCATCCCTGTGTAAAAAATCACTTCACCTATACAATAGGTGACATCTCCGTGCCATTGGCCGGTATATTGTTTTCCGTTTGCTAATTGAATGATGCCTTCCATTTCATACCGACTTCCTTTGTATCTTTATAGTAATACATGAATTTTTATACATATCACGTTAAAAAAATAACCATTTTTTTAAACCTTTTGGATTAAGGTTTGCTTCCATATCTCAATCGCTTGATCGATTTCCTGTCTTGTAACAGTTAATGGCGGGAGGAGGCGCAAGACATTGGGACCAGCGTTTAATACGATTAACCCATTCTTTCTTAGTTCAGCCATTAAGGGGGCTACTTCCTCCGAAAATTCGATGCCGATCATTAAACCTTTATGCCGAATGCCTTTAAAAGATGGCCACCGGGAAAAAACATTATTTAATTTTTCCGTTAAATAGTCGCCTTTTTCTGTGACTTCTTTAAGAAAATCCTCTTGAAAGATCATTTGAATTGTCGCCTTTGCCGCTGACATTGCGAGTGGATTTCCTCCAAATGTGGAACCATGACTACCGGGTGAGAAAGTAGCTTTCAATTTTTCCTTCCCAATAATGGCTCCAGTTGGAAAACCGTTCCCCAAACCTTTCGCTGAAGTAATAATATCAGGAGAAAGAGGAAAATGTTGATAAGCAAAAGGTTTTCCAGTTCGACCCATTCCTGTCTGTATCTCATCGACAATTAATAAAGCTTCATACTCCGCGCATAATTTTTCTACTGTCAGCAAAAACTCTTCTGTTGCTGGATGAACCCCACCTTCTCCTTGAATAATTTCAAGCATGACGGCGGCTGTATCTTGATCCATTTCTTGTTCTAATGCTTCGATATGATTAAAAGGAAGATGGACAAAGGTTTCTAGCATAGGCCCGAATCCTTGCTTTACTTTATCTTGACCAGTTGCGGCCATTGTGGCAAAGGTACGTCCATGAAAGGATTGCTGAAATGTAATCACTTTTGATTTACCTGTATATTTTCGGGCTAATTTGATCGCCGCTTCATTTGCTTCCGCGCCGCTATTACAAAAGAAAACCGCATCACCACTAGAAAATTGGGTAAGTCGCTCTGCAACCTCCTCTTGTAAAGTACTTTTAAATAGATTAGAAGTATGCCAAATCGTTCTAGCTTGTTCAGATAGGGCTTCCACTACCTTTGGGTGACAATGACCAAGACCGCACACTCCAATTCCAGATGTAAAGTCTAAGTATGTCTTCCCTTCAGAATCCGTAACAGTTGTCCCGTTACCTGAAACAAGTTCTACATCCCAACGTCCATAATTTTCAAATAGAGAGGTCATCCTACACTCACCGCTTCCTGTTCTTTTAGAATGGTTGTTCCGATAAATTGCCCTTTTCTGAATAGAGGAGATTTTCCACTTACAATCATAACCCTATTCATTCCACCTTCAAGACTCTTAAGGGCAGCTAATACTTTGGGGATCATCCCTCCTGTAATAACGCCGTCCTCAATTAGGGAGTGAATATCTTTTTGGGTGACTTTTTCAAGCATTTGTTCACCTTTTAATACACCTGGAACGTCTGTTACAAATAACATCTTTTCCGCATTCACCGCAACGGCAATCGCTGCAGCGGCAGAATCTGCATTCACATTATAATATTCAGTCGTATTTTTGCCGATGGCGATCGGAGAAATCACTGGCACTAAATCCATAGAAAGTAAGTTCAGCAACAGATCTCGATTAATTTCTGTCACCTCACCAACAAGACCTAGGTTTTCAAAATCTTTTGCTTCCGCTTGGATTAAGCCGCTATCAGACCCAGTCACTCCAATTGCAGATATCCCATTTGTATGCATGGAACGAACGATTTTGTTCGTAATATTCCCCGATAAAACCATTTCTACGACTTCCATTACTTCTCTTGTTGTCTTTCTTAATCCATTGATAAATTCTGATTGTATTTGTAGGTTCTCTAGTAGACGATTAATAGCGGGCCCACCACCATGAACGATAATCGGTTTATAGCCATGTTTCTGTATTTTTTTAATATCTGCAAAAAACTGATCCGTTAAGTCATCAATCATACTGCCGCCGCATTTGATGACGATAATTTTATCCACTTTATTCCCTCCTCCTCAATTAAGTACGATAGCTTGCATTGATCCGGACATAATCATAGGTAAGGTCACATCCCCATGCTTTCCCTGTTCCATTCCCGATATTTAAATGAATAGTGATTTCCACTTTTTCATTATTTAAATATTGACTTAATAAGTTCTCATTATAGTTCGTCGGTTCACTGTTCGTAAGTAAGGCATATGGCCCAATAGAAATATCAATCGCTTGTGGATTTAGAGTAATTTCACTTCTCCCAATCGCCATCATTAACCGTCCCCAATTAGGATCAGAGCCATAGACCATTGTTTTTACAAGATCTGAACCTACTACGGTTTTCGCACATTTTCCGGCTTCATCATCCGAAATGGCCCCTTTGACATTGACTTCTATTAATTTGGTTGCCCCTTCTCCATCCTTTGCAATCATAATCGCAAGCTCTTCACACACCTGTTTCAGAAGCTGGATAAAGGTCTCCCACTCATCATGAGAAGGTGAAAGTGACTCGTTACCTGCCAAACCGTTCGCCATCACTAATACCATATCATTCGTTGATGTATCTCCATCGACTGTAATTCGGTTAAATGTTTCATTCGTTACTTCCCGTAAGGCCGTTTGTAAATGCTGATGAGAGATGGCTGCATCTGTTGTGATAAATCCGAGCATCGTCGCCATATTAGGTGCGATCATACCAGAACCCTTTGCAGATCCTCCCATCGTAATCTTTTTGCCGTCGATGTAGGTTTCATAGCAAGTCGATTTTCTACAGGTATCTGTTGTTAAAATGGATTCATTAAAGTCATCGGCTGCTTGATTCGTTTTTGTTGGTGCCAGCTTTTCAATACCTGGAATAATTTTATCCATCGGCATTTTCTCTCCGATTACTCCAGTTGAGGCAACCGCTACATAATGCTTCTGTATGGAAAATCGATTGGAAACCGATTGCTTCATTGCTTCAGCATCCAAATATCCCTGTTTTCCCATGCAAGCATTTGCGTTTCCACTGTTTATGATCACGGCTTGAAGCTTGCCTTCTATCGCCAAGCTTTCTTTTGTAACAAGAAGAGGAGCTGCAATGATTTGATTCAATGTATAGACAGCGGCTGCTTCTGCAGGAACTTCACTATATAAAATACCTAAATCATTTCGTTTAAATTTTACTTTTGTATGAAGACCAGCCGCAGAATAACCTTGAGGTGATATAATACTCCCCTCCGTCACTTTAGAAATTGCTTGTTTACTAGCTATTTTCATTCCAAACACTCCTCTAAAACTCGTCTATGGATAAATAGGACTAAATTGTAGGCCTAATGTTTCGTCTAATCCGCACATGATATTCGCATTTTGAACGGCTTGACTGGCAGCGCCTTTCATTAAATTATCAATAACGGAAACAATGGTAACCCTTGAAGTACGCGGATCAAAACCAATTCCAATATCACAGTAATTGGAGGCTGCCACCTCTTTTGTCGTCGGAAAGATGCCAAGATCTCTAACTCTCACAAATGGTTCATTCCCATAATATTGTTGATAGAGTTCCCAAAGCTCTTTTTCTGTTACGGGGGCATCAATCGTTCCATACATTGTTGTCATAATGCCCCTCGTCATCGGAACCAAATGGGTTTGAAATGTAATCGGTGATTCATAGCCTAAGCTCCCTAACACTTGTTCAATTTCAGGAATATGTTGGTGTTGATTTACTTTATATACTTTCAGATTTTCATTTAATTCACTATAAATCGTTGCGAAGCTTGCCGATTGACCTGCTCCAGATACCCCTGATTTGGCATCTATAATAACAGAACCTTCTTTGAGTAACCGCTCTTTAACCATTGGGGCGAGACCTAATATTGTGGCTGTTGGATAGCAACCTGGATTGGCTATAAACTTTTTGCCCTTTACTTTCTTCCGATCCAGTTCCGGAAGAGAATAGACAGCTTCCTCCATCCAGTTTTGTGGAGCGGCTTCTTTCTTATACCACTTTTCATATTTCTTCCGATCCTTTATACGAAAATCACCTGATAAATCAATCACGGCACAGCCACTCTCTAAAAGCTCTGGTGCCAATTTGGAAGAAATTCCGGAAGGTGTGGCTAGAAAGATAAGATCTGTTTCTTTTGCCATTTTTGCTGGATCAATCTCTTCTAAGTTTTGTGGGAATAGCCCAGTTAAATGTGGATAATGTCCCTCTATGTTATTGCCTTCTTGAGAGGATGTGTATAAAGAGACAATGGTGAATTTTGGATGGGCATCTAATATTCTCAGTAATTCCGCTCCACCATAGCCTGTTGCCCCCACAATTCCTACTTTCATTGATCTCACTCCTATTAATCGACCATAATTGTATATTCATAGTATATCTTTATAAACGGATATTCATCTAACAGCGATCAATACTATGTTATTCATAATGTTTATTGGATATTTATTATTATACTGTGAATAAAAATAAATACAATAGTATATTTATAACTTTTTTAGAAAAATTTTTGTGTAGCTTATGTTTCAAAGTAAAAAAACCCCCAACCACCCTAAATGGGGTGTGCTGAGAGTCTAAGTTAGATTATTCATCATTTGATTGCGTATGTTTAATAAGAAGAATTGCTTTGCCATCCGTCTTTTCATCAATGATAAAGGAGCCATTTGAATATCGATCATTGAAACGCAGTGTTGAAATCGGGATACTTTCTTCTTTCCCCTTCTCTGTCAATAAGATAAGTTCATCATGATCATCCACCATTGTCATTCCAATCAAGCGATGGGGATTATTTTTTAATTCCCTTAATGCGAGCAGGCCCCGTTTTGCTCTTGACGATTTCTCAAATTCTGAAAGCTTCATTTTCTTAACGGCTCCACGCTGGGTAGCAATACATACACCTTTCTCGGAAGGTTGAATATCTGTTGGGATACTTTCTGCTCCAATCACAAAATCTCCCTCTTTTAAATTAATCGCTTTGACGCCTGCCGCTCTAGGTCCCACAATTCCTACTTCTGCTTCAGAATACCAAAGGATATAACCAAAATGAGTGGCAATCATGAAATCCTTTGTTCCGTCCGTTAAAAAGACTTCAACCACATCGTCCTCTTTTTTTAAGTTGATGGCCACAAGGGGACGAGAATAGCGCATTGCTTTATAAGCCGAAAGCGAGCTTTTCTTAACCATTCCATTTCTCGTCATGATGACAACATTGACCTGCTCGTCAAATTCTTTTACATGGATCGCTTTTACAATTTCTTCATCCCGTTCAATTGGAATAAGAGAAGCAATATGTTGTCCCATGTCCTTCCATCTTATCTCCGGTAATTCATGAACGGGGAAAAATAAATAATTTCCTTTGTTTGTAAAAATTAATAACGTATCCGTCGTATTGACCTCTTGCTGTAATAAAAGTCGATCTGTTTCTTTCATCGCAAGATCTTGACCATTAGAGGCCGAAAAAGAACGAAGGCTTGTTCGTTTGATATACCCTTCCTTTGTAACCGTTGCGATCACATCTTCGCTTGGAATCATCACTTCAAGATTTATTTTGATTTCAGAAATTTTCTCTTCTATTATAGTCCTGCGCTCGTCTTGATACTTTTTCTTCACTTCTTTCAGCTCTTTTTTGATCACAGCTAAAAGCTTTTGATCACTTGCCAAGATGGCTGACAACTTGCTAATAGTCTTTAATAATTCTTCCGCTTCGGCTTGTAGAGCCGTTACATCTGTATTAGTTAGACGATAAAGTTGCAGAGAGACAATCGCTTCCGCTTGTTTTTCGGTAAAGGCAAATTTTGCGATTAAATTATCTTTGGCATTTCGTTTATCTTTGGAAGCTCTAATGGTGGCGATCACTTCATCAAGTACAGAAAGTGCCTTCATCAGCCCTTCCACAATATGATGTCTCTCCTTTGCTTTCTCAAGATCATGACGGGATCGATTGATGATCACTTCTTTTTGATGATCGATATAAGCGTCCAACAATTCACAAAGTCCCATTAATTTAGGACGACGTTTATCAATCGCCACCATATTAAAGTTGTAATTCACTTGTAGATCACTATTTTTAAATAAATAATTTAAGACACTTTCAGCATCTGCCTCTTTTTTTAACTCGACAACAATCCTGAGACCTGTTCGATCTGTTTCATCGCGTACTTCAGCAATGCCTTCCAGTTTGCGATCTAAGCGAAATTCATCCATTTTTTTGACAAGACTGGCCTTATTTACATCGTAAGGTATTTCTGTAATCACGATTTGTTCTCGACCGCCCCTAATCGTTTCTATTTCAGTCTTGCCTCTTACAATCACTCTTCCTCGCCCGGTCTCATAAGCTTTCTTAATGCCTTCTACACCTTGAATAATGCCACCTGTTGGAAAATCAGGACCTTTTATTACTTTCATTAAATCATCTACTTGGGAAGTCGGCTTATCCATTCGCATAATCACGGCATCGATTACCTCGCCAAGATGATGGGGAGGAATTTCCGTTGCATATCCTGCCGAAATTCCAGTAGAACCATTCACAAGTAAATTGGGAAAACGAGCTGGAAGGACAATCGGTTCCGAAGAGGTGTCATCAAAGTTCGGAATAAAATCAACCGTTCTTTTTTCAATATCTCTTAAAAGTTCGGAAGCGACTTTCGATAATCTCGCTTCAGTATAACGCATAGCCGCCGCTGGATCCCCATCAATACTTCCGTTGTTTCCATGCATATCTACCAGCATTTGGCGAAGCTTCCATGACTGGCTCATTCTTACCATCGCCTCATAGACAGAAGTATCACCATGAGGATGATAATTCCCAATCACATTTCCGACTGTTTTGGCTGATTTTCGAAACCCTTTCTCCGCTGTGTTTCCTTCCATATGCATCGCATATAAAATTCGGCGTTGAACAGGTTTTAAACCATCCCTTGCATCAGGTAATGCACGATCTTGAATAATATATTTACTGTATCGACCAAAACGGTCGCCAATCACTTCTTCCAATGCTAAATCTTGAAATTTTTCTTGACTACTCACACCCCAAGGCCTCCATCCAACGTCAAATTGTCATTTTCTAAAATGCTATGATCTTCTTCCATCCCAAATTGGACATTATTTTCAATCCATTTTCGGCGTGGTTCCACTTTGTCACCCATAAGTGTTGTGACCCTTCTCTCTGCACGGGCAATATCATCAATCGTGACGCGAATCAACGTTCTTGTGTCTGGATTCATCGTTGTTTCCCATAGCTGGTCTGCATTCATCTCACCAAGCCCTTTATAGCGCTGGAGCATATAACCTTTCCCAACCTTTTTCATCACGCCATCCAACTCATCATCGGTCCATGCATACTCGATCCTTTCTTTTTTTCCACTTCCTTTACTTACTTTATAAAGAGGTGGCAAAGCAATAAACACTTTTCCCGCTTCAATTAAAGGTTTCATATACCGATAGAAAAATGTGAGTAATAATACTTGAATATGAGCTCCATCCGTATCTGCATCCGTCATAATCACGACTTTATCATAATTCACATCTTCTATATTAAAATCAGGGCCAACACCAGCACCGATTGTATGAATAATCGTGTTGATCTCTTCATTTTTAAAAATATCTTGTAGTCTTGCTTTTTCCGTGTTAATTACTTTTCCCCGAAGAGGAAGAACGGCTTGAAATTTCCGATCTCTCCCTTGTTTTGCTGAGCCGCCTGCTGAGTCCCCTTCCACTAAATAGAGCTCGTTTCTTTGTGGATTTCGCGATTGGGCAGGAGTCAATTTACCAGAGAGAATCGCTTCTGTTTTACGGCGCTTTTTTCCGCTACGAGCTTCTTCACGGGCTTTTCGAGCAGCTTCTCTTGCTTGTGAAGCTTTAATCGCCTTTTTTGTCAACAAAGAACTAACATCATGATTTTCTGCCAGAAAATAGGATAAGTGTTCAGATATAACGGTGTCAACTGCCGATCTTGCCTCCGCTGTACCAAGTTTACCTTTCGTTTGACCTTCAAACTGTAACATTCCCTCTGGAACTTTAACAGAAACGATGGCAGCCAATCCTTCTCGTATATCTGTTCCTTCTAAATTTTTATCTCTTTCCTTTAATAGACCCGTTTTTCTGGCATAATCATTAAAAACTCTGGTCATAGCGGCTCTTGCCCCTGCCTCATGGGTACCGCCATCTTTCGTCCTTACATTATTGACAAAGGAAAGTATGTTTTCTGAAAAACCATCATTGAATTGAAAGGAAAATTCCACCTCAATGCCATTTGTCTCGCCTTCAAAATAAGTGACTGGATGTAAAGTGTCCTTTTCTTCATTTAAGTATTCAACAAAGGCTTCAATCCCATTTTCATAGAAAAATACATCCTTTTGATCAAAGCGGAGATCATTAATTTCTATCTTCAGCCCCTTTAATAAAAAGGCCGATTCCCGCAGTCTTTCACATAATGTATCATAATTAAATTCAATCTTGCCAAATATAGATGGATCAGGTTTAAAACGAATCTTTGTTCCACTTTGTTTAGTTGGCCCGAGTTTTTCAAGTGTTGTTTCAGGTTTGCCACCATGGTGGAATCTTTGCTCATAAATAAAGCCATCCCGTTTGATCGTGACAATCAACCATTCTGACAAAGCATTTACAACAGAAGCACCTACACCATGGAGGCCACCGCTCGTTTTATAACCGCCTTGTCCAAATTTCCCCCCAGCGTGCAAAACAGTCAGAATGACTTCTGTCGTTGGTCTGCCTGTATGGTGAATTCCAGTTGGCATACCACGACCTTTATCTTCTACCGTAACACTTTGATCCCGATGAAGGGTGATAATAATCTCACTTCCATATCCAGCTAACGCTTCATCGACTGAATTATCCACTATCTCATAAACCAAATGATGCAATCCGCGGGCATCTGTTGACCCGATATACATCCCTGGGCGTTTTCGTACGGCTTCTAAACCCTCTAATACTTGAATAGAATCATCATTATATACATAATCTTTCTTTAAATTATTCGTCACCTAAATTCCCCTTTCAACTCTAAAACAAAAACAAACGAACGTTCCCTTACATATCATATCATATGAAGGCATATATGTCCTATTTTATATCTGAATGATCACTTTTGGCAAATGGCTATGAGGGTTTCGCGGTTAAGGCGAAAAAAATAAGCGCCCTTTGCGCTTATTTTATCCCAACATAGCATGTTCCACTTTGATGCAGCGGTTCATAATAACGGTATATCCTTTTTCTGTTAAAAAGTCATAAGCTTCTTGATTCTCAATACCAAGTTGTGCCCAAAAAACGTCTGCATCAATCTCATCAAATTCCTTTGCAAGCTCGGGCAAATGTTCCGGACGTCTGAAAATGTTCACAATATCAACATGTTCTTGAATGGCTTTTAAAGAAGGAACAGCTTTCACACCCAAAACCTCATCCACTGTCGGATTAACTGGTATAATATCATAGCCAGCCTCCTGCATCGCTTTAGCCACGGAATACGAAGTCCGATCTGGTTGGTCACTTAATCCTACGACCGCAATTGTTTTTGCTTTCTTTAAAATTTCACCAATTTCCTGGCGATCTGGATTTTGAATGGTCATAAAAAACTCTCCTCACCATCTTTGATATAATCTAAATGTTAATGTATTTAGTTACAAGATTTCAAGTGTTAGCACCCCAAAAAAAAGAGACTAAATGAAAAAATGTTTTTTCATTTACAGAGTCTTCATGGTACAATGAGTGAGCAGAGATTGTTCTATTTTGGATAGACTGAAGTGCATTTTAAAAAGGAGCCACGCTTATGCAATATGTTTTCATACTTTTAATCGCTTATGTGATCGGATCGATCCCTTCTGGGTTGATTGTTGGAAAAGTATTTTATGGAATAGATATAAGAGAACATGGAAGTGGAAATTTAGGAGCAACGAATTCATTTCGTACATTGGGGAAAAGAGCAGGATCGGTCGTTGTTTTAGTAGATATATTGAAAGGGACATTCACTATTTTCCTTCCGTTTATGTTTGGAAGTGATCTCCATCCGTTAATTTCGGGGATTTTTGCTGTAATTGGGCATATGTTTCCTCTTTTTGCAGGTTTTCGTGGTGGGAAAGCCGTTGCCACTTCGGGGGGGATTTTGTTAGGCTATGACCCCATTCTTTTTGTTTCTCTAGTTGTTGTTTTCTTAATTAGTTTAAAGCTTTCGAAATATGTATCCTTATCCTCCATCATTGTCGCGTTGTTTGCCATCTTATATACCTTATTTACAAAAGATCTTTTTCTCATGATCATTGTTACCATCCTTGCCGCTTTTGTCATTATACGTCATCGAACGAATATCAAAAGAATTCGAGATAAAACAGAACCAAAAGTGAAATGGCTGTAACCTAAAACTATATCATGGGCTGCATGTGAAGGAGGATTGTATGAAAAACAAAATATCGTTTATAACGATATCCATTCTTTCCCTGTTGATTTTCGTCAGTATCGGTTTATTGATTTATAAAAATTCCACCTCCTCTGCATATAAAATGACTTGGCATTCCCAAAGTACTTTTGCACATGAGGCAAAACAATATGAAACAGAGGCTGTAATTGCCGGAATTGGTGATATTTTGATTCATGACAGGGTCTACAATGATGCGAAAACAAATAATGGGTATAATTTTGAGCCGATACTGAAGCCTGTATATTCTTTATTGCAAAAGCCTGATTTCTTAATCGCCAATCAGGAGTCTATTCCAGGTGGATCGGCATTAGGACTCTCTAGCTACCCATCCTTTAATAGTCCCCATGAAATCATCGATGCGCTCATGGAGGCTGGCGTGGATATGGTAACAACAGCCAATAACCATATGCTAGACAAAGGGGAAAAAGGAATACTAAGTGCGATCGATTATTACGAACAAAAAAAATTACCGTATACAGGAACCTTTAAAAGCCCGGAAGATAAAAAAACAATTAGAATAATGAATGTAAAAGGGATTCAAATCGCTGTCTTGGCTTATTCATACGGAACAAATGGAGTACCCATTCCGGAAGGCAAAGATTATCTCGTCAGCTTGATCGATCCAAAACAAATGGAAAAAGATATAAAAGAAGCGAAAGAAAAAGCGGATATCGTATTACTAGCTTTACATTGGGGAAAGGAATATGAACGTGAGCCAAATCAAACACAAAAACAACTAGCCCATCAAATGATGGAGGCAGGTGCTGATATTATTTTTGGTTCTCATCCGCATGTTTTACAACCGATAGAATGGATCGATAAAGCGGATGGAACAAAGGGTGTGGTCATTTATTCTTTAGGCAATTTTTTGTCCGGGCAGAATACGGAAAATGTGTATAAGGATCTCGGTGGAATGTTTGAAGTGACCCTGAAGAAAAAAGGGAGCGATTCAAAAAGCAATACAACGATAGAGAATATTGACTTTCATCCTACCTTTAATGCCAGCAAACAAGCTAGTACCTATCGTGTCTACCCATTGGATAACGCGAACGAAAAAGGATTGACCAACAGAACAGGCAATGAAATAAAACAATTTATGCTGCCGAAATAAAAAACAGAGCTGTCCCATCCTTCATGTAGAACGGTTTGTATGGAACAGCTCTGTTTTATACTATTGATATTGGTAGTTCGGTTCATCTTGCTTCTCATTATAATCAACCACTAGATCATGCCCATCAAAGTACCATATATCTCGAGCTTCAATGAAATAGGTGATGCCATTTTTATTCATCTCGACGCCCGGATCCATTGGTTCTTCTTTATTCACTCCTAATGAAAAGCCTTGCTGCACGGGGCTTGATCCACCGTAGCGGACATAAAAACGGACATAGTCATCTGTATGTAGATGCATCTCTGACTCAAACCAATCAGCTGCTCTGTCAGTCAGTTGTATTTTCATTTATAAAACCTCCCATCCTCTATTCATCAATCAAGCTGTATCTTTGACAAAACCTGATCAAGCAGGCCTTCCTTTTGTAAAATTTCTATCTGTTTATCTCCAAGTAGATCAAAATGGGAATAACCATCCATTCTATAATGGATCCATTCCTTTTTTAATTGATGACTTTTTCCCCAATCTGCAAGCTTTTCCAAGTCGGAGCAGCCTACCTTTGTTACCGTCTTAGAGTTCGGGAAGCGATCATCTATCCAATAATGAGTGAGAAAAGCTATTTTCCCCTGATCAATTTCTTGCTTCCAATGTTTGAGTTCCTTTTTTGTTATTCCGAAGGCCATTTACTTAAGTCCTTCTATATGCGGATCTTTTTTAGCTTTCAAATAGGCTTGGTGCCAGTCGGGATATAATTTACGTAAAGAAAGGGGTTTAAAGGTATCTTTTTTGACGCATACATGCTTTGAAAATCCAGTTACCACTAGATTGTCATGATTAGAAAAAATTTTATAACCGTACGTTGTTCTTAACCCATTATAATCTTCAATCCAAGTTTTAATCGTAATATCATCCCCATATTTAACGGGGTGATGATAGGAAACCTGAATATCAATCACAGGGGCCAAAATACCATCCTCCTCCATTTTTGTATAATGAAAACCCAGGTCTTCCATTAATTTTGTCCTTCCAATTTCCATCCAAATAAGATAATTAGCATGATATACAATCCCCATTTGATCCGTTTCCGCATATCGAACCTCTATATTTGTTTCTGACATAAACATATGATTTCACCTTCTTTGGGTTGCAGAATCAGGTCACAAAGGCGTTACGGTTGTTGTCGCGAATTTAGCCTTTGCTCCTTTTCTTATGTTAATTCTATCACATTCTTTTGATTTCTAGAAAGAAAAAGGGTTTAAGAAAAGCGCAAGGCGCCCGTAATCGTCGACAAGCAAATAACCTGAGACAAGAAAAGTCCGGTCTTGACTTTTATTGTCTCAGGTTATTTGACCTCGAGCCGATGGCGCCTGGAGCTAGATCCAAACATTAGCCAATTTTTATACTTTCCTATCCCGCAAAAAAAACCGGCATAAATGCCGGTTTAAATATTATTCATAACGATTTTCTTGAGCATTCGCCTCGTCTTTTATTTCTTCCCGCATACCTTCGAGACTTTGACGCCGTCTTTCATTTTTCTCGGAAATTTTTTCTTTTTGTTCACCTTCAGAAAATTCCATCGCTTCTTCTGCTTCTTCCATATTCTCAATCGTATTATCAATCATTTCTTGCAGTTTTTCCACATTGTCGCTACGATCATCAGGCTTGGGTTGATACTTATCGTTTTCCACAATAAAACACCCCTTCTCGGATGATAAAATTTTTATTCCCCTTTAGTTTGAATCACATCGGGACTTTTATTCGTTTTATTCGCCATCTTTTTTCCTTTATTAGCGTCAATTGCCACACTTTTTTCTCCAAGATGATCCGGAGTAAAGTTTTGTTGACTTCTGTTTGGTTTGCTCATTACTACTCCCCCTTTCCGTTATATTTTTAACGGAAAGAGGGAGATTTATGAGGATTATTTAAGCTCTTTTTGAGTGCTTTTCTTCCAATTTTGTTTCTATTTTTTCAATTGCTTTGGCATCTTTCATCAAAGCTTGTTTATTTTCTTGGACAAGATCCGAAAAAGATTTTCTGCGTATTTTTCTCATTATGTATCACTCCTTCACCGTATCTTTTTACTACTATTCACAAAAAAGGAACTGACTAAACCAAATTTTCAAACTTTTTATTTTCTGAAGAAAACACTTTGCCTTAAAAACTGTCTGCAAAGTGCTTTCTTACTTGTAGGGATGCACTGACTTCCGCGTTGACGTGGTCAGATTTAGCGGAGGACCCTCATCCTGATAACAGCTATTTTTATCGACTTTCTGAACATCTTTAAGCTAGTTTACCGCGAAGAACCAGTTGTAAAATTCCGCCATTACGGTAGTAGTCTATTTCTACTTCCGAATCAAAGCGAACCAATACTTCAAATTCTTTCTTCGTACCATCTTCGGAAATGGCTGTTACTTTAACGATATCACGTGGTTTGACTTTTTCATCCACATGGACATTGATGACTTCTTTTCCAGTCAAGCCAAGCGTCTCCGCATTTTCACCTTTTTTGAATTGTAGTGGAAGTACACCCATCATCGCTAAATTAGAACGGTGAATTCGCTCAAAACTTTCCGCAATCACGGTTTTAATTCCTAAAAGATTGGTACCTTTTGCGGCCCAGTCACGTGAGGATCCCATACCATAATCTTTTCCAGCGAGTACAACAAGACCGGTACCCTCTTCTTTATAACGCATGCAAGCATCATAAATAGGGATAATGTCTTCTGTAGGCCAATAGGTTGTGAATCCACCCTCTGTACCTGGAGCAATTTGATTGCGAATCCGAATATTGGCAAAAGTTCCACGCATCATCACTTCATGGTTACCCCGACGAGAACCGTACGAGTTAAAGTCACGTGGTTTTACACCTTTTTCAATGAGGTATTTTCCTGCTGGAGTATCTTTTCCAATCGCCCCTGCTGGAGAAATATGGTCTGTTGTAACAGAATCCCCAAATTTACCCACAACTCTTAAACCAGTAAGTGGTTGAACCGTTTCTAGGTCATCAGATAAATCTTCAAAGAACGGTGGATTCTGGATATAAGTGGAATCTTTATTCCATTTATATAAAGGATCATTACTTGTTTTAATTTCGTTCCACCGTTTGTTGTCATCAAAAACATGTTCATATTCTTTGCGGAAAAGCTCTGGTGTAACTGTGCTGCGTACAGCCTCAGCTATCTCCTCTTTGGATGGCCAGATATCCTTCATGAACACATCATTTCCATCTTTATCTTTTCCAAGCGGTTCATGATTCAAATCAATATCAACTGTACCTGCAAGTGCGTAAGCAACAACTAGTGGAGGTGATGCTAAATAGTTCCCTCTAACAAGTGGATGGATTCGGCCTTCAAAATTACGGTTACCTGAAAGGACAGATGTAACAAGTAAGTCACTATCCATGATCGCTTTTTCAATTTCTTCTTTTAAAGGACCAGAGTTTCCAATACATGTAGTACATCCATAACCAACCAAGTCAAAGCCAAGTTTTGATAGATAAGGCATTAAGCCAGCATCACGTAAATAACCCGTTACTACTTTGGACCCTGGAGCAAGCGAAGTTTTGACATACTTCGGCACTTCCAAACCTTTTTCGACCGCTTTTTTCGCGAGTAATCCGGCTCCAAGCATCACGTATGGATTCGAGGTATTGGTACAGCTTGTAATCGCCGCAATAGCTACAGCACCTGTTTTCATAGTGACTTTGTCACCATTATTAAATTTAACGGTTGCTTCTTTTTCAATTTCTTTTGCTGTTAACCCAAAACCTTGATTTCCTGCTGGTGCTTGAAGAGCATCTTCAAAAGATGTTTTCATTTTTGATAGTGGAATCAAGTCTTGAGGTCGTTTTGGACCAGATAGATTCGCTTCGATTTCTGATAAATCTAACTCGACAACATCTTTATAAACTGGATCCTCTTTATCAACAGTGAAGAATAGATCATTTTGTTTTAAATATGTTTCAACAAGTTGTATTTGTTCCTCCGGGCGTCCAGTAAGGTGCAAATAATTTAATGTTTCATCATCTACAGGGAAAAATCCACATGTAGCTCCATACTCTGGTGCCATATTGGCAATCGTTGCCCGGTCAGCTAATGGTAATGTAGCAACTCCTGGACCGTAAAATTCAACAAATTTCCCCACTACCCCGTGTGATCGAAGTACTTGCGTCACTTTTAAAGCAAGGTCAGTGGCTGTTGCTTCATTCGGTAATTCACCTGTTAATTTAACTCCCACTACTTCAGGAATTGGAAAATAAGATGGCTGACCAAGCATACCAGCTTCAGCTTCAATTCCGCCAACACCCCAGCCAAGTACGCCAATACCATTAATCATCGTTGTATGTGAGTCAGTGCCAACTAAAGTATCAGGATAGGCCTCAAAATCTCCATCTGGCGTTTCAACCGCATGGACCACATTAGCTAAATATTCAAGATTCACTTGGTGAACAATACCTGTTGCAGGTGGGACAGCACGATAATTTTCAAATGCCTTTTGTGCCCAACTTAAAAATTCATATCGTTCAGCATTTCTTTCGAATTCAAAATCCATATTCGTTTGCAGAGCTTCTGGTGTTCCATAGGAGTCAACCTGAACAGAGTGGTCAATCACTAAGTCAACCGGAATTTCTGGATTAATTTTTTCAGCATCTCCACCCATGTCAGACATTGCTTTTCTAAGTGAAGCAAGATCGACGACAGCAGGAACTCCTGTAAAGTCTTGCAAAATAACGCGGGAAGGCTTAAATGGAACTTCCCCATCATTTTTACTATCTTCCGCCCATTTTGCTAAATCTTCAACATGAGTTTTTTGAATCACTCGTCCATCCATTTGCCGGAGTACAGATTCTAATAAAACTTTAATCGAATATGGTAGGCGTCCTACTTTTGCGACACCTGCTTCCTCTAAGGCGGATAAGCGATAGTAGTGATACCGTTTGCCGTTCAATTCGAATGA
Source organism: Lederbergia sp. NSJ-179 (assembly GCF_022867885.1). GTDB lineage: Bacteria > Bacillota > Bacilli > Bacillales > Bacillaceae_C > Lederbergia. The sequence continues at coordinate 119,403 of NZ_JALIFP010000010.1, read as the reverse complement.
TGAACGGGCCTTAAAAACATCATTTTTGGATTGTAATCCCATAAAAAAACCCCCATCTCCTAATAAATCAAACCAAATTTCCAATGACGCGGTTTGAATTCGCTAACCTTTACTCAATACTATCTTATAATAATTATCGTTATAAGTAAATATTAAGAAAGTTATGGTTTCCAATAAAAATTACTTATCCTATTCAAAAACTAGCATTCTATAATCCATCAACCATCATATCAAAAAAATAAGGAGAAGAAAATAAAAATGAACTATTCGGGTTATACTATCCCATTCTACAGCTACAGGTATTCCTTGAAAGAAAGTAGCATCCAGTATGTCCAAGGTAAAATTATTCAAAATTTTCTATAATGTTTATCGTGAGTACGATCGGTAATAATAAAAGCAAGCTTGATAAAAAATCATTAATTCTAAGGAGATGAGTGATAATGACCTTTTTGTTATACCTAATCATTGGTGGAATTATTGGCTGGATTGCAAGTTTAATTCTTGGAAAAGATGTTCCTGGAGGAATTATTGGAAATATTATTGCAGGAATTGTTGGAGCTTGGATAGGAGGCGCCCTGTTTGGAGACTGGGGACCGCAATTGGCAGGCATGGCTATTATTCCAGCCTTAATTGGATCATTGATTCTTGTTTTTGTTTTAAGTTTGATTCTTGGCGCTGTTGCTAGAGGTAAAAACAATACGTAACAAGTTAAAAACGGGAGAGTCATTCTCCCGTTTTTGATTATAAAAAATTATTGAGAAACTTTGTTTTCGTATTTTTCTTTATATAATTCCATATAATAAAGAACATCTTCAACATATTGGTCACTGTGATTATAAGCAAAGACGGCCTTATCCACTTCTCCATCCGCTGCACCAGAATGCGCCAAAAAATTAGCGGCGCTAAAAATAGCATCCTCAATATCCCAAGGATCTGCCTTCCCATCCCCATTCGCATCTATTCCATATCCGTTATATTTTTTTATAATGGCTGGATTCATTTTATCCTCATCCGGAATCTCCCCTTTTCCTAATCCTTCACAGCTTGGATGGGACCAGCCTACAAAAGTACAAGGCATAAACTGCATCGGGCCTTCTGCCCCAGCCGGTGATAACATAGGATCCATCGTGGAAAAAATGGTCTCGACTCGATGATGAGCGGCTAATAAATACCAAGGAACGCCGAATTCTTGCTCTGCTGCTTTATAGATAGGGATAAATTCTTCAGGTATAAGCGGTTTCTCCTCATTTTGCTCTTTTGTATATAAATGGCTTATATAAATACTAAATAACAGAATCATGACAAACGGAATAAGTAAAAAACTTAAGATGATTCTTCTTATAGTGGATCGAGATTTCTTTTGATTTATTCCTTTTTTACGGCCTTTTTTCAAGCAAACATTCTCCTTATCCTTATCCAACCAAGACCTGGTAGAGAATTATTCCTACTCTACTCTACATAAAGCCTTTTGAAAAATCAATAAGAAAAGCGCAAGGCGCCCGCCTATCGGCGACAAGCAAATGTTCTGAGACAAGAAAAGTCCGGTCTTGACTTTTATTGTCTCAGGTTATTTGACCTCGAGCCGATGGCGCCTGGAGCTAGATCCAAACATTAGCCAATTTTTCTTTCTTACCTTTCAAAAAAAGATTGTCTAAAAGGCATCACCATGACTCCTTTTAGACAATCCTAACCTTTATTCAAGCACTTTAATTTTTACAGTACGAACACCAAATTTGATAGCATCTGCTTTAGAAGGGATAAACAAATCAATTTTGTTTCCTTTAATAGCTCCACCTGTATCTCCAGCAACAGCCGTACCATATCCTTCTACATGAACTTTTGAACCGAGCGGGATTACTTTAGGGTCAACGGCAATGACTTTTTGATTCGGATTCTTTTTAAGATCTAAACCTGTCGCCGTTATACCTGAACAGCCATTACATGAGGCTGTATACGCTGTAGCGGTAACCGTCATCTCTTTTCCTTCGGGTTCATGATTAGCCTGGACTTGTTCCGCTTTCTTCGTTGAAACTTGTTCCGTTTTCTTCTCTACTTTTTGTTGAACTTGCTTCGTCTCTTTTTCTGAATGATTCTCTTGTATTGTAAGTTCTTGTCCCGGATGAATCGTATCAGAATGGAGTTGATTCCATTCTTTTAATTGTTGAATCGTGACGTGATAATGATTAGCAATTTTCCAAAGAGAATCACCAGCTTTTACTTTATATATTTCTTCTGCTCTAGGAGCATCCAGTTCTAATGTTTGATTAGGTAAGATCACGTCGGAAGATAAATTATTTAGCTCTTTTAGTTGTTCGACCGTTGTCCCTTCATTTTGCGAAATACTCCATAAGCTATCACCTTCTTGAACTTCATATGTAGCCGCTGATACGCTATTTATCCCAATACCGGTAAACGTAACGGCTGCTGCTAGGGCGATTAAAGACTTTTTCATGCATATCCTCCTTTTTTGTTGTTAGTCTATTTAACTAACAGGTCTTATCCTAACAGAGGATTATAACAATGCAGTAACAAACCAATTTTCTTTTGTTTACAATCCGATTGCAATCTAAAAAATTTCGTTTATTTATTGGTAGATATGGAAGGAACTTCCTTTTCTCACTCAGAAGAAGCCATCATTCCAAAAAAGCCCAAACTTTCCTGGCGCCGACACCGACCAATCCATTTGAACGTAAAATATGACAAGGAGGGATCATAATGAATTTACTCGAAAGCAAAATCCCGGTTTATTTTTCTAGTATTTTAGCCGGATTTGCTGTGATCGGCTTATTGTTTGTTCCCAATGTCTCAGACATGCTTGGACCAGTCTCAAGCATCCTAATGACGATGTCGGTCATTTTAGTCTTGCTTTTCGCAGCAGCCATTATTTTAAAAGGGCTATTCACCTTGTTTAGATCGTTTATTAAACAATAGATACTTCCTTGTCTAACGGTTAAAAATCCCTATTTCATCTGTGCGAAAATAGATGAAATAGGGATTTCTTTCACTTCACAACTACGTTTCGATAAAGTAACACATTCACGATTACGGAAGCGAGCCAAATCATGATGATAAGAAGACCTAAAGCAAAATAGGAGAGTTTAAAAGCGAATACTGAAAAAACAAGTAAGCTCAGAGAAATAAACCAAGCAAAAATTAAGGTTGCTACATAATATGTCTTCTCCAATCAATCACAGCCTTTTAAAATTTTTTTGTTCACAATCATTAGAAAGCAAAATCTAAGTGCTTGTTTTTATAATTTTGGATTCGATATAATGTATAAAAAGAAGTAACGATTTTTGTAAGGGGTGAAAACATGCTTCACGGTTGGTTTTTATGGTTTATACTCTTCTGGGTTATTATCTTGATCACCTTAATGGGGATAGGTGGATTTTTTATGTTTAGAAAGTTTCTTAAACGCCTTCCCAAAGAGGATGGGAAATCCGATCTCGATTGGGAAGAGCATTTTGTCAGACAAACAAAGAAACTATGGACACCAGATAAAAAAGCTCTGCTTGATGAACTAGTCAGCCCGGTACCCGAGTTATTCCGAGATGTTGCAAGGCAAAAAATTGCTGGGAAAATTGGGGAAATCGCCTTGCAAGAAAAAGTCAAAAAGATTGATCTAGATGTGTTGATTAGAGGATATATCCTCGCAACCCCTAAACGCGACCATAAATTTCTAAGAAAAAAACTAGAACAATTAAATATTGATATCGCCCCATATGAACATTTTTTTTAGCTGTATCACCTCCAAAGAAAAAATAGGTTTGAATCAAACCTATTTTTTCTTTATACAACTAAAACCCTACGAAATCACCGAATAGTAATTGAAAAAGTCCTGTTATATAGGTCAATCCATCAAAGAAAAGCAATATTCCGATGAAAATCATAATAATGCCGCCAATTTTCATGATTTTCACATTATGTTTCCGGATCCAGTTCATTCTGCCAATAAAAAAGGATAGAATAAAGAAAGGAATCGCGAAGCCGAGTGTATAGGCAATCATATACACTACCCCCGCACTCGGATTTGTTGCAATTAGTCCAAAAACAATTCCAAGGATTGGACCTGTGCAAGGTGTCCAGCCAGCCGCAAATGCCATCCCAATTAAGGAAGAACCAAGATAGCCTGCTGGTCGATTTTTAAACTCAAAACGTCTTTCCTTCATCATAAAATCAAAGGAAATCACTCCAGTGACCACTAAACCAAAAAACACAATGAAAATGGCACCAACTTGCCTAATGAGGTCTTGATATGTCCTAAAAAAATTGCCTATGAAAGAAGAACCAAAGCCAAGGACAATGAAAATAATCGAAAAACCTAGTAAGAAGAAAAGCGTATGCAACATGCTGCGGCGCTTAAACATCGCATTTTCGCTTTTTATTTCACTTACAGACATTCCCGTAATATACGATAAAAATGCAGGATATAAAGGTAAACAGCAGGGGGAGATAAAGCTTAAAAAACCTGCACCAAAAGCTAGAAACAAATTAATATCACCGGACATAACATGCAACTCCCATAATGATTTGTTACCATTCTAACAAATAATCCCTTTCAACGGGATAGGGATGATCGGAATCTTCTATGAAAAAAAACAATCGTTACAAACTTATGAACACTTCCCGTATGACAATGAGCAAAAAGGCCATTATAATTCCTCCATCTATTGTAGATACATTCCTGAATTCAACCTTTTAAAAGCACAAAAACCACGCTCTCTGCTGAATCTGTCTAACAGAAAAAGTGGTTTTGGAAAGATTAATCCAGTCAAGGAAAAAATCTTGTGAAGGATTAATCTAAAGTTTTAAGTTTTCGTAATTTCAAATAATGGATACCTGTAAAACCTGTCAGAATCAAGGGTTACTTGTCCATTTGTTTATTCATCGCATTCATCATTTGATTGATTTTCTTTTGAGATGGTTTCATCCCCATTTGCATCATCATCATTTTTAACATTTGCTCATTGATTGGTGGATTTTTCTTTAAATAATCCATCATATATTTTCGGGCGATGAAAAAGCCGAGGGCGAGTCCTCCCAATAGGCATAAAAAGCCCGTTAACACAAATTGCCACCACATAGGTTATCCTCCTTCAAGTTGTCTACCATTCAGTTTACTAAATCCCTGAATATTATACAATAGATTCCCCATTTCATACATATTTTCTTTCTTTAATTGGCTTAACCCATCCGTAATGATTATGTTTCATATCCATCGCTAGAAATCTACCATCAAATTTACGTAAAACTTCAAAAAAGCTTGATTCACTGTCATATCCACCCCAAGCTTTCAAGTGTATAAATCGTTCTTCAATCGTTAATTCCGCCCCATCCTTTTTATTGGCATATTCCTTACAGTACGATTTTCCTTTGATAAAAAATTCTCTTTTTTCTACTGAGTGTGATAAATGCTTATGAAGATCTAAATAAGGTAACGGTCTTGTTATGTAGTTAATTTGCTTTCTGATAATTTCTAATAAATCGCCATTTGACCGCCTTTCTGCTTTGAAAAGTTCGACAATCTTACTTTCTCGGCCATAAAAATATTCAGCAAATTCATCCTCTATTAAATAAATCAAATAGATTCTCATAATCCTTCACTCCTCAGCCTTGTTTTTGTTCTATTGTAGACGAGGTCATATAAATTTTTTGTCTAATACTGTTACATTCACAAAAACTTTTGATTTATTTATCCCGACTTAACTGGCAGTAAGCCCCCACTGATTGAGGTTTCACTTTATGTTTTCTATGAGTAGCTAATTTCTTCCTGCTTTTTTTACAAAAAAATAAAAAGAGAGGAAAAAACCCTCTCTTTTTTCATCCAAATTAGCGATTCAATAATTTTTCTGCTTGAGCGACTACATTTTCAACCGTAAATCCATATTCTGCCATTACTTTTTCACCTGGTGCCGAAGCCCCGAAACGATCGATTCCGAGCACAGTTCCCTCATCACCAGTATATCTCTCCCATCCAAAGGAGGATCCCATTTCAATAGCTAGGCGTTTTTTTACTGATGAAGGAAGAACAGACTCTTTATAGTCCTGCGATTGTTTTTCAAAACGATCCCATGAAGGCATACTAATAACAGATGCTTGAATTCCTTTATCTGATAATGCTTGTTGGGCTTCCACTGCCAAACTCACTTCGGAGCCGCTTGCCAACAACAGCAGATCAACATCCTTCCCTTTTGCTTGAGAAACCACATACGCTCCTTTGTCTACGCCATCGGCAGCCCCTGTAATCGTTCCTGCTAATGTTGGGAGGTTCTGTCTTGTTAAGACTAAAGCAGTTGGCTGATGCTTTGTTTTTAACGCCGTACGCCAAGCGGCTGCTGTTTCATTGCCATCTGCCGGTCTAATCACAGAAAGTCCAGGCATCGCGCGTAAAGAAGCAAGCTGTTCGATTGGTTCATGGGTCGGCCCATCTTCCCCAACCGCAATACTATCATGTGTAAAGACATAGGTAACCGGCAATTCCATTAAGGCAGCAAGTCGGATAGCAGGACGTAAATAATCAGAGAACACGAAGAAGGTTCCGCCAAAGACGTTTAATCCACCATGTAGAACCATTCCATTCATGGCTGCGCCCATTCCGAATTCTCTTACACCAAACCATATGTTTCTTCCAGAATAGTCGTCTGCACTATAGTCTGCGGAACCAGAGATCATCGTGTTATTAGAACCTGCCAAGTCAGCTGCTCCACCAATCAGACTAGGATTATTTTTAGCAATCGCATTTAGAACTTCACTGCTTGCTACCCTTGTTGCCAAGCTTTTCCCTTCCTCATATACAGGAATCTCTTGATCCCAATTTTCAGGAAGCTTTCCAGCTATTGCTTGTTCAAATTGGCTAGCTAATTCTGGATGGGCTTCTTTATATTTCGCTAAAAGATTTTCCCACTCAGCTTCTTTCTCCTGTCCATTTTGAATAATTGTTTTTTCGAATAATTGATAGACTTCAGAAGGAACATAGAAATCTTCCTCATACGTCCATTTATAATATTCCTTCGTTAATTTCATTTCATCTTCACCTAATGGTTTACCGTGAACATCTGATTTCCCTGATTTATTCGGAGAGCCATAGCCAATGATGGTCTTCACTTCAATCAAGGTCGGTTTAGAGACCTCCGCTTTAGCCGCTTCCAGAGCATTAGCGATTTCTTCCATATTATTTCCATCTTCAACCCTTAAATATTGCCAGCCATATGCTTTAAATCGCTCCCCTACATTCTCAGAGAAAGACTTATCAAGCTCACCATCAAGAGTGATGTCATTGGAATCATATAGTAAGATCATTTTCCCTAATTTCAAATGTCCGGCAAGAGAGGCTGCTTCAGAGGATACACCTTCCATTAAATCGCCATCTCCACATAAGGCATATGTATAATGATCCACCACATTATAATCATCTTTATTATACGTAGCAGCTAAATGTTTCTCAGCCATCGCCATTCCAACAGCCATCGCGATCCCTTGCCCTAGTGGACCTGTAGTTGCTTCCACCCCAGGAGTATGGCCGAATTCTGGATGTCCAGGTGTTCTACTGCCCCATTGGCGAAAATTCTTGAGGTCTTCTATTTCTACCCCATAACCTGATAGATGTAATAAACTATAAAGCAACATCGAGCCATGGCCTGCTGATAAAACAAAGCGATCACGATTAAACCAAGCAGGATTTTTGGGATTATGATCCATAAACCGGGTCCATAGCGTATAGGCCATCGGAGCTGCCCCCATTGGTAAACCTGGATGTCCAGAATTAGCCTTTTCAATGGCATCAATGGACAATGTTCGGATTGTATTGACTGCTAATTGATCTTCTTTCGTAAACATATCTCAACTTCCTTTCCAACAATCTGTCTTTATTCTACCATATTTTGAAAAACTTGCATTAAATAGTAGTTAGAAAAGTCGAATAAATATCGAACGGAAACTAGTGTAGCTTCCTTCTTTCTTGGATCTTTTTTACTTTTTCAGGTGTAACATCTTCTCCTTCACGATCAAAAACGCGCACGTTTTCAATAGTTTTCCTCATTGATGAGCGAAATTGCTTTAAATATTCAGCACGAAGCGTAGATTGTTCTTTCGCTTCTTCATTCGTTAATCCTGTTGCTTTTGCTTTTTTGGCCAATTGATTGATTCTTTGTATTTTATCCTTTGGTAGCATAGGAAAACTCCTTTACATTCTGCCTAATTGGTATTATCCTACTAAAAAAAGGCACAGATCACAAATGATCTGCCCCCCTAATCAGCGGAATGCTGCGGCTTTGCTTCTGTTTCTAATTGTTCGATATATTCCTGATATCTCCTATGTACCGTTGCTTTCGAGATATCATAACCAAACCCTCTTAACGTTGCCGCTATTTCAGCAAAAGTCAATTTATTCTGCCTTAGCTTCACAATTTCCTCGATTGGAACTACCTTTCTCTCTCGACCATCGATATTTCCTCGATGCTTTAAATTATTTTCTGGACGATAACCTTTTTCAACAGCCCTTTTCATCCCTCTTTTTATTTTTAAATTATGTAAGGTTCGTTGATATTCCTCCACAATACTTAAAATATTGAGAACCATCGAATCTGCCTCAGATAGCTGGAGCTCCCCATTTTGTGATAGATTAAAAACTTTTACATTTTCTTTCATCAAGCAATGCAGTAAGGCAATTTTCGCATTTCCTCTTCCTAATCTCGTTTCATCTTGAATGAGCACAGCCTCAATATTTTCATATTTTATTCGCTCTAACAGGTTTAAAATACCTGACCTTTCTAAATCATAACCACTCGCTTGATCACAAATGACGGAATGTACTTCTAAATTCCATTTTTTTGCGGCAACAACTAATTCCTCTTGCTGACGTTGGAGTGAGGTTACCTGTGTGTCTTTTTCCGTGCTTACTCTGCAATAAATGACGGCTTTCACGATTAACACTCCTTATTTTTCTTCCATTGCAAATTTTACTTCAGAAGGTGAAGATTTTATATATTCACCTGGTATCACAATTTGGTCACCACTTTTAATAACCTGACCATACAGTTGATTTTCCTTTTCAATTAAATGGACAAACTTTGATGTAGGTATTCCGATGGCCTTTGCATATTGTTCAGAAATAGACCACAATGATTCTCCGTCCTGAACCGTAATGGTTATATTGGTTTGATCAGCAGTTGCATCATGATATAAAATATACATTCCCATAACAAAAATAATGGATATAAATACGATTATGAATGAAAACCTTCTCCACAAATAAGACATACTCTAGCACCCCTTTTAGAATATTTGTTCGTGTGTAAAAACATTATATAAGAACAAAAGTTTGTTGTCAACGATTTTTCGAACCTACGTTTGTTGACTTTGTGTTTTCATGTTATAATAAAAATTAGGTAATATTGGAAAGGGAGAGTGAATTAATTGGAAAAATTATCTAAGAGACAACAAGATATTTTGAATTTCATTAAAAGTGAAGTGAAAAGCAAAGGATATCCACCATCCGTTCGTGAAATTGGACATGCCGTTGGATTAGCATCAAGCTCTACTGTTCATGGGCATCTGGCTAGACTTGAAAAGAAAGGTTTAATTAGACGTGACCCGACTAAACCCAGAGCCATTGAAGTTTTACAGTTAGAGGAAGACAATATTCCTCGTCAGAAAACAATTAATGTTCCCATTGTAGGGAAAGTAACAGCCGGATTACCGATTTCGGCCATTGAAAATATTGAGGAATATTTTCCTCTTCCTGAACAATTGGTACCTGATGATGAGCAAGTATTTATGCTTGAAATCGTTGGCGAAAGCATGATTGAAGCAGGTATTTTAGATGGAGATTATGTGATTGTTCGACAACAGCAGACAGCAAGTAATAATGATATCGTTGTTGCAATGACAGCGGAAAATGAAGCAACTGTCAAAAGGTTTTTTAAAGAGAAAGACTATTTTCGCCTTCAACCGGAAAACTCAAGTATGGAACCAATCATTTTAAAAGATGTTTCTATTTTAGGGAAAGTGATTGGACTCTATCGAAACATCGTTCATTAAGCCCAAAAGCCTTAACTGGATCTAATAGTTAAGGCTTATTTAGATCCCGCACGATGCTGGTCAGAACGGCGTGGCGATTGACATCGCGCCTTTAGCCGTTAGGCCCGCACGATGCGGGTCAGAACGGCGTTGCGCCAGGACGGCGCGAACTTAGCCGTTCATCCCCTAAACAGGCGCCTTGCGCTTTTCTTACTTACTTGTTTCAACGGCTTCTCCCCAATAATAATCACTGATCACTTCTGCTAGTGCGTCGACTGTTCGGTTTAGTTCCTCGACGGTATTATCGATTCCGCCAATTTCCATGACGATTGATTTCTCAGCAAGATCCTGATTATAGATTCCATTACTTCCATTCGTTTTTGGCTTTTTAATAACTCCCCTTGAAACACCTTGGTACTTTTCCTTTAGAAGTTGGTGTAATTCATTGGCAAAGTCCAAATTTTTGTCGGAATGGGCATGACCCGTTCCAACGACAAACATTACTTTAGCATAAGATTTACCATCTATTTCAGTCGTCGTAGCATCTTTACGAGCCGCATCACGGTGAATATCAAAGACGAGGTCGATCCCCTTATTTTGATTCAGTGCTTCCACTGCCACTTCTCTTGAGGCCACATATGATTGGGAGTACTGCATATTTCTTTCGTTCAACAAAGCTTGAACATCCCTATTTTCAACTAATGTATTGATTCCCTTTTCCTTTAGTTTTTCGCTTAATCGTTTTCCTAACACCGTCACATTTTTTTCTCTATGGAAAGCCTCATTCGCCTCCTTCGCATTCGGAACCATAGAGAAAAAGGACTCATATGTATGAGTATGATAGATATAAACTTTGTAATCCTGCGTTAGATCTTCTTCTGTTTTTTCATTATCATCTTTTTCGCTCTTGTTTTTTTCTTCTTGTTTGTTGTCGTTCTCGTCTTCCCAGTAATTAAAGTCTTTAGGTGGTGGGGATTCAATAGGAAGATTTGTAAAATCCGTCCCCTCGCCTGCGATCAAAATTTGCGGCGTAACGGCTCGTAAGCCAGGAATTTCAGTAATTAAGAAAGTCTTCATATCCGTCAAATTTATATTGGTCATGAACTCTAATGCCACTTCTCCCAAGGAGCGTTCCTTTTGAGCAGATAAAACAGATGAAAGAGAATGATTTTCAAGACTCATAATGTATAAAAATGATTCTGTTTTTGAAAAATCATTTCCTAAAAATGATAAAAAGCTCACTTTAATACTAGAAAAGGCGATGGCAGAAGTGAGACAGAATATAGCGATGATGGTTAAGGAAGATTTTGCTGCAAATCGAAACATTGATTTCAGTCCTTTATAAAATTTGGCTTTACTAAACTTTATGAAAGAATTTGCTAGATTATGAGGAGATTTACAAGAGGATTTAGAAAAAAGAAAAAACCTTGAGAAATTCTATCTCAAGGTTTTTGTTTTAACTAGAGGGTATTAAATTTGACCATTAACCTGTATTCACTAATCCAGCAGCAACTCCATTAATCGTTAACAGCACCTCCGTTACTAAATCTTCTGAAGGTTGATCCGTTTCTCTTAATTTGCAAATCAAATAGACTTGGAAGAAGTTTAATGGGTCTACATAAGGATTTCTTCTGTATACAGATTCTTGGATATTCGGAGTATGATCGAGCAACTCCTTATTTCCAGAAATTTTTAATAATACTCTTTTTGTACGCTGATACTCATCGTAAATATTACTATAAATTCTTTCTGCAATTTCGGGAGATTGTACCAGTGTCAAATACTGTTTAGCTGTAGCCATATCTGCTTTCATGAGGGCCATTTGCAAATTGTTAATCGTCGCTCGAAAGAATGGCCATTTTTTATACATCGTTTGCAATATTTCCAAATGACGATCATCCTGGTTTAGATATGTTTCCAATCCCGTACCTGCCGCATACCATGCAGGCAACATGTGCCGTGATTGTGTCCAAGCAAACACCCAAGGAATGGCGCGCAGATCCTCAAATTTTTGGCTGTTTTTTCTGCTCATCGGACGTGAGCCAATATTGAGTGCACCTATTTCATTAAGTGGTGTCGCTTGATTAAAATAAGTAAGAAAGTCAGGATCACCAAAAACCAATGATTGATATTTCGTCAATGAATAGCTTGAAATTTCTTCCATCGCCACTTCCCATTCTTTTTCCCGAAAATAATCAACCTCAGATTCACTTGAAACACCTACACATGCATCAAGCAAAGCGGAAGCGGCCTGTTCTAAATTTCTAAATGCAATTTCTTTCATTAAATATCTGGATGACAGTACTTCTCCCTGTTCTGTTATTTTTACGCCATCCCCTAATGTTTCCACTGGCTGGGAGAGAATACTTGTATTTAATGATCCTCCTCCACGCCCTAATGAACCACCGCGGCCGTGGAAAAACTTCAGACGAACGTCGAATTCTTTTGCCATATTATGAATTTCCAGCTGTGCCTTAAAGAGCTTCCAATTGGCAGTTAAAGTACCACCATCTTTACTTCCGTCAGAGTAACCTAACATGATTTCTTGATGATTATTGTGTTCTTTTAGGTGATTGCGATATACATCCAATTCAAATAAAGTCTTCATAATTTTCGGACCTGCAATTAAATCATCAATGGTTTCCAATAAAGGGGCTACATTGATATCAGATTCAATCTTACCATCGGCATAAAGACGATAGATGCCCGCTTCTTTCGCAAGTAATAGTACTTCAAGCAAATCACTTGCAGATTGGGTCATACTAATCAAATAAACTTCGATGGAACGTTTTCCAAACTCTTTATGAGCTTTTCTTATTAATTGAAATACCTTTAGAATAGCACGAGTTTCTTTGGAATAATCCTCTTCAAACAGCAGTAACGGTCGTGGATCTTTGAGAACCCTCACTAATATATTCATTTTTTCCGCTTCACTTAGCTCCGAATAATTCTCAGTAATATTCACAGCCTTCAGAATTTCATTTACGGCTAATTCATGCTCTCCACTGTGATTACGAATATCCAATGTAGCTAAATGAAATCCAAATAATTCCACTTGCCTAATTAATGTACGAATCGATTTAAGAGTTTTATCCAAGGGCTGGTGACTTTCCGCACTATTTAGAATTAAAATTAAATCCTGTACAAGTTCCTCTGAAGCTTTATAACCAAGTTCAGATTTACCAACCTCATGAAGTCTTTTTAAAATAATGGCGAATTTTCTCCGGTACACTTCTGATGTAACGGGCCATTTTTCTTCCTCATTCAAATAAACCGGTTCTTCTTCGTTAATAGAGTGTATAAGATCCTGACTAACTGTAATTCGAGTGGTAGATTGACTAAATCTTTTCATAAGATTAATAATGGCTTCATTATATTTCTTTATAACCAATTCTCTTTGCATTTCAAGTGTACGCCATGTAATCTCCGGTGTAACATTTGGGTTCCCATCTCTATCTCCACCTATCCAAGATCCAAAATGAAGAAAGTTAGGCACTTTCCAATCAAATCCAGCTATTTGATTTTTTAATTGTAATTCTAGTTCTTCATGTACGGCAGGAAGAATATCGAATAGAGTTTGGTCAAAATAATAAAGACCATTGCGAACCTCATCTAATACCCTTGGCTTCCGGTGCCGTAATTCATCTGTTTGCCATAGAGTGGTAACTTCATTGTAAAGATTTTCTTCTAAATTTTCTCTTTCTATTTCCGATATTCCCGGACTATTTAGTTTTTGTAAAATGATCGAAATTCTTTTTTGGATTTCCAATACAGTCCGTTTTGTTGCTTCTGTCGGATGGGCCGTAATAATCAATTCAATCGATAATTCATTAATAACGTTTTGTAAAGCTTCATTGGGGATTTTATATTCTTTTATTTTTGATACCGTTCTTTCAATAGAAAAGGGTTGTGCCTCATGCTCTTTTAATTGATACTCTTTTTTTCTGCGGATCCGATGGTTTTGTTCAGCAATATTAATTAGGTGAAAATAAATTGAAAAAGCTCTTATGACATTTTGGCGCATAGGTGGTTCAAGCTGTTGGATTTTTTCTTTTAATTGGTGATAAATATCGGAATCAAATTCTTGGCGTAACTTCTTGGTCATTTCCCTGATAGACTCAACTTCATTTAGTAAATCAACGCCACCGTGATGAACAAGAATTTCTCCTAAAATATTTCCTAGTTTTTTCACATCGCTGCGAAGTTGTACGTTTCGATCAACTGTCCCGTTCATAAAATCATCCTCCTTTAACGCAAATACATCCTTTGCTCCGATTATTGACCAAATGATTTATTCATTGAACTTAACTCTAAACCAGTTTCAGCAAGCTTTTGTACACTATTAAGATAAACAAAGACAGTTTACCTCCCAACGGGTATAAACTGTCCTTTGCCGATAGAATATGTACCACCTGAAAGTACGTTTTATTCTAACACAAGTGAAAATCAGTGGCAAATATTTAGGGGAATTGGCGATTTTGTTTCTTTCATTAAAATGGTTCTTTACTTCAACAAAGAAGGGAGCCATCTCCTTCTTAAAGAATGCTCCCCTAGTAACATACTTGACTCACTTTATAAATCTATTGAGCTTTGCATGGATAAACTCGCCTTCCGGATTTATATGTTTCGATTATTCGGATGTTTTTTTCTTTCAGTTTAAATAAAACTAAATCTGCCGGTGCACCTTTCACTAACCCATTTTTAGTCGCTAGTTGAATGAGAGCGGCAGGTCGAGACGAAGCCATTTCCCAAGCCTCAGATAAATCGGCTATTTGATTGTTCACGAGATGAGTGATTCCGTGTTTGAGCATTTGCACAGAACCAGCGAGAAGTTCTGGATTTTTCTTTAAATGAAGTTTCCCTTCAGCCGTTAAAATAACGTCTCCACCAATATGAGTACGATATTCTCCAGGGTCAAGGCCACTCAAATCGACAGCGTCACTCACTAATATTGTTTTAGTACCTTTCGCTTTCATCGCTACCTTTAAAAATGAAAGGGGAAGATGAAAACCATCAGCAATCAAACAGGCCCAAAGATGGTCATTAGCCAATTGCTCCCAAAGATAGTTAGGATGGCGGGGCAATAACAGATGGGCTCCATTACCTAAATGTGTTGACATTCTCGCCCCAGCTTTTACTGCGGCCCTGATTTGCTCATTCGTTGCCGCTGTATGCCCAATCGAAACGAGCACATCATTTTTACTACACTTCTCGATAAAGGCAATAGCTCCTTCCCATTCAGGAGATAGGGTTAGGATTTTGATGCGCCCCTTTGCTATCTTCTGCCATTTTTTTAAAAGAGACCAGTCAGGCGCTTTGATAAATTTTTCGTTATGTGCACCTCTAGGGCCATCTTCTGGAGAGATAAATGGCCCCTCCATATGGATTCCGCCAATGGTTGAGTCTGTTAACCGATCTTTTTCACAAGCTTTTATAATCGTTTGAATGGCCTGTTCAATCGAGTCGTCACAATTTGTAATAAGGGTAGGAAAATAAGTAGTGACCCCTTCCTCCCAAAGAGCCCTTGTGACTTGGATGACCGAGTCAGCCGAAAAGGGCAAAGTATTAAAATCAAAGCCTTTATACCCATTAATTTGCAAATCGATAAGTCCAGGTGCTAGGATAGGCAACGAATCCAACTGCATATCCGGTATGGCTTGAATATCAGTAATCATCCCATTTTCCATATATACATGAATGGGGCTATTTGTTTTATAATCTATTCCTTCTAGACGAGATACCACGTTAAACATCCTCACCATAGGCTGCTTGATCTAAATAGAGAACGCAACCCGGATGATTACGCAGAATAGTAGCTGGCACAGTAGATGAAATAGAATCGTTTAATGCCTTTTGAACCGCATTCTTCTTAGTAGGGCCTGGAACGATACAATAAAGATGATGACCAGACATTAATGTAGGGATGGTTAAAGTTAATGCGTGTGTCGGCACGTCTGATAATCTTTCAAAGCAACCATCATTGACTTGTTGTTGACGACTTAAAGGATCTAGTTCCACGATTTTTACGATATTAGGATCTTGAAAATTGGCTACAGGTGGATCATTAAAAGCAAGATGGCCATTTTCTCCGATCCCAAGACAAATGATATCAATCGGAGCTTTCTGCAATAACTTACTATATCTTCTTCCCTCTTCAATCGGATCCTTTAATCCATCTATAAAATGAACTTCGCCTGGTTTCACAGCATCAAATAAATGATCTCGAAGAAATTGCCCAAAACTTTGTGGCGTTGCCTGTGATAGATTGATATATTCATCCATATGAAAGGCTGTCACTCGCTTCCAATCCACATCCGCTTTTTTCAAAGCTTCCAAAAATTCACTTTGCGATGGAGCAGAAGCAAAAATCATGCGAATTTTTTCCTTTATTTTAAGTAATTCTTTCATTCTTGCTATCACATCCAAACTAGCTGCTTGGCCCATTTGTAATCGATTACTATATACTTGTACGCTCAATTGATCCGCCTTAAATCTCCTTAAAGGTGTAAAACGTTTCTCCACGCTTTAGCCCCCTTCTTAGTATTGTTTTCTATGCTCGCAAAATACTCCGCAATCCCTTTAAAGTCATTTCACTTCCTTGTTTTGCGGTTCCCCCTTCAGGAATATAATGCGTTTCGATCGTAAACAGACCTTTATACCCATCATCCACTAATGCCTGTAGTTGTTCAGCATAAGCCACTTCTCCTTGACCGATCGGAACGCATTGAGGATATCCGTTTTTGTTAATGAAGGCGTCCTTCAAATGAATATGACCAATTAAATCCTTTACTTCTTCATATCCTTCAGGGTATGCAGCGCGTCCTCCATAAGCTTCATTCCCCGGATCCCATAATACCCTAAGATGTGGTGAGTCTACCATTCTTACGAAATGAGCTATCTCGTTAGCGTACCCGCCATTACATGTTCCCTCGTTTTCTAAGAGCAAGATGATATCAGTCTGTTCTGCTATTTGCGAAGCTTTTTTTAAATGATTGGCAATCTCACTTATATAGCGTTCGGGATGTTGTTCACGCCAAAAAGAAAATACTCGGATTTTATCCGTATTTAATTTTTCGGCGATCTCAATCATCCGCTCCAGCTTTTGAAAATGCTGTTCCACACTTTCCTCTTTTTGTCCGAATGTATCTCCAGTGGTTACAGGTCTTTCCGGGTCCAAGGGACATTTGAACACAGGTGAAGAAATCCCTGACACAAATAAGTCTCGCTTTTCAATTTCGTATAGAACTCTGTCCAATACTTCATCGGGAGCATCAGCTATGTTTTGACCATCAAAGCTCCGAAGTTCGACATGTTTTAAATTATTTTCCTTGACCCAATCCAACGCTTCGATTAAGTCTTGTGATACCTCATCTGTTAAAATTCCCAAACGCTCTAATAACAAGAAAGACATCCTCCTTTGTGAAAAAATTACATGGCTACGGGAGATCCAGTTGAACGACTTTCATTTGCGGCCTCTAAGAATCGAATGATTTCCACCGTTTCTGCTTCGTCAATCGGAGAAAGACCTGTATGGAAAAAAGCAATTATTTCTTCTAATAAACAGGCATAATAAGGTTTTTGATCCAAGCTCACATCAACGAATTCTGATCCTTTCTCCTTATGGATTAGAGCTCCGAATGCCGTGTTACCTTTTCGATTTCCTCGCAAACTGCCAATCCGTCCATCTTTCCATTCTCCGACTATGACATCATGGTCAGCACTTTTGATAACGGTTACCGTTTTACAACCAGTACCTAAACTGCGAAAAAGCATTTCAGCCGTATGAATTCCGTACCAAAATAAATCATGAGTTGGCTCAAGCGCTAAAGGCCCTGAACAATCCACCCCAATGATTTCGCCCTTTTCGTGCTGTGACAAAGATTCGGAAAATCCTTCAGCAAAGCGCAAGGAAGAACAACTCATCACTTTCGTTGGGTATTGCTTAGCAAGTTGAAAAATTTCTTTTGCTTCTTTCGTTGTTGTAGTAAGTGGTTTATCAACAAACACGGGTTTTCCATATGGAGCAACTGTTTCGAACTGCTCAAGATGCACTCGCCCATCCACAGATTCTAATAAAATGGCATCACATTCTTCTGCTACCTCTTCAGGAGACTGGACCATTTTTATTCCATATTGCTCCGAAAGTTCCTTTGTATAACCATCTACCCGAGTATGACTAAGTTCCATGTCTGAACCTCCAGGAAAAGCTAAAATCACTTTCCCGCCTGGAACATGAAAAGGGGCATCTTCATTATTTAAAAGTTTCGTAAAAGCAAGAACATGAGACGTATCAAGTCCAATCAAGCCTATTTTAAGCTTGCTCATTTTCCTTCTCTCCTTTAAGAAATAATCAGTGATTTATTTTTATTTCTTTGCCTGTTTTGACAGATTCATAGATCGCAAGGATGACATCAACGGCTTTTCGTGCCTCTTCTCCTGAAACAAGTGGTTCACGGTTTTCACGCACGGCCTTGATCATATCATCGACAAATAGGTAATGACCCTTATCTTCTTTCTCCGTTTGTGGGATTGGCTCATCACTTTCGAGAAACTTCCATTGTTTAATTCCACTATCTCCAAAAATAATCGACCCTTTTTCCCCGTGAATTTCAAATCTTGTTTCCTGTCCAGGATATACGGAAGTTGTTCCTTGAATGACCCCAAATGCATCATTCTTATATTTGACAACGACAACAGCTGTATCCTCGACCTCAATATCACGGACTAATGGGGCGGCATAGGCGAAAACCGATTCTATATCCCCAACCATCCATTGGATTAAGTCAATTCCATGAACTCCTTGATTCATTAGAGCACCACCGCCGTCTAACTCCCAGGTTCCCCTCCAACCAGCACTCTGAAAATATTCAGGACTACGATAATATTTTAAATAAGCATCCCCGAGAACTAATTTTCCTAATTTTCCTTCCTGAATGGCTTGTCGAGTAAGGATGGCTGAACTCAGTGTTCTTCTTTGATAAACACACCCCAATTTCACATTATGATTCCTACAGGTTTCAATCATTTGAGCCATTTTATCTCGACGAATATCCAATGGTTTTTCACATAATACATGAATACCAGCTTCAGCAGCCGAAATCGCAACATCTGCGTGTAAACCACTCGGTACACAAATGGACGCAATATCGATATCTTCCTTTTCGAACATCTCTTTATGATTAGAGTAAGCGCTTGCCTTCGGGGCAAATTCACGCACCCATTCTTCAGCTTTCTGAAGATCAATATCACAAATAGCCACTAATTCAGCTTCCGGATGATCACTGATTGCCTGAACGTGAAGCTTCGAAATTACTCCTGTACCAACGATTGCACATCTCATTTTTTTCATTATGGTCACCTCAGAAAGATATTGTCAAAATGCAAAATAATTTATAACTAAAAGATAGAATTGATTACAATATACCATCATTCAAACTGAAATCTTCTGCACAAAGTTTACTGAACAGATTTTCTTTCAATAATTCTTGGCTGTAACATGATATCGACATGTTCAGTAGATTCTCCATTCAACTGATCCAAAAGAAGATTACATGCCATTCTCCCCATTTCATAATCAGGTTGCTGGATAGTCGTCAAAGGAGGTGTTACCATTTCTGCGAATTCAATATTGTCAAAACCCATGACAGAAATTTGTTCAGGTACTTTTATTTCTTGAGCAGCTAGCTCATTCATTACACCAAATGCCGTCATATCATTACAGCAAAAAATCGCGGTCGGTAATTCATCCTTTTTCAAAAGTTTCCGAGTCATTTCAATTCCATTATGAAACTCATAATTCCTTTCAGAAACTTCCTCCTCTCTAGACGCAATTTGAACCAAATCTTTATTTACTGAGATGTTAAATTGCTTATGTCCATCTAAATAACCTTTATACGTATCTTTGCGGCTAGGCCTGCTTAATGGTGAACTAATGAAGGCAATTTTTTTATGGCCTTTCTTCCATAAATATTCTATTGCCATAAGACCAGCCCTACGAAAATCAAAATGTATTTGACTGCTATTAAACCCATCAATCGTTTGGTCAAAGGCAACCATACTTAACCCTTTCTCCACTAGTTCCTTTAATAATTTATGATTTTGCGAGATGGAAGAAACAATTAACCCCTTTACTTGTTTTTCAAAAAGGGTTTTCAAATACTTTTTTTCAAGTTCTGGACTGCGGTGAGAATTACATAACAAAAGATGATATCCCCGGCTCTGCGCAATATCTTCAATCCCAAGGACAAGTGATGAATAAAACGGATTTGTAATGGAAGGAATAATCACGCCTATCGTCATGCTGTTATTCGTTTTTAATTGTCTTCCAAGCATATTAGGGACGTAATTCAACTCTTTGGCTACCTTTACGATTTTTTGTCGCAATTCATGGCTTACCGGGTAGTTACTATTACTTAATACTCGTGATACTGTTGCTGTAGAGGTATTGGCTTTTTTGGCAATGTCATAAATGGTGGTATGCTTTTTCATTTCTTTCTTCACCTTTATCTATATTTATCTCTTTCAATAGAAATCGATTACTACAAAATTTAGCATAAAAGAGATAATGAATCAAGTGCCCAAGCTGAATCACAGGAGTAAACAGAACTCCCCCACCTCTAAGTTTACGCCCAATAATTTAGAGTGAGTAGCAAATCCATTCCCCGCTCTAAAGCTTCATGCCAACTGATTTAATTGATCCTTCTTCACTTCTCCAGCCATCTTTTCCCCGGATAAATAGCGGTGAATATCATTCACAACATATTCACCTAGTCTTTGCAAACCATTCGTAACAGCTCCTGCAATATGGGGAGTTAGAACCACATTTGGGAGCGCCCTGAAAGGGTGATCCAATGGGGGGGTTCAATCTTTGTCACATCTAAACAAGCAAACAATCTCCCTTTATTTAATTCTGCTATTAGAGCTTCTTCATCGATTATAGAACCCCTTGCTGTATTAATTAAAATTGCTTCATCTTTCATCCATTGCAAGCTGTCATGATTAAGCAAATGATTCGTTTCTGGGATTGAGGGAGCATGAATCGAAACAACATCTGATTGACTCAATAATTCCTTTAATTCGACCTTTTGGGCACCAAATGAACTTACTTCTTTTTCAGTAACTGTAGGATCATTCAATAATATTTTGACATCAAAATTTTTCAAAAGTCGAATAAAATGACGACCTGCCCTGCCAGCACCAATCACCCCTACTGTCAGACCATAGACTTCTCTAATTTCATTTTTTCCTTTGCTCCATTCTCCCTCACGAGTGTTTTTCGCTAACTGCCATATATTTTTAAGGGATACGATCATAAGACCTAAAGCCGTTTCGGCTACTCCTTTTCCAAGTGCATCGGCTGCACTGCTGACACGAATACCCCTTTCCCATAATTGCGGTGAAACAATGCTTTTCACCGTTCCTGCTGCATGTAATACGACCTTCAATCGTGGAGCGGAGTCAAGTAAGTACGAATCAATTTTTGGACATCCCCAAGATGTAATCGCTATTTCAGCATTTTGTAATAGTTTGCGTACAGATTCCTTTTGCACCTTGTCTTGATCTTGATTGATATGGACTTCCCCGATTTGTTCCAACGATTCTAATTGCTTATCATTAAAAACTCGTTTCGTCGTCGGAAGACTTTGTAACAATACAATTTTACTCATATGCAAAACTCCTTTACTCTTTTACACTTCCTAACACAATTCCTTTCATAAAATACCTTTGTAAAAATGGATAAACCATTAATACCGGTAACGCCCCAAGAAAAACTTGGGCAGACCGAAATGTTCGATTTGATAACTCCTTTAGCAATTCAGCATCTTCCTCTGAAACTACATCCATTTCAAAACCAGTTACAATCGTTTGCAAGTAGGTTTGCAGTGGATAATTAGAAATATCATTCATATAAATCAAGCCATCAAACCAAGAATTCCAATGGAAGACAATCGAAAATAAAAATAGTGTGGCCAATGCGGGGGTCGACAACGGAACATAAATTTTCCATAATAACTTAAAATGACCTGCCCCATCCATAAAAGCGGCTTCTTCCAACTCTTTCGGTATCGCTCTGAAAAAATTAAGTAATAAAACCACACTAAACACTGGAACTGCATTTGGAATAACTAATGCCCAAATGGTATCAAGTAGGCCTGTATTACGAATCATCATATATGTTGGGATTAATCCACCGCTGACAAGCATTGTTACAAAAAAAAGCCAGACATAAAAGGTGCGCATTTTAAATTGGGAGGCCTCTTTGGAAAGCGGATAGGCAACATGGATGATCATTAACATTTGAATCACCGTTCCAAATAAAATTCTTGTTAAAGACACACCCATTGATGTAGTAAATGCTTTTTTACTTAATGCATATTGATAGGAGGCTGTAGTAAATTCTACAGGCCACAGTGTTACAATTCCCTTTACAACAGCTTGGTTAGAACTAAAAGAAATGGCTAAAATATGAATAATGGGAAATAAACATAAGAAGGCCATGATGGCCAAAAATGTGTAATTAAAGCCAACAAAAAGTTTTCTACTTAAGGAAGTATCTTGAACCATATATGTACCTTCTTTCTTTAGAAAATACGATAATTCGCAAATCGATAAGCCACCCAATAAGAAACAGATATCAAAATAAGAGAAACAGAAGACTTTAATAATCCAACAGCTGTAGAAATACTATATTGTGCCTCCAATAGTCCCATTCGATAAACAACTGTATCGATGATATCTCCGCTATGATACACTTGTGGACTATACAAAATTAGAATTTGCTCAAAACCGGCATTTAATATATTTCCAATACTCAATGTGGCTAGTAAGACGATAATCATCCTCATTCCGGGTAATGTAATATGCCATGTCATTTTCCAATGACCTGCCCCATCAATTGCGGCTGCTTCATATAAATTGGGGTTGATACTTGTTAATGCTGCTAAATAGACAATTGTACTATAACCAAATTCCTTCCAAGTATCCGAAATCACCATCGTAAAGGGAAACCAATCATTACTTCCTAAAAAATAAATCGGTTCAACCCCGAAGGTTCCAAGTAAACGATTAATGATCCCTTCGCCAGGTGATAAAATATCGATTAAAATTCCTCCTAGAATCACCCATGAAAGGAAATGAGGTAAGTAAATGAAAGTTTGGACAGTCCTCTTAAAAAACTGCTTGCCAATTTCATTTAGTAAAAGAGCTGTTATAATTGGAGCAACTAAACCCGCAATAATTTTCATAATCGCAATAAAAAAAGTATTCCAGATAACTTGCCATATATCAGGTAAATGAAAGATATATACAAAGTTTTCTAAGCCAACCCAGTCAGACCCAAACATCCCTTTGGTTGGAGTATAATCTTGAAAAGCCATTGAAAGTCCAACCATTGGCCCATAATGGTAAATTAATACAACAATAATGCCCGGAATTAACATAACATGAAGAGCCCAGTTTTTAGATATCTTTTTTTTACTCAAAGCGTAAACCTCCTTACGGGTAAATGTAAAAGGGAGAATAGAGGCCTCTCCCCTTATTGAAAATATCTAGTTTCCTTGCTGCTTGTACCATTCGTTGATTTCTTCCGTAATTTGGTCGCCCCCAAGTTTTTTCCAATTATCTACATATTCATCAAATTTATCTAATGATCCCCCCTTAATAATGTCTGTCATCATTTCTAATTCCATCTTTTCCAAGTTTGCCCCACGTTTAGCCATCGTTTTTGTTGGGGCCGCATAGAATTCATTCATCATAAACTGATCATTATCAATATATTGCTCAAGTACAGGACCAGACCCTTCTGGTCCAAATCCTTGATATTGATCCCACCACTGCATATCTCCATCAAGATAAAGTTTGATTCTTTCGTAAAAATTACGCTGATGTGGGGTTAAGTCATCAAGGTTTTCGTCACCGCTTTCCATCACTTTTGAAATAGCCTTATATATCGCAACATTATTAAAAGGTGTGTACAACTTTGCTGGAGAAAATTGCCAAATGCTTTGATTTTCTCCATCATCTACAAATTCCTTAAACACATCATCATCCGTATTGTAGTAAAAGGTTTCTAGAAAAAAATCCATCATTTTTAATACAGCCTCTGGATGTTCTACCCCTTTTTTCACAACCCAGTATCGATTCCCTTCAATATTTACATTGTGTTGAAGTAGGGTTGGCTTATCATCAATGGAAGGGACAGGATAAGCTTGCCACTCCGCTTCCGGTGTTTGCAATTTAAAGCCTACCGCACTGCGTCCACCAAAAGCCATTCCAATTTTATTTTTTCCGTAATCTTCTGCCACTTTCGCCGAATCTTTCACACCAAACTCAGGGTCAATCTGTCCCTTTTTATACATGTCCTGAAGAGCTTCAAGTGTCTTTTTAAATTCGGGCTGAATATTACTGTAGACCAGATTTCTCGAATCATCTTTGATCCAAATATCATGATAGGCATGAAAACCATTAAATAGTCCTCTTGTCAACATAATTTCTTTATTAACAGCCAATCCATAAGTATCATCTTTGCCATTTCCATCTGGATCTTTCGTTGTAAAGGCTTCCGCAATGTTTAAGACATCATCCATTGTCTTTGGAGCGGATAAATTCAGTTTTTCCATCCAATCTTTGCGAATCCATAATATAGACGCATTCTCTTGCTCTTTTCCCGAGAAAGGAATGGACATAAGTTTCCCATCAATCGTGCCTGCTTTTAAAACGGCTTCTCCCGCTTCATCCATCACATTTTTGACATTCTCAGGTGCGTATTTCTCATATACGTCAGTTAAATCTTCAATTAAATCGGCTTCAGCTAATTGAACAAATTGTTGAGGGCTTACCATAAAAAAATCAGGAATATCGCCAGAATTAATTGCTAAATTAATTTTTTGATCATATTGTTCACCAGGAGCATTCCATTCATTTTTTACCTTGATCCCAAATTCATTTTCTAAATGACGTGTCCACGCATTATCATCTGGAGTATCCCCTTTAGGTAATTGGACAGATGGACCATTCCCAGTCACGGTACTCAGTTCCACAACGGGATCAAATTTATCGGGCATTCCTGCTGAAGGGTTATCCGTTCCTTCTGCCGTTGAATCTGTCGAAACTGACTTATCTTTTTTTCCAGAAACTTTCTCACCTGAACATGCTGATAACACGCCAACTAATAAGAGCAATGCGACAGCCAATAGACTATAAAGCTTTTTTTTACTTTTCATTACCCTTTCCCTCTATTCTTTATTTTTTAGCATAACCGTTGAAAACACTTAAAAGTTTCTATTTATCTTTCTATATCTTTTTATTACAATATGTTAACGCTGTCAATAAAGCACCTATTTAAAGACACGATAAAGACGCAAACTATAGAAAACGATTACTTTAACTCTCGTCAAGAGATAAATTTCTCTTTTTAAATGTTGAATGATGTCTCTCGCAAATTGTTATAAAACCAATAGTTTTATAAATATCTTCGAATCAACAGTTCCTTTAACTTTTCTTGTTTTACACACTGAAAGCTATCAGTTTATCCATATCTACCCAACACCCAATTCCGTAACCGCAAGATAATTCTACATTCCCTCCATCAATTTGGGGTCCGTTCTCAACAGGGTCATCTTCCAAGAACATTGGGCCATTTAGGTCAACTGGTGTATCAATATCCAAGTAGTTAAAAAGATGGGCACTGGCCATTAAACCAAGTGAAGAATCCGTTAATCCTCCACCCAACAATCCAATATTGGCTTCCCTAGCAATCTCTCCACATAATCTCGCTTTCCTTAAGCCTCCCATTTTTGTTGTTTTAATGACAACCAAATCGCATGCTTCCAAACGTAACGCCTGAAGCAAGTTACCCGGTCCCCAAATACTTTCATCCAAAGCAATCGGGATGTTAACTTTACGACGCAATTCGGCATGCCCTTTCAAATCTTCTGCAGGTAAGGGCTGTTCAAATACATCAATCCCGATTTGTTCCATTTTTTTCGAAAGTTGAACGGCTTGAGGTAAATTGTAGCATTGGTTAGCGTCCGTCCGAAAAAAGAGTTCCGGAGCGGCTTCTTTGACAGCTTCCAAAATGGCCGCATCCTGCTTCGGATTCAGACCAATTTTTACATCAACTCCCAAGTATCCTTGTTCCTTAGCATATTTCGCTTTCGCAAAAGCCTTCTCTGGATCACTTGTACTGATAAGGTAAGATAGGTTTATGTTTTTCTTAGGCATCCCTCCCCAAAGACTTGTTAGTGACTGTTTCCTATGCTTTCCAATTAAATCATGCAAAGCCATATCGACCGCAGCTTTGGCGATTGGTTGTCCGATAGCCAACCCTGAAGCAATTTGTCTGTCCATTTTTTTATGAATCTTTTGTAGATCTTCGGCATTTTCCTCTATGAGTATCGGTTTTATATAGTTGTTTAATGTGGTAACAGCGGATTCCAAAGTTTCATAGCTCCAGCGATGACTGGGACGAGCTTCACCCCACCCTTCCTCCTCAGTGTCACTCGTGATTTTCACATATACGTGTGGTGCTCTTTTCTGTTGATCTCCTACCGATCCACCAGCAATATGATAGTCCTGTTTCATGGGAAGTGAGAGTGGATACACTTCTATATCTGAAATTTTCATTTCGTTTTTTCCTTTCTTCCATGTGATAATCCTTTGTATGCTTATCTTATTGTGTCGGAAGACATCAACTTCAAACGAATTGAAGTGAGGTAGCCTACTCAAAAAACACGTCGAAATAGTTCATGAAGATCGTTATCCCGGTACAATACTCTATGTCCATCCAAACGTATCACCCTGTCTCCATCAGCATAAATGCCGTCAACACTTTCCGTATTTACATATTCAATGATTAACTCATGCAACCCTTTCGTTTTTTCCTTAACTAGCTGGACTGCAGGTGTTTTTCTGAGAACATGGCATGCTGCTGTTCTTATTTCTTGACGGACAACTTCTGGAGGTTTCAGCAAAGCAGCATGATGGCCAAATCCCTCTTTAGTTTCATATGTTGTCACATTTGGCAAGAACAATCTAGCTTCCGAACAAGCTTTATCGTCACCGGTTACCATAACAATCGGAACATCATAAAATGAAAAAAGAAGGGCATCTATCCATATTTCACCGACCTCTCGACCGTTTAACCATACCTTTCCCCATGTTTTCGAAGTCATCGTATGATCTCGAACGGCGGCAGCAGTTGACGCCATCGCATGATAACCCATTAATATCCCGATATCGATTTCCTTATTCAGCTTGGGAAATCGGTTCGGTTTGTTTGGAGCTCCCATGACATAACAGGCAGCTGGATGAAGATCATTCAGAATAAAATTAAATCCCGTTCCATGGGCATCTCGAACAATGATATTTTTAGCTCCCGCTTCCAACAATCCTTCAATCAGTTTGTTTACTTCTTGAGTAAGCAAATGCCGTGCCTCAGCGTATTCAGTTGTACCTCTGTTACACTGCTCTCGGACAACGATCCCACCGATCCCCTCCATGTCCACGCTGACATAAACATTCATGCTCCTTTTTCTTCCTTTCTTCTTTCCTTTTTCAGTCGTTCATCCATTGATTTAAATGCTTACGAACAAAACGATCATCATTCAAGTGCGGATAGTCCCTGTAAATCCGATCGATTTCCGTTATTTGTCCTTCCGATAACTTTTCGGCGGGATTTAAACACCATCTGCCCTCTAACAATCCCTGGCGGCGTAGTACTTCATGGATTCCGGGGATACAGCCGGCAAAGTGATTCGGTGCATCAAAGAGAGCTGCGTTGGAGTCTGTTATCTCAGTCCCTAACGATAGGAGATCGGACAGAATTGCCCCGTCTTTTCTTGCTGCTTTTACCCTGCCGAAAAATTCAACAGCTTTTTCCGTCCAAACCGCCCAATGTCCTAATAAACCGCCTACAATTGGCTTTTCAATCTGTTTCCCATCGATATTAAAACGGTAAGTGGTCAATAAATCCGCTATGATATTGTCATCGTTACCGGTAAAGAGGGCAATATCATCCTTTCTGTTTGATTGGCATACCGCTCTGGCAACATCTAATGTTTGATAGCGATTGAAAGGAGCGATTTTGATTGCCATCACGTTGGGAATCTCTGAAAACTCTTTCCAAAATTGATAGCTTAATAGTCGTCCACCGACAGCAGGCTGTAAGTAAAATCCGAATATCGGAATAATCTCCGAGATATGCCTGACATGTTGCAATAATTCTTTTTCTGACTGATCAGAAATCCCTCCCAAACTGACAAGGCCTAGATCGTATTCATATTCTGCCGCAACTTCTGCTTCCTTGATCGCCTGTTCAGTTGGACCACATATTCCCGCAACTTTTACAAACGATTGAGTGTTTCCTGCCCTAGCTACTTCTTCCGCAGCGATACGTAAAACTGGTTCATATAAATCGATTCCTTTTTTTCGAATCTCAAATTGTGTAGTGTGTACCCCGACAGCGATCCCACCTGCCCCAGCAGCCATGTAATAACGGACTAAGGCACGTTGCCTCCTTTTATCCAGCTGTCGTTCGGATGTTAAAGCAAGTGGATGGGCGGGTATAGCGATTCCATCACGTAATGCATGTTGTTTATCCTGAGTCAATGTGTTTGCCATCTTTAAAACGCCCCTTTTCTATCCTGAAAAAGTGTCGGTTTATTTATGGTCACTCCTCCTTCCTTCACCCAATCTGCCGTCCAGTCAATCATCTTCCTTAAGGACACTCTGGGATACCCAAACCATTTGTGTGACTTCGATGCATTGTTCAATAAGGCCGTTTTTTTTTCTTGATTGATGAAAATTGGTTCCTTTTGCAGTAATTCTCCAAATACATTAGCTAGCCATCGAACGGAAACGGTTTCAGGACCCGTAACATTCAACACTACTGGCGGACTACTGCAATACCGTAACGAGCGTAGTGCCATGTCACTAGCATCCCCTTGCCAAATCACATTGACATACCCCATACTTAAATCAATCGGACGGCTGTCTTGTACAGCTTGAGCAACCTCTAGTAAAATCCCATAGCGCAGATCATTCGCATAATTCAATCGGTACATCAACATCGGCGTTTCGTATTTACGAGAGAAATATTCCAATGTTCGTTCACGCCCAAGACAAGACTGGGCATATTCTCCGACAGGTTCGGTCTCACTTTCTTCCGCAGAACCCCCAATGCTTAACGGAGTTAAAGGATAAACATTGCCTGTGGAAAACACAACCATATTTGAGTCTCTGAATCTTTCGGCAATCCTCCCAGGCAAATAAGTATTCATTGCCCAAGTGTAATATTCTTTGCCAGTCGTCCCAAATTTGTGGCCAGCCATATAAATAATATTTTTCACCTTGGGAATTTTCCTTAATTCTGTCTCATCCAGCAAATTAACGCCAATAGTTTCAATCCCCCAATTTTCAAGCTGCTCCCTTAAATTTCCGGAAGAAAAGCGGGATACTCCGACAACCCTTTTATCTATATCTGCCATATCAATCGCCCTTTTAGCCATTCTTGCCAAACTCGGGCCGATCTTCCCACCAACTCCCAGAATCAAAATATCCCCTTCTAGTTCTCTTATTTCACGTATCAAAGCATCAGATGGTTTGGACAATTCTCTTTCTAATTCTTCAACTGTTTTCATGATGACCTCCTTAAATATTCAACAAACACTGAAAATTGACTTTTTAAAGTGTTAAAATTATTATAAAAGTAAGCCCTTTCTAAAGACAAGTCTATAAAGTGTCTTTAAGTAGATGGCTTGGAGTCACTTTTTCGATCGTCAAAAAAAAACGGTGGGAGGGATGATGATGTTCGATAAAGGTACGTTATCGGTTCAATCCGTGATTTCGATTGGTGTAATCGGACAGGAATCCTTGATCGAAAAAACGAAGGAGGCGCTGCAGTCGTTTCCAAATTTCAATCCACTATTCTGTGTCCCGCAATCTGAAGATGAGATTCCAGATTTAGCTCGAAGGCTAACGAATGAAGTTGAAGTGTTGATGTTCTTGGAATACCGCGGGTATAAAAAAACAAAGGACATGCTGGAATTTCATATTCCAGTTCATCACGTTCCACTTATGGGAACGGGATTATACCAATCTTTGTTTCACTTGAAAAATATTTATGGATTAAAATTACTGTCCATCGATACCGTTGATGTAAAATACGCAAAACAGATCCTTTTGGAATTGCAAGAAACCGATTCACAAATCTTTTTCTACGACACTCCTGTCTCATCCACAATTGAGGAAATCGTTGCGTTTCATCTTCAAAATTATCAAGAAAAAAAGACGATAGCCATGACGGGGATACAGGCAGTATCAGATAAATTGACGGAGCAAAATGTCCCGAATGAATGGGTGACACCTACTCATCAAGACTTGATTGTTTCATTGGAGAGAGCGCTTCTTGCCACAGAAACAAGACGTAATAAAGAAGCGCAAATTGTTGTAGGACTCATCAACATTGACGATTTTAGACACGTTGTTGAAAAATATCCATCCGAACATGATGTTCAGCAATTAAAGCTCGACATTCATCGTATGTTATTAGATTACATTAAGCAGCTTGATGGACACTTAATAAATATGGGTGGAGGCGAGTATTTGTTTTTCACAACTCGGGGAATTTTCGAAAGAGAGACAAGAGGTTATAAATTCATCCCTATTCTTCAAGATGCAAAAAAGTCAATCGGGATTACGCTAAGTATTGGGATCGGTTTTGGTCGATCAGCAATTGATGCTGGAACTCATGCAAGATTGGCACTTCGACAATCAAAGGAATCCGGTGGAAACATTTGTTACATTGTAAGGGAAAATCGAAGTGTCATCGGGCCGGTTGATGTGACTACTCCGATGAGATATGAGCTCTATGACTTGTCGATCACGGATTCAAAAATTCTTGACGAAGCTGAAAAAGCAGGTATGTCCGCTTCCTATATGACGAAACTGATGGCCCAGATATCACGATACGGCAAAACGGACTATACCGCCCAGGAGTTGGCTTCGATTTTAGACATTACTGTAAGAAGTGCTCATAGAATATTACTGCAATGGATGGATGCTGAATTGATTGACATTGTCGGAGAGGAGAAGCTTTCATCTAAAGGAAGACCAAGAAGAATTTACCGTTTATCATTTGTGACTGATCAACTAAATAAAATGAATATATACCAAGAGCAAAATAAATGAAGTAAGGAAGGGTGCTTTTTGCCATTCTGGGCTAATTACTAAATGTTTACGTGATTATAAATGATTTTCCTATACCTAATCAATAATAAAATAAATGTTCCGACCAAAAACAGGCGAGAATCGCGTATTTCTTTCTCGCCTGTTAGTTTCGTTTGTATTCAAAGTTGCATTTCTTTCCCAAGTCTTGAAGATTCATAAATGGCTTCAATCAATCGAACTGCCTCTCTTCCTTCCTCTCCTGTTACAGCAGGTTTTCCACTTTGTTGAATCGCTCCTATTAGTTGTTCAATCTGTCTTTGATGATGGATAGTGGAAATACTTGTAGGACTACTAGTTCCTTGCTTCCCCTCCTCCTGATTCGTTAAAACAGGTTGGGGGATGCCTGGTACCGTCCAATGGACAATTTGGCTGCCTTGTAATTGAAAACTTCCTTTTTCACCGTACAAATGTAGGGTTTGTTCAAAACCAGGTTGAATACTGGTAGAAGCCATAATGGTCCCTAATGCTCCATTTTTAAATGTAACCAAGCCTACTCCTAAATCTTCCGCTTCCATTTCGTGCGTTTTTGTTGCCACTTTCCCATAGACCGTTTTAACCTCGCCAGCCATCCAAAGCATAAGGTCAATGGAATGAATCCCTTGATTCATTAAAGCGCCGCCATCTTCAGCGATTGTTCCCCGCCAATCCGCTGAATCGTAATACTCTTGGGTTCGGAAAAAGGGAGTTGTAACCTCCACATATAATAATGGTCCAATGGCTCCTTCCGATAAGACTTTTTTAACCTCCTCGTGTTGCCGTTCAAATCTTCTTTGGGAAACGACGGATAAAATAACATCTTTTTCTTTCGCTGTCTGAATAAGCCGGTTGGCATCTGAACTATTCATGGCCAGCGGTTTTTCAACTAATAAGTGTTTTCCACGTTTTAATACTTCTAAACCAATTTTTGCGTGGCTGCCACTACTAGTTGTTAAACAGATGAGCTCTACTTTTGGATGGTGAAGTAACTTCCGATAATCTGTTGTCCATTCACAATTTTCTTGCTCCCCAATTTGTTGAGCACGCTCTTTCGTTCGGCTTGACACCCCTATTAATTTAGCATTTTCAATATTTTGGATGGCCCTGATATGGAAATCAGCAATGGTCCCACACCCAATTACCGCAACTCCTAAAGGACACATACAAACTCCTCCTCCTTTTATTTAACGATGAAACTGCTTTCACTACCGTATATTGTCATATATTTGAAAAGATTTTGCAATAAGTAATAGACGTCTTATATTTTGTGCTTTTTTACGTATAATTAATACGTTAACACGTTCCTTCACTTTCATTGCCTTTCTTTCCCTCCATCAATGGCCATTATCGGGAAGCTAGAAAAGCAACACTCACATCAACCAAAATTGCTCGATATAGAAAAACCGCTAAAGCTAATCGCTCCGGCGGTTTGTCCTAATTAATACTGTTTCAAATACTGTTCTCGCTCCCACGGGTGGACTTGTGTGCGAAACATATCCCATTCAATTTCTTTTGCTTCAACAAAATTTTCGTAAATATGATTTCCTAAGCCCGCTTTAATAATTTCATCCTGTTTCAATTGCTCTAGAGCTTCATATAAATTAGCCGGTAAATCAATGATACCTTCTTCTTGCCGCTCATTTTTATTCATAATATAAATATTTTTATCCACGGCATGAGGTGGTGTTAATTGATCTTCAATTCCACTTAATCCCGCTTTCAGTAGAACCGCCATCGCTAAATAAGGATTAGCACTTGGGTCCACACTTCTTACCTCAATTCGGGTACTAAGTCCGCGTG
Source organism: Lederbergia sp. NSJ-179 (assembly GCF_022867885.1). Taxonomy (GTDB): domain Bacteria; phylum Bacillota; class Bacilli; order Bacillales; family Bacillaceae_C; genus Lederbergia. The sequence goes on along the minus strand of NZ_JALIFP010000010.1, from coordinate 86,385 downwards.
AAGAGGGAATTCGAACAAGAGGGCTTCTATTTTGTGCTGACCATGCAATATAACAAGGTGCTTCATACCCTGGAACCAAGCGCTTATATGAGTTGATGGTTGGGTTTGTGATCGCTGTAAAAGCAGGAGCATGCTTAATAATACCAGCTAAGAATTGATACGCTGTTTCACTCATTTGTAATTCACCGTTTTGATTATAGAAGGCATTTTTTCCATCATTAAATAAGGATAAATTAAAATGCATACCAGATCCTGCTACGCCATATAGAGGTTTCGGCATGAAAGTGGCATGAAGACCATGTTTTCTTGCCATTGTTTTTACAACCAATTTGAAGGTTTGAATTTGGTCACAGGCTGTTACAGCATCGGCATATTTAAAATCAATTTCATGCTGGCCAGGTGCTTCCTCATGATGGGAGGCTTCTATTTCAAAGCCCAACTCTTCTAATTCCAATACAATATCCCGTCGACAATTTTCACCAAGGTCAGTTGGAGCAAGGTCAAAATAACCACCATGGTCATTTAATTCCAATGTCGGCTCCCCATTATCATCTAATTTGAATAGAAAGAACTCTGGCTCAGGTCCTAAATTAAAATGAGTGAATCCGAATTTCTCCATTTCTTTTAAAACTCTCTTTAAATTACTGCGTGGATCTCCTGCAAATGGTTCTAGATCGGAATTATAGACATCACAAATCAGTCTGGCTACTTTTCCTTTACTGGCAGACCATGGAAAAACAACCCATGTATCTAAATCAGGATAAAGATACATATCCGATTCTTCAATCCTGACAAAACCTTCAATTGAGGAACCATCAAACATCATCTTGTTGTCCAAAGCCTTCTCCAACTGCGTAATTGGGATTTCTACATTCTTAACCGTTCCTAGAATATCCGTAAATTGCAGCCTGACAAACTTCACATTTTGTTCTTTTGCCAACCGCATAATATCTTCTTCGGTATATCTACCCATACTTATTTAAAAGTCCTCCCGTAAGATCAAAGTTGCATATTCTTTCATTTTTTCATCTACATATGCACTTTAAAATTTTATATGATTTTTTCTAAAAAATACAGTATAAAGTTTTTCCTCTTATCTATATACACTTAATGAATAGCCAATAAACCTTTTTTAATTAATCGATTTAATGCACCGGATACAGCGATCTTTACATGAGCATAGGTTAATCCTCCTTGAATATATACCGTATATGGTGGTCTGATTGGACCATCTGCGGATAATTCAATACTCGCTCCTTGAATAAAAGTACCAGCCGCCATAATCACTTCATCTTCATAGCCGGGCATTTTACTAGGATAAGGTGTTACATAGGAATCCACCGGTGAAGCAAATTGAATTTCTTGGCAAAATTCAATCATCATTTCTTTATCGTCAAATTGGACAGATTGGATAAGATCGGTTCGGGGTGCATTCCATTTTGGTGATGTATGGAGGCCTACTCTTTCTAATAAAGCAGAAGTAAACACCGCCCCTTTCAAGGCTTGCCCGGTAATATGCGGGGCTAAAAAAAATCCTTGGTACATCTCAAGTAAACTATAAAGAGACGCCCCTGCCTCCCGGCCAATTCCAGGAGAAGTCATTCGATAGGAACACATCTCAACGAGTTCCTTTTTCCCAACAATATAGCCACCCGTTTTCACCATTCCGCCACCTGGATTTTTGATAAGTGAACCTGCGATTAAATCAGCGCCTACATGACATGGTTCCAATTCCTCTACAAATTCCCCATAACAATTATCCACAAAGACGATCAGATCTCGTTTTATTTCCTTCACATACTGAATCATCGTTTGAATTTCAGATATTGTGAAGGATGGCCGGTCGCCATACCCTTTGGAGCGTTGGATGCCAACCACTTTTGTATTCGGCTTGATAGCTTTTTGTACAGCTTCAAAATTAACGGAACCGTTATTCGTCAAGTCTATGCAGTTATAGTGAATGCCAAATTCTTTTAATGAACCATTATGAGACCCTCGTAAACCTACCACTTCTTCTAATGTATCATAAGGTTTTCCTGTTATATATAACAACTCATCCCCGGGTCGAAGAACCCCAAATAAGGCAATGGAAATAGCGTGGGTCCCTGATATAATCTGTGGCCGAACTAATCCTGCCTCTCCCCCGAACACATCAGCATAAACAGCCTCCAAAACCTCCCGCCCTATATCTCCGTAACCATAGCCGGTGGAAGCTGCAAAATGGGTTTCACTTACGCGATGTTTCTGAAAACTTTTCAATACACGATATTGATTTGTCTCAATCAATCGGTCAATCTTACTATGGATAGAGAGAATTTGTTCTTCTATCTCATCAATCATTTGAGCTAACAATAAATCCATTCTTTTTCTATACTCCTTTTAAATCCCATATAAATCTAGTGCAGCCTTAACGGGATGCTCCTTTAAGACATATCCTTTGCATTTATAGGATTGTTCTTCTTCAAGAAAAACAAATTCCCGCAAAATCGTATCATTTTTCAAAACAGCTAAAAGCCTTCCTTCATCCGATGGAACGATCACCTGATAGTCATCCATATTTTCAATCGCCATACTCTCAATTTTTTGTTTTAACCGCTGACGATCAGCTTCATTAAAAGCGCTCATAATCAAATATTCACCAGATCGCGGCACAAATTCATGGAAGATCTCATCAGATTTATTATAAACCGTAAGTTGGGGAAGATGGTCCATTTCTAACTCTGTTAATAAGTGTTGAACGGTTTTTTCATGATTTTCATAGTCAGGGTTTGAACTGTCCACTATATGTAGTAAAAGATCTGCATCCCGAACCTCTTCTAAAGTGGAGCGAAATGCGGCAATTAAGGTGGTCGGGATATCCTGAATAAAACCCACTGTATCTGTTAGGATCGCACTATATCCACTAGGTAAAACCAACTTTCGAGTTAGTGGATCAAGGGTCGCAAATAATTGATTCTCCTCAAAAGCTTGGGCAGTGGATAATCTGTTAAACAACGTTGATTTACCGGCATTTGTATAGCCGACAATGGCAATTTGAAAAGCTCGATTGCGCTTTCTCCTTTCACGATAACGCTCACGATGATTCACGACAACTTGTAGTTGATTTTTTATTTCATCAATTCTACGACGAATATGCCGTCTATCTGATTCTAACTTGGTTTCTCCAGGTCCTCTTGTTCCAATTCCACCACCTAAACGCGATAGCAAAATGCCTTGACCTGCTAGTCTTGGCAAAAGATATTGTAGTTGAGCAAGCTCAACCTGTAATTTTCCCTCTTTCGATCTTGCTCGTTGTGCAAAGATATCCAATATTAATTGGGTTCGATCCAGCACTTTCCCCTTCAATTTTTCTTGCAGGTTTCTTTGCTGACTTGGAGATAATTCATCATTAAAAATAATTAAATCCGGTGTCAATTCCTCTTCAAGTTGTTGGAGTTCTTCAAGTTTTCCTTTTCCAATATACGTAGCAGGATGTGGTTTATCTTGTTTTTGCGTCAAAGTGGCTATGGTTTCACCTTGTGCAGTTGAAACTAATGACTCAAGCTCAAACATGGAATATTGAAAATGAAGATCAGAATCAGCAAGCTGACTTCCAACAATAATAACCTTCTCTTTAGTAGGTGTCTGCAAATATCTCCCTCTTTTCGTCTTTTGCCCTATTCACATCATAACAAAAAGCCATTTTAAAAACGAATTTATTCGAACGCTTTTCTCCGTACAGGATCAAAAACCTATGTAAAGTCTATCCAAAGAGAAATTTTAAAAACTGTTCTTACAGCCGAATTTTGGCCATAAGGACAGTCTTTTCCTTTAACTTTGCTTAGAAAAGTTAAAATCCTCACTTATTAAGGTGGTTAACTTATTTTTATCTAAATTGGGTTCACTTAAGAGCCTCATCGCTTGTGTACGGATCGCCTTTTCAATTTGATTTCGGACATAACGACCATTTGAGAAATGCTGACCTCTTATCCCTTTTACATAAAGCAAATGATCCTTCAATTTGGCTTCCGCCTCTTTACTTAAAGTATATTCTTTCTCCCCTAGCATACGATGTCCGATTTCCATTAATTCGTTCGCCGTATAGTCAGAAAAATGAAACACAAGTGGAAAACGAGAATGGAGGCCCGGATTTAAACGGAGAAAATAATCCATTTCTTGCGAATATCCTGCCAAGATTAAAATAAATTCATTTTGTTTGTCTTCCATATGTTTCACTAACGTATCAATCGCTTCTTTTCCAAAATCTTTTTCCCCGCCACGTCCTAATGAATAAGCTTCATCAATAAATAAAATGCCTCCGGCAGACTTCTTGATTAAGTCACGCGTTTTTTGCGCTGTATGACCAATATATTCTCCGACAAGATCTGCCCGTTCTGCTTCAATTAAATGACCTTTAGGTAAAACATCCATTTTGTGAAATAATTTTCCGATTAATCTCGCTACAGTGGTTTTCCCAGTACCTGGATTTCCTTTAAACATCATATGAAGGACTTGCCCGCCTGATTTTAAACCAGCTTCTTCTCGTCTTTTATTAATATAAATCCAGGCATATACTTCCTTCATCATCTTTTTTATTTGGCTCATTCCAACAAGGCTATTCATTTCCTTTTCAATTTCCTTCAATATGGCGTGCTCATGTGATAAAGGTTTTGGTGAAATGCTTTTTTGCAAATCAGGTATCTTTTCTCTATTATTAACATTTAACATAATACTGATCTGTCCATTATTTTTCATTCTTATTGGTTCACTCATCCTCATCACCTCACATTAAAAACAGTATACGCCCAAGGGTTTCATTTTGTGCCCATAATCTTATCTCAAACTGAATCGTATTGTTTCAGTATATTCATGGAAAAGCTTTACAATTACATGGATAAAAGTTCGTATAAAAAAGAAAAAATAAATCCAATAGTAACACCTATAATTGAGGCGCTGGAGCTGGCTCTCAACGCTAGCCAATTTTTATACTTTCTTACCTTTTAAGAAAAGCGCAAGGCGCCCGCCTATCGGCGACAAGCAAATGTTCTGAGACAAGAAAAGTCCGGTTTTGACTTTTATTGTCTCAGGTTATTTGACCTCGAGGGGCTAGGCGCTGGAGCTAGATCCAACACTAGCCAAATTTTATGCTTTCTTACCGTAAAATGAAAGAAGCCGTCCATCGAGGAGATTCTCAATGGACGGTTTCCTACCTTCAAGACTTATTCTTCAAACTTGATTTGAATATTGCGTTGCGGTGAAAATGTAGAAATAGCATGTTTAAATACCAGTTGTTGTTTTCCTTCTGATTCAAATAACACTGTAAAATTATCAAAACCTTTTACATTTCCGCGCAGTTGAAATCCATTTAGTAGGAACAGGGTAACAGGGATGGCTTCCTTGCGAAGCTGATTTAGGAATTGATCTTGAATATTGACAGATGATTTCATAAAAATGGCCTCCTATTTTATCTCTATAATTAATTATTCGATTTTATTTCAAGCTTTCCTGCAATAAAGGCGAGAATTTCAGCTATTTTTTTGCAGTATTCCCTTTCGTCGTCTAAATCAAACCAATGAGCATTCATTTTATTTCTAAACCATGTTAATTGACGTTTGGCATAATTCCGTGAATGTTTTTTCAGTAAAGTAATGGCTTGGTCGTAGGAAATTCTTGCCTCTAAATAATCAAATATTTCTTTATAACCAATGGCTTTCATGGCTTGACATTCAAGATTGACTCCTTTTTTTATTAGATCCCTTACCTCCTCTACCAATCCCTCCTCTATCATTTTGTCAACTCTTTGATCAATTCGATGGTATAACTTCTCTCTCTCCATTGTTAAACCAATTAGAACATCATTATAGAGAGGAATATTTTGTTGACTTTTCTGGAATTCTGTCATTGTTTTGCCTGTACAATAAAAGATCTCCAAAGCCCGAATGACCCTACGGTGATTATTGGGATGAATTTTCTTTGCTGCTTCTGGATCAATCGATCGTAACTGATTGTATAAACCCATCGCCTGACCAGCTTGGACGTACTCCTCCATTTTTTTTCTAAAATCAAAATCAGCAGGAGCATCTGAAAACTGATAATCATACAAAACAGATTGGATATAAAGCCCCGTTCCCCCGACAAGAATAGGAAGATGACCGCGGCGATGAACCTCTTCTATTTTTTTTCTCACGATTTTCTGGAATTCAGCCGCGGAAAAGGACTCACAAGGATCTTTCATGTCTAATAGGTGATGAGGGATGCCTTTCATTTCACTTAGCTTAATTTTTGCTGTCCCGATATCCATCCCTCTATAAATTTGCATGGAATCCCCGCTAATAATTTCGCCACCGAATTGTTTCGCGATTTGTAGGCTTATTTCCGTTTTTCCAACAGCGGTTGGACCGATTACTGAAATCACAGTTCGCTTTTGTTTGTTTGGCAATTTCCTTCACTGCTTTCCTATCCATATCCTTTAGTATATAATATCATACTTTTCCTCTTGTCAAATAGCTATACGTGTAACTTTCTTGTTTACATAATGATATTACTTTTAACTTAAACGCATAAAAAAACATCTGGAAATCCAGATGTTTTTCTTCAAAAGGTAATCATAATTCCGATCGAAATCGCTAACACAAGGATAGCTAAGAATATATAAATCCATGTTAATGATTTAATATTGGTTTTTAAGGATGCCGATTCATACTCATGAGATCTAGCAATCTCTTCTTTTAGTGAATCGCCTTCCATCTCATATTGCTCTTGTTTCGTACTCACTTCTTTTCCCACTAACAGGGTGCCGATTAGGGCAATGATACAAATGAGAATAGCCGCAATAATCATCAAGGCGTACAATCTAATCACCACTCCTAAACATAATGAATGAACAATAATTTCATTTTAACTCATCTTCAAGGATATCTATATATCAATTAAGAACGTTGTATGACAAAAACTTGCCAGGATGTACTGGCGAATGACGCGGGCGGTTTTAGCAGGAGAACCTTTTCCTATTACATAATTCTTTTAAACATTTTTTCTATTTCATACGTTGAAAAATGAATCATAATTGGTCTCCCATGTGGACATGTAAAAGGGTCTTCCGTTTGCCGCAGTTCTTGAAGCAAGGCTTGGATTTCATCCTGGCGCAAAAAATGATTCGCCTTTATTGATCCTTTGCAACTCATCATGATAGCAGCTTCTTCTAATAAAGCTTTAATATCCACTTTTTTCATCGTAAGAAGTTGTTCAATTAAATCTTCAATCGTTTCTTTTTCATATCCTTTTGGGAACCAATTCGGATGAGAGCGAACAATAAAACTATTCATTCCAAAATCCTCTAAAATAATGCCGACCTTTTCTAGTTCTTCTTTATGCTCTTGCACTTTAATATATTCATCTGCCGAAAATTCTAACGGTAATGGAACAAGCAATTCCTGCAGTTCATTTTCAACTTGTCCTACCTTTTCTCTAAAATATTCATACTTGATTCGTTCCTGAGCCGCATGTTGATCAATCATATAAAAGCCATGCTCATTCTGGGCTAAAATATAGGTCCCATGCAATTGGCCAATTGGATACAAGGGCGGTATCCGATCAGTCGATTCCTTTGGTTTCTCCTCTTTAGAAGATGGTTCTGGAGCAACAGGCTCTTTGGCCACAAAACCTTGCAACTCATTGAATTCCTCCGATTGATACGGATTGTTTATTTCTTTAGAAGGAAGGATTTGCTGCTCAAGACCTCTCTTATCCGTTGATATCTCCTTTTTTGGAGTGGGGACAAGAGGCTTGTTTGGCTTGCTATCTTCTAAAACAAAAGTGGTTTGCTCCGTTTTCTGTTCGCTTCTATTTTTTGTCATATTTCCTGCTGGTATTAACGATTGTTGTTGAAATGCCTTTTTTATGCAGGTAGATATCAACTGGTGAAGCTCCATTTCTTTGCTAAGACGAACCGTCATTTTAGCTGGATGAACATTGACATCCACTAATAAAGGATCCATTTCAATCGACAGTAAAACAATCGGGTAACGATTGATCGGTAATAAAGTGTGGTATCCATCCATAATGGCATTCACTAAGGAGTAATTCTTAATAAAACGCCCATTCACCATCGTCGATATATAATTTCGGGAAGCACGAGTCATTTCCGGCAGCGAAACCCAACCTGTTAATGTAAAATCGAGGGATTGCGCTTCAATAGGAATCATCTTTCTTGCTATATTCATCCCGTAAATAGCGGCCAATACCTGCCTGATATCACCACTTCCATTTGTTTGTAATAACACTCTTTCATGATGACGAAGTCGAAATGAAATTTCTGGATGTGCGAGAGCCAATCGATTCACAATATCGGAAATATGACCAATTTCAGTATGAATGGTTTTCATATATTTTAAGCGGGCAGGTGTGTTAAAAAATAAATCAGAAACAATAAGATCTGTTCCGACCCGAGCCGATGACTTCTCTTGACTGACTAATTTTCCAGCTTCTAAACAAATCTTCGTTCCGGGCTTTCCTGCTTTTGCCGAAACGAGTTCAATCATTGATACGGATGCGATACTTGGAAGAGCCTCCCCCCTGAATCCTAATGTTCGAATTCGAAAAAGGTCATTTTCATTTTTTATTTTACTTGTAGCATGTCGTTTGAAAGCGCGCAGGATATCTTCTTCGGCAATGCCATCTCCATTATCTAACACGCGAATTTTACCTAGACCGGCTTCCTCCACATCAATTTCAATAATGGTGCTATTCGCATCAATCGCATTTTCGACCAATTCTTTTACAACAGAGGCAGGACGTTCCACCACCTCTCCTGCAGCTATTTTATTCGAAAGAATATCATCCAATTCAATGATCTCAGGCATGTCCATCCCACCTAGCTTTCACTTAAATTATTTAAGTTGCTTCTTTATCTCATAGAGTATATTCATCGCTTGCATTGGCGTTAATTCTAATATATCAATCCGACGGATTTTCTCCAAAACTTTCTGGTCTGATTTCCGAAAATGATTCTCTTTAGGCTGGTCAAAAAAGGTAAGCTGTTCCTGAATGTTAACATTCTCTTGTTCGATGGCCGCTGCTGTTTCCAATTCTGTATGATGCGCTGTTTTTTCTAGTTCAGCCAAAACTTCATTGGCACGCTGAATAAGACTTGCTGGAAGTTCTGCTAATTCGGCTACATGAATCCCATAACTCCGATCGGCTGCTCCATCCTTTACCTTATGGAGAAATACTAACTTCCCTTGTTGCTCCATTGCACTTACATGTATATTGCTTAATTTTGGTAAATTTTCTTCTAATGCCGTTAATTCATGATAATGGGTTGAGAAAAGGGTTTTCGCTCCTATATGTTCATGAATATATTCAATAATGGCTTGAGCTAATGCCATGCCGTCATAAGTAGATGTACCGCGTCCGATTTCATCAAATAAAATTAAACTATTATTGGTTGCATGAATAAGCGCATTTTTGGCTTCAAGCATTTCAACCATAAAGGTACTTTGTCCCGATATTAAGTCATCCGCCGCTCCAATGCGTGTAAAGATTTGATCAAAAATAGGAATCTCAATCGTTTCCGCAGGAACAAAACAGCCCATTTGAGCCATAACAGAGATTAAAGCGATTTGTCTCATATAAGTACTTTTACCAGACATATTTGGTCCCGTAATGAGAAGCATTTCCCTCTGATCACTCATGTAACAATCATTCGGTACATAACTGTTCGAATCCATTACCTTTTCGACGACCGGATGTCGACCATCCTTTATAACAATTCTTCGTTTGGAATTGAAGGTCGGACGCTTATAATGACGCTCTTCACTAATAGTAGCAAAGCATTGAAAAACATCCAGCATACTGATGATTTTCGCCGTTTGCTGAATTCTCTTTATATAGGATTGGACAGACTCTCTAATATGAAGAAATAATTCATATTCTAGTTCTATACTTTTTTCCTCTGCTTGCAGGATTAAGGCTTCCTTCTCTTTTAATTCGGGCGTGATATATCTTTCAGAGTTGGCTAATGTTTGTTTTCGTTCATAACGTGGGTCCTGAAGAAGATGGATATTCGCTCTTGTGACTTCAATATAATAACCAAACACCCGATTAAACCCAACTTTTAATGATTTTATTCCTGTTTTCTCCCGCTCATCCTTCTCCAATTGCGCAATCCAGTGTTTCCCATTCCTACTTGCATCTCGATACTGATCTAGTTCTTGGTGAAACCCGTCTTTAATAAGGTTACCTTCTTTTACAGAAATTGGAGGATTGTCGACAATGGCCTCGTCTAAAAGTGTGACTAATTCCTCACAAGGATCAAGTTGGTCCGCTAATTGTTTGGCAAAATCTTGTTCTAGCTGTTCGGTTAATTGTTTAATAGCCGGGATTTGCCTTAAGGATTTCTTCAATTGGATAAAGTCTCGAGCATTGGCATTACCGAATGCCACCCTGCCAGAAAGCCGTTCTAAATCATAGACCCCTGTCAATTTCTCGCGCATATCCTCCCGCTCGAAATAATGATCGAGTAAAGTTTCAACCATATCTAAACGTTGCATAATTTTGCTTTCATCAATGAGGGGGCGATCTATCCATTGTCTTAATAGTCGGCCTCCCATTGCTGTAACCGTTTCATCCAATAACCATAATAGTGTTCCCTTATTGTTTTTTCCTCGTATAGACTCCGAAATTTCGAGATTTCGTTTAGAAAAATAATCAATTTTCATATAATGATTCAGTTCATATTCAGTAAATGGTTGTAGATGATGCAGACTTCGTTTTTGAGACCTTTTTAAATAGTGTAAGAGTCTTTGTGCAGTCTTTTTTAATTTTTCCTTATGAAGCTGCTTAACCATTTCGGTAAATTCCTGAATAAGATCCACTTCATTTTCAAATGAGATGACCGCGTTACAACGTGTCTGAATGATTTTTATTTCATCAGGATCAAAACTCGGATCTACAACAATTTCCTTGGCACCTAGCGATACTATTTCATTTAATAATCTTTCCATAGAATCTTCTAGAAGCAGGGCTTTACTTTCTCCCGTTGACAAATCTGTGTAAGCAATGGCATACCCTTGTTCTTTATAAAATGAAACAGAGGCAATATAGTTATTTTCTTTGTCAGGCAAGCCTTTTTCATCCATGACCGTCCCAGGGGTAATTAATTGAATGACCTCTCGTTTTACTACACCTTTCGCTTGCTTTGGATCTTCCGTTTGTTCGCAAATCGCTACTTTATAGCCTTTATCAATGAGTTGTTCAATATAACCTGAGGCGGCGTGATAAGGAACACCGCACATAGGGATTTTCTCTTCACCTCCACCATCTCTACTCGTTAATGTGATTTCCAAAACCTGGGATGCCTTTAACGCATCTTCAAAAAACATTTCATAAAAATCTCCTAAACGAAAAAACAAAAAGGCATCCTGATATTCTGCCTTTATTTTTAAATATTGCTGTATCATCGGAGTATATTGAGCCATATGTACCGATTTCCTTTCTCTGAAAAACTATGTCGATTCTAGTATAACATATCAAGTAATATTCAATCACTAACATGAATCCTCAATCTTATCGTAAAAAATGTCTTTTTGTCAGGTGAATGCAAAGACTTGCAATAAGAAAAAACCGGGAAATGAGCTCCCGGCTTAATCATTTTCTTCATCCGCTGTCAGAAAATCAGGATTAATGTCTTCTAGTTCACTGTCTGATAATTCTTCATGTAAATCATACTCATCATCGTCTGAACATTTATCATAATGAACTTCGACACAAACTTTTGTTTCACCAATGACATCGACCTGAAATTCTCTTTCCGTTGTCACAAGAATTTTGTTCCCTTTTTTGGAAATAACGGCTTCGACGCAATTAGGCTGTTGTAAAACATTTGCTAACACTTGTCGGTCATCCATGCAATCAGGATCTCTGTAATGAAGCTTGAGTATATCTTTGTAATCTACCCTCTCAGTTGCAACAGATGTTTTGGTGTTATCATGGTGGGAATACCAAACATTGATATCAAAAGAACCGCTGACCTCGACTTCTTTTTTGCCGACTTTACGCGCTTCATATTTATGATTGATAATCCAGCAGCCTAAAATGCTCGAAGGATGATGCGGCGGGGTAATGGTGTAATTGGCTTTCGTAAATTTACGCCCCTTCGCAACGACCGCTTTTGTAATAATTTCTCTGTAATCTGCCATTCGAGCGAACCTCCTCATTCATTTTCCCTTCATCCTATGCATTTACCTAGATGATTGTGCTCATTTCCTAAGACCATAACTTTTTTGCGCCTAAGATATGGTATGTTGGAAATGGAAAATGTTGAGAAAGGTGCGGAGGCCCACAGGATGTTGGTCAGAACGGCGTTGCGCCAGGACGGCGCAAAATTAGCCGTTCATCCATTAAACGGGCGATTGCGCTTTTGTTCAAAGGTAAGAAAGTATAAAAATTGGCTAATGTTTGGATCTAGCTCCAGGCGCCATCGGCTCGAGGTCAAATAACCTGAGACAATAAAAGTCAAGACCGGACTTTTCTTGTCTCAGAACATTTGCTTGTCGACGATTACGGGCGCCTTGCGCTTTTCTTAAAAGGTAAGAAAGTATAAAAATTGGCTAATGTTTGGATCTAGCTCCAGCGCCCAGCCCCTCGAGGTCAAATAACCCTGAACCTATGAAGGGAAAGATCGCCCTTCCTAGGTTCAGGAACATTTGCTTGTCGGGGCTGAACAAGGCGCTTGCGCTTTTCTTATTTAACAGCTTGATGGGCTGTTTTTAATTTTGGACCCCGTTTCTCCCGTCAATAAATTGCCGCCAGTCGAAAGTAATATTTCATCTGTTACTTTATTGGAGATGGCAGAGGAAACCATTTGCAGCAAATCATTCACATCAACTTGTGATTGTTTAAACTCTTGAACGATTGGAATCTCATCTAACTCTTCTTCTAATTTCTCCAGCTTTTTTTCAACTAGTTGCAAGGCGTTTTCTTTCCCATAATGTTGAAAATTAACGGCTTGTTTTTGTAAACTTTTAATACTTGCAATCATTTCACGAACTTTTTGATTTTCATTAATTTGTGCTTCAGCTCGTTTAAAAAAATCAACTTCCTCTGTGTTCGCAATCATCGTTGCCAGCTCATGTGCTTGCTGTATAATATCGTCTTTTGTATATTTTTTCATACTAGATCACCTCAACCGCTTCTTGTACATCGACCATTTCTCCATTTAGTGTCCATGTTTTCGCTTCGGTAATTTTAACTTGAACCAAATGGCCAATCGCAGATTTTGGTCCTTTGAAGTTAACTAATTTATTTTTTCTTGTATATCCGGAAAGCACTTCAGGATTATTTTTACTTTCCCCTTCTACTAATACTTCAACAATTTGGCCTTTATGGGCTTCCATGGCTTTTCGTGAGAAGTCATTAACTAATGCATTTAAGCGTTGGAGCCGCTCTTTCTTCACTTCCATGGAGACATTATCCTTCATTTTGGCTGCAGGAGTGCCTTCTCTTGCTGAATATATAAAAGTATAGGCTGTTTCAAAACCGACTTCACGATAAAGGGACATCGTTTCCTCAAACTGTTCATCTGTCTCATTGGGAAAGCCAACAATGATATCGGTTGAAAGAGATACATCCGGTATGGCTTTTTTTATTTTTCTTACAAGTTCTAAAAATTGTTCTCTTGTATACTTACGTCCCATTATTTTCAGCATCGCACTGGAACCTGATTGCACTGGTAAATGAATATGTTCAACAAGATTTCCTTTATGGGCTAATACTTCAATTAAATGATCATCAAAATCGCGTGGATGACTTGTCGTAAAACGAATGCGTGGGATGTTTATTTTTCGTAGATCGTCCATTAAATCGCCAAAGTGATAATCGATATCATCAAAATCTTTCCCATATGCATTTACATTCTGTCCAAGTAAAGTGATTTCTTGATAACCATGGGCAGCTAATTGACGCACCTCTTGAATGATATCCTCTGGGCGTCTACTTCTTTCTTTCCCTCTTGTATAAGGAACAATGCAGTAGGTACAGAATTTATCACAACCATACATGATATTCACCCATGCCCTTATTTTGCCTGCCCGGACTTTCGGAAGGTTTTCAATGACATCCCCTTCTTTTGACCATACTTCCACAACCATCTCCTTAGACATATAAGCCTCATGCAATATTTCAGGAAGACGGTGGATATTATGGGTGCCAAAAATCATATCGACAAAAGGATGCTTTTCCAATATTCTGTTGACGACTGATTCTTGTTGGGCCATACAACCACAAACACCTAATAAAAGTTCCGGTTTTTCCATTTTCAAATGCTTTAAATGCCCTAATTCACCGAATACCTTATTTTCCGCATTTTCTCTGATGGCACAAGTGTTCATTAAAATCACATCGGCATCTTCAACCGTTTCGGTTGCTTGATATCCGAGCCCCATGAAAATACCAGCCATAACCTCTGTATCATGTTCATTCATTTGACAGCCATAAGTACGAATATAGAATTTACGGCCATTTCCCATTTCTTTAAAACGTTCATCTATGTCAAAATCATCATGATATTTAATGTCTTCCTTTCCTCTCCGTCTTGCATCTTTAAGAGATGGCGGCATATAGACAGTTTGGAAATACTTGCTATAATCCTTTTCTTCCTTATTCTTTGGACTCTGAACTTGTTGACTTTCTAAACGTTGCTTCTCGTTCATGAAAATCCCCTTTCTAACTTTATCCTTACGTCTCATTTACTTGTAAAAATACGCATAAAACTTTGCATTCATTCTACTAGTGGTGTTCAAAAATTTTTACCGGACTTTTTGAACATCCTCTACTAGTATATAGGCTTTTATTTTCGAATACAACAATAGCCTATTGACTGCTCTGTATATTTAAAATTTGAAAATAACTCTCAAAAAAACAGATGAGAGAGACTTGATCTCTTCTCATCTGTTTTTTGAATGTTAACAGATCCTTTTCAATAATCTTGACAAGATTATTCATTCCATTACTTTTCCAAGGAGTGCAGTTGTTCCTCTCTAATTTCCTTCGCTGCTTCCACCATGATTTCTAAAGCAGCAATCGTTTCTTCTTCTTTTCTCGTTTTCAATCCGCAATCAGGATTGATCCAAAATTGTTTCACTGGAATGGTAGCCAGGGCGCGCTGAATATTATGCTTAATCTCCTCTTTCGTAGGAACCCTTGGGCTATGAATATCGTATACCCCTAAACCAATTTCCTTCTCATACGTATTTTCTTCAAATGTGGAGATTAATTCCCCGTGGCTTCTCGATGTTTCAATTGAAATTACATCGGCATCTAAACGATTGATCGCATCGTAAATATCGCCAAAACTTGAATAGCACATATGCGTATGAATTTGCGTACTATTCTTCACTGTGGCCGTTGCCAGTCTAAAAGCATAGACGGCATGATCTAAGTAAGTATTCCAATCCGCTTTCTTTAATGGGAGTCCTTCTCGTAGTGCTGGTTCATCCACTTGGATGATCTTGATATTATTTTTTTCGAGCTCTTCGATTTCACTCCGCAACGCTATTGCAATCTGATTTAGCACATCGAACTCAGGAATATCATCGCGTACAAAGGACCAATTTAAAATCGTCACTGGTCCTGTAAGCATTCCTTTCACATGCTTATCTGTTAATGACTGCGCATAGACGCTTTCTTTAACAGTCATCGGATTTTGGAAGGAAACATCTCCGAAAATTAAAGGTGGTTTAACACAGCGTGAGCCATAGGACTGAACCCATCCATATTTCGTCACTTGGAAACCATTTAATTTTTCTCCAAAATATTCCACCATATCGGTACGTTCAAACTCACCATGTACCAAAACATCTAAACCAATATCTTCTTGAATCTTAATCCATTTTTTCATTTCCTTTTGAATAAATTGCTCATATTCTTGGGTAGGTACATCTCCCCTTCTCCATTTCAATCTTTGCTTCCGAACTTCGGCTGTTTGCGGTAAACTGCCGATCGTTGTGGTTGGTAATAGAGGAAGCTGCAATTCTGTTCGTTGTTCTTCTATCCTTTGTTGGAATGGAGCTGGACGTTCTGCTTGCCACTCATGACGATCTACCGTTTGTCTTGATTTTCCGCGATAATGGGACTGATTTAATGCTTGTAAAGCAGTCTTACTCTCATGGATCTCTTCCAATACCTTTTCTTTCCCGTTTTGTAACCCATCCGCTAATACCGCAATTTCTGTCAGTTTTTCATCTGCAAAAGATAAACCACCTTTAATAATTGGATCTAATGTCTGTTCCAAATGCTTCGTAATTGGAACATGTAACAAGGAACAAGAAGGCTGGACGATGATTCGCTCTTTATCAATAATTTGTTGGATTGCTTCCAATAAGCCCCATGTTTCTTCCAAATCCTGCCGCCAAACATTGCGCCCATCAATCACACCGGCGAATAGTTGTTTATCTTGAGGAAAACCGAATTGTTGTAGTAATTCCAACGTTTTGCCATGGACAAAATCAAGGCCTAAAGCAGCAACTGGCAGTTTCACGACTTCTTCATAATGGGTAACCGATTCAAAATACGTTTGTAAGATAAGTTTGATGTTTGGAACAGCCTTTGCAATCGACTCGTAAGCTTGTTTGATATAGGCGAAATCTGTTTCGGACAAATCCGTTACTAAAATGGGCTCATCGATTTGTACCCAAGTAACTCCCTCTGTTTCCAATTCTTTTAAAACCTGGATATACAATGGAAGGAAGGTTTCTAATAGAGCTTGAAAATCGGCTTCCTTATAGCCTTTCCCTAGTTTTAAAAATGAAATAGGGCCAAGTATAACAGGTTTCCCCTCAATCCCTAACTCCTCTTTTGCCTCTTTATAAAAGTGGAGCAGTCGATTTTCCGTTAAAATCGGCTTGGCATCATCAAATTCAGGAACAATATAATGATAATTGGTATTAAACCATTTTGTCATTTCAGAGGCATACGCCTCCTTCGTTCCTCGGGCGATAGCAAAGTACGTATCTAAAGAGGAGGATCCTAAACTGTTATTTTGAAAGCGTTGTGGGATAATTCCGAACATAAGGGAAGTATCGAGCACATGATCATACAAGGAGAAATCACCAACAGGAATTAGATCAATTCCTTTTTCCTTTTGCTTTCTTAATCCATTCAAACGGATTTCCTTTGTGGTTTCTAATAATTCTTGCTTAGATATCGTTCCATTCCAATATTTTTCCAATGTTTTTTTCCATTCCCGTTGTTCCCCAATTCTTGGATAGCCAATAGTAGATGATGTTATGTGTGTCATATGATATTCCTCCCTGTTTTCTTTTCATGTAAAATTTGTTTTCTATGGATGTTTTCTATTTTTTGTTGAATATAAGTAGCTAATTCAACGGATAATTCATACTGGATAAAAGGTGTAATTAAGTAGAATCCTTTAAAATAGTCCAAAGCTGTATCAATTAATTCTTTTGCAATGGCAAGGCCTTCCTGCTTGGCTTGTTGTGGATTCCCTTCTGTCTTCGCCATTCTACTTCTAATTTCATCTGGGAGCTTGATCCCTGGAACTTCATTATGCAGGAATTCTGCATTCCTAGCGGATACGAGCGGCATGATGCCGATATAAATTGGAGCGTTCAAATGCTTTGTTGCCTCTCCAACCTCGATGATTTTTTCCCGAGAAAAAATGGGTTGGGTCAAAAAATAATCCGCCCCATAACTTACTTTTTTCTCCATCCGTTCCACTGATTTTCCAAGATTACGAACATTCGGATTAAAGGCGGCTGCCACATGGAAATTCGTTTTCTGCCTAAGCGATTTTCCAGAAAAAGAGATTCCTTCATTCGATTGCTTAATCAGTTTTATTAATTCAAATGAAGTAGCATCATATACCGATGTGGCCCCGGGAAAATCGCCAATCTTTGTTGGATCGCCTGTAATGGCCAAAATATCGCGGATACCTAATGTGTGCAGTCCCATTAAATGGGATTGCAAACCAATTAAATTGCGATCCCGACAAGTAATATGGACTAATGAATTCAAGCCAATTTCCCTTTTTACGAGCGATGCCATTGTTGTGTTACATATACGCGGTGTAGCTAATGAGTTATCCGCTAGGGTCAGCGCATCAATACCAGCATCCTTTAATGCTTGAGCCCCTTTAAAAAATGGCTTCGTATCAAGATGTTTAGGTGTATCTAATTCGACGATAATCGAATGTTTTGTCTGTACTTTCTCATATAATGATTGTTCTTGCTTTTGATTTTTCTCCTTTACTACAATCCGTTTTTGTGTAGGGACCTGCTTTTCCCGCAACGGCTGCAATCCTTTTTTTCCATTGGCTAAAGCCTTTATATGATCTGGCGTTGTTCCGCAACAGCCGCCGATTAGCCGAACCCCTTGATCACGAAAACGGCGGACAAAATCTGTAAAATAAGCAGGTTCTGTTTTGTAAGTAAATTTGCCATCTTCAAATTCTGGTAAACTGGCATTTGGATAGGCTGCTAAATAAGCTGTCTTAGATAATGGAACAGACTCTAAGGCATGAACCATATGATAGGGACCAAGTCGGCAATTGATGCCCACGACATCTGCTCCTAAATCATCAAGCTGTTTTAATGCATCTGCAAGAGCTATTCCATTCTGCAACACTCCAGGCTCATGCATTGTCACATTTGCCACGATCGGTAAATCTGATTCATCCCGGGCTATCTTTAAAACGGTTGTCAGTTCCTCTAAATCATAATAGGTTTCTAGAATCAGCCCGTCGACTCCTTCAAGGAGCAAAGCGTATAGCTGTTCTCGAAAACTTCGCGTTATTTCCTCCGTTACCTCAAAATGGGGACCTGTCCCATGGATTCCCCCGATCGTTCCAAGTATATAAGTTTCATCCGTGACTGCTTGTTTGGCCAGACGGACAGCAGCGCGGTTTATCTTGGTAACTTCATCCTCTAAGCCATATCTTGATAGCTTCAAATAATTAGCCCCATACGTATTTGTCTGAATCAGGTCTGCACCAGCTTCAATATAAGCTTGGTGTATCCGGAGCACTTCATCGGGATGTGTGAGATTCAATTGATCAAAACAACGATCAATGCCATACGAATATAATAGAGTACCTGCTGCACCATCTCCAATTAAAATATCCTCTTTGAGACGTTCTAGTAATCCCAATTGACTACCCTCCCCGGCTTGTATTCGAAAATTTTTGGAATGGTCGCTTTTATTGTTTAAACAAAAAGAGCCCACTCCGATAAGAAGAAGGCCCTTTTCTATAAAAAGGATTCTTCTTATCTTCCAAGTTGTCTCCAACTTGCTGGATTTAGCACCTTTCCATGAAACGGTGGTTGCTGAGGTGTCATCGGGCCATTCCCTCGACCTCTCTTGATAAGAATGAAATCATTTATTCAAGTTTTCTTTGCTTTACTCCCCATTGAAATGGGCTAGAAGAATAAGCATAGTAACAGTATATGATTAATTATGTTAAATAACAAGAGATAATTGGAAATTTTTTTAAAAAATTTCCAATTACGACCTATTCATCATGAAAATCAAGACCTGAATGAACCTCTTTCACATATCCTGTACGGATGACAAAATCTCCAAATCGTTCCTTTTCTAGCCGTTCTTTCGCATAATGATGGATAATTGGCTTTAATTCACTTAATATTTCCGCCTCACCGATATTTTCACGATAGAGTTTGTTTAAACGGTCCCCAGTAAAACCGCCTCCTAAATAGACGTTATATTTTCCGGGGGCTTTCCCGATAAAACCGATCTCTGCCAGGGCAGGTCTTGAACATCCATTGGGACAACCAGACATACGGATGACGATCTCTTCTTCACGAAGACCCGCCTCGTCTAAAATCACATCAATTTTATCAAGTAAGGCCGGTAAATAGCGTTCAGATTCAGCCATCGCAAGACCACAGGTCGGAAAAGCGACACAGGCCATCGAATTTCTACGTAATGCTGTATGATGTTTTCCATCTGTTAATCCGTATTGTTGGATCAGCGCTTCAATTTGAGGTTTTATCGTTTCAGATATGTTGCCGATAATTAAGTTTTGATTGGGGGTCAGCCTAAAATCTCCTGTATGGATTTTCGCTATTTCTCTTAAACCCGTCATAAGCGGATACTGTTCCCAATCTTTAATTCGTCCATTTTGGATAAAAAGAGTAAAATGCCATTGATTACTCAAGCCTTTTACCCAACCATACCGATCGCGATTATGATCAAATTGAAAGAAACGGGCTGGTTGCAGCTCCCATCCAAGCCGTGTATGCAATTCATCGATGAGCCAGGGAATCCCTCTTTTATCAATCGTATATTTAAAGCGAGCATTTTTTCGGACAGAACGATTTCCAAAATCGCGCTGAATGGTAACGATTTTTTCAGCAACATCGATGATTTGTTCGGGCTGACAGAAGCCAATTATTCTCCCGATTTGCGGGTATGTTTTTTTATCCCCATGGGTGGAACCCATCCCCCCACCGACACTAACATTAAAGCCCTGAAGTTTGTGATTCTCTACGATCGCGATAAAGCCTAAATCTTGTGAATACACATCCACATCATTGGAAGGAGGGACGGCAAGACCAATTTTAAATTTTCTCGGTAAATACGTAGGACCATAAATCGGCTCAACGTCTTCCTCCTTTATAGAACTGTCGACAACTTTCTCATCGTCAAGCCATATTTCATGGTAAGCACGTGTTTGCGGTGAAAGATATTGACTCAATTTTTGTGCCCATTCATATACCTCCAGATGAATTTCTGAGGCATACGGATTCGGACTGCACATCACATTTCGATTAACATCACCACAAGCAGCTAATGTCTCCATTAAAGCCTGATTGATTTCTTTAATCGTCTTTTTCATATTCCATTTTAAAACGCCATGCATTTGAAAAGATTGTCTTGTTGTTAGTTTTAGGCTCCCATTCGCATATAGATTCGCTATTTCGTCCATTACAAGCCATTGATCAGCTGATACAACGCCACCAGCCGCTCTTACTCGCACCATGAATTGATAGGCAGGCTCTAATTTTTGCTTTTGCCGCTCGTTCCGCACATCCCTGTCATCCTGTAAATAACTGCCATGAAATTTCATTAAACGGTTATCATCATCAGGAATTCCTGCCGTAATAGGATCCTCTAGTGTTTCAGCAATTGTGCCCCGTAAATAATTACTCTCGATTTTAATTCGCTCCACATCACTTGGTGGTCCATCTTGGGTAGATAAAGGATAATCTTTGGCCAAGTTATCTCCGCTCCTTTCACGTTTCTAATAAACATCCCGCTGGTACCTCTTCTCTTGCAACAATTGAGTAAGATACTCTTCCGCCTCTTTAGACGTCATTCCTCCTTCTTCTTCCAAAATCGTAAGGAGTGTAGCATGAACATCATGAGCCATATGTTTCTCATCTCCGCAAATATATAAATAAGCTCCTTCTTTTAGCCATTTATATAATTCTTGCTTTTTTTCCAGCATCCGATGTTGGACATAGACTTTTTCTTCTGTATCTCGGGAAAAGGCGATATCCATTTGGGTAAGAGTACCGATTTTCAACCATCTTTGCCAGTCAATTTGATAAAGAAAATCGGTCACATAATGCTGGTCACCAAAGAACAACCAACTTTTCCCTGTTGCTTCCGTTACTTCTCTTTCCTCAAGAAATGCTCGAAATGGCGCTACCCCTGTACCTGGTCCGATCATAATAATCGGTGCATCCGGATCTTCCGGCAGTTTAAAGTTGGGGTTTTCGTGAACATAAACAGGTAGGTAATCACCAGGTCTGATCCGCTCCGCACATTGAACAGAACAAACCCCATGGCGCAAACGGCTATGTGCTTCATATCGAACTTTACTAATAGTTAAGTGAACTTCCTCTGGATTCGCTTGATAACTACTTGCAATCGAATATAATCTGGCAGGCATCTTTCGTAAATGTTGAACGAAAGGTTCTGGTTGGATATCCCAAGGTGAAAAATCACGGATCATATCTAAAAGATCACGAGCTTCCATATAAGCCTTCAGTTCCTCTTTATGTTCTGGCTTGAGAAGTTCAGCCAGTCGTTCATGGGGATGGATTTGAGCCATCTTTTCTAATAATGGTTTTGTCAGTACCGTTATTTCAAAATGATGTCGCAAGGCCTCTTGTAAAGGACGCTTCTCCCCTTGTTTATTGATTGAAACTAATTCCTCAGGATGCCAACCCAATTCAGCCATTATGAAATCAACTAATTCCGGATCATTTTCCGGATAAATACCCAAGCTATCCCCGGGTTTGAATTCAAATCCAGAATCCTCAATCAATAATTCCAGATGACGTGTCTCCTTATTGGATCCTCGCCCATTCAGATTTATATTTTCTAACACCTCTGCTTTGAACGGGTTTTTTCGTGAATAGCTTGATTCTTCTACGCTTAGATGAGCAGATTGGGCAGGTGATATCTGTGATGAACCAGAATTCTCTAATAGGAGTTCATTCAACTGGTTTGTGACAGAATCGAACCATTCGGCTGCCGGTTCATCAAAATCTAAATCACAATCCACACGGGGACATATTCTTTTTCCGCCTAATTCTTCTAACCGTTGATCCATTTTTTTACCTGTTTCGCAGAAAAATTCATATGAACTATCCCCTAGTGAAAGAACTGAGAAATACAAATCATTCAATTTTGGTGCTCTTCGCCCATTTAAGAAATCATAAAAAGGGATCGCATTGTCAGGAGGATCCCCTTCCCCATGGGTACTGACAATCAGAAATAAAAAGGAAAGCTTTTTTAACTGATTGGTTTTAAATTCATTCATGGAAGATAACGTGACTTGGTATCCTCCATGCCCTAGTCTCTGGGACAACTCTTCTGCCAATCTTTGGCCATTCCCTGTCTGGGAACCGTAAAGAATGGTCACTTCTTTTGTCTTTTGCTTATTTTCGGCTGCTACTGACGGTTGTAATTGGCTGATGCCGTTTTTAGATGCAGTCAAAGTGGTATTTCCATAAGAAGCGGTTAAATAACCACTTAACCATAATTGTTGTCCTTCTGTTAAGGTTGGTAGAACCTGGTTCAACACCTCAATTTGTTCTTGACTAAAAGGACTATTGATTGCTTGAAGTTGCAAAAATTATCCACCTCACACGGCTAAAATCTTTATTCGCTATTTTAGGCGAATTTTTTCGTTTTTTTCAATTTGTACCACATGTTGATCTTGAACAATTAATGTAATCGATCCATATTTCATCGTACTAAGATGCCCCTTTACGGTTTCAATCGCTTGTTCCAAATTTTTCTTCTGATTGCTCATTGGAATGAACCACCCTTTCTAAAAAATCTTTTTGTTTCTCCACTGATTCTCGATAGTCTTTTTCTGTTAATTCTTTTAATAATCTTTTTCTTTCGACTATATCTGACACATGTTTTTTTATGTGCTTGCGAGCAAGTGAAAGAAAGTGAAGATACTCTTCAAATGAGTCATGATAGAATTCACTAATCTCATTCCGGATCGTTTGTGCAAGAATAGGACTAGCCCCATTGGTCGAAACAGCGATTGTGAGCTTCCCTCTTGATAGTTTTGCGGGAACATGGAAATTCCCTAGTTCCGATTGATCCACAACATTTAGTAGTTGCCAACTAGAAGCAGCCTGACAGACCCTTTCATTCACCTTCTTTTGATTGGTTGCCGCAATCACCATCATCGCATCCTCTATATCTACTGGCTCAAATTTTTTCTTCCGCCATTGGAATTTCTGACACCGATAGTATGGGTCAAGTTTGGGATGTAAATGAGGACTGACCACTGTCACAATCGCACCAGCCTGTAGTAACTCAATGATTTTCCTGTGGGCAACAGACCCACCACCAATCACAACTACTTTTTTTCCTGTTAGATTCAACATGATCGGATAAGCCTCCATGCTAGATCACCCATTGTTTCTCTTTATTTGGAAGTAATTCACGGATACGCTCTAAGAGAGCTGTTTGTACATTTGGATGATGTCCTAAAGTCTCACAGAGACAAATCTTATCCCCATAATCTTTTATTTTTCTTCTTATTCCGTCGATCAATAATCCATTAAATAATAAATAGGGAAGAATAATAATCTGTTTCTTTTCAGTTATTAAAGCAGCTACGGTTTCATCAAAATGGGGAGTAGCTCCATATAGAAAGCACACATGAACGGCTGGTAAACGATATGTCTCTTGAAAGCGAGAGGCAATTTCATTTAAATCACGCTTTACTTCTGGATCACTGCTTCCTCTCCCTACGATGAGGATTTCTGCATTCTTGCGAATCTCCCATTTTTGTGCCATTAATTGATCATATAGACTCTCCATTAATTTGGGTTGAATCCCCAAGGGAGACCCGTACGCAAAGTCAATTTGTGGATATTTTTCTTTTGCTTTTTTAAGTTGATAAGGAATATCCTTTTTCGCATGAACGGCTGTTAAAAGGAGAAGAGGAACAACAGCAATGTGGGTTGCCCCTTGTTGTATACAGTTTTCAATCCCTTCTGCGATACTTGGTTTCACTAGTTCCAAGAAGCATATTTCTTGAATATTTACGTTCATTTGCCGCTGGCATTGTTGAATAAAATCAGTGGCTTCTTTCACACCTGCTTTTAATCGACTACCATGGCTAATATAGAGGATTGCTTGCAATGAAATTCTTCCTCCCCTCTTTACCCAATCACCGACATTTGTTGAGGAGGTTGTTGAGTTTGCTCAAACCATTGAATGCTTTCACGTAACCGAACAACCTCACCAATCACAATCATACTTGGATTTTTAATATTTTCTTCGCTCGCTATGTCTGCAATCGTAGCGAGTGTTCCTGTAATGGTTCTTTGCAGATTGGTTGTGCCCCAATAGATCATGGCAACAGGAGTATGAGGGGAACGCCCAGCCTTTATGAGTTGCTGACAAATATAAGCTAATTGACCAACCCCCATATAAATTGCAAGTGTATCAACACCTTGAGCTAAATGTTGCCACCGAATATCATCATCTTTCCCTGCCTTCATATGACCCGTAACGATGGCAAAACTAGAGCTAAAATCACGATGGGTCACCGGAATGCCAGCATAAGCAGGTGCTGCAAACCCGGAGGTAATGCCTGGAACAATTTCAAATGGAATTCCCTGTTCGGCTAGAATCTGCGCTTCTTCTGCTCCTCTACCAAAAACGAAAGGGTCTCCTCCTTTTAAACGAGTGACAATTTTTCCTCTTTTTGCAAATTTGACTAATTGTTGATGAATGATTTCTTGTTTATTCTTATGAAAACCTGGAAGCTTTCCTGAGAAAATAAGTTCAGCCCCTTTTTTAGCATGCAAAAGAAGTTCCTTATTGATTAAGCGATCATACAAAATAACATCTGCTTTTTGGATACAAGTGAGGCCCTTTACTGTGATTAAGTCCACATCTCCTGGGCCTGCCCCAACTATGAAAACCTTCCCCATTAGGCTTACCTCCCTTTGAACGGATTTCTCCTTTTTTCACACAACCTTTTCTCGAAGCCCGGAAATTAAAATATCAACTACTTCAGGACGACTAAATGTTGGTGGGAGTGATTCTCCATTTCTTAGCTTTTCCCTTACCTTTGTTCCTGAAAGTATTTCATGGTCACTAGCATCATGTGGACATGTTTTAGCTGTAGCCATGCTGCCACATTTTTTGCAATAAAAGCTATGTTCAAAAAAGAGTAAGGTGATGCCAAGTTCTTCTTGTGTAAAATGGCTAAATATTTTTTGAGCGTCATAGGTGCCATAATAATTACCGACACCTGCATGATCACGCCCGACAATAAAATGGGTGCAACCAAAGTTTTTCCTTACCATGGCATGAAACACAGCTTCTCTAGGACCGGCATATCTCATTGCTGCAGGAAAAACTCCTAAAAATACATGATCTTTTGAATAATAGTTTTCTAGTAATATTTGATAACTCTTTAAGCGTACATCTGCTGGGATATCATCCTGCTTCGTTTGACCAACAAGTGGTTGTAAAAAGAGACCATCAACAATTTCTAGGGCTGTCTTTTGAATATATTCATGGGCGCGATGAACCGGGTTTCTAGTTTGAAAACCGACAACAGTCTCCCAGCCAAACTCACGAAATATCTTGCGTGTTTCGGCTGGATCATAGAAGTAGTCGGGAAATGGATCCCTTTCCATTCGTTTTATTAGTGTGATGTCTCCTCCAATGTAGACAACATCTCTTTCAAATAATTTTTTTACACCAGGATGCTCACGATCGGTTGTTCGATAAACAAGTTCAGCTTCTTTTTCTTTATCTGGAAGATAGATATCGCTTACCTCGATCACACCGTAGACCGTTTGGTTTTTCTCTAGTTTCACGAACTGACCAATTTGAAAGGTTTGGGCATTTTCTTCTGTTGTTAGTAAAGTAATCGGGATGGACCATGGTTCCCCTGTCGATAACCTCATGTCAGTAAGAACGGAATGGTAATCCTGCTCACTAAGAAAACCTTTTAATGGACTATATGCTCCTACCCCAATTAGTTCCAAATCGCTGAATGCGATATCATCTAATTCTATTGATTGCGCAATATCGGCATAATCGTAATCTGGATTCCAACGATTAATCAGTTTACCTCCATGTGGTTGACTGAGACTCATGCAAAAATTCTCCTTTCAATGAATCGATTATATTAATTTTGATGTAATCCACATTCTGTCTTTTCCTGGTTGGCCCAACGACCTGATCTCGATCCTGTTTCCATATCTCCTTGTAATGTACATGGCCAGCAGCCGATACTTGGATACCCTTGATCGTGGAGCGGGTTGTATGGCAATTGATGTGCTTTCACATAATTCCAAATATCCTTCCATGACCAATGAATAAGGGGACAAATTTTAATGGATTGAAAGGTTTCATCCTTATTAATAAAATTGGTATTTTTTCTTGAGGGTGATTGTTCCCTCCTAAGTCCGGATATCCAAGCGGTTGCATTTGATAATGTTTCCCGAAGGGGGAGAACTTTTCTCATATAGCAACAACGATCAGGCTGTCTCTCCCATAGTTTTTCTCCATATTGTTTTGCTTGCTCCTCCACAGATATGGTAGGCTTTTTCATTTCGATTTGCAGCTTTGGATATTTTCGTTTTATATTTTCGATTAATTCATAGGTTTCTTGGAAATGAAGCCCTGTATCTAGAAATACTATCCTAGCTGTAGGTCTGATAGCCGAAATTAAATCAATCAGTACAATCCCCTCAATCCCAAAACTACAGGAATAGATAAGCTGATCCCCATATTCTTCGTATGCCCATTTCAATACATTTATGGCTCCTTTATATTGGGGATCTACAATAAATTCATCCTTTGGCTTCTCCCATGAATCATACGTTAAAATGGTCAATTTATTTCACCTCCATTACAGGCATTTTTTTATAAAGAAAGACTGCCTCTGTTTTAGAGTCAGCAAAATAAATCGCAAGCCAGCAAAACCACACTATTTTTTCCTATAGGTTAAGTGTGAATTAAAAACATACTTTCCCCCATTTTCTCTCTTTCTATATATATCGATTATTTCGGAGATATTCCACAATGATTGTGACAGACTCTTTTATACTTAGTTTATTCGTATCTAGAATGATCTCAGGGTCTAATGGTTCCTCATATGGGGCATCTATGCCTGTAAAATCTTTTATTTCGCCCAAGCGAGCTTTTTGATATAATCCCTTAGGATCTCTTTCCTCACATGTCTCTAAGCTTGCTTTTACATATACCTCAATCATTTCGTCAGGTTCAACTAGTTCTCGAACTTGATGACGATCCTCACGATAGGGGGAGATAAATGCTGTTAGTGTGATTAACCCAGCATCAACTAGTAACTTCGCTACCTCTCCGATTCTACGAATGTTTTCTCTGCGATCATCCGGTTTAAAGCCTAAATCTTTATTTAATCCATGGCGGATATTATCACCGTCAAGACGGTAGGTGTGAATGCCAATATTAAACAATTCATTTTCCAAAGCAGAAGAAATGGTTGACTTCCCCGCTCCGGAAAGCCCGGTAAACCAAATGATCGCACTTTTATGTTGTTTTAATCGTCTTCTATTTTCCTTTGAAACTTCTGATTCATGCCATATAATATTCATTGATTTGTCCTCCTAACTATAGTCTGTAAGTAATATGATCATCATAATCGAAAACTAGCGGTGATCACTCCAGTATAAGTCCCCTAGTTTATAGAAGATACAATGGCATGTGTCCTAAAGCCAGAAAAAGACACCCTTATAAACTGATCGAGATCAATTTAAAAAGATGCCTTTAGTTGACTAATCAGCATAGATATTCTTTTTTTACTTATAAAATAACCCTTTCTCTGAAGAGAAGGGCGCACAATCATCCACTTAACTCTTCTTATCTTCAGCGCCTATACTCATTGGAATTGGCACAGTGCTGTTAGCCTGTTGCCGAGGCTTTATTGGGTCAATCCCTCAACCTCTCTGGATAAGATTTTTGTTGCATTCATATTACAGGCTAAAAATGGAAATGTCAACAATTTTTTGAAATTATTTTTAAACACATCTTTTTACTTGGTTTAAGCAACGGATATAGTATAAAAGAAGCAAGTGAATGGCTGTCATCATTCACTTGCTAATCAGAGTTACATAGCTGCTTTCTTTTTGATTTGCTTACTTCTTAATTGACCACAAGCTGCGTCTATGTCAGCTCCTTGCTCATGACGAACACCACATTGAATGCCATTCTTCTTTAAAGTATCGAAGAATGCCATAATGTCCTTTTGTTCGCTTCTTTCATACTGGATATGTTCATTTACTGGATTATAAGGGATCAGATTCACATAGGTTAAATGTCGTTTATTTTGTAGTAATTTAGCAAGCTGTAAAGCTTCTTCTACATGATCATTTACATCCTTCAATAAAATATATTCAATCGTCACTCTTCGATTATTTCTCTCTAGATAATAATCAAGAGCTGACATTAATTTTTCAATGGAGAATGCCTTATTTATTTTCATAATCTGCGTTCTTAGTTCATCATTTGGTGCATGTAAGGATAAGGCCAAATTCACTTGCAAATTCTCATCGGCAAATTCACGGATCTTGTGGGCAAGTCCACTCGTTGATACTGTAATATGCCTTGCACCGATAGCCAGTCCCTTTGGATGATTGACAACACGAAGAAAATTCATCAGGTTTTTATAATTGTCAAATGGCTCGCCAATGCCCATTACAACAATATGACTAACTCGTTCCTCTTCCCCTTTTTCATCAAGATGCTGCTGAACCTTCATAATTTGTTCCACAATTTCCCCGCTGTGTAAATCTCTGTTCTTCTTCAATAATCCACTTGCACAAAAACTGCAACCAATATTACAGCCAACTTGTGTCGTGACACAAACGGAAAGACCATACGAAAAACTCATTAACACTGTCTCAATGAGATTGCCATCCTGCATCTCAAACAAAAATTTAATCGTTCCATCTGCAGATTCTTGCTTGACTGCTTGTTTTAGCGTTTGAATCGTAAAATGTTCTTCCAGTAATTGTAAACATTCTTGATTAATATTTTTCATATCTGAAAAGTTGGTCACTCTTTTTCTATACAACCAATCCCAAATTTGTTCTGCCCGATACTTTTTCTGTCCTCGTTCCAACAACCATTCTGTCAGTTGATCGCTGGTTAAACCGTAAATCGATTGTTTCACTTTGAATACCTCATTTCAAAAAATGCATGTAGTTATTATAATACTAAGGTTGAAAAAAGGAAACAACCCTCTTACGAAACAGATCCCAAATTAAAGTTGGATATACGAAAAGTCCAAGGTTCATCGAAAACGTAGACACAATGTGGTTGGATGTACGAAATGTCATTACAAAAAAAGAATGCCTCAGTTGAAAATGAGACATTCGGGCCTACAGGATGTTGGTCACTTAGGCGAAGACGTGCGGATGCGGCGAATTTAGCCCTAAGACCATTATTTCCATTCATATGGAGTTTCTTGATAAACATAATAGTTTAACCAATTGGAGAAAAGTAAATGGCTATGCGAACGCCATGTATGAACAGGTTTTTTGGTATAATCATTATTCGGAAAATAGTTCTCTGGTGGTTGGATAGAGATCCCTTTATTTAAATCCCTTTTATATTCCTCTGCCAGCGTTGTTGCATCATACTCTAAGTGACCTGTTATCATAATATTTTTCTCATCTTTAGACATGATCATGAATGGTCCAGCCTCCCCTTTAGAAACAAGAAGTAAATCTGGGTGTTGGTCAATCTCTTCTTCACTAACACTAGTGTTTCGTGAATGAGGGGCCAAAAATACATCATCAAATCCCCGAACTAATTTCAGTTTTGGATATTTAAGTTCATGTGCAAAAATCCCCGAACATTTTTCCTGTAATTCATATTTGTCGATGCCATAATGATAATAAAGGGCTGCCTGTGCTCCCCAGCAAATGTGCATAGTAGATGTTACCTGGGTTTCTGTCCATTTCATAATTTCTTTTAATTCTTCCCAATATGTCACTTGTTGAAAAGGTAAATGTTCTATAGGTGCCCCAGTAATAATCATTCCATCAAAATATTTGTCCTTTACTTGGGAAAACGTGGTATAAAATTGATCTAAATGCGTTTTATTAACCGTCTTCGATTGATGTGTAGCCATATGTAAAAAAGATACATTCAATTGAAGAGGAGTATTTCCTAATAGGCGTAATAGCTGCACCTCTGTTTTTTGTTTTTCAGGCATCAAATTTAATATTAAAATATTAAGTGGACGGATATCTTGTGTAATGGCTCTGTCTTCATCCATTACAAATATTTTCTCTTTCTCTAATATTTCTTTAGCTGGCATTTTTCGCGGTATATTAATAGGCAATCCATATCCCCCCTAAAATATTCTAATATGAATTATTATAGGGTTGAATAGGCATTTCGGCAAGCGATGTTGGAAAATATCTTTCTTTTATTTAACTTGTATTCACTTTAAGGGATATATTATTCGTTCACAATCCTTCCGCTTTTCTTTACAGGATAGGAAAGTATAAATTTTGGCTAATGTTGGATCTAGCTCCAGCGCCCAGCGACTAGCAAACTTTCGGTGCCTTCCTATGATAAGTCAACATCGATTCACCCTTCGGGTTCATCGTGTTTCCTTTATCTCGTCAGGCCCCTAAAAAGTTTGTACGTCGCTAAACGGGCGCTTGCGCTTTTCTTACGGGATAGGAAAGTATAAAAATTGGCTAATGTTTGGATCTAGCTCCAGGCGCCATCGGCTCGAGGTCAAATAACCT
Source organism: Lederbergia sp. NSJ-179 (assembly GCF_022867885.1). Taxonomy (GTDB): domain Bacteria; phylum Bacillota; class Bacilli; order Bacillales; family Bacillaceae_C; genus Lederbergia. The sequence continues at coordinate 55,123 of NZ_JALIFP010000010.1, read as the reverse complement.
GAGACAATAAAAGTCAAGACCGGACTTTTCTTGTCTCAGAACATTTGCTTGTCGCCGATAGGCGGGCGCCTTGCGCTTTTCTTATGAACCTACTTCCTCCTTTATTTGGCTATGGAATAAATCATAATAGAAGCCATGTTGTTGGAGAAGAGATGTGTGTGTGCCTCGTTCGATTAACTGTCCTTGATTTAGTACGAGAATCTGGTCAGCATTTTGGATTGTATTCAGTCTGTGGGCAATTACCACACTTGTTCTGCCTTTCATCAAACGAAACAGTGCCTCCTGGATTTTCATTTCTGTAATGGTATCAATATTACTTGTAGCCTCATCTAATATAAGCAAAGATGGGTTGGAAAGCATCGCTCTCGCTATCGACAGAAGTTGTCTCTGCCCTTGGCTAATTCCACTGCCATCCTGTTTGAGAATAGTATCATATTTGTTTGGTAATTTCATAATAAAAGAGTGAGCATTTGCCATTTTGGCCGCTTCTTCCACTTCTTCATCTGAAGCATCTAGTCTTCCATAGCGAATATTTTCTCGGACGGTTCCTTGAAAAAGATACGCATCCTGCAAAACAAAGCCCATATGCCTTCTTAGATCATTTCTTTTTATTGTCCGAATATCCATACCATCGATTAATATTTCACCTTGATTGGTTTCATAGAATCGGGCTAGTAGATTAATAATCGTTGTTTTCCCTGCCCCAGTCGGTCCTACAAGTGCAACGGTTTCCCCTGGTTTCACGCGAAAGCTAATATCTTTAACCGTTTGATCTACATCATTCAGATCATAAGAAAAAGATACATGTTTAAATTCAATCTCCCCATTTATCTGCGCGATAGAACGACTGGATGCTTCATCTCTTTCTTCCGGTTCACCCAAGATTTCAAAAACTCTTTCCGCACCAGCTACGGCAGAAAGTAATGTGTTAAACTGGTTCGCTAATTCATTCAAAGGACGGGTAAATTGACGGGAGTATTCCGTAAACACGACAATGGTTCCAATACTAACATATTCGTTCAACGCCAGTAGTCCCCCGGCACCTGCAATGATCGCAAAATTTAAGTTGTTCAGCATATTCATCAACTTTGGAATAAAACCGGAGTAAACTTGTGCCCAGTAACCGGCATTTTTTAATCGTTCATTTTTTTCCATAAATTCCACAATAATTTTTTCCTCTTGAGAAAAAGTTTTCACAATCGTTTGGCCGGCAATGGTCTCTTGAATAAATCCATTTAAATCCCCAAGATGTCTCTGTTGCTCTTTAAAAAGTCTCCCTGTACGATTTGTGATCCATTTCATTCCGAAATACATGATAGGTACAACAATCATCGTAATCAATGTCAACAAAGGACTTAACATCAACATAACGGTGATGGTCCCTACAAGGGTAATAATACTTGAAGATAATTGGATCACAGATGTATTAAGCGTTTGACTGACATTATCAATATCATTCGTTAAACGACTCATTAACTCCCCGTGTTGACGTTTATCAAAGAACTTAATAGGTAATTTATGAAGCTGATGAAACAACTGTTTCCTCATTGTAAAAACTGTTTTTTGACCAATTCCAATCATCCAATAGTTTTGTATAAAGCTGGTGAATGAAAAGAAGAAGTAGACAAAAGCAATCATCACAAGAATAAAGACTAACGTATTTCCGCTATTTTCCGCAATATATTTATCGATGGTTTGACCAATTAAATAAGGTCCTAAAAGCCCAAGCCCCGAGCTCGCTAATACAGTGAAAAAAACAAGAAATAATTGGCCTCTATAGACATCAAGATATCGCCAAATGCGAATTAACGTTTTTTTCCAGTTCTTTGCTTTTTCAACCTTCAGGGGCTGACCCATTCTTCTTTTATTGGACATCTGCGAACGCCCCCTTTGCAAATTGGGACTGATAGATATTTTGATAAAGGGGGGAGGTTTTCATTAATGTATCATGGCTTCCATATGCTACTAATTCCCCTTCATCTAATAATAAAATTTTGTCTGCTCTCATGGCTGTTGTTACCTTTTGTGTAATGATAAATAGCGTACAATCATACTTCTCGATCGCTTCCAATAATTTTCCCTCTGTTTTCATATCAAGTGCACTCGTACTATCATCTAAAAATAATAACTTAGGTGTTCGAACAAGCGCTCTCGCGATGGAAAGCCTTTGTTTTTGACCACCGGATAAATTGACCCCTTTCTGGCCAATTTTCGTTTGATACTGCTGGGGCAATCTTCGGATCGTTTCATGTATTTGCGCATCTGTTGTGCTTTCCATAATTTCTTCCATGGACGCATCTTCTTTCCCCCAAGCAATATTGCTTTCAACGGAACCAGTAAAAAGAATGGACTCCTGTGGAACAAAGCCGATTTGTTTCCTTAGAGAAGTTAATGTCATCGTCTTAATATTATGATCATCAATCTTTATAGATCCTTCATTCACATCATAAAGTCTTGGAATTAGCTGGAATAAAGCTGACTTTCCTGCCCCCGTTGCCCCCATTACAGCGATGGTTTCACCGGGATTTGCTGTAAAGGAAATATTCGAAAGCACAAAATTATCTGTTCCGGGGTATTTAAAACTTACATTCTGAAATTCTACTTTTCCACTTTGGATCTTTTTATCCGATAAAGCTGATCCATCATCTTCCAAATCTACAGAAGTTTTGAGGACTTCCGTAATTCGTTCGGAGGATGCTTTTCCCCGAGAAAAAGCTGTAATGATCCACGATAACATGGATAAAGCCATTGTAATTCGAAAACCATAATTGACAATGGCTACAACCTCTCCAACATTGATTCTCGCTTGGTGGACATCTGCAGCTGCAAACCATAATATAATTAAAATAGCTAGATTCATAATAAATAGCAGAAGCGGTCCAAGCAATTCTACAAGTCTCAACGTTTTTACTGTCTGCTTTCGCAAATCTTCATTAGCCCCGCCAAAACGTCTTTCTTCAAAATCCCCCCGAATAAAAGCTTTAATCAAGCGCATAGAAGCTAGATTTTCTTGCATGACATTATTGACTTTATCCAATTTATCTTGTACCAATCGAAATAGCTTACCCGTTATTTTCATCATCCAAAACAGTAAGACGACAAGAAAAGGAATGGGAACAATTAAAATGAGTGCTAACTTGACATTGACAAAGAATGCCATCGTCACTCCACCAACGATGAGTAAAGGTGTTCGTAAAGCGACTCGTAAACTCATGTGAACAGTATTTTGAATTTGCGTAATGTCATTTGTAAGGCGGGTGATAAGAGAGGATGTTTGGAATTGGGCTAAATTATTAAATGAAAACGATTGCACCTTTTTGAACAAAGCAGCTCGTACATCGTACCCAAACCCCTGACTTGCCTGGGAGGAAAAAAATGAATTCGTAATCCCAGCTACAAATCCAAGCAAGGACATGCTAACCATAATCCCTCCCCATTTCATAATGGCATTTAGATCCTCTGTTAATATCCCCTCATCAATAATATTTGCCATAAACATCGGATGCGATAATTCTACTGCTAATTCCACAAGCATCAGCATCCAGGCAATAATCATGGCCCACCGATAAGGTTTTAAATAAGAGATGACTTTCCTCATTTGCATTCCCCCGGATCGTTCGTATATCTAAATATAATGTCACTACCTATCTTAAATGAAAATCAAAAAAATGTCATCTGATCATGCTGGCTTTTCAAAACTTACAAAATAATCTTGTTGGTGGAAGATTGTTAAAAAATATGATTAAATAAAAAGATCAACTTTGTTTTGAAGGGATATATAATGAAAAATTTTGAAAAAGCAACATTTGCAGGCGGCTGTTTTTGGTGTATGGTGAAACCATTTGATCAATGGGATGGGATTGAAAGCATTATTTCCGGTTACTCTGGAGGAACTCTTTCTAACCCTACCTACGAAGATGTGAAATCAGGAAAATCCGGACATTATGAAGTTGTTCAAATCACTTATGATCCTCAGTTGATGCCCTATGAACAACTACTTGAAATTTATTGGCAGCAAATTGATCCAACAGATGCTGGTGGACAATTTCATGACCGAGGTCCATCCTATCGAACGGTTATTTTTTATCATAACGATGAACAAAAGAAGTCAGCAGAAAGGTCGAAAGCTCAACTGATTGCAAGTGGGAAATTTAAAAAGCCCATTATCACTGAGATACAACCTGCTCAAAAATTCTACCCTGCGGAAGAGTACCATCAAGATTTTTATAAAAAAAATAAAGAAGCCTATTTAGAAGACCGAAAAAAGTCAGGGCGTGATGAGTTTATCCAAAGATTTTGGAAATAGGGCTGTTCCGTAAGTGCCAAGCACTTATGGAACAGCCCTGTTTTCTAATCTTTAAAAAGGATGTTTGAAGTTGAATAGTCAATGTCGTCAGGATCGATCGTTTTTAATGGCGTTTCTGCAGGGCCTTCCATGACTTCCCCTTTATAAGTAAAGCGGGAACCATGGCAAGGGCAATCCCAAGAGCGATCACCACCATTCCAATTGACTTCACATCCCATATGGGTGCAGGTGGTGTCAACAATATACAATTGGCCCTGTTCGGTTTTATAGGCACCAGCCCGTCTGCCCTTAATGCTTATCGCAGCCCCTTCTCCCTCTTTAATATCTTTTAACTCTTTATCCGGTGTCTCCAATTTTCCACTGACAAGCTGCGAGGCCACATTTACATTTTCTTTGATCACCTTTTTAAAACTAGGATCGGCCTTAAACCTTGCAGGTGTATACAACTCTTCATAAGGATTCGCTTTACCTGTAATTAAATCTTTAATGATATTTGCGGCTACATGGCTGTTCGTCATCCCCCACTTACGGAAACCTGTTGCAACATATACATTATTTCCTTGCGATAACCGGCCAATATAGGGGACTTTATCGGGTGTTACTAAATCTTGAGTGGACCATCGATATAATACTTGTTGAACTCCAAAGTTTTCCTTAGCAAATTTTTCCAATGCCTGATAATGTTTGAGTTCCTCTCCGCCTTGCCCCGCCTTATGACCATCGCCACTAAATAAAAGCATCTCCTCGCCTTCGATAAGGACGGGTCTAATAGAACGGGTTGGTTGCTCCACATTAATATACATTCCTCCGACAAAAGGCTTAGCTGGTTTGGCAGCAATGACATAGGAGCGTTCTGGATAAAGACGGGCAAAATAGCCGCGTCCATCATGAAATGGAAAATGAGAGGCAGAGATCACGTACTTCGCCTTGACTCTTTTTCCATTTTTAAAGCGGATCGTTGCTGGATTACCGTCCTCTAATTGGCTTGCAACACAATTTTCATACATTTGAACACCTTGCGCTTGCATTAGTTCGACCATCTTCGATAAATAATGAAGGGGATGAAAATGAGCCTGATCTTTCATAACAACAGCACCTTTGTGTGGTACGGGAAGGGGAATTTCATTCCTAAATTCGCCTTGAATACCTAATCTTTCATAGGCATCTGCTTCCTGTTTCAATGTTTCTATATAATCATCTGCATTTGTATAAACAAAAGCGTCCTCTTTTTGAAAATTGCAATCCACCTCATTGGTTTTAATCCATTCTTCCATCTGGTTCATCGCATTCTGGTTAGCCTGATAATACAGTTTTGCTTTGTCTTCCCCAAAATGCTGGATCAGTTCTTTGTAAATCAGAGCGTGTTGCGCTGTAATCTTTGCTGTTGTATGACCTGTCGTTCCATTGAAAAGTGAATTCGCTTCAAATAGGGCTACTTGAATCCCTTCTTTCGCTAACAAATAAGCGGTTGTAATTCCAGTAATACCGCCTCCAACAATTGCTGCTTCTACGTTCATATCTTCTTCTAATATTGGAAAATCAGGCATTTTTGTTGAATGAATCCACCATGATTCAGGTGAGTTGGGAAGTTGTCCTTTTTTATCAATAAATTGGTCCATTAAGTTAAGCCCCCTCTTATGGTTTCTATTCATTGATATTCCCCAATCATAAGAAATGTATGTATAAAAAGTAAAAAGGATTGCCCAAGTGGACAATCCTTCATTCTAGTTCTAACATGCGTTTTGTTTAGAATTAACTGATTACAGGTAAAACTCGTATCTCTTTTTCCATTTCTGATTTACATATAGGACAAATGGTTTTTTCGTCGGTAGAAAAGGCATCCCTCATCCAACATGAGCATTCTTTATTCGTACATGACCAAACAACTGTTTCCTTTTCTGGGACTGGTTCCCGTGGTCCCCTTCTGTAAGCCATGGCAAGATCCCCTTTCTTATTATTACTCTTATTATACGCCATTTAGATCCATAAACCAAATTACCCTGGCGAGTCGAATCTATGTATGAACCCCTCTATTAAGAAAAGCGCAAGCGCCTTGGTACGGATGAATAGCTTAGTGTGAGATTACCGCCTTTCAGGGCTGGACGCCCGCGCTAGACCTGAAAATCAGGGGTTTTTTTGCATTAGAAGATGTTCCGATTTCTGGATGATGGCATTTAATATATCCGCATTCCTTTTGTACATCTGTTTCGCTTCCGGCGAATCTGTATCAAGTGAAAAAGATTCTAAATCAGCCTGGCACTTTTTCAATGAGGTCAAAAGGGCTTGTCTCGGTTTCGTTTTAGGAATTTGTATCTTATCATCATAGATATCCACAGTTAATTGACCATACGCATCCACTTGGCCCACATAAACATTATCAAGAGCCACACCAAGTTTTTCCAATTCTGTATCAAGCCAAGCCCTGCTTAAACCTCTTGCAGACAAAGCAACATCCATTACCTTCCCTTCCATGATCACGGTTTGAGGTATTTTTTCTGGAGCTACATCAAGTTGGAGATCTTCAGGTGTAACGGGGCGCTTGTCTTTTTTAAGCATCACATTTAAATCCCCATTTGGTTCTAAAATAGCAAATTCAACATCAGCAACCTGAAAAGCATCTTTCTTTCTAAGTAATTGTAATAATTCATCAACGGTATATTGTTCTTTTGATAAATTTTCTTCTTGTATTTTTCCATTTTTAATCACGACTGTTGAGGATCCTTCAATAAAATTACGGAACTTTTTGCTTTTCATTCCAATTAATCCAGCAAAAAAAGGGATCGCTGTCCACACTATAAGACTGTACACTCCATTTATGATATTACTTTCCAATCCTGTGGAAATTTCTGCCGCTATACTCCCAATTGTAATACCGACAATATATTCAAAAAAGGATAGATGAGATAATTGCTTTTTTCCCAACCATTTTGTTAATAAAAATAGAACAACAATCATAGCCGATGAACGAAGGATGATTTCAAGCCAGTTCGGAATATCCACTTCATGTTCCTCCTTTTACGAATTTCGATATTGCTGTTCTTCTGCCTTCATAAATTCCACTCGATGATTCAACTCATAAATAACGGAGTCCATATCCTCCATACATTCGTGAAAGATTCTTTTCGCATTATCATCTGAAGTTGATTCAGCAAGACGGCTAAATTCTGCTTGAATGGTTTTGGCTGCCGCTAATGTTCCTTTTACATTGCTAAAAACAGTCATTTAGTGATTCCTCCTGGAATTTAGGGGAACAGAGTGACCTCTGTTCCCTTTTACTAACATTATTGATTATATTGAGGTTCCTCTTGAATAACTTCTTGAATACGTGGTTCCAGCGAGTCAATAATGGCTTGGGTTTGTTGAGCACATGTTTTGTAAAGTTGTTTTGCTTGTTGATTATCTGTATCTAAGGCAAATCCCTCAAAACTCGCTTGTGCCGTTTTTAATCCGGTTAATGTTTGTTGTACTTTTGTAATAACTGTCATAGAATATTGACCCTCCTAAAGCTTTTTGGGAACGTCTTTATTATGTGGCTTTTTCAGAAATACATGTCATGAAAAATATGGTATAGAAAAAGCCGATATCCTTTTACGTAGGACATCGGCTTCTTTTAGTTTACGCTAGGTTCTAATTTGTGTTTAAGATTCTCTATTCTTTCTTTTACTTCTTCCTCGGTAAGATTATGCTCTTTCACATATAAATTTCTAGGATGAATACGGCATTCATCTGTACAACTTCTCATATATTTATGTTCATTCTCTTCTGAACACAAGATTTGTTTATTACATTCAGGATTCGCACAATTCACATAACGTTCGCATGGTGTGCCATCAAAATAATCACGACCCACAATCACATGTTCTTTTTGATTAATCGGAACAGCAATTCTTTCGTCAAATACATAGCATTGACCATCCCAGAGTTCCCCTTGCACCTCTGGATCTTTTCCATAGGTGACAATCCCTCCATGAAGTTGCCCTACGTTATCAAAGCCTTCTTGCTTCAACCACCCGGAAAATTTTTCACAGCGGATACCACCTGTACAATAGGTTAAAATTTTCTTACCTTGTAGTTGCTCTTTATTTTCTCGGACCCAATCAGGGAGCTCACGAAAGGTTTTAATATCAGGTCGAATGGCCCCTCTGAAATGACCTAGATCATACTCATAATCATTACGCGCATCAAGAACAATGGTCTCCTCATCCTGCATCGCTTGGTAAAATTCTACTGGGCTTAAATGTTTCCCTGTTATTTCATTAGGATTGATGTCATCTTCCAAGCGTAAAGTGACAAGTTCAGGACGGTGACGTACATGCATTTTTTTAAAAGCATGACGTTCAGACTCATCAATCTTAAAGACCATCGATTCAAAACGGGGATCTTTTTTCATTTCATTCATATAGGTTTCTGTCTGTTCCCATGTCCCAGAAACGGTCCCATTAATCCCTTCTTTGGCGACAAGAATTCGTCCTTTCAATCCAAGGCTTTTGCAAAATTTCAAATGTCTTTTTGCAAATACATCTGGTTCTTCCATTTCTACATACTGATAGTACAATAATACTCGATATTTAGGATTTTTTTCCAAAAAAAATACCACCTATCCTGTTATATTTGCAAGATATAAACGTGTTTAGGAGGATTCATGTTCGGTTTCCCGAATATACACTTTACTCTTACAATGATTATTTTACCGATTCTTTACCAAAAAATCAATATGAACAGCCTTGACGAAAAATTTACTAACTCATGGAAAAGGAAAAATATTTTTCATGCCCGCTAGTTACGTTTATAATAAAAGTATGGATTATGAATAGAAAGGTTGATGAGATGAAGGAAAACGAGCAAAATGCAATATTAGTGAAACAACACCACAAAAAATTAAAAAGGAGAATCCTTTTTTGGCGTATTCTATTCGTGACAATTGGTGCTATTTTAATGGCCACCGCACTTGAATTGTTTTTAGTTCCTAATAATATTTTAGACGGTGGGATAACGGGAATATCTATTATTTTCTCCCATCTTACAGGTTGGCGAGTCGGGTTTATACTGTTTGTATGTAATCTTCCCTTTATTTACCTCGGTTATAAGCAAATCGGAAAAACATTTGCCTTGACCACTCTTTATGGAATCTTTGTTTTATCCCTTTCATCAGTCCTTTTACATGATGTATACGTTGTCACAAATGATCTCTTACTGGATACCGTTTTCGGCGGAATTGTTTTGGGCATGGGTGTTGGTATAGTGATTCGTTTTGGTGGATGTCTAGATGGCACGGAGGTTCTATCCATCCTTCTTAATAATAAGCTCCCATTCTCAGTTGGAGAAATTATTATGTTTTTTAATTTCTTCATTTTTGCCTCAGCAGGTTTTATTTTTGGCTGGGAGCGTGCGATGTACTCTATTATCACGTATTTTATCGCTTTTAAAGTAATTGATATTGTTGTAGAAGGATTAAATGAATCGAAGGCAGTATGGATTATAAGTGACTATGCAGATGAAATTGGTGAGACGATTTTGGCTAGATTAGGACGAGGTGTCACCTATTTAACCGGACAAGGAGCTTATACGGGCGATACTAAAAAGGTCATTTTTTGCGTGATTACAAGACTGGAAGAGTCGAAATTAAAATCCATTCTGGAGGATCATGATGAGTCGGCATTTTTAGCGATTGGTCATATTTCAGAGGTACATGGCGGTCATTTTAAGAAAAGACATATCCATTAAAAAGCGAGGTTCCCTTAGAGAACCTGCTTTTTAAGTGGCCATATATTTGTTCCTATCCGATAAGAATGCATCAAAATTAACAAATCCTTCACTATTATGAATGGAATAAACCGGCAGCGTTTGTGGCTGATGAATAGGGATCCAAGAAATAATCCCCTTAATATTGGATAATTCGTTAAAAGATGCAAATCCTCCTGATGACGAGTCATTACAATTTTTGGAAAAGCAGCTTTTTTATAGCCTTCCACTAAAATAAGATCAATCGGTAATGATTGGTAAATAGATAAAATGTCATCTAAATTCCAAGAAGAATTCCGCGCTTCCAATTGCAACATTCCATCCCCTTCTACGGCTGCAATCATTGCCCCAGCTTTTACATGCTTTTTACTATCTTTATGGAGCATATTTCCTTCGGGCGGACCGCCATGTCCGTGCTGCTTAATTGTCCCCAGTCGAAATTCCCGGTTCCTTCCGTAAGAAATTAATTTTTCCATTAGGGTCGTTTTCCCGCTATTTTGAAAGCCTACAATTTGGAAAACTTTGGTTCGATCCATGGATGTTCACAACCTTCTTGATCTTCTAACAATAAAATATCGACAGAATCTCCTGCTTCAAACCCTCTAGTTCCTCCAGGAAGGACAATAAGGCAATTCGCCCATGCTAATGAAGTGACCACACCCGATTTATCTAAACCGACTGGAGCGGCATAAACTTGTGCTTTTTCAAAAGAGAGCTTCCCCCGGACAAATCGACTAAATGGATTTGGTTTAGGGAAATCATTTTTTAATCTACCTGTGATTTTTTTAAAATAGGTTTTTTTGGAATAAAGCCAATAACGCAGATAAGGCCGTACATATAATTCAAAACCAATATAACAAGCAGAAGGATTCCCTATTGAAATTAGTTACAAAGAAGGATAGACTTCATTCTTAATTTCGTTAACACTTAAAAAGGATATTCAACTTTTGAGCAAGATTTTTTAAAGGCTATGAAAGGAAATGCCGTAATGAAGAAAATTACATATTTCATCGTTCTCATTCCTCTTCTCTTTTTTTCAGTTACTCAAGTATTAGCAGCAGATATACCTGATCCTCGTGGTGATATTTATGCCCAGGACTTTGCTGATCTTTTGCCAACGAAGGTACAGGAAGAGCTGATAGAGTTAGGTTCCTATCTTGATGAACAAACTGGTGCTCAACTAAGTGTCCTTACCATCCCTTCCCTAAAGTCTGTCCCTATAAAGGATTATGCAGAAGAGGCATTTCGAAAATATCAGCTCGGAAACCAGGACCAACAGAATGGGGTTCTATTATTATTTGTCGTTCAGGAGCGGAAAATATACATAGAAATTGGGAAAGGATTAGAGGAAAGATTCTCCGGTGGAAAAATCGGAAAAATTTTAGATACGTATACCTTACCTTTTTTAGAAAAAAATGATTTTGAACAGGCGATTACGAATACCTATAACAAGTTATTTAATGAACTTGCAGTCGAATACGATCTTGATAAGCGCGCTGAAGCCAAAGCGTATGAATATGGCTATCAAAACCGAACAGGCTTATCGATTCTAACCATTATGATCGTCGTCCTGTTTTTTTTAGGAATGATCTTTCTGGATTTCAAATTCTTAGGAGGCGCTCTGTCGCTTGCAATTCTTCGAGTATTCACTACCATTATCCGAAGAAGACGTAAGAATAAGCGTAAATCACACAAGCGAGAAAATAAGCAAAGAATTCGGACAAGATACAGAAGATGAAAAAAGCTATCTAACGTTAGATAGCTTTTTTTCATAGGGATAAAGTGAAACTTCATTCAGTGGGGGTTTTTTTCATCCCCCACTGAATGTTAGTTGAACGAATCGGGGATTTACTGGCAGTTGACCCCCACTTGCAATTCTTGTTTTCCCTCGAATTCTCGAAGTGGTGGTCTTACTGCCAGTTAATTCGGGATAAAATATATGCTCACGAGTGAAGGGATTGGAGCAATAACTTTTTTAATAGTGGAAAGAGCAGTTCAGGTAATGCTTCAATGGTTGGGGCAATTAAGCTATAGGGCCCATAAATATTATGGAAAACTTTACGCTGTTCATCCCCCACTCCATTCATGGATAAAAATATGTTGATGACTTCAATTCCTTTTTTACGAGCGTCCATAACGGCCATATGGGTATCGACAATCCCATTTTGACTATACCCAAAAGCAGCAGGTTCCCCATCAGAAAAAATAATCAAAAATTTTTGTTTTTCCATTCTTTTTAAGAATCTTTCGGTTATCACTCTTATCGCAAAACCATCTCTGTTATCCTCTTCTGCTTGCAATTGCATAATTTCCGGGCCGGATTTCCTTTTTAATGAGTTCGAAAAAGGAATGGGCTGCTGGAAGTAATTAGGTTGTCTGTTCTGATTTGCCTCATTTGCATCTTCCCAAAACCCTGTAATTTCATGAGGGACCTGAACGGATTTTAAGGCTTCGTGAAATAAGGTGATCCCTTTCTTCGTCTCTTCCATTTTATCTTGCATAGAAGCTGAACAATCCACTAATAGACTAAAAGCAGCATCTATTTTTTTCGAGTTTTCTGTCCTTTTATAAAAAAGCCTCTTTTGATTATCCGTGAAAAAACGAATGATATTTTTATCTAGACGGCCAAACAGTAATTGAGTTCGTGGAAACTGCTTCCTATGTTCCAATGTCATATCAATCGTCCGCTTTAATTTTTTTTGGTACAAGGTCATCGAATCTTTATATAATCGGTATTGATTCATTTCTTCTTTTTTTGGTTGGGCAGACGAAATAAAAATAGCCTCTGCATTCCGATTTTCTCTACCATACGGTGCACTCGTATTATCCGCGCCCTCATTTTTTCGCCCCATTTCTTCCATGCTTGTGTAATCCTGATAACGACTTTTCCCCGTTTTCCCTTTGACGATCGCTAAAGCTTGATCACCCGCTTCTCCTTCCCTTGCCTCATTCGCCAGTATGTCTGTCTGTGTGCCCTGTTCAAGATCGAATTGTAAAAAACTTTTACCAGGTTCACTTGTCTCCCGATGCCATGTCTTCATTTCCTCTTTGAAAAATTCTTCGTCTCCCTCAGCTTTTTCTTTCGCTTGATCATTATTGATAAGGGTGTCTTTTCTTAATAAATCCCGATAATCCGCGGATTGATTTTCTTTCTGGTCATGATGGAGATGATAATAGTCGTTTAATAAATCTCGTTTTAAATCATTCTCTAATAATGTCACAATAGCCATACAGTTTTCGGCCACATCGTTTGTAGAGGCAGCATCAAAAAAAGATTCCAAATTCCTTCGATATAAAGGGATCAGTGGATTCAATTTCGGATGAATTCCTGGAATTTCAAAAAAAGGTGTTTGGGCATTCCAAACTAAATAAGCAAGATTAAAAAGGAGATCCGTAAATAAACTTCTTTCTGTATTTACCTTCCATTGCGTCTGGAAAAATTCTAAATAAACCTGCCTGCGAACTTGGAATTCTTTTCTCATCCCAGGCCTTTTTCTTTTGCAAATTTCCTCTACTCTTAAATCCTCTGCAAGGGAAAATAATTGTTGAGCAAAGCGAGGAAGGCTTGTATTCTGGGACCATTCCACAAAATGATCGACCACCTTTTGGTCCGTATAATGAAAATTCCCCATTGCCCGCAAATAAACGTCACTTTTCATCCCTGAGACCGTTAATGGTTCAGAGCGATGATTCCAGAAATGACTCACATATATTTTTTTGTCTTCCTTACTTACATAGGAGTGAACACGTAGCTCTACCTCATAGTCCGGATCTCTTACAAGCGTTTTGGCGAGATCTGATAATTCCATTATAAGCAGAGAATCTATTTTTTCATCATTAAAGTCGATAAAGCGATACAATTTTTTCCCTCCTCACTCGAACAAGGTAGCCGCAATATTCATAATGGCAGCTCTTTCTCTTTCCTCTTCCAGTTTGTCAGCTATTCCCCGCTGAATGGCCCTTAATGGTGGTAAATAGACTGACAAATCACAGGTATCAATAAGAGCCCGAATGGATGCTGCCTCTTCCGGCACTTGCCCATTACGCACTTGGGTAACCAAATCTTCGGATAATAAGACATATTGATCTAATAATGTTTCATCCTCTAAGATGCTTTCCGTTCTTAGTACCGTTTTTAGAGTATCTCCTTGAATATAAGGAACATCAAGAACAATAAATCTATTTTTTAAGGCTTCGTTTAAAGGAACCGTTCCAATATACCCTTCATTAATCGCCGCAATCACTCCAAATTCTTTTGCGGCATGAATGGTCTCAGCGGTAAATGGGTTAAAAACGGATCTACGGTAATCGAGAAGACTGTTTAAAATCGGTAATGTTTCTGGTTTCGCCATATTAATCTCATCAATATATAATAAATGTCCATTTTGCATCGCCTTCACGACTGGACCAGGGACAAACTCGATTGTCTGCGTTCCTTCCTTTTGACCAATCGTTTTAAAACCTAAAAAAGCCTCTGCATCCAAATCAACGGAGCAATTGATACTATGCATTGGTTGCTGAAAAATGTGTGATAATGTTTCCGCCAATTTCGTTTTCCCGGAACCTGTAGGTCCTTTAAGCAAAAGGTTTTTTCCTAATGCCACTGAAATAATGGCATCGGTTAATAATTCATTATCCTTAGATAAAAATCGACCTGTTTGCTCCTCTTCTATTTGCGATTGATGTGAGAACTTTGAATTCCTTTCTTTTACAATTTTCTCAATTGCATGCGGCAATGATAATGCATTCATCTCATGATATCCTCTCTACATTAATAAATATCTATTCTAACAAAAATAGAAAAGACTTGCTCTCAAGCAAGCCTACGTTCATATGGAAACTTTTTACTGATTCGTATCCTCTTGTGTATTTTGGTCATATAGATAAAGTCCGCGTCCCACTTTTATAATATTGGGATCTGATTCGCGAATCGTATTCATAAAGGTTGTCATATTCGCAATATGGGAATCTGTAGTCGATTCAATTTTCTCCTTTAATTCTTTCCCACGTACAGGAGCATTTGCCTCTTTTAATATATTTATCACTATTTCCCCTAATTTTGTTGTTTTACTGCGTCTGGAGGGACGTCCTTTACGTATTCTAGGAATAGATGCTGGGGAACTTTTTGAATCATTCGTTTGGCTCAATCGATTATTGTTCGGTATGGAGCTCGTTTTTTCTACTGCCTCTTGTTCATCTAATTCTCTTAATCGATTAAAAATATAATTCCGTTCTTTATGTATTTCTGCTAAAATCGTTTTCTCTACATCATTCATTTGCTCTAATCGAACTTTCAACGCGTTCCTCTCATCAAACAATTTAATGCCCTCCTATCAAACCTATCCTCAATTGTCAAATAATATTTCTTTTATACCTTCGATTATGAGCATAATTTTTAAGAAAGGCAAGATGATTTTGAAAATTTATCTAAGTTCTTTTTTGCCATCGATAACTTTATTTGAAAATTCAAGCAACCCCCTTTTCTTTTCGTCCAAAAAGAGGTAAAATATGTAGTAGCAATTGAATAATCCAACTTCACGAGGAGGTTTTACTGGCAATGAAAATTATGAGTAATGAAATGCTAGTTGCTGCCTATCGAGATGCAAAGAAAAATAATCATGAGAGTGAATGGATTAGATTACTTAAGTCAGAAATTAGGAAACGTGGATTAAAAGCTTAAACCAAAAAGAAAATTATATATCTATCAACATATGAGCGTGCCACATGGATTGTGACACGCTTTTTTTATTTAAACATACAATCCAAAAGAGCTGGCACATGGTGTCAGCTCTTTTGCTATGGTTATCCCTCTAAAAGGAGATCCTCAGGATTTTCCAACAATTTTTTAATCGTAACTAGGAATCCTACCGCTTCTTTTCCATCTATGACGCGGTGATCATAGGATAAAGCAACATACATCATTGGACGGTTTTCCATCCGTTCCGCATCAATGGCAATAGGTCTTGTTTGAATGGTATGCATGCCCAAAATCCCAACTTGTGTACCATTTAAAATCGGAGTAGATAAAAGAGAGCCAAATACACCACCGTTGGTAATCGTAAATGTTCCACCAGATAAATCACTTAACGTTAATTTATTGTCCCTCGCTTTATTGGCAACAGCTAAAATATCTGCTTCAATTTCTGCGAAGTTTTTACGGTCACAATCGCGAATAACGGGTACAACTAAACCTTCATCCGTTGAAACAGCAACACCAATATCATAGAAGTTTTTCATAATTAACTCGTCACCATCGAGCTCAGAGTTTACAGCCGGATATTTTTTAAGTGCAGCGACAACCGCTTTT
The DNA here is from genome assembly GCF_022867885.1 of Lederbergia sp. NSJ-179. Classification (GTDB taxonomy): domain Bacteria; phylum Bacillota; class Bacilli; order Bacillales; family Bacillaceae_C; genus Lederbergia. The sequence continues at coordinate 38,768 of NZ_JALIFP010000010.1, read as the reverse complement.
GTAAAGAAAGACATAAATCCTAACCGAACATCATGCTCTTTTACAAAATTGTCTTTTTTACGTTTACGCAGATCCATTACAGCCGTCATATCAATTTCGTTAAATGTCGTTAACATGGCTGTATTTTGCTTCACTTCTAAAAGTCGTTTTGCAATCGTTTGACGCCGTCTTGATAAACGTACCCTTTCAACAGGCTTGCCGTCTTCAGGAACAGCTGGTGCCGCTTTTTGCGCCGGTGCAGACGGTGCTGCCTCCTGTTTTGGTTGATTAGAGTAGGAGGTAACATCTTGTTTTCTGACACGTCCCATCGGATCAATAGTTGGTACTTGGGAAAGATCAATCCCTTTTTCTCTTGCCAGCTTACGTGCAGCAGGCGAAGCAATGGTACGGTCTTTTTTATCTTCCGTCACTTTTTCAGGTTCCACTTTTTCATTTTGTTCTTTGTTGTCAGCTTCATTTGTCTTCTCTTCTTTTACTTGTTCATTAGCTGATGTCTCTGCTTTGCCTTCCCCTTCTCCAGCTTCGACAATGGCAATAACATCACCTACTTGAACAGTATCACCTTCAGAAGCCTTCAATTCTTTCACAATCCCCGCTTCTTCAGAAATCACTTCAAGATTGACCTTATCTGTTTCAAGCTCTACGATATATTCTCCCTTATCCACATGGTCTCCGGGTTGTTTCAACCATTGCGCGATTGTACCTTCCGTAATCGATTCTGCTAATTCAGGTACTTTAATTTCAGCCACTTTGAAAGCCTCCTCTAATTGTTGCCATACATTGAATTTTGATTAATTTCTGCTTAGTGCTTCTTTCATGATCCGATTTTGCTCTTTTCTATGAATCGTCGGATCACCTTCTGCAGGACTAGAGCGTCTTCTTCGACCCGTATATTTTACGTCAACGCCACTTGGAGCAAGCTTGCGCAAATAAGGATCCACATGTGTCCATCCGCCCATATTCTTCGGTTCTTCTTGTACCCAAACAAGCTCTTTCACATTTGGATACCGGGACAATATTCCTTTCACTTTTTCTGAAGGGAATGGATATAATTCTTCAATTCGCAAAATATGAAGCCAATCCAGATCCGTTTCCTTTTCTACTTGCTCAGCCAAATCAATACTAATTTTCCCACTGCAAAGAATCAATCTTTCGACAGCTTCTTTATTCTCACCAAGCCCTTTTTGTTCCATAACAGGCTGAAAGCTTCCTTTCACAAGATCCTGTACATCCACTGAAGCAAGCGGATGACGAAGCAAGGATTTAGGTGTCATAATGACAAGTGGTTTGACGTTTTCTTTCCCAAGAGAAGCGGCCTGTCTTCTAAGAAGATGGAAATATTGAGCGGCACTTGAAAGATTCGCAACAGCCCAGTTATTTTCAGCAGCATTCTGTAAAAATCTTTCTACTCTTCCACTTGAATGTTCCGGTCCTGCCCCTTCATATCCATGTGGAAGTAATAATACCAATCCGGATTTTTGTCCCCATTTGGCCCTTCCAGATGAAATAAATTGGTCAAAATAGACCTGTGCCATATTGGCAAAATCACCATATTGAGCTTCCCAAAGCACAAGTGTTTCTGGGGCGTAAACATTATAACCATATTCAAATCCTACTACCGCTGCTTCCGTTAATGGACTGTTATACACAGCAAATGAAGCACGAGCATCAGGAATATGATGCATTGGGATGAGCTCTTGCCCATTTTTCTCATCATGCAAGACAAGATGCCGTTGGGCAAATGTTCCTCTCTGCGTATCTTGACCTGTAAAGCGAATAGGAGTACCATCCCTTAAAATAGTCGCAAATGCTAGTGATTCTGCATGTGCCCAATCAATTTTTCCTTTTCCAGAAAATGCAGACTCTCTGCGTTTTAATATCCGGCTTAGTTTGTGAAAGACATTAAAATCTTTTGGCCAGTCTAATAATGCATCATTGATTCTTTTTAAATCTTCCTCTGAAACAGCCGTTTGCTCATCCAATAAAGCCTTCATGACATTTTCAGGCGGATTCATCGAAATATCCCGTTCATCTACATTTTTAGCGGCACGATCATATTCCTTTTGCAGTGTTTGAAAGATTTTTTTATCTATCTTATTCACTTCTTCTGTTGAAATGATCCCTTTTTCCATTAAACGTTCTGCGTATATTTCTTTTACGGTTGGATGATTATTCACAACATTATACATAATAGGATTGGTTACCATCGGTTCATCCGTTTCATTATGTCCATACCGTCTATACCCGATTAAATCGATGACAAAATCTTTATGGAATTTTTGACGGTATTTATAAGCAAGTATTCCTGCTGCCAAAACGGCTTCAGGATCATCTGCATTAACGTGAACAATCGGAATTTCAAATCCCTTTGCAATATCCGATGCATATTTCGTTGATCTGGAATCAGAACTTTCCGTTGTGAAACCGATCATATTATTCGCAATAATATGGATCGTTCCGCCGGTATCATACCCTTTTAAATGTCCCATATTTAAGGTTTCTTGGCCAATGCCTTCCCCCGGAAACGCTGCGTCTCCGTGAACCGCAATCGCTAAGCTGCTTGACATATCCTGTTTAGGAATTCCAGGTTCACTTCTATCTTCCTGTGCAGCGCGTGTGTAACCGTCAACAACAGGACCCACAACTTCGAGATGACTTGGATTATTGGCGAGTGTAATTCTTGTTTGTGTAGTATCGCCTCGTTTCACCCTTCTATCGGCACCAAGATGATATTTGACATCTCCTGTCCATCCATACGTAATCCCAATCGATCCCTCCGAAGGAACCATATCCTTGTTTGGTGCATGTTGGAATTCGGAGAATATTAATTTGTATGGTTTCTCAAGGATATGAGCCAGTACATTTAATCGTCCACGATGGGCCATCCCAATATTAATTGTTTTAGTACCTGTTTCCACAGTAGACTGAATAATTTTATCAATTAAAGGAACAAGTGTATCCAATCCTTCAATCGAAAAACGCTTTTGACCGACAAATGTACGATGGATAAATTTTTCAAATCCTTCTACTTCTGAAAGACGATGCAATACTTCGATCCGCTCTTCATTTGTAAGGGAAGGGTAAAAACACTCAGATTCTATTTGCTCTTTGAGCCATTTTTTTTCTTCTAATTCATGAACATGATTATATTCAAACGCAATCCTCTTTGTATATACCTTTTTTAAATGATTCATGGCCTCTAACCCATCTTTTAAAGCAGATGGTGCGTTCGGTGAAATGAAAGAGGCAGGAATTTTTTTAAGATCTTCCTCTGTTAAGTCAAATTGAGACAATTCAATATACCTTACATCGATATCTCGAAGTTCTAAAGGTCTAATATCTGCGGCTAAATGCCCATATGTACGAATATTATCAGCAAGCTTAATGGCGCCGGCAATTTTGCTATACATGTTAGGATTTTCTGGAAATGAAATATCTGATTGACTTATTGTTGTTTCCTCTGCTTCTACTGCTTGCGGTGCGCCCCATTGATCAAATAACTTTTTTAATTCATGATCAATACTACTGGGGTCTTTGACATACTCATCGTACACTTCCATCACGTAACCAAGATTCGGTCCTGAAAACTTTTGCCAGGGTGACGCTTGATATGAAGAGTGTTTACTCATTTGTGATACGCCTCCACGATTCCAACCATAATTTGTTTTAATAAAATGTGAAACCCTACCCAATTATTCTAGCACTGTGCATGCATAATATAAAGGGAAAATATCTATTTTAAAAAGGTTTTAAAATAGAGATCTCGACGGGTTTTTCATAGATAAATTCAGCCATATCAATCTTACTATGATTTCATAAAAAATCAATGATTTTGCCTTCCGTTTTTGACGTTACTTTCATAACCAGTTTACTTGAAAATTCCTTTCTTTAGGTACCTTTTAGTTGGGATAAAAAAACGAAATCAGTAAATAGTAAAATTATTATTGTCGAAAGGAAAAAACAATGGAATTTAATCACGAACATCTCAAAGCAAATACTGGCCAAAAGAAAACAAATAAAAAAATGGCCATTATGGCCATTGCGTCCATACCACTAATTATGACACTTGGGAATTCGATGTTAATTCCGATCCTTCCTTTAATGGAGGAGCAACTGAATATCTCTACATTTCAATCAAGTTTAATTATTACCGTATATTCAATTGTCTCCATATTTTTGATTCCAGTTGCAGGATTTCTTTCTGATAAGTTTGGACGGAAAGTCGTGATCATTCCTTCGCTTATTATGACAGGGATTGGTGGTATTATTTCGGGCTGGGCAGCATGGCAGCTTGATTCTGCCTTTTCTTGGATCATAATGGGAAGAATTTTACAAGGAATTGGGGCAGCAGGTGCCTTTCCCATTGTTTTACCTTTGGTTGGTGATATATGCAAAGAGGAAGCGGAGGCAAGTGCATCACTCGGTATAATCGAAACTTCTAACACATTTGGAAAGGTACTTAGCCCGATCCTTGGTTCACTTATTGCCGGTATTATTTGGTTTATGCCATTTTTTGCCATCCCTTTGCTTAGCCTTCTTTCCTTATTATTAATGCTCATCTTTGTAAAAAAACCCGAGGGAGATGAACATGAACTATCCTTTGGTCGGTTTATTAAAAATATAAAGGGAATTTTCGAACAGCATTGGAGATGGCTTATCGCTGTTTTTATTATTGGGGCCATACTGATGTTCATTTTATTTGGATTACTTTTTTATTTATCCTCGGTCTTAGAGGATAAATATCATTATGATGGAGTCAAAAAGGGGTTTTTACTTGCGATTCCTTTAGCCGCTTTATGTATATCATCTTATATTGCTGGGAAGGTTATCAAAGACAATTTAACAAGGATGAAGTGGATTGCGTTTTTTGGAGTTATTTTAACCGGAATTTCAATTGGGGCTACCATGATTTCCGAAAAATTCATTTATTTACTTATCGTTTTTCTTGTTTGTGGGATTGGAATCGGAGCTGCTTTACCTTGTCTTGATTCGATTCTGAATCAAAGCATTGAAAAGGAAATGCGAGGAACAATTACGTCCATATTTAGTTCCATGCGTTTTCTTGGCGTTGCTGCTGGTCCACCTATCATTGCCTTAGTTATGAAAGGGAAGATATTGGATATGATTATGCTTTTAGGGTCGCTCAGCCTCATTGGAGCCTGGCTTTCTTTTAAGGCGATCAAACCTGAAAAAGAAAAACAGGCCGCCAAAACCAACCCTATTTTGGAATAAGGCCTACCTCAATCAAAATCGGTTTCGATATAAGGATAAACATAACAAAAGACAGGTAGTACAACCGTGAGTTTCCCAAATGAATCTGCGCCTATTTACTTAGATATTTCTTTTTAGAGAAAAAAATCATCAGCCAAGGCTGATGATTTTTATTCGCGAAACGATTTAAGTTGTTCGTTTATTTCTTTTGTTTGCGGATAAACCTGTTGATAAATAGCAAACAACTTTTTATATTTCTCTACATTTTCTTTATTCGGAAAAACTTCCTTTTCTTTCTTTAGAAATGTATTTGCACATTCCTTTACTGAGTCAAACCATTTACACCCATAGGCAGCCAGCATTGCAGCTCCCATACCAGGACCTTGTTCACTAACTAACTTCACGATCTTTGCACCAAAGATATCGGCTTGGATTTGCAGCCATTCTTCATTTTTAGCTCCTCCACCGATCGAAATGATGGTATCAATTGTTTTTCCATTTTTTCGGAAAATATCAATCGATTCATTCAACGAGAAAGTGATGCCCTCCAGAACAGCTCGTACAAAGTCCTTGCGTTCCTGCGAACCATCCATACCAATAAAGCTGCCTCTTATCGTTGCATCAGCATGTGGCGTTCTTTCTCCTACCAAATACGGGGTAAAGAGTAATCCTTTTGAACCTACAGGAACCGTATGAACTTCCCCCAGTAAATCATCAAAAGATTCTTCATGGACAAACACCTCTTTAAACCAACTAAGGCTATAGCCAGCAGCTAATGTGACTCCCATCGTATAATAGACTCCAGGTGCTCCATGATTAAAATAGTGAACCTTCCCTTGGAAATCTTTCTCATTACTTGCTTCATAGGACAATACAACACCAGATGTCCCAATACTGCAAAGTGTGCGACCATCTTCTAGGATTCCTGAACCAATTGCTCCACAGGCATTATCAGCTCCACCTGCAAACACTCGAGTGGATGGAGAAAGATCAGTTGCTTTTGCTATTTCCGATGTAATCGTTCCTACTTGATCATAAGCTTCAATTAATGGAGGGCAGAGTGTCAGGTCCAACCCAACTAAATCACAGATCTCCTTACTCCATGTTTTTTCACGAATATTAAGTAAAAGTGTGCCAGCAGCATCAGAGTAATCCATATGAATTTTCCCTGTTAGTTTATAGCGAAGATAATCTTTTGGTAAAACAAAGGTTGCTGCTTTTGCAAAGACTTCTGGCTCATGTTTTTTCACCCATAAAATTTTAGGCAATGTAAATCCTTCTAATGCTGGGTTTTTTGTAATGGCGAGTAGCCGTTCCTTTCCTACTTGCTCATAAATTTGCTGGCATTCAACAGTTGTTCGAGTATCATTCCAAAGAATGGCAGGACGCAAAACCTCATTATTTTCATCTAGCAATACAAGCCCATGCATTTGACCAGAGAAGCTAATTCCTTCAATATCTTCTGGGTCGCCACTGAAATTTTTCAGGAGGTCAGATAATCCAGCGACTGTCTGATCGACCCAATCCTGTGGATTTTGTTCACTATAGCCTGTTTTTTCTTGATAGAGCGGATATGTCTTGGAAACCTCATCTACCACTTCTCCTACCTGGTTCACAAGTAAAATTTTCACGGCGCTTGTACCCAAATCAACACCAATCACATATTTCATAGCTTCACCTTCATTTCGATCGTGGGTATGATTATTCGCCAGCAAAAGCTGTTAATAAATATTGATTAATGGTCGCTTTGATACTTTCCAGACGCCCTGATTGATGTTTGATATCCGTGAGTCCTAATGCGTGTTCTTCTAATGTATGGAAATCTACTTTTCCTTGAACAATATCTAAACCAATTCCCTCTTTGTAACTGCTATACCGATCTTCCAATACACGATCAAGCACCTTGTCATCGACTAGTTTTTGAGCGACTTTAAGTCCTACTGCAAATCCATCCATTCCGGCAATATGGGCGTGGAATAGATCTTCCGGTTCAAAGGAACCGCGCCGGACCTTCGCATCAAAGTTTAATCCGCCTTTTCCTAGCCCGCCATTTTTAATAATTTCATACATAGCTAGAGTGGTCGAATAGAGATCAGTCGGAAATTCGTCTGTATCCCATCCCAATAATGGATGCCCTTGGTTTGCATCAACGGAGCCTAACATCCCATGAATTCGTGCATAATGTAGTTCATGTTCGAAAGTATGACCGGCAAGTGTAGCATGATTGGCTTCAATATTAAATTTAAAATGATCTTGGAGATCGTAATTTTGTAAGAAAGCATAGCCACTTGCCACATCGAAATCATATTGATGCGTTGTCGGCTCTTTTGGTTTTGGCTCGATTAGGAATTGACCATCAAAACCAATTTCTTTCGCATAATCAACAGCCATATGAAAGAAACGTCCTAAATTATCCAATTCGAGCTTCATATCTGTATTTAGAAGCGTCTCGTAGCCTTCACGTCCTCCCCAGAATACGTAGTTTTCAGCTCCTAATTCCTTTGCAATTTCCAAACCTTTCTTAACCTTAGCTGCGGAATAAGCAAATACATCCGCATGGTTAGAGGAAGCAGCACCATGGATAAAACGTGGGTGTGTGAAGTTATTAGCCGTATTCCAAAGTAATTTTGTCTTACTATCTTTCATATAGTCTTTCATACTAGCAACAATTGTATCTAAGTTTTTATAGGTTTCTCTCAGATTACCTCCTTCAGGTGCTATATCTACATCATGGAAACAAAAATAAGGAACATTTAACTTTTCGAAAAATTCGAACGCTGCTTCAAGCCGCGCTTTGGCAAGATCCATTCCTTCGTAATGATCCCAAGGTCTTTGCATCGTCCCTACTCCAAATGGATCTGACCCATCAGCAACGAATGTGTGCCAATACGCAACACCGAAACGGAGATATTCCTCCATTGTTTTGCCACCAACGACCTCTTCCGGATTGTAAAATTTAAATGCGTAAGGGTTCGTAGATTTCGCTCCTTCATACTTAATTTTGCCGACTGTGTTAAAATAACCCATATTGAAACCTCCTTGAAATTGAAATAACATGTAAATGCTTGCAAAATTATTATAGCAATCATTTAGTAGTTTGTCTATCGGATAAACTAAGTGTATACTATTTATAATCATAATGGAAAGAGTTGAATGTTATGAAGGGTGAACGAACATGGAATCAGCATGTTGTCAAGAAAGAAAATAAATCATTAGTTTTAAAAACCATCATTCAATCCTCTCCCCTATCAAGGGCAGAGATTGCCAATATAACAGGTCTTAATAAAGGAACAGTGTCTTCCCTTGTTCATGATTTAATCGAAGAAAAATTTATTTTCGAATCAGGTCCTGGCACATCCAGTGGTGGAAGAAGACCTGTTATGCTCCTCTTTAACGAGACCGCTGGCTATTCGATTGGGATAAATATAGGTGTCAATTATTTATTAGGCATTTTAACCGACTTGAATGGGGATATCTGTCTAGAAAAACAAATGAAAATGGATGTACAGTCCTTCCCTATTATTAAAGACCAGCTATTCTCTATGATTCGGGAATTAATTGAGGCTGCGCCAAAGAGCCCATATGGCGTTGTTGGTATTGGGATTGGCGTTCCTGGAACCGTTAGTAAGGACGGAAAAGTATTATTAGCTCCAAATTTGAACTGGAAAAATATTGATTTACAATCCGTATTAGAAGAGAAATATAATATTCCGATTATAATCGAAAATGAAGCCAATGCAGGGGCCTATGGCGAGAAAAAATTTGGAGCTGGGAAAGAGTCAGAGCATCTGATTTATGTAAGTGTAGGGATTGGCATCGGAGTTGGAATGATTTTAAATGGAAAGTTATATAAAGGAAATAATGGCTTTTCAGGCGAGTTAGGTCATATGTCTATCAATGTGAGTGGTGATCTTTGTCGCTGTGGGAATGAGGGGTGTTGGGAATTATATGCCTCAGAACAGGCGCTGATTCAGCAAGCAAAAAAATTAAACATTCTTCCCGTTGACGATCAAGATGTTTCACTTGAATCACTCATGGAGCTTGCCGAAAAAGGAAACAAAGACGCCATTCATTTGTTTGAAAGGATAGGAAATTATTTAGGGGTAGGAGTGAACAATATCGTCAATATTTTCAACCCCCAAGAGGTGGTGATTGGTAATCGGATGGCAAGTACCGAAAAATGGATCGAAGCCTCATTAACAAAACAATTGGCCGAGCGGATTCAGTCCTTTCAAGAGCAAGGCTTACAAATAAAATTTTCCAAGCTCTCTTCTTACGCTGCCGCTCTAGGGGTTGCTGCCTTCTCATCGGAAAACTTTTTACAGAAGTGAAGGAGGATGTTCCGCAAGCAAGGAACATCCTCCTTCTTCTTAATAGAATGATCATTGTATGAAATGAGATTAATTGCGGATTTCCTTCCGCATAAACAAAGCATAGGAGATCCCGAAACAGATCGTCGTTGCTGCCATTAAGCCAATCAATTGCGACATAATCAGCAACAGACTCTGGCTTAATGGCAAGGCGCTTGGAATCGCTCCAACTACCTGCTCCATTGTTAATGGGCCGAGCGTCCGAATCGTCGGTGTAAGTAGCGTCATGGTTGCTTCACTGTACAATTGACTCGGCGATATTCTCATCAGATTTTGACTCAAAACCTCATTGTGCAAGGACTTGGCTATAATGTTGATCATCATGGAATAGAAAACACTAAAAAATAACCAAATCGCAATGCTGCTTAAAGCCGAGGTTGCGGCTTGCTTAAAACGAATCGAAAATAAAATCGACAGGTTGAGCCAAAACGCAATATAGAAAATACTAAGCACGAGAAAGCAAATCACCCGTAAAAATTCCTCAGGAGTTGGAGGAATCCCTGTAATCATAATGCCAAGCGCTAGAACTAAAAATCCTAAAGCAAACAATAACACACTGATAATCGTTATGGAAGCGGTGAATTTGGCATTGATAATATAGTCGCGCGGGATTGGCTGGGAGACAATCCGACTAATCGTCCCTTTATTATATTCAGAGTTGACGGCATCAAAGCCAAGCGCAATTCCGAGCAATGGTCCGATAAAACTAACAAATACAAAAAATGGCGGCAATGTTCCATCTGAGATCGTAAATAATTTTAAAAATAGAAAGGCATCATCCGCACCAATTTCTGAAGCGGCATCACGCAGCCCAGTCAATGCTGTATATAATGATCCTAAACATGTTAATGCCAGCAAGATGACGATGATGTTCACCCGCCAACTTAAAATATGATCTGATACTTCTTTTTGAACAAGTACCCAAAAAGAATTTTGTGGCTTTGCCGATTTTTCCATCTGTTTGCTTGATGCGTCTTTAAGTCTTTTCAATGGGAAACTGATGTTCAATCTTCAACACCTCCCGCAAAGTAGCGTTGGTATATTTCGTCTAGCCCAACTTTTTCATGAGTTAAGGAGGATAAATGGCATCCATTTGCAATAATCGTATCGACAATATGCTGTAATGCTGCCTCCCCCTTACACCAAATGGTTACTTCGTTCTCCTCCCGTACAACGACTTTTTGTACTTCTTTCAACTCTTGAATTTCTTCAATCATGCTATCTGTAACGGCAGAAAGCTTCACTTTTATTTGTTGTCCTTCTTCACCAAATAGTTGTTTTGCTAATGCCTCCACTGTCCCTTCGGCAAGAAGCTTACCGTTGACAAAAAGACCCACACGATCACAAATTTGCTGCACTTGATGCAGTTGATGAGAGGAGAGCATGACCGTGATCCCCTGCTCTTTACTAAGTTTTTGAATCAATCGCAATAATTCCTGTATCCCTTTTGGATCAATCCCAAGCGTCGGTTCATCCAAAATGATGATTTCTGGATCTTTAATAAGGACATCCGCTAAACCAAGCCTTTGTTTCATTCCTCTTGAATAGGTGCCTGTTTTTTGATCGGCTGCATAAGCAAGACCCACTTCTTCTAGGAGTGTCTTCGCCCTTTTTTCTCCTTCTTTACGTGAAAAACCATTCAGGGAGGCTGTCAACATTAAATTTTCCATTCCTGTCCGATTTTCATAAAAGCCGACTTGGTCTGGCAAGTAACCAACGATTCTTTTCACGTGTAACGGTTCCTTTGTGGAGTCATATCCGCAAACGCGAACGGCTCCGCTTGTCGGCTCAGATAAACCAAGAATCATTAAGATCGTTGTTGACTTTCCAGCTCCATTGGGCCCTAACAGTCCAAATACCTCCCCCTTGCCAATGGAAAGATTCAGATGGTCAACGGCTATCTTATTTTCATATTTCTTCGTCAATCCTTCCAATTGAATAATCTTATCCATTTTTATCTCCTCCCATATTTACGGATAAGATAAAAAATACCGCCGAAAACTGCGATGATAATCAGAACTCCTACCCATCCCCATATGAGGGGAGTTTTTACCGCAATCCTGAACTGAGCATCTGAACTGGCTTCAGGCGAACTGGCTTTCAATTCAACAACATAATCACCGGCAATGGCATTTTTATTTGACTCCATGTTCACTTTAATCGTTTCAGACTGATTCGGATTAATTTTACCAATTTTTCTTGGTTCAAACGTAACATCCCAACCTTCTGGTGCGTTTGCTGTCAAAGAAACATCACCGAGTGGAGCGGTACCTGTATTCTTCACAACAACAGTCATATTTTTACTCTTGCCAGCGGTAATATTATCACTTAATTTCCCAGAAGGGGTTGTCAACTCCATTCCATATGAACCGGTAATTACAGCCTCAAGTTCTAAATCAGAGGATGTTTTTTCATTTACCGCTTTGATTGGGATTTTATACGTATCCGCTTTTACTCCTTCAGCAGGCGTCACATTGACAGTAACTTCTTTCGAGGCATTTGTGTCAACAGTTAAAGATGAAACGCTTTTTCCATCTACTTTAAAATCGACCGTCCATCCCTTCGGCGTTTCCGCCCGTAAAGCATAGGTTTGTTTTTCAGCCGTCCTATTTCTTAATTCTGCTTTATAATCAAAGGAAGAATCTGAATGCCCTTCCATACTTGCTTGATCAGACGTTAATTCTGTTTTAAATGTTCCTTTTTCACTAATTTTAACCGACAGCGGCAGCTCGGTTTTTCCACCGTTTTTCGTTGCCGCGATTGCTTTAAACTGATACGTTCCCTTATCTACCTTTAGCGGTACCGTTAAATCAATAGTGAAATCTTCAGACTCACCAGGTTTGACGGATAATTCTTGTAGGTCCCAGCCCCCTGAGGTAATCGCATACTCCCAGTCTTTTGCAACATCTTCCAAAGAAAGGTGAACTTGCTGAACAGAAGAAGTATGGTTGATCACATTGAATGAATAATTAATCGTCTCACCTGGTGTTACGGAAATCCCGCTATAAGGTGTAAACAGCTCAATTCCTTCCGCGGCCTTAGCCGAGGATAATGGCAACACACAAAATACAAGCAAACTGAACAACACAATGAAACTAGTAAGTTTTTTGAACATCTCAATACCCCCCAATTTATTGTTTTATATTCGATACGCATAATCGACTAATTTGGATTTACTTTTTTTAAACTTTTTTTGTTTTCTTCTTCCGTTAATTTTGTACAATATAGGTAGAGACCTAGTTATGGTGGTGATATAAATGGCGAAAGAGGAGAATAAGGAAAGATATTTGCTCGAAGGGATGGCAAGCGGTTCTGTTGAAGCGTTCACTGAGTTTTATGAAAAATATCATGGATTTATTTTCTCTATTGCTGTACATATCGTAAAGAATTCTTCTGAAGCTGAAGATATTTGCCATGATATTTTGCTAGAAATTAGCCAGAAAGCCGACACATATGATCCAACAAGGGGAAGTATCGAAGCCTGGATCGCCATCCGCACGAGAAGCAGATGTATGGATCACTTAAGAAGAAAAAGAGAAATCCCAACCGATTCAGAGATTGATCATGATTCTCTATCTATTCGAGAATATATTTCCATGGATGAAACCGTGATGCGCCACTGGGATAAAAAATTGGTTTCGTTGGCCTTAAAGAACTTACCCGATCCCCAAAGAAAGGTAATTTATGGCAGTTATTTCAACAACTTCACCCAAAAGGAATTGGCCGCACATCTAAAACTTCCGCTCGGGACAGTGAAATCACTTGTCCGTTACGGTTTGAAAAATTTACGTAAGCAATTAGTCAAATCAAAAACGCTAAATTTTTTAAAGGGGGAGGATAAACATGATGTGTAAACATTGGACCGATGAAGAAATGATTGATTATATTCTTGGAAAATCGACTAAACAACAAACAACTGCTATTCAGCTAAGTATAAAAGAATGCAATCACTGTCGTTCCTGCTATCACACATGGAGAGAAATCTTACCTTTAGAGGAATGGGAGCAACCATCTCCCCAACTAAAACGAAGAGTGGTAAAAAGCTATATAGCAAAATTGAAGAAAAATAGAGTGATGGTCCCTTCATTTGTTTGGAAGGTAACAGCATTAGCCGTCCTCGTGATCGCTTTAAGCGTTGCTTTGTTTACTGATCATCATTCCACACAAGAGCTTGCCCTTGACCAGAAAGAGGCATCTGTGTATGAAATGATTCCTGAGCCTAGTCAGCATACAAGTGGCTACGTGATGGTTAATAATCGAACAAATGAGTTTTATTTAACCGTTGACGGTCTTTTGCCGATCATCGATAAAGACTATCAAGCATGGGTAAAAACATATGATGGATTTCAAAATATGGGGGTTTTGCAGTTTGAAAATGGCAAAGCGAGCATTTATTCAGATGAAAAACAACTGGAAAAAGTGGAATATATTCTGTTCAGCATTGAACCAAAAGGTGGCAGCTCATCCCCCTCACAAGAACATTCTTATATAATCAAATTGATTGCCAAATAATAGATAAAAATGGCATGATTGTCTTTGTGGGTTTTTTTTTCAAAAAAAATGTTAGATGTTGCCATTGATCAGGAATCATGTTAATATCAATACAGACACAATATTTTGTGTCTACATCTGAAGATCAACACTATATATTGATTTTAATAAGGAGAAAACGTAGAGTAAAGAGTTTGCTCCTGTCAACCGAATGGCAACTTAGCCGTTCTATGTATTACAAATGTTGTTGATTACATTGATAGAAAGGTGAATCTCATTGACTACTATTATTGCAAAACAAGAGGAAACACATACTGCCCATTTCGATAAAAATCGCATCCAAGCTTTTATCGAAAAGATCACGACGATCCGCTCCCAGGAATATATGGACAAAGTGATACGCACGATTGAATCCAAAGCAGAAATGAAGACAGATGAAATTACTTCTGTCCTTATTAATACTGCTTTGGAAAACGTTGATGAGGTAAATGCCCAATGGAGCTTTGAAGCAGCTAAAATTTATTTACATAAGCTATATAGACAAGCGAGCCTCCATCGGGGTTATAATCCTGAATGGAAATACGGAGATTTTTATCAGTTATTAAAACAATTAACAGCTAAAGGCATCTACTCACCTCGTATTCTAGAAAAATATACTCGAGGAGAAATCGAGAAATTGGCGACATTGATTGATCCTGAAAAAGATTTTCTGTTCGATTATATTGCTTTACACACTTTAGCGACAAGATATTTGGCCACTGATCATCAAAAAAACACTTATGAATTACCGCAAGAACGCTGGCTTGTCATTTCTATGCATTTGATGCAGGATGAACCGGTTGAAAAACGTTTTGAACTTGTTGCAGAGGCTTACTGGGCTTTATCCAATCTTTATATGACTGTAGCAACTCCTACATTGGCCAATGCTGGACTTGCGCACGGACAATTATCCAGTTGTTTTATTGACACTGTCGAGGATTCATTGATTGGCATTTACAATAGTAATACAGATGTAGCTAGACTTTCGAAAGATGGCGGCGGAATCGGCGTCTATATGGGAAAAGTGAGGAGTCGTGGTTCCTCCATTAAAGGCTTTCAAGGCGCCTCCTCTGGAGTATTGCCTTGGATTAAACAGCTAAATAACACTGCTGTCAGTGTGGATCAACTTGGCCGTAGAAAAGGGGCTATTGCTGTCTATCTTGATGTTTGGCATGCTGATATTCTCTCCTTCCTAGATTTAAAATTAAATAACGGAGATGAAAGACAACGCGCCCATGATATTTTTACAGGTGTATGTCTCCCTGACTTATTTATGGAACAGGTAGAAAATCGTGGGGATTGGTATTTATTTGATCCGCATGAGGTTAGAAATATAATGGGCTTCTCACTGGAAGATTTTTATGATGAGGAGAAAGGTCAGGGCAGCTTTAGAGAAAAATATGAAGAATGTGTGCAGCACCCGCAGTTAAAAAAGACAAAACTTCCAGCGATTCAAATTATGATTCGTATTATGAAATCTCAACTTGAAACAGGTACACCATTTATGTTTTACCGAGATGAGGTAAATCGGAAGAATCCAAATAAACATGTTGGAATGGTCTATTCGAGTAATTTGTGTACCGAAATAACCCAAAATATGTCCCCTACTATTCAAAGTGAAGAAATCATTGAGGATGGAACCATTATTACGTATAAAAAACCCGGTGACTTTGTCGTTTGTAATTTATCTTCCATTAATTTGGGCAGAACGGTTCAGTTAGAGGGCCGACAGGAAATATTAGAACGATTGATTCCGATCCAAGTTCGGATGCTCGATAATGTCATTGATCTCAATACGATTGATGTGAAACAAGCGATGATTACCAATAAAAAATACCGGGCAATTGGTTTAGGTACATTTGGTTGGCATCATATTTTGGCATTAAAAGGGATTAAATGGGAATCAAAAGAAGCCGTTGCATTTGCTGATCAGCTTTATGAATCGATCTCTAAATTAACGATTCAAGCAAGTGTTGCTTTAGCTAAGGAAAAAGGTGCTTATCCAAATTTCGCTGGAAGCGATTGGCAGACAGGAGAATATTTCAAACAGCGTGATTATGAACATGACCCAGAGTGGCGTTCGATCATGGAGGAGGTCGCAAACTTCGGAATCCGCAATGGCTATCTAATGGCTGTTGCTCCTAATTCTAGTACTTCTGTCATTGCCGGCTCAACAGCAAGTATTGATCCGATTTTTAAACCATTTTACTATGAAGAAAAGAAAAATTATAAATTGCCATTTGTAGCACCGGATTTAGATCACCGTACGTATGATATTTATCGCCGTTCTGCTTATATAGTGGATCAGCGTTGGTCTGTTCAACAAAACGCAGCAAGACAGCGTCATATTGATCAATCGATTTCTTTTAATTTCTATGTGCCCAATAATATCAAAGCAAAAGTGCTACTCGATTTACATTTGCAAGCATGGGATTCCGGTTTAAAAACAACTTATTATGTCCGATCGACTGCATCGGATATCGAGGAATGTGAATGGTGCGAATCTTAATTTGTTACGCCAGTTATAGTGGAAATACAAAGGAAGTAGCCGAATTAATAAATAAAAAGCTGCAACAGGAAGGTTTCTGCACCGATCTCTATTGGATCGGTGCAGGAAGAATCCCTGATCCCTCTCATTACGATGCGATGATTGTAGGAACCTTCACATGGGATAAAGGAGCAACACCTGATGAGGTGAAAGATTTTGTTTATGATATTGGCTATAAGCCTCCGAAAGTTTTTGTATTTGGAACAGGTGATACCCAATTTGGCGGGGACGACTTATTTTGTCATGCAGCTCAAAAACTAGCGAAATTTTATCACTCCCCTCTTCCTCCTTTAAAAATTGAACAAAGCCCCAGAGGTTCACAAGAGGAAAAAGTGATCCGATGGACGGAAGGAGTTATCGAACATTGTCCACAGTACTTAGTAAAGTAAATATATTAGATCCAGTCAATCCGAACCGCTCTACAGCCCTTTTCGGTGGAAAAGCGAGTGGGATTTTAAATTGGAATGATTTAAAATATCCTCACTTTTATAAACATCGGGAACAAATTCGGGCGCTTTTCTGGCGAGCAAGTGAAGTGGATATGACTCATGATACGAAGCAATTTCCTAATTTAACGGAAGCAGAACAAACAACCTTTCTTAAAATCATAGGATTATTAGCTACCTTGGATGGTCCTCAGACCGATATGGCAGCGAGAATTTCTCAATATTCAACAGATCCATCAGTGAAATCTGTAATGGCGACAATTGCAGATCAGGAGAGTGAACATAACCATAGCTACGCCTATGTCCTTTCTTCTGTCACGACTTTGGACAAACAAATTGAATCATTTGAAACAGGTCGAACAGACAAAGTATTATTGGAACGAAACAATCGGATTATGGAAGTCTATAATGAATTTGCGCAAAATCCAACGATTTTAAATGTATTAAAAGCAATGGTGTATACTTCTTTATTAGAAGGATTATTCTTCTATTCAGGTTTTGCCTTTTTTTATAACTTAGCTAGAGACCAAAAGATGGTAGGCACGTCTACAATGATCAGTTATATCAACAGGGATGAGTTGCAGCATGGACGCTTTATTAGTGAGCTCTTTCGCGCAACCTTAGCAGAGCATCCTGAATACAACACGGATGAATTGACAGATTGGGTCTATGACCAATTCCGTCATTCTGTTCAGCAGGAAACAAAATGGAGTCACTACATCCTAGCGAAGATTGAGGGAATTGACTTAACGGAAATGGAAGGCTACATCAAATATCGAGCCAATAAAATGCTGCGTCTATTGGGGTTAAGTGAGATTTATCCGGATCATACGGACAATCCAATGAAATGGATTCGAGCTTACGTGGATAATTTTGATGATACCAAAACAGACTTCTTTGAACAAAAATCAAGACAATATACAAAAACAAGTGACTTAAACGGATTTGATGAATTATAATAAGAAAAGCGCAAGCGCCCGTTTAGCGACGTACAAACTTTTTAGGGGCCTGACGAGATAAAGGAAACACGATGAACCCGAAGGGTGAATCGATGTTGACTTACGCAAGCAGGCACCGAAAGTTTGCTAGTCGCTGGGCGCTGGAGCTAGATCCAACATTAGCCAAAATTTATACTTTCCTATCCTACAAAAAAAGAGATCCCTAGCTTTATTAAAGCTTTCATACACTTGCGCTATCGTCGAAATAGAAAAAATGCTATTTGTAACAGATAACAAACAAAAAACCTGACCCATATAGGATGAGTCAGGTTTTTTTCGTATTATCGTTTTACAACGTTTTCAGCTTGGGGGCCACGTTGTCCTTCAACGATATCAAATTCCACTTGTTGACCTTCGTCAAGAGTTTTGAAGCCTTCTTCACTGATTGCACTATAATGGACGAATACATCATTTCCACCTTCAACTTCAATGAAGCCAAAGCCTTTTTCACTGTTAAACCATTTTACTGTACCTGTTGCCATTCGTATAAAACCTCCAAAAAATTTTTAATATGTTCTTCCTATTTACAAGGTAAATAAAAAATCACATATTATAATCAATACCCACTTTTTGGAGTAGATATTCATTATAACATGTGAATTTGAACTCCATATGTAAGGAATACAGACGGGGTAACGCCGTAAATATTGAACTATAGCCACTTGCTAAGCATTTTTATTCTACATGAGAAAAAATGAAAAAGCAAGAAAATGGCGAAAAACTTTTTCGTCTTTTTTCGCCAAAATCCTTGATTATTCTTGAATTTCGCTGGCTATTTTGTCTGTTTTTCACCCATTCATTCCTGAATCTAAAGGAATGAAATAAAGTTCACTTTATTTAGAATCTGCTACTTTCTTTGTTGTTTTCTTTCTCTTCGTTGTTTTCTTTTCAGGTTTCGTTTTATCAATCGAAGCTTGCAAAGCAGCCATTAAGTCCGTTATATTTTCTGTTGGTTTTTCCGTTTTTGCAGTGACCATCTTTTCCCCTTTTTGCTTCGATTGGATGAGATCCATTACTTTGTTTCGATAATCATCCTGGTATTTATCCGGTTCAAAAGAAGTTGTCAGTTGGTCGATGAGTAAAATGGCTGTCTCAATTTCTTTTTTTGATACGTTATCCGAACTTGGTACATTGGGAACTTCCGCTACATTTCTCACTTCGTCTGGATAATGGATCGTTTCCATTAATAAGGTTTTTTCATACACTCTAATCACAGCTAATTGTTCCTTCGACCGAATCATGATTTTAGCCAATCCAGCCTTCTCCGTTTCCATTAAGGCTTTCCGCAGAAGACCGTAAGCTTTAGCTCCTCCATCAGGAGACATATAATAACTTCGATTAAAATAAATGGGGTCAATTTCACTTAAATGAATGAAATCGATAATCTCGACAGCTTTCTCTCCTTTTTCTCCTTCTAACGCTTTCAATTCATCCGGATCTACCACAATATACTTCCCTTTTGCCAATTCATACCCTTTTACTATGTCCTCTGCCTTCACTTCTTCTTCACATACAGGACATACTTTTTGATATTTGATCGGGGTATTACATTTATTATGAAGGGAACGAAATTTTACATCTTTATCTTCTGTTGCGGCATGTAATTTAATTGGGATATTAACAAGTCCAAAACTAATGCTCCCTTTCCACATCGTATGCATGAGTACACCTTCTTTTCAACCTTTTTCTATAGCGTTTACGATAAAGAAAAAATTAATCCCCAGTAACAAATGGGAAAAATACCAGAAAAGATGGGCATGCTACAACTACATCAATAAACAAGGGAGTGCTTATGTTGAAACCTATGCTTCCTACATTAGTTTTTGAACCGCCACAGCAAGGACGATGGTTATATGAGATCAAATATGATGGATTTCGCGGCATTCTTGATTGGCATGAAAAGGGATGCTTTTTGTGGAGCCGTAATGGCAAAAATCTGCTACCGCAATTTCCAGAGCTGGAAGAATACTTAAAATCTCATCAAGATCAATTTTCCCAATGGTTTCCCTTAAAATGGGATGGGGAATTAGTGATTCTTGACAACGATTATAAAGCGAATTTCTCACAAATTCAGATACGTAATCGTTTAAAAACAAAAAATAAAATAAAGGAATCCGCCCGCTTGCGTCCTTGCCGATTTTTAGTTTTTGATGTATTGGAATCAGCCGGTCTGATGAAAACTGGAATTCCCTATCAAAAAAGAAAGCAAATGTTGGCGTCCATTTTCAAACAACTAGAACTCCCTTTATCTCCAGATTATCAGGAGAAGGAGTTAATCCAATATATCCCAAATGAAGCCAATTATAATAAACTGGCCCAAAAAATGTACGACTATAATAGTGAGGGCATTGTCGCAAAGCAAGATAATAGTCTATGGGAAGAAGGAAAAAGAAGTAGAAATTGGGTGAAAATAAAGAACTGGAAAACCGTTTCTTGTTTTATCACCGGATATGATGAGGAAAATCAATACTTTCACTTAGGATTATATAATGAGGATCAAACCATTATGCCCTTAGGTGTTTTTGTAAATGGCCTAGATCTTGAAACGAAAAAAGCCCTTCGTCAGTCAGTCATAAACAATGCTCAATCTAAAAAAGGGGCTTTGTTTATAATGAACCCTGCCATTTGTTTAGATCTATATTTTTTAGAGTGGCAAGGAGAACAATTAAGAGAACCTTTTTTCAATCAATTACGTCTGGACCTTATCCCTGATCAATGTTCCTATCATCGTTTTCTCATCCAAGACGCGGCTTTTCCCAATGAAGTTGAAATCTCTCATCCCGAAAAATTATTATGGAAAAAACCGGATGTATATAAAATCGATTATTTACGATATTTAAGGAGAATTTCTCCTTATCTCTTACCCTTTTTGAAGAATCGTTTATTGACCGTGATTCGCGCACCACATGGAGAATTCGGTGAGTTTTTTTATCAAAAGAACAAACCTGATAGTGCGCCGAATTTTGTTGAATCGATTCAACATGACGATAATCAAATGATTGTATGCAATCATTTAAAAACATTAATTTGGCTCGGGAATCAATTAGCGATCGAGTACCATATCCCTTTTCAGACGATTGAACATGACTTTGTTAGTGAAATTGTGATGGATTTAGATCCACCCTCCCAAGAGCACTTCCAACTAGCCGTGCAAGCTGCTCAAATGATCAAAAAAATATTGGATTCTTTTTCATTGATCGGTTATGTGAAATTTTCTGGAAATAAGGGTATACAGGTTTACATTCCCTTACCTGATTTTCAATTCACTTGGGAAGAGACTCGGGTGTTCACAGAATTCTTAGCGACATTTCTAGTCTCCTATCGTCCAAATTTATTTACCATTGAGCGATTGAAAAAAAATCGGCATGGAAAGCTTTATGTCGATTTTCTTCAACATGCGGAAGGAAAAACGATTATAGCCCCCTATTCCGTCCGCTTACCATCTAAAGGGCTTGTAGCCGCCCCTTTGTATTGGGAGGAAATAAACAAGAAGCTGAATCCAAAGAGCTTTACAATCGATAAAGTGATCGAACGGGTTGAAACGATGGGAAATCCTTTTTCCGGATATTTCGCAAGTAAAAAAAAGCAACCCTTTGATAAGGTTCTGAAAAAGATTCGAAATGATTCCTAATGTACAAAATAAATAAGCAAACAAAAGATGCGTTCTTCTTCTCTCGCTTGCCGATCAAACTTTATAATCGGAGTGCTAGCTGAAAAGATTCGCTGCATACTGAACGGCATTAATCCTCGAGAAACAAACATAAGCGTTTTTCCGTTCTTTTTAATGGCAAAGGTGTAAGCTGATTTCACGATCCGATAAATTTCTCCATTAGTAGTACCATATTCTCGTCTATCGACTTTAATGGCTTTAAAAGCCGATGTGTCCCCTGCTTTCATTAGCTGAATACGATGATGGTTTATGCGCGCACTCCAATATGTATTTTTTCTGTGATCCGTAATCGTGAAAAGTTTCTCTTTTACAAATAATGAAACAGCCTTTCTTTTTCCCTTTTTAATGGAGAAGTGGCAAAAGCCGCTTCCGGAAAATAACTTTCCTTGGTACGCGGTTACGGGTGATGGTTCTAGCATAAGGAGAGTTTCTCCCTCACCATTAAATATCGATGGATTTGGAAGTTGGTGACTTTTATAGGAAAAATATATATGGCGAAGCACATAATAAATAAGTAAAAAAAACAGCAAAATCCCGGCTGCAGTTGTAGAAGCAAAGCTTGTTATATGTAATGCTGGAAAAACGATTACGAATAAAACAAACACACATAAGATACTTTGATGAATGTATAACCTTGACATTCCCGAGTAGTAATCCTTTATGTTCATAGACTCACCTTTTTAGAGGATGTTCAAAAAGTCCGGTAAAAATGACACTGCGAATTTCTTCGTTGGCTTGCTTTTCCGCTGCTCACGTATTAACTGCATACGTTCCGCTGCTCAAAGCTAAGCCGCCTCGAACTTCTGGGTCCTTTTTATCCTCCTTTTTGAACACGCACTTTTATATAATATACAACCATTATATGAAAAAACGGACAAGCATATGACAATAAAGAAAAGTGGAAGGCGTTTGTCTAGGGGCGACAAGCTGGACGATTGAAAACAGCCCTTGATAAAAAATCTTTATCAAGGGCTGTTCGATATCGTATCCTATTTTATGATCCGGAAGATGAGTGGAATGCGGTATGCTTGGCCATCGTACGCTTTAACCGCAGCAATAATCGTGAAAACTGTTCCCGCAACTGCAACAATTGGTGCAAGGATAAAACCAATTAAAACGAACATTAAAATACTAGCGACAATCCCATAAACGGCATAAGAGATGAAAAAGTTCATATATTCTTTTCCGTGATAATCAATAAAAGCTGATTCATCTTTTTTGATCAACCAAATGACTAAAGGACCGATAAACGCTGTAAGGAAACTAATAATGTAAATGACGGCTGCAAGCACCCTGTCATTATTATTATTTTCCACTCTGTTTTCCATATTGGTCTCCATTGATATCCCTCCATTTCTGATTGCTTATATGATTCTACGTATTAACTATATTATAAGTTTCACCTAATTACACCTCTCAATAAAAAAATATGACTTTTGTCGTTTTTGATGTATTTTTCTCTATGCAAATTGGAATTTTTTTTGTATGATGTCATTACATAGATTACAATTTCATATCGCCATAATGGAGGGAAGGCAAATGGTGCGCCACCAGTAATTGACTGGTTCTAGTGGGTTCGATTCCCACCCCGAAATTTTTTATGCAAGTTTAAAAAATTTCGCGGGGCAGAATCGAATGCCACAGAACTGCCCCAAATAGGAGGGTTCATTATGCTCAAAAAACGCGAGTTAATCGGGCATGAATGTCAAGTACTTTTTGATTTAATGACGCACCCGGATGTCTTCCCTTTTGTGCGTCAAAAATCCTATTCCTACGAAGAATTTTTGTTTGCTACGAAGCAAACGGTAGAAGCCGAAGAGCGGGGGGAACTATACTCACGAACCATTCTGGATGAATGGGAAAACCCGATTGGGACGATTAATTTATTTGATATCCATCAGGGGGCTGGTTTTCTTGGGACTTGGATTGGTAAGCCATATCAGGGCAAAGGATATAATAAACTCGCAAAAGAATTATTTCTAGCAGAACTATTTTTTGAAAAAGGGATTGATCTAATTTATATGCGGATAAAAAAAGAAAATCTTCGTTCAAAAAAAGCCGCCGAAAAATTAGCTTATGCCCTAAATGTAAATAAAACAAAACCATTTGTTTTCCAACAATTAAACCCACATGAACATGTATATGATGTATATGAAGTACCAAAAGATTTATTTACAATGAATTATCGAAGGAATGAGGAGCAAAACGAATCTTTCCAGTCAATGGAAGCGTAAAAACAGTTGGTTCTAGAACCAACTGTTTTTTGAAATCTTACTATCTTATTTTCCGATAAATTCTTGTGTCCAATAATTTCCATTGGAAATATAACCAACGCCAATATGAGTATAGCTGCTATTCAAAATATTAGCACGATGTCCTGGGCTATTCATCCAACCATTCACTACTTCTTGTGGTGAGCGTTGACCCATTGCAATATTTTCCCCTGCTGAACGGTAGCTGACACCATATTGTTTCATCATATCAAATGGTGATCCATAAGTTGGGCTATTATGATCAAAATAATGATTCGCTGACATATCGCGTGATTTTTCTCTAGCCACTTTACTTAATGTTGCATCTACTTTTAATGGAGCCAGGCCATTTTTCGCTCTTTCTTGGTTCGTTAAATCCACAACTTGTTGTTCAAACTCATTTAATGCATTATTCGATTCGGTTACCTGTTCATTATTTTGTGGTTCTGAAGGTTTTTGAACTGGTTTTGAAGGTTGTTGTTCAGGCTGTTCAACCTTTGGTGGTGTTTGAGTTGTATTTTGTTCCGTATTTTGCTCATTTTTGTTTGTCTCTTGCTTTTGATTTTGATCTTTATGAGTATAGTGATCTTTGTTTGATTGATTCCAATCAAACTTGAAAACATAGTTACACCAATTAGATTGGTTTGATAGATCCCCATTAATATAGAAAACTTTGGCTTGGCTTTGATCGGTTCTTTCAGCTGCATCCGCATTTCCTACAAAAGGAAGCGCCATTAAAGCCGTAGCTGCAACCGTAGATAAAACGACCTTCTTAATTTTCATTTTTAGTTTCTCCTCTCAGAATCTGTTTTTCTCTTGCTCTAGTATAATAACATATGATTTTTTGTAATAATGGAGGAAGATAATCCCATTCGCTCTAATGTATACTTGCAAATATTATTTTCATAGCTTCATTTTTTAAAAGTCTTATAAAAATAATACTTTTACCATTTGAGTCCAGATGACAATCATTTCCATTTCCTCCTTCGTCTAAATAAAATTCCAAAATTTGGGGTAATTTTGCTATTGACAACTTTTAAAACGAGTCGTTTTATGTCTTTTATTACAAAAAAATGTCATATATAACGTTTTAATAATTGGAGGATCGGGATCATTTTCACAAAAATTGGTTAACCTAAATAGAACAGATGATATAAAGGAGGATTTCAATGGCTACCCCGTATTGCTGTCCGAATTGTAAAACCAATCGTTCTCGATTTAATATTATCGAGCAAGTCGTGAATGCTGTTCGCTTAGATCCGCAATCTGGAGAAGTAATGGAAAGTTACAACGAGACCGATCCTGGACCATTCCATGCCAAATATCAAGGTCCTGAAAAAAGGATTCAGTGTGGCTCCTGTGGATTAATCGAAGATGAAAAAACCTTTATCAAATTCGGTGAAAACCAAAGATGAGGTATCCCACTTTTTTAAGACAATACTTTTGTATCACGTATACAAAAAAAGGAAGCTGAACGCTACAACTTGTAGACATTCAACTTCCTTTCTTAAAAGGTAAGAAAGCATAAAAATTGGCTAGTGTTAGGATCTAGCTCCAGGCGCCATCGGCTCGAGGTCAAATAACCTGAGACAATAAAAGTCAAGACCGGACTTTTCTTGTCTCAGAACATTTGCTTGTCGCCGATAGGCGGGCGCTTGCGCTTTTCTTATTTCGAATCTTTTTGTTTTGTATCCTTTGTTAGTACCTCAACGGCTTTTTTCACTTGTGGGTCTTCTTTTGTGAGATGGTCACTCAGTTTCGTCATTAATTTCATTGTTGTATCTCCAGATAGAACTCCAGTCTCCTTCAGTTTTTCATCCTTTTGGAATTTTTGTACGGCCTTCTTCGTTTTATCATCAAAAAAGCCGTCCACTTTTCCTGGGTCATAGCCTAATACCTTCAGCATTTGCTCAGCGGCCTTTACCTCTTCAGATGTTGAGGATACTTTCCATTCCTCATCAGGGCTAATATAAGGAAGATTGGCGTAATCAGGAAGCTTCACCTCATAATCAGGCTGAATTCCCTTTTCATGAATCCAGTTGCCATCAGGTGTTAACCATTTTGCCATCGTGTACTTCACATTCGAGCCATCCGAAAATTCCTTCATCGTCTGGACAGTTCCTTTTCCAAAAGATTTTACACCAATTAAAGGAATATCAGCGGTCTCACTTGCAGCGGCTGCTAGTATTTCGGAAGCACTCGCACTCCCTTCATCAATTAACATTACAGTCGGAACATCTATTTTCTGATCACTTTTAGCAATCGTTTCAGTTACCGCACCATTTCGTTGTTCAACTTGTACTATTTTTTCCCCTTTTGGCACAAAAAGTTCTGATAATGAGATTGCTTGGTCTAACAAGCCACCAGGATTCCTTCTTAAATCTAAGATTAAAGAGGTCATCCCCTTCTTATTCATTTCTTCCAAGGCATCTGCTAATTCTGTATCGGTATGTTCAGAGAAACTAGTAATCTGTATTTTAGCAACACCGTTATCTAACATTTCAGCGTATACTGTGTCAATCGGAATTTCAGCTCTTGTGAGGGAGACTTTAATTTCCTTGTTCTTTTCCCCTCTTAAAATAGTTAAATTGACTTTCGTTCCTTTTTTCCCGCGAATGAGTAGCACAGCCTCATTCGAACTCATCCCTTGGATATTTTTGTCGCCCACCTTGATAATTTTATCATTCGGCTGAATTCCCGCTTTCTCCGCCGGAGAATCCTTGATTGGCGAAACAACGACAATATTTCCATCTCTTTCTTGAATTTCTGCACCTATGCCTTCAAAAGAGGAAGTAATACTCTCCTCAAATTGATCATTTTCTTCTTTTGTCATGTAATCAGAATAAGGATCCCCAAGTGCACCAACCATCCCGTCTATCGCACCATTGATTAAATCTTCTGGGTTAACCTTTTGATAATAGTTCTGTTCTAATTCATCATATGCCTGATAGAGTTTTTTAAATTCCTTTCTTTCTTGAATAATTACATTGGCCGGGCTTTCTCCTCCTAATGACAGAGCTAGTAGTGTCACTCCTGCCGTAGCAAAAACTAAAATAAATATTAGCATGATAAATTTAAATTTTTTTATGCGAATATAACTATTTTGCTCGGGAATATCATTTTTTGTCTGATTTTCATCTTCCAATCTGCTCACCACTTTCATCGTACAAGTAAATTCTAGTATGATCCCTAATTTTTTATGATAACTTCTTCATTTTAACAGTTTTCACTGAAATATGAAAGAAGCGCCTTTTCCCCTTCTATCATATATTTTAAAAAACGATAGTAAAAGCCAGGCCTCCCTTATGGTGGGCCTGGCTTCCTTCACATATTCGTCAAAAATGATTATTTTGTCGCCGTTTTCAGTGCAACGTGAATCATATCATTAAATGTTGTTTGTCTTTCAGCAGATGTTGTAGCTTCCCCTGTCAAAATATGGTCACTAACCGTTAGGATGGATAGAGCTTTTCTCCCATATTTCGCAGCAAGCGTATAAAGAGCTGCCGTTTCCATTTCAATGGCCAAAATTCCATATTTTGCCCATTTTTCATGCTCAGCATTGTCATTATAGAACATGTCTGCTGTGAATACATTTCCCACTTTCACATGTAGGCCTTCATGGATCGTTTGTTCATAAGCTTCTTTCAAAAGATCAAAAGAGGCAGTTGGAGCATAACTCACTCCCCCAAAAGTTAAACGATTCATTTGGGAGTCTGTTGAAGCCGTCATCGCAAGAATAACATCCCGAACCTTAACATCCTTCTGAATCGCGCCACATGTTCCAACACGAATTAAATTTTGCACACCATATTCTTGCATTAGCTCATCAATATAAATCGAGATGGAAGGGACACCCATCCCTGTCCCTTGAACAGATATCTTTTTTCCATTATATGTACCTGTGTAGCCAAACATATTTCTTACTTCATTATAACAAAACACATCTTCTAAATAAGTTTCAGCAATATACTTTGCTCGCAATGGATCTCCTGGTAATAATACCGTGTCCGCTATTTCACCTTTTTTCGCACCGATATGAATACTCATCGCTTTCCCCTCCTATCTATCCTTTATTTTAATTCTTTCCTATCAACCATGCAAATCAAACTGTTTCAAGTGGAGGATAGAGTGGGGAGGACGCCTAAAACGGTTAACTTTCTTCCCATTCTTCATCAATGATCTGTTTGGATATGAGATAATCAAACATAATATCTGCCAGTTCTAAGACTTCATGATTCCCGGGTGTAAAACCCCTTTTCATTAACTCATGATAGATAAATTCTGCGATCTCTTCTGTATCAATATAAACCTCCATTTCGCCCATTCCTTTCGCTCCCTTCTCAATTCCTACAAAGCCTAATCTTGCAGTTAACGATTTTATTTCTCTGACTCTATATATAACTCCCAGACATGATCAAAAAGAGAAACGGTCGGTAAATAGTCTACATGTAATTCTAAATAATTACTAAGCTCATGATAGTCGGATGAATGTTTGGGGAAGCTATGGTCTTGATAGGCGTTATTGGCAAATTGGCTAATTTCATCTTTTGCTTTAGCTTGACGAAATTTCATTAAGAATTGATAAAACGATTTTTTCATTCTGTGGCACCCGCCTTTTCTGGACTTATTCATTTTATCCCGAATTAACTGGCAGTAACCCCCCCACTTCAAGAATTCGTGGGAAAACAAGAATTGTAAGTGTGGGGAGCAACTGAAAGTCAAATTCCCGATTCGTTCGGGCCTGCAGGAAGCAGGTCATAAAGGCGTTGCAACAGGATGTTGCGAATTTAGCCTTTGATCCTTATTTTTTCAGTGGGGGATGAAAAAAACCCCCACTGAATGAAGTTTCACTTTATCAGTATAGCGGATTGTCCCTTATAGGCAAATACCTATTTTAGAAATAAATATTAGTCTATATGTATGCAAACCCGTTCTATTCATGCATCAAAATATGCAGGAAAAATAAGCAGCCTGATCACTAAAAAGTGAAAAGGCTACTTTTCATTTATTTAGGAAAAGCCCAGCAAGCACCGATAATGATTAACAAAATAAATAATACAACAATCAGTGCGAAGCCGTTTCTCACAGGATAGCAATAATCGCCATAGCCATATGCCGGATAGCAACCATCGTAACATCCATCATATCCGCCAGAGTACATAGAAATCCACTCCTCAATTCTTTTATCTTTCGTTTATAGCATATGTATCAACTGGGTGGGCAGTTTGTGTGTTTGCCCATACGATTTAAGAATTTATTATAGTGAGCAGAAAGATAAGCTTGCGCTCAGGTACGAACGGCAAGCTCATGATCATTTTAAACCTATATTAGCTTTATTCAACAGGGACCAGCATTTTCATTACAATGTCATTTTCAGGAAGATTGAATTTTTCCGCCCGTACTTGGATACCATTACTCAATCGCATGCTTTGTAAGGAAACATAAATTTGTTTGTCACTTGGTTGGATTAAAACCCAATCCGGTAGCTTATACGCGTCACGAATAATGTTAAGCACTTGAGTTACAGGAAGCCGAATCCCCCCGAGGGAAAGGGATTTTTGATCAAGTAATAAATCTCCATTCTCTAAAGCATAAGCCTCGAACGTCATTTTTAGTTGGAGTGTACTAGAAAAAACATTTAATTCTCCATATAATTCCACTTCATCCGATAATACGATTGAATATTCAATAGGTCCATTTAAATTCTCTTTTTCAATATAATGGTTGATTAATTCATTTAAATCCTCTTTACCTGTTTGGATGGAAAACTCCGACATCTTTTTCTGATTTTCAGCTTGTGGATCAGGGAGCGGCTGCTCCTCTCCAGCAAGAAAGGTAAACACGGCAATGGCGAAAAAGAAAAGAATATTCACTGTTAAAAGGACAAGAAATAAGATTTTCCAAACATCCTTCTTTTTCATATCATCCTCTACTCCTAACATTTAACCATTTTGAAGAGCTTGTTCTATAATACGATGTTCATTAAAATACATATAAAATCGGTCAGCAATTAATTCATATCCTTTATTATTAGGATGAAAATAATCCTTATATAGGAGATCTTCTTCGAAATTATTAAAGATATCCTCTACAGGAACAAAACTTGTATGTGCAAATTGATCCACTACTTCTGCGCTTGTATCATTCCAACTAGTAATAATTTGATCCATTTCTTTAATATCGGCAAACCATTTCATAAAAGGATTATAAATCCCCATTAAAATAATCTCTGCCTTATTATTATAAGTAGAGATTGTTTGAATAATATTAGTTAATCTCTCACGATAATACTTTTCTTCTTCTAGAAATGTATCCACTTTTAAATGGGTAATATTTTGTTTAAAAACCTTCATTACATCATTTCCACCGATAGTAATAATGATGATGTCTGCATTCTGAATCGCCGTTTTCACTTTAAATTGATCCAATCTTTTTAACAATTGATCTGTCCGATTACCCCGTACTCCCAAATTGATAAAATCAGCCGTTTTTATACTTTTTTGACTTTCAAGTTTTTCTTTTAAATAAGGAATATAGCCACCCGATTCTTTCACATCGCCGACTCCCCGAGTTAAAGAATCCCCGATTGAAACAATAGAAAGATCATGTGGAATAAAATCGGCTGGTGGGGGCTGCTTATATTCATGAGAGAAGAAATGCCTTCTCTGTTCTTGATAGGGGGTTGAACATCCAGAAAGAACAAACATCAAGCAAATGAACAATAGAACAAATCTTTTCATTGATTTAGTAGCCCCCTTAATAAGATGGAGTTTTATTATAACATACGAACATAATGAGCGAACAATCATAAGTTATTATGGAAAAAAGCGATGGATGTTGACTTACGTAGGCAGAGACCGAAATTGTGCTAGCGCTGGTGCTAGAAGGTAAAAAAACGATCTAAATTAGACCGTTCAGATGAAGCCGTATTAATCAAAATAATACATAAAGCCTATGGCTCCGGGACCTGTATGGGTACTAATAACGGGGCTTGGATAATCAATCTCTACTTTGGTAAAGCCTGTGATCTCTTCAATTTTCGCTTTCATTTTCAAACGATAAACATTTCTGGTGTTAAATCTACTCCATCCAAATAAACTTCTCCATCTACGAAAATAGATAATGGAATAAACATGTATATTTAAATATTCGATTTCCTCAACAGTTAAATCAGATGTTGAATCCGTTACAATTTTTATTTTTTTCAATGTTTCACATCCATTATCATTATCTTCATTATACAGGTTTCAGGTCTTAGACGATAGAATAAAAAATTTCCTCATTGAAAATAATAATTGCAATTATCCTTATAAACCACTATGATGAAAAGAGAATGGAGGAATTATGATGGAAACCTCGTTTTATACCGATGGCCAAACCTTCAATTGGAAAGAAGAGCTGGCTAACGCCATTACACACGGAATTGGATTTCTTTTAAGCATTCCTGCCCTTGTTGTTTTAATTGTTTCAGCCGTTCAAAATGGGAATGCCATGCATGTAGTAAGCTTTACGATTTTTGGGATCTCAATGATCTTACTTTATTTGTTTTCCACAATGCTCCACAGCTTCAAACCTTCTAAAGTTAAAAATGTATTTGCCATCCTAGATCATTCGGCCATTTATATTTTAATTGCGGGAACGTGTACACCCCTTACTCTCGTTACTTTAAATGGAACTTTAGGTTGGACCTTGTTTGGAATTATTTGGGGTCTTGCTGTTGCCGGAATCACGTTTAAATGCTTCTTAGTGAATAAATTCAGGGTTTTATCCACAGTATTTTATCTACTGATGGGATGGCTCATTATTATTGCGATTAAACCATTATATACAAGCCTCAGTCCCGCTGGATTTTATATGCTTTTAACAGGCGGAATTTTTTATTCTGTTGGGGCGATCTTTTATATATGGCGCAATTTACCTTATTCCCACGCTATCTGGCATTTATTTGTCATCGCCGGAAGTACTTTTATGTACTTCTGTGTGTTGTTTTATGTTTAGGAAGATTTTGATGAACACAGAAATGGCTTGGGAAAGCTCCCCAAGCCATTTTTTAATACTGTTTTTTTATTTGCGAATATACTTTCTAAACTCATAGTCATAAGGATTTTTTTCATCTTTTTTTCCTAACTGAGTAGACACTAATTGCCAATTCGCCCAATCTAGCTGTGGAAAATATTCATCCCCTTCAAAATGGTGGAATATTTTCGTCACATAAAGTTGAACTACCTCATCCATAAAAAGACGAAATATTTCCGCTCCACCAATCACAAAGATTTCCTCGTCAATCTGTTCCGCCCACTGCAAAAAGGCTTCTTTTGAATGGAAGATCTCACATCCGTTCGCCTGAAAAGAAGGATCTCGCGTTAAAACAAGATTTGTCCGCCTTGGTAACGGTTTTCCGATTGATTCATAGGTTTTTCTTCCCATTACAACCGGATGGCCCATCGTCGTCTCTTTAAAATAATGTAAATCAGCCGGAAGCCGCCAAGGCAGTTGATTATCTCTTCCGATTAATCCATTTTCATCTTCTGCCCACAAAAATGAGATCATACACTGACAACCCCTTTAATGGCTGGGTGTGGATCATACCCTTCAATCGAAAAATCATTATATTTAAATTGAAATAGGTCTTTCACATCAGGGTTTATGACCATACGCGGCAATCGGCGTGGTTCACGTTGCAATTGCCGTTTGATTTGTTCCAGATGATTTAAATAAATATGGGCATCCCCGAGAGTATGAACAAAGTCACCGGGTTGTAAACCTGTTACCTGTGCGATCATCATCGTTAATAACGCATAAGAAGCAATATTAAAAGGTACACCAAGAAATATATCAGCAGATCTTTGATAAAGCTGACATGAAAGCTTCCCGTCAGCCACATAGAACTGAAACAGACAATGACAGGGAGGTAAAGCCATTTTATTTATGTCTCCCACGTTCCAAGCACTCACAATCATTCGGCGCGAATCGGGATTAGTTTTAATTTGTTCGAGGACATCTTTTATTTGGTCAATCGTTCTTCCATCAGCTGCCTCCCAAGAGCGCCATTGCTTCCCATAAATGGGTCCTAACTCGCCTTTTTCATCTGCCCATTCATTCCAAATTCTAACTCCATTTTCTTGTAAATAGCTTACATTCGTATCACCAGCTAAAAACCATAAAAGCTCATGAATAATTGATTTCGTATGAAGCTTCTTTGTCGTCAATAATGGAAATCCTTTTTGTAAGTCAAATCTCATTTGGTGTCCAAAAACACTAATCGTCCCGGTTCCCGTCCGATCCTCCTTTTTCAATCCGTTATCTAAAACTTCCTTACATAAATTCAAATATTGTTCCAAATCATCCACTTCCTAACCCTTTATAACTTTGCAAAATATTGATATGTTTTTGGCGCATTTTGCTTTAAGACTTCTCTTGTTTCAGGAGAGAAAAAGTAATAGGCGAAGCATTCTGCAAAATATTCCTCTTTATAATTTATAAAGTACGAATTCCCTGGAAACATAGAGGCGGCTTCTTGCGACCAAAAAGCGTTTATTTTAGTTGAATGTACTTTATCATTATACACTAAATTCATCAAGGAATGGGCAAGCTCATGATATTCTAAATTAACGGAACCATGTCCTTTTCCTTTTTCACTACTTCCTATTTTTACATAGACAAATTCAGTTCCACCTATTCCAGGAACATCATCCCATACGATCGGTTCTATATAGCCTCTAGGTGTCTTCTCATGAAGATAGGCAACATGATCATTATCTGTTAATTTACCATTAAATAGAATAATTTTTATATCTTTTTGAGCAGCTTTTTGTAAAATGGAGTGTGGCAATTGATCCAACCTATGGATTATTTCTATTGCCCTCTTATGGTTATAAGAGGTTTTAGGAAGAACCACCATCTTTTTAAGTAAAGTATCAGAATGAAGTTGTAAATTTGGATATAAATTGCTTTCAGCTAATAAGATCCCTTGGTATTCAGCACGGGTTTTATCCGAAATAAAAAAAACAGCAAAAAGCAGGACTGGAATAATGAACCATTTTCGCATGTGCATCCCCTACTTCCAATTCTAATCTATGTATCTATCATTATATCATGATTAAATGGAAGAAATAATGGAAAATGAAAGAAAGCAAGCTCGATCAGTGAATATCGAACTTGCTCTCTTATACGGTTTGCCAATGGGGGGGCGTATCTTTACTCCAGTAAATAGTTCCCATTGTATAATGGGTCTGAAATTGATCATGATAGGTATGGTAATGAAAATTAAATTGATACCCTTCTAAAGGCGGCTTTTCTCTTCTAACATGGAATAACATAAGATCCTTCCCTGTTTCTGCATGATAAATATTAAAGATTTTCTCACTAACTCCTCCCCCAGGTTTTTCTGTTATGGCTAGATTCTTAAGTTCTTCCCCAGGATATTGCGCAGCAGTCATTTCAATTGCCCCAATAATATGAGGCATAATCACTTCGTTAAATTCAGATTCAATCACATTTGAAATTTTCGGGCCGAATTTGATCATTGCTTGCTGCTCAGCTTTTCCGATCAAAACATCAATAATTTGATCCTCTTGATCCCTCTCCGCCATGGTGACAGAAAGTTGCATTTCTTCATTAGAGGAACGATTTTGTGACGTTGCATTTGAACTAGAACTACGTTGTAAACTTTTCGGTGATTCTTGATTTTGGGACCAGAAGGCATGGGAAGGGTTGACCATACCAAAGGTAAGGATGGAAACGAGTATTATCAGTGATTTACGAATCCACATTCTCATAGTAAACGAATCCCTTCTAAACTTTTATATTTCTATTTTATACTATTCCAGTTATAATAGGAATAAAAAAATGACAAATTTAGTAAAAATGGTAAAAAAATAATATTCGGTTATAATGAGTGTATCTCAACTCATATAGGGAGGCTATAATTGTGACTAGTGCAATTATTACAATTGGCGCTTTTATTATGATTGCTTATTTTGTCTATTTGGCAATAGCTGATTAAATAACTTTGGGCTAACGGCCCAAAGTTATTTTTCATTTTTCTATTTAGCTATCAAATGAGATATTCTGATAGAGTATTTATTTTATAAATTGAAAGAGCCTGTTTGAAATATCCTTTCAAATAGGCTCTTTTTAAAAAGTTTTATTATCTGTACCAAGATGCTTGCTGATTATACATTTGTGAATAAACTCCCGTGTATTTCATTAATTCATTATGTTTGCCAAACTCTACAACCCTTCCGTTCTCAAATACATATATACAATCGACGTTTTTTGTCCAGCCTAATCTGTGTGAAATAAAAATCGCTGTTTTATTCTGGCAAAGTTCGATTAATTTATGAAATATTTTCACCTCGGAATTCGGGTCAATGGCCGATGTCATTTCATCAAAGATAATCAGCTCCGCATCATGATAGAGTGCTCTAGCGATCGCCAGTTTTTGCCATTGCCCTCCCGATAGTTGCCTTCCTCCCTCCATTACTTGTCCGACAACGACATCTAATCCGCCAAGTTCGTGATACAAATCCATTAATTCGCATATTTTTAATGTTTCTATGATTTTCTGATCGTTATGATGTTCGTTCATATTTCCCAAAGTAATATTTTCCCTTAATGTCAGCTCAAATTTAATAAAACTTTGAAAAACGACAGATATATCGCCAGATAATTCTGGTTTACCATTCCACTGTATTTCACCAGAAGTGGGCTTATATTGGCCTAAAATCAATTTTATTAAGGTAGATTTACCGGCCCCATTTTCTCCGACAATTGCAATTTTTTCCCCCTTTCCAATCTTCATATTAATATCCGAGAGTATATATTTTTCGGCATTCGGATACCTGAAGCATAATTTTGATATTACTATTGGGACTACCGAGTTGGAAATTTCAGTTTTTTGTGTGTTCTCATGCGTTCCCTTGATCCCCTCCCCCCATTTTAAAACTTCATGCAGATCAGACAATTTGTAACTACTCATGTATAATCGGCTTAGCGGCCAAGATAAACTCATCACTTGTCCTCCAACAGATAGTAACGCTAAGAATAGAACAGATATTCCCCCTATTGTCACATTATTGGATGCATTCATTTTACTAAGTAAATAGACTAATACGATAAAGATGGCGGTGGTCTGAATGATCGCAAGAAACATACCTATTTTAATTTCATATTTTCTAGCTCCATGACTCTGATTATATTGCCTTAGTGTAACGTTCCCCCATAAGTCAAGGAAAAAATGAAAGGCGTTATACACTTTTAATTCCCTAAGAACATTTGATTCTAAAAGTGAGTTTGAAAAATATTCACTCATTCTTCCATCAAAGGTGACTTCTTTTCCGACCTTTCTAACTTTCACCTCTGCCATCATCCGTATGATTAAATTGCTTACGATCAAAAGTGAAACAATAAACGTAATAACGAAGTATCCGTTTGTTGCAGCAAGCCATACTACACTGATTAAAGAAGATACCGTACCAACTGTAGCAACCAAAAACCCTGTTATTCCGTCCATGTCTTCACCTACTACGCTCTTTGCCCTTTTTAAAGTATTTCCAAATTCTTTATCATCAAATTTCTTGAAATCAATTTTACTCGCCACGTTCGCAATTTCCGATTGGAACGAATAGGTGATAATAGCATTCATCTTAGACTTCAAGATGTTCGTTACACTACTAGAGAATGATTGAAGAGCATAGATCGAGACATATACCAATAT
Source organism: Lederbergia sp. NSJ-179 (assembly GCF_022867885.1). GTDB lineage: Bacteria > Bacillota > Bacilli > Bacillales > Bacillaceae_C > Lederbergia. The sequence goes on along the minus strand of NZ_JALIFP010000010.1, from coordinate 2,025 downwards.
CGGAAACATCGCTAGGTGAAGTAAGTCTTTCCAATCTGAAGTTCCTGAATGATCCGGAATTAAATTGATCAAATTTTTCTGTGCAGAAAAGGTATAAAAGGTTAATAACCCGCTTACCAATGGGATAATAAAGGTAAGCAAGGAAATAATAGGTGTTTTCCTGAAAATTTTTAAAAGGAGTTGGAAAATATTGTATAACTTGAAATTCAATCGTTACACCTCTTCTTTTCTTGGTGCATATAGTGTGGATTGCTGCCTAAACATTTTTTCATACTTTCCTTTAGCATTGATAAGTTCTTTATGTGATCCGCTCTCCACAATCTCACCATTTTCAAACATAAATATTTCATCTACGAATTTTGTAATATAAAGCCGGTGAGTCACAATAATCGACGTTTGCTGGTCACCTAAATTTACAAAGATGTCAAAAGCTTTTTTTTCTGAATTAGGGTCTAAGGATGCCGTCGGTTCGTCAAAAATTGTGAGTGAACTCTTCTTAAGATATGCTCGCCCTATCGCCAGTCTCTGCCATTGCCCACCAGATAAATCCACACCACCAAATTCAGGGCCTAAAAAAGTATCCAATCCTTCAGAAAAGCTATCTGCGTCTGCCTTCTTTAAGGCCCGTAATAAAGCCGCATCATTATTTATCATCGATATATCCCCGATTGCTACATTTTCACGGACGGGTCTAAGCAATTTTATGAAGTCTTGAAATATGACTCTGCTTTCATTTGCAACATTGTGTATTTGCACTTCACCATTTTCATTACACCACTTGATTGTGCCAGAGGTAGGCCTGTATAAACCTAATATCATTTTGACGAGTGTTGTTTTCCCTGACCCATTTTCTCCCACAAAAGCTACACTGCTTCCCGGTTTAATCGTGAAATTTATATTTTTCAACGTATCATGGTTATTGGCTGGATATCTAAATATCAATTGATCTGCCATAATCCCCAGTCCTTTAGACTGAATGAAAGAAGCTTCATCCGGAATTGGTTCTTCTTCCATTGTCAAATAGGAGGAATAATCTTTAAAACGCATAGACAAATGATTAGCTGTGTTTTGTTTATCATGCATAAGAACAATTGGTGTCACTTTTGCATCAACTTGCGCCTCTATTTGTTTTATGGCCCTATTGACATACTGATCGCCTGGTAAGGACCAATCATCGCTGTCAACAGTCCAATCCCACACTTTAAATCCATGGTTGTCTAAAACCTCTCGATATGTTTCAGTTAAATACGGAACGCTGCCATATGGTGTCCGGATCAGATTGGACTTTATTCCTGTAATCTGTTGAAGTGTCTCCTGAGTGGTAACCATTTCTTCAAGAGCATTTTCTTCAGATTTATAAAATTGGTTTTTGTCGTGTGTCACACCATGTAAACCCATAGCTTGACCTTCCTCTGCGATTTTGTTTACAGCCTCTGGTAATTCCTTCATAGCAGGTTCCAGCATAAAAAATGTTGCTTCAGCATCAAATTGGTCTAAGGTATCCAAAATATCGTTTGTCGCTGAAGAAGGACCGTCATCAAATGTTAAGTAGATGGTCTTTTCTTTATCTGGAGAGGCCGGCAAATCATTTGCTTGTGACTTCTTAATTTCCTTCTTTTGGTCACCTGTTGAATCCTTATGTGTCTTAGATGTTTCATCAGGTTTCGACTTTAAATGCTGACCCGTTATAATTGGTTCCACCTGATTGTGTTTACTTTGGCAAGCAAAAAATAATATAACCAAACAGGCAAGTGGAATAAGTAGTCTAAGTTTTCTCATGTAATGACCTCATTTCTATTTTCGAGGTAATTGCGATGTCTCACACCTCAAGTGAGACAAGGGGTTAAGGAGAGACCAGAATTTATTTTCCCCCAAAATGTGACGGTATAATGCACTTTTAAGAGAAGGGAATGGAAAAAATGTCGAAAAACCACCCCAAAAAATAAGAAAACAGATGAAACCTTGCCCTATAAGGTTTAAAATAGTTAGTAACCAAAAAACCATTAAACCGAGGGGGTTCATCTG
>NZ_JALIFP010000009.1 GCF_022867885.1 Lederbergia sp. NSJ-179 | reverse complement strand
CGTCGGAGTGACTCCGTAGAATCATGCTCAAATACAACACCAGCTAAAATGGTATTCCAGACGGCACGAATAGGATAGTCATCACGACCATTTCGGCGTTCCTTTTCTAGAATTTTCATCAGTTTATCATCGGGCAGATATTCCATTACCAAACGTAAACGATCTAAATCTCCTAATTCTTCTAAATCTGTCCACGAAAACAAATTCATTTGTGGTATAATAGCCATACAGATGAACCCCCTCGGTTTAATGGTTTTTTGGTTACTAACTATTTTAAACCTTATAGGGCAAGGTTTCATCTGTTTTCTTATTTTTTGGGGTGGTTTTTCGACATTTTTTCCATTCCCATCTCTTAAAAGTGCATTATACCGTCTCATTTTGGGGGAAAATAAATTCTGGTCTCTCCTTAACCCCTTGTCTCACTTGAGGTGTGAGACATCGCAATTACCTCACGAGAACTTACGGAAAAGGAAGAAATTAGAATTAAGGATGAAAAAGGGGCAAGCTAAAGCTGGGGGATTTCTTTCACCCTTATTTTATCGTCACACTATTTCCCGTGATACTATTTATTAAGTTTCAGGAAGAAAGGCTAAAATTGTTTCGTAGGAACAGGCAGATGGCAGTATAAATATATTTTTGAAAATCCACAGGTTAAGGAAAATCTACAGGATTCTTAGTAAAACAAGCATATAAAACAGCTTGGCAAGCGCCAAGTTGTTTTATATGCCAAAAAAGTAGTAATCGGTTGTTTCGAAGTAACCATTATTTATTCAATTACTGGTATATCAATGCCTTTTAACCTTGTTTAATCATCCATTCATCCCTACTAACGTTTCGCCGGGATCACGATTGCACCATGCATAATATGGAATTGCTTTCATTTGTATTGCTTTTGTCTCATCCTCTACAGGACGATAAAGTGTGTTTTTCCATTCACCTTCATCCATTCTCATAGCTTCTCCTATTATGACGACGATGCCCACAAGAAGATATTCCTCATACTCAGCATTTAATTCGGAGTGTTTAGGCAAAATAATTCCAGGCGGATTCGTTCCATTATCCACCTCTTCTAAACAATATTAATCAAAATAAACGATGAAAATTATGAAACGGATGCCCAACCTGGAAGTTTTATCGAGATTGAACGAGTTTGGAACAACAATGACAGAGTGGAAATTAAGATTCCGATGACATTACGTCTCGAAAGGATGCCAGATAATCCGAAGCGGGTCGCCATTATGTATGGACCGCTCGTCCTTGCCGGGGAATTGGGCCCGTTGGGTGACCCGGAAGTAACTGATTTTTTGTATACACCTGTATTTATCCCCGAAGGAAAATCATTATCTGGATGGATTCAGCCTGTACAAGGAAAAACAAATACTTTCCGAACTTATTCCTCCAGAAATTTATGAAGATAAGAGTCATGTAACTGTAAAATTCCAAGCCCATCCTCAAGGAAGAGTTAGGCGGATTTTCGGTATACGGATGGTCAATAAAAATGTATATACGAACGTAAAAAGCTGAGATTTGTTGTAAGAGAGTGTAGGAAAAATGACTACACTCCTTTCTTTTTTTTACACTTATGAAAGTGTAAAAAAAAGGATTGAAAAATGAGCTGTCAAGGAGTTTAGAATAAAAAGATTTATGTGTAAAAAATTTTTCCTTTCTCTGGTATTATTTCTCCCAATGAAAAAAGATTTATATAAAAAATTCTATTCTTTAGAAAAGTTGCCATGGATAGTATATTCTATCCATTCTTTTGGCATGAAAAATGCAAGTAATCATAACAAAGAGAAAAGAAAGGTGGCTGAGATTTAATAGAACAGTAATCGAATCCATGGCGACACATAGTGAAGGCACATTGAAAACCAGATAAGATGAGAGTTTGGGTGATGAAATAGAGTAAAAAAGATGAATGAGTAAAAATTTGTTTAATAGGGGGAGTAATTGATGAGATTTATTCGACAGTTCCTTGTGATCATGGGGATTGTGCTATCGGCTTTATTTATAGCGGGATGTAGTGGATCGGAGACAGGAGGAAAAGAAAAGGCTGTTTCTTTGACGATGACATATTGGGGCGGGCCGCTTGAAAAAGAATCAGTTGAGGCGTTGATTAAGACCTTTAATGAACAACATGATGATATTCAGGTGAAAGCACAGCAGGTCAATGAGGGTTATATTGAAAAACTGACATCACAGGCTGCATCGAATAAATTACCAGATTTCGGCTATTTTCCAGAAGGCAGCATACCGGCATGGCTAGAAAATGGTCGAATCAAGGATGTCTCTGAGCTTTATGAATCCGGAGAGATTGGGAATAAACTGCCTTATTCCATTTTTCAGTTTGAAGAAGACGGACCTATTGCTGGATCAAGTGTTGCCAACGAGACGAATAACATCTATTACAATAAGAAATTTTTCGATGAGCAAGGTGTAGACTATCCTCCTACAAAAGCAGATGATGCTTGGACATGGGAAGAATTTATCGAAGTTGCACGGAAATTTACAGTTGACCGTAAAGGGAATCACCCAGGTGAACCTGGATTTGATGCTAAAAATATTGAGACATATGGTGTTAGTAATTTCACTTACTTCTATGAAAACTTTTTAATTTTGAATGAAGGCGGTATCATTTCTGAAGATGGAAAAACCATTTTGCTGGGGAGTAAGAATACTATTGATGCATTGCAAGCGATTCAAGATTTAATGTACGTTGAAAACGTTATGCCAAAGCCATCCCAATTATCAACCCTCCCATCAACAGATACCGCATTATTGACTGGCAGGGTTGCAATGAATATAGATGGCCAATGGGCAATGCAAGAACTTGGAAAAGCAAAGAAAGAAAAATCATTGGACTTAGGAATAGGAGTTTTACCGAAGATGAAAAGGGCGGTCACACTGACGACCGGAACACCGATTGTCGTCTTTAATACGGATAATACAAAGGCACATTGGGAGGAAACAAAGACATTTTTGACATTTATTATGGATCCCAAAAATAGTTTGCCCTTGATTCAAGGGGGGTTGTGGATGCCGAATGAAGAATCCTGGTATACAGATGAAGAACTGATAAAAAAATGGACCGATACAGAGATACATCCAGAGGAGTATAAAGAAGCCGTTATTGACTGGGGATTAAATCATGTTGTCCAAAACCCGAACTATTATTGGAGTGATCGATCGAAGGCTTCAACGATTATTAATCCTGGTTTAGATCAAATCTGGAATAATCAAAAGACTGCCAAAGATGTGATTCTAAATGATATTTTACCAAAACTGAAAAAGGAATTCGGCGATAAATATGAGTATGCAGAATACGAAGAGTAATGCCGTCAGTGGATTTCGTAAAGAGCGAAAACGAATCGAAAAAACATACAGAGGGATGGTGATTTCTCTTGGAAATGGAAAATAAAACAGTAAAGTTATCAAAAATCAAGCCGTCCAAACGAAAAAACAAATTAATGAGTATAAAAAAACAGGAAGCCATTTTCGGATATGTGTTTGCCATGCCGGCCATTCTTGGCATCCTAATCTGGACAGTTTTTCCATTGATAGCTAGTTTTGTCCTAAGTTTTACTGATTGGACGGCTCTCGGATCCTTTAATTGGATTGGTCTTGATAATTTTCGTGAGATTTTTGTCAATGATATCTTTTTTAAAAAATCGATTATTGTCACGTTCTATTTCGCGTTTGGGAGTACCTTTTTCACCTTAGTTGCTGCATTATTTGTGGCGCTATTGATGAATATGAAGGTAAAAGGACAGGCCTTTTTTAGGACAATTTATTATTTGCCTGTCCTTGTCCCTGCAGTTGCCTCTAATATTTTGTGGGTATGGCTTTTTAATCCTGACTTTGGTTTGTTTAATACAATTTTAAAATTCCTTCATTTGCCGCCATCAATGTGGATTTATGATGAGAAAACAGCTATTCCTTCACTTATACTAATGAGCGTGTGGGGGTTAGGGGGAACTGCGTTGATCTTTTTGGCGGGCTTACAAGATGTTCCAAAAGATTTACATGAAGCGGTGGAAATAGATGGTGGAAACGGGTGGCATAAGCTGCGATATGTCACCATCCCCTCTTTAACTCCTATTATTTTTTTCAATTTAATCATGGGACTAATTGGTTCATTTCAAGCCTTCACACAGGCATACATTATGACGGAAGGTGGGCCTAATAATTCTACTTTGTTTTATGTTTTATTAATTTATAGAACTGCTTTCCAACAAAATGATTTTGGTTATGCAAGTGCACTTGCGTGGATTTTGTTTGTTATCATTGGCATTTTCACATTATTAATATTTAGAAGCTCGAAATCATGGGTTTACTACGGAGGTGGAAAATAATATGGTAAATAGATTAAAGAAATATCCTGCGTTTATTCTATTAGTGATTGGGGCGTTAATCTCGTTTATCCCTTTTTTATGGTTGCTTCGGAGCTCGTTGATGACCACAACCGAGATCTTTATTTTCCCACCGAAAATCTTACCAGAAACTTTTCAATGGCATAATTATAAGGATGTCTTTGACATTATCGATTTTGGTTTATATTTTAAGAATACGATGATTATTATGGTTCCCGTTTTAATTGGGACCATATCTACTTGTTGTATGTGTGGGTATGCTTTCGCAAGATTAAGATTTCCGGGAAGAGATATCTGGTTTGCGATCATTATCGGTACAATGATGTTACCAAGTGCCGTAACTATGATTCCAACCTTTTTAATGTGGTCAGAAATTGGAGGAGTCGATACCTTTTGGCCCTTAGTATTTCCAGCATTTTTTGGTGGAGGGGGATTTAATATTTTTTTAATGCGACAATTTTTCTTGAACATTCCTAAAGAATTAGATGAAGCGGCCATTTTAGATGGCGCCAATTATTTCCAAATCTTTACAAAAATAATGCTACCCCTTGTTAAACCTGCATTATTGGTGATTGGCTTTTTCACTTTTATGGCTGTATGGAATGACTTTTTCGGACCACTCATTTATCTCAATGACGAATCCAAATACACATTGGCCTTGGGATTACTTCAATTAAGAGGGTCGTATTCTTCCGATTGGAACTTAATGATGGCTGGCTCTACCATTATGATTTTGCCTGCAATAGTTATCTTTTTCTTTGGTCAAAGATATTTTATCCAAGGGATTAGTATTACAGGTGGAAATAAAGGATGATAAAAAAACACATTAATGAACGAAACTCCTTTGGTTTTAATGAAGAACGAGTTCAAATTCTATTTGAAATCTCGATTCATTTAACAGACTTCACAAGCTCACCTACAAAAGAAAGTATACGAAAAATTGGATAGCCCTTCCAACTATAAGACATTGCTCCAAAAACTACTTGAGCAATGTCTTATTATCTTTAGGTGTGAATCAAATTGTATAGCTTATCATTGTTTCGATTACTTACCAGTAGCTCCATGGTACGTCATAAGCAGCCGATGTGAACTGAATATAGACTGAATGATCCAAATTTCCCCAATCAATAAATCCCTTCTCCACCACCCTCCTTTCTATCCGAAATTTCATCACCACTTATTGAGGGTTAATGGCAAGCCTGTAAAACAATTCTCGTTTGCCATGAGGCAGCGGCTCGGGATTGCGCGGGCGATCTCTACCCGACCTGAATTGCTATTATTGGATGAACCCGTAAATGGCTTAGATCCGGAAGGCATTCAAGTTATGCGAAATTTATTCCGCAGGCTGCGTGACGAATGGGGCCTATCGCTTTTGATTATCCTCGAAACTGAACCTGACGCATACAAAATTTTAAATTACTCGAAATAAGAAATTAAATGGATCGTAACATCATAGAATGGGAGAGAAAGATATTTTTTGGATAAAAAATGAATAAAGGGGGATTAATTTGAAACCATCACGATGGTCCTTAGTTTCAGTGATGCTTGCATTTGTGTTGGTGCTTAGCGGCTGTTTTAGTGGACAAACTGATGATCAAGCGGACCCTGCTCCAAAAGAGGATGAAGGCGAAAAAAACGCGAAAGAAGGAACAGAGTCTGAACAAGAGTCGGAAAGGAAAATTTTGCATCTGAATAACAAAGAAGAACCCGGTGTTCTACATCCAGGATTGGCACAAGGTACACATGACTCATGGATTTTGGAACATGCCTTTGAAGGTTTGACGAAGAAAACTCCTGAAGGCGAAATTGTAGATGGTATGGCTGAAACATGGGATGTTAGTGATGACAATCTTACGTGGACATTCCATTTAAAAGATAACGTGCTGTGGTCGAATAGAGATCCGGTAACAGCAGAAGATTTTGAATATGCATGGAAATTTGCGCTTAATCCTAAAAGTGCTTCCGATTATGCCTATCAGCTATATTATCTTGAAGGAGCTGAGGAGTATAACAGTTCCGAAGATGAATCAAAGTATGAAGAATTGGAAGCAAAGGTGGGCGTGAAAGCAGTAGACGAAAAGACGCTTGAAGTAAAATTAGCGCAACCAACACCTTATTTCCTTGATTTAACTTCCTTCTACACGTATTATCCGGTAAACAAAAAAGTGCAGGAAGCTAATCCAGATTGGTCACATGAAGCATCGAGTTATGTATCGAACGGAGCCTTTAAGCTGACTGAATGGAATCATAATGACAGTATGAAATTAGAGAAAAACGAAAATTATTATGATAACGATAAAATTAAGTTAGACGAAGTACAGTTTGTCATGATTGATAATGAAGACACAGCATGGCAAATGTATCAAGCCGACGAGTTGGATCTCGTCTATCCGCTTCCACAAGATGTACAAGGACAGCTAGTAGATTCCGGTAATCCTGAATTCAATAATGGCCCTGACTTTTCAGTCTATTACTATAACTTGAATAATGATGTAAAACCGTTTAATAACGTAAAAGTGAGAAAAGCTCTTTCTATGGCAATTGAACGGAATACGATTACAGAGCATGTTGCACAAGGTGGACAGAAGCCCGCTTTTGGCATTATTCCACCGGGAATCAATGATGTAAGTGGGGATTTCCAAGAAAATTCTGGGGACCTCTTTAAAGAAGATATAGAAGAAGCGAAGAAATTATTAGCTGAGGGACTTCAGGAGGAAGGTATGGAAGAAATGCCTGAATTCACCATCCTTTATAATACATCTGAGGGTCATAAGAAAATTGCAGAAGCTGCGCAGGAGATGTGGCGTAAAAACTTAGACCTCACTGTAAATCTTGAAAATGTGGAATTCCAAGTAAAGCTTGACCGTGAAAAAGCCGGAGATTATGAAATTTCTCGTGGAGGTTGGTCGGGTGATTATGTAGACCCTATGACTTTCGCCGACCTTTGGGTAACAGATGGTCCATTTAATGATGCCAACTGGAGTAACGCTGAATATGACAAGCAAATTGATAGTGCCAAAACATCTATGGATCAAAAAGTAAGAATGGAAGCCATGCATAAAGCGGAGGAAATTTTGATGGATGAAATGCCCATTATTCCCATTTATTTCTATACGAAGCCATTTACAGTTAAACCACATGTGAAAGGGATCTTTACACCAATTAATCGTTATCCGCAATTTATTTACGCTGATATTGAAAAATAGAAGGAATGTTGTACGAGTCAATGCTTGAAAAATGAAGGGTATGTCACAGGGAGCGACATACCCGGATTTTTCAGTGACAACTCTTGCATGGAAAAAAGTTATGTGAAATTGCTAGACATGGATTATTGAAGAGTTCAGTATTTTGTCAATATGTATAACCGACATGGATACGTACTTCGTGGAAAGAGGTGATTAGTCATGCTGAAGTATACATTAAAACGCTTATTATGGGCGATTATTACATTATGGGTGATTATGACGATTACGTTTATCATCATGAAAATCATCCCTGGAAATCCTTTTGCCAAGGAGGGTCCGATGCCTCCTGCTATTTATAACAACTTGCAGAAACATTACAATTTGGACAAACCCGAAATTGTCCAATATGGATTGTATTTAAAATCATTGCTTCAATTAGACTTTGGTCCTTCTATGAAATCGAAGACTCTCACAGTCAATGATTTTATTAAAAAAGGATTTCCTGTCTCCCTTCATCTTGGCTTGCAGGCGCTTATCATCGCCATAACCTTCGGCTTACTATTAGGTGTCATTGCAGCGCTCAATCATAACCGCTGGCCAGACTATCTTTCGATGGTCATTGCCATCATCGGTATATCAGTTCCTAGCTTTATTCTTGCCACCTTCCTCATTCAATACTTTGCCGTTTACTTAGGGGTCCTTCCGGTTGCAACATGGAAATCATGGGCTCATACCATTTTACCATCCATCTCACTTGCAATGATGCCCACTGCCTATCTTGCCAGGCTTATGAGATCGAGCATGTTAGAGGTCATGAATCAGGATTATATTCTAACTGCAAAAGCGAAAGGTCTCGCTAGAAGCATGATTATTATGAAGCATGCGATCAGAAATGCGATTCTGCCAGTCGTAACCGTATTAGGGATTACGACGGCGAACCTTGTTACAGGCAGTTTCATTATTGAGCATATTTTTGGGATTCCTGGTATGGGAGAAATGTTTGTTAAAAGTATCTTCAATCGCGACTATTCCATCATTTTAGGGGCAACTGTTTTCTATAGTGCCATTTTGATTTTCCTGATCTTTATTGTTGATGTTGCCTATACGTGGATCGATCCGAGAATTAAAATTGCAAAGGAGAACATCTGATGGAAAAACAATTGAAGCTAACAGAGGACATGTTTCAACCGGTCGCGGAAAATTTTAAAGAAGCCGAAAAAATTGTACGCCCATCTATGTCCTACTGGGCTGATGCCTGGCGAAGATTGAAAACAAATAAACTAGCCATGTTTGGACTGGTCATTATTATTCTACTACTGATCATGGCGATCATCGGCCCATATTTAAATGGATACACGTATTACGAACAAGACTTTACGAAGAAAAATCTTAAACCGAATGCGGAGCATTGGTTTGGCACCGATACGTCAGGACGTGATTTATTTACGAGAGCATGGTATGGAGCGAGAATTTCATTATTTATTGGCTTTATGGCGGCGTTCATTGATTTCGTCGTTGGCGTTGTATATGGGGGAATTTCCGCCATAAAGGGCGGGCGTACCGATAATATCATGATGCGGATTGCGGAAGTATTATATGCGATTCCTTATTTATTAATGGTTATTTTAGTTATGATTGCGATGAAAAGAGGGATTTGGCCTATTATCATTGCGATGTCGATTACAGGTTGGATTCCAATGGCACGGCTTGTCCGCGGACAAGTTCTACAATTAAAAGAATTGGAATTTGTTCATGCAGCCAATGCAATGGGAGCCAATATGGGATGGGTTTTAAGAAAGCATATGATTCCGAATACGCTTGGTCCTATCCTTGTAAACCTTACCCTTACTGTACCGACAGCTATTTTTGCGGAAGCGACATTGAGTTATCTTGGGTTGGGAGTGCAGCCTCCTCAGTCAAGTTGGGGAACCTTGGTTAATGATGCGATTGGCAGTATTCATATTGGGAATTTGTATCAACTTTATATTCCGGCCATACTAATCTCACTAACGATGTTGGCATTTAATGTGTTCGGTGACGGACTGCGAGATGCCCTCGATCCGAGATTGCGGAATTAGAGAGGGGTTAAGTGGAAATGGAGAAATTGCTGGGCGTAAAAGATTTGCATGTATCATTTCAAACTTATAGTGGAGAAGTGAAGGCGGTTCGTGGAGTGAACTTCGACGTGAAAGAAGGGGAAACGATTGGAATTGTAGGCGAATCTGGCTGCGGAAAAAGTGTGACGGCAAAATCAATTATGAAGCTCTTGCCGACCTCGTCCGTTCGCTATAAACAAGGATCCATCCAATTTAATGGTAGAAACCTATTGGAAAGCTCCGAAAAAGAGATGCAAAGAATTCGCGGAAAGCAAATTAGTATGATATTTCAAGACCCAATGACTTCTCTTAATCCAACGAGTAAAGTTGGAAACCAAATTATCGAGACTATTCTCCGCCATAATAAGATGAGCAGAAAAGGAGCTTTTGATCAAGCATTAAAGATGTTGGAACTTGTGGGAATCCCTCAACCAGCAAAAAGAATGGACCAATATCCTCATGAATATTCAGGAGGCATGAGGCAGAGGGCGATGATTGCGATGGCTTTGGCTTGTAGTCCCCGCTTGTTAATTGCAGATGAACCAACTACTGCCCTCGATGTAACGATACAAGCACAAATATTGGAACTTATGAAAGAGATTCAGAAAAAAACGGGAACATCGATCATCTTAATCACTCACGATTTAGGGGTTGTAGCGGAAATGTGTGATCGGGTAGTCGTGATGTACGCTGGACAAGTAGTGGAAACAGCAACGGTACGAGACTTGTATAAAAAGCCACAGCACCCCTATACAGAAGGATTGCTGAAATCGATTCCGAAGCTAAATAGGGATAAGAACCAACCACTCGCTCCCATTATCGGCACCCCTCCGGATTTAGTGGATCCTCCAAAAGGATGCCCATTTTTTGCGAGATGTGAATATGCAATGAATGTTTGTAAACATCATAATCCACCGCTTGAAGAAGTACATCCTAGTCAATTTGCTGCTTGTTGGCTTCAGCATCCAATGGCCAAGAAAGTGGATGGAAGGGGGAAGGCGAATGCCAATACAATTATCTGAAAATAATCCAACAAAAGTAAATGATTCTCAAACCCCTTTCATACAAGTAAAAGATTTAAAAAAATACTTTGCGATCAATCGTCAGCAATTAAAAGCGGTTGACGGATTGACATTAGATATATTTCCTGGGGAGACAGTCGGCTTAGTAGGCGAAAGTGGGTGCGGAAAGTCAACGGCGGGAAGAACGATGATCCGCTTATATGAACCTACTGAAGGGGAAGTTTTATATAATGGCAAAAATATTTTTTCGTATAAGCAAAGGGAAATGGTCAAAATACGCAGAGAAGTTCAAATGATTTTCCAGGACCCTTATGCCTCCTTAAATCCAAGGATGACGGTTGAGGAAATCATTGGAGAGCCTTTTGCCATCCATCGAACATTAAGTGGTAAAAAGAGAAAAGAGCGCATTAAAGAATTATTAAAGTTAGTCGGATTAAATCCAGATCATATGAGCCGTTTTCCACATGAATTTAGTGGAGGTCAGCGTCAACGAATAGGCATTGCCCGCGCTCTTGCATTAGATCCAAAATTTATTGTCTGTGATGAGCCCATTTCTGCCCTCGATGTTTCCATTCAGGCGCAAGTCGTAAATTTACTAAAGGAACTTCAAGAGAAGATGGGGCTGACCTATTTATTTATTGCCCATGATTTATCGATGGTCAAGTATATTTCTGATCGTATTCTTGTGATGTATCTTGGAAAAATGGTCGAACTGACTGATAGTGAAAGCCTATATGTTAATCCTTTGCATCCTTATACACAGGCATTGCTCTCAGCCGTCCCCATCCCAGATCCCGAAATTAATCGAGAACGAATCATCTTAAAAGGAGATGTACCAAGTCCCATTGCACCTCCGAGTGGCTGTGTATTCCGAACCCGCTGCCCGGCCGCGATGGAGATATGTTCAAAGGTAGAGCCTAAATGGCAAGAAGTAAAGCCGGGACATTTTACTGCGTGTCATTTATATAAAGTTTGAAGGAGCTCACAATGCTCCTTTTTTCAAAAGGTATCGAATAAAAATTGGCTGGTGTTTGGTCTAGCACTCCAGCAAAGAAGATTGCTTTATTTTTTCAAAAAGTAATTTTTTCAAACTTTATTATAAATCTCACATTTCGCACGTGAGTGAAATCAAACGAATCATTTTTTTTAGAGGATTTTGTCCTCCTTTGTAGAAAACATAGTTATGAACTATGTTTATACAAGGAGTAGACAGATGACAGATCAAATTCTTACTCTTGATGTAGGTCCATCACAGTTGATCGCTAAGTTTTGTGATGAGATTCATTTAGAAGAGATTATTAATGAACAAGTTACTTGGGATAAGGCACGTTGCGGGTTATCACCTGGTACACGCATAAAGGCTTTGATCATCAATATCTTATGTAAGGGAAACCCACTCTATAAAGACATGAAACATATGAAAAACTAGACGTAGAACTATTATTTGGCACTGGTGTAACCAAAGATCATTTTAACGATGATTCACTAGGTCGTGCACTAGATTATTTATATGAGGCTACTCCATGGAAGGTATACACGAGCGTTGCGTTATCTGCTCTTAAAGAGCTTAATCTTTCGCTTGGTACCCTACACAATGATACGACCTCCATTTCCGTTTATGGTGATTATAAGAAAGAATTAGAAACAGGGTCCGACTCTCATTCAGAATCAAAACTAGATATTACGTATGGTTATAGTAAACAACGACGTCCCGATTTAAAGCAAATCGTATTGGGAATGAGTGTTACACCTGAACGCATTCCCATCTTAGCGAACGTGGAAGATGGAAATACGTCTGATAAGAAGTGGAACATGGAATTCATCCAAAAGCTTCGTGAAGTTCTAAATGAGGAAGAATGGGAGAACATTTTGTATCAAGCAGATTCTGCCGTAATCACGGAGAATCTAAAGGATCTACACGCCTTTTCTCTCACCTTTCTATCCCGTCTTCCAGACACCTTTGGATTAAGTGAGGAATTAAAGACAAAAGCCTGGAGGGATAATTCATGGAAGCAGATTGGAAAACTAGTAGATAAAAAAGACGCTGCCGAGTATCGATTCCAAGTCTTTGAAGAGAAAATAGAGGAACAAACCTATCGGTTTGAGGTTGTCCATTCCAGTCAACTGGACAAACAAAAAGCGAAGCGCCTAGAAGGTGCCATTGAAAAAGAGGCTAAAGAATTACGCAAGGCCATTGAAAACCTACAAAAAACAGCTTTCCACTGTGAGGCTGATGCAGAAGAGGCAAAGATAAGTTTTGAACAGGAACACAAAGTATCCCTCCATCATTATGAACTAGCGATCTCTACCGAGGAAGAAACTGTTAAACGAAAGAGAAGAGGTCGTCCTAAAAAAGAAGAAAAAGTAGAAACGAAAACGGTGTATAAGATTCATCTAGTGGAACTCAGACAAGATCAAGAAGCCATTGAAAATAAACGTCGTCTCCTTAGCACATTTGTTTTAATGACGAATGAGCTTGACCGTGGAAAGGTATCAGACCTTGATATTCTTAAAACGTATAAAGGGCAATCGGCCGCAGAAACACGCTTTCGCCTGTTAAAAGATCAGCAGATGATAGATGCCGTTTTTCTAAAGACACCGGAAAGAATTCAGGCCATTGGAATCGTTTATGTCATGGCGTTGCTGATATACGGTATGCTTGAATACCGTGTCCGAAGTGAGATGAAGGCAGAAACGGAAGCACTGATTTTAAAAGGAAAAAGGAAACTTTTTGCCCCAACTGGAAAAGCACTCCTTGAGCAATTAGATGAAGTTCGGGTCATTTTAATAAAGCAAAACGGAAAGGTATTGCGGTTCTTACCGGACAATTTGAATGACCAAACGAAGCGGATTGTAGAATTATGTGGCTACGATATGGCCATATACGTGTCGAATCCTGTAGAGAAATCAAATGAATAAGTAGAAATTCTGCAGAAGCATTCAGAACATGTCGAATAACAGAGAAAAATGGAGAGAATCCTCGTTAATCAACAAAAGTACATAGAAGTTCCTTCACTAAGACGGTAGTAATTTAAAAATTCAGATTGTCTGCTCATCAAGTGCGAAATGTGAGATATATGATTACCTCCTTAGAATAATCATATATATTACAAAATAAAATCCAAACCTTTTTCATTAAAATCCCAGTAAAATCAGTAGGTCTAATGAAAAAGTTTGGATTTTATAAAGGTTTGGATAAGGGAAATCGAGTGTTTTTTCAAGGTGGTCAAATCCCACCTTCGTTTGGCGAAGGAGTTTCAATCACGCAGTTACGATGCGTTGGTCGCCCATACCACTGTTGTTTTCGCACGATATATCATGCTTGCCATGAGCTCACGGGAAGAAGAGGATCCAAAAACGATTGGACAGCTCTTTTATTTGTGCTGTGATGAAATGGAAGACCTTCACTTTGCACAAGCCTTTATGTTGATTTTAGATTTGTTAAAATCCACTCTTTTAGAAGAACCTGTCCTTTCGGAAGAAAGAGTACAATCCATCATCGACCAACTCTTTAACAAGTTACCCAGATTTTTAAAGAAACCTTTTCTGGGTAACCAGGAATTTATAGCAAACGTAGCATAGTCAAACTATGTTACATCCAAATATATCAAGGGTTGAGAGCTATCTTTAGGGTGCTAAAGTTGAGTATATAATCAACTTTTTTTATGTTTAACCCATATATATATTTTTGAATATTTTCGGCAGGCCCATGTATGACAACTACACTTGAATCTTCACGATAGTCTTTCTGAAGCTTTTTGAAAAAGATCTCATTAATTTAAATTAGGATTAAAATTGTTTGTGCTTTTTTTCTCCGTACAATCTCTCTTATAAAAGGACCTGTTCCTGGTCCTAATTCAACAATACATTCTGCTTTTTCAAAGTTAACAGCATCAACCATTTGTTTCGATAATCTGTTAGAACTAGGTGCAATTGCCACAGTATATTTTGGATGTTTCATATATTCTTTTAAAAATGTAATAGGTCGCATACATATCTCCCCGCAGTCATAAAAGATAATTATAGTTTAAATAGAATTCCTTAAAAAATATAGAGGTAGATTCTTAACATTTTCTTAAACTGGAAAGTACAATACAAAAATACACGCTCTGCGATATTGAGTGAATATATTGGTATGAGAAAGGAAGCCATTTTTAAGGCAGAAAGCGCTGGCACCGGAAATTATATAAATGGAGCTGCTCCAAGGCTGGCAGAAGGAACGGGAATTCCAACACTTTATAATGAGATGGCCGTAAAATGAGTCAAATCATGTGGAGAATCTCAACCGCCCCAAATTTTAGGGCGCTGCCAAGAAAGTGTGCTTTCGTATCCCAATCATCCCTTGTGTATGTAAAAATGTTGCAGGCGATCAAAAGGAGAATCCGCCATTTTGTTTCACGTGAAATCATCGTCAAATAGAGGGAAAACCATTGTATACATCATTTTGGTTTTGTATAATGTATATGAGGTGGCGGGAATGAAAGATGAAATAAAAATTAGAAAACAAATCTATTTAGAGCCTAAACAGAATGAACAAATTAAATTATTATCTGCTCGACAGAATAAGACAGAAGCACAAATTATTAGAGAGGCTATAAATCATTATCTAACGGAAAATAAAAAGGAATTGGACGATCCGATCTTGGAACTGATTGGAATGGTAAAAAATGAAACCTGTGATGGTTCTACAAACCATGACCAAGATATTTATTTGAAGAAGAATGAGGATACCCATGAAACAAGATAAATTGTTTATCGATACCGGGGCTTGGATTGCACTAATACAAGAAAAAGATCAGTTTCATGAACGTGCAAGCAGTTTCTTGAAAAGTCTTGACTTCTCGGTTAAACGGGTTTCCTCAAGTTATGTCATTGCTGAGACATATACTTGGTTACGGTATCGTGCGGGGGTTTCTTATGCTAACCAGTTTCTTGGGATAATAGAAAAATCCAAACAGAATGGTACTTTAAACATCATCTTGGATCATAACGAGACATTACAATTGGCAGAACAATTGCTGAAAGATTTTCCTGACCAGAAATTGTCTTATGTTGATGCTGTCAGCATGGCCATTATGAAGACGGAACAAATACAAAAAGTCTTTGGATTTGACCGCCATTTTTATCTTTTGAAATTTGAAATAGTTCCTTGAGAACAAAAGTTTTTTAAAAAATCCATCAATGACGCAAAAAGGAGTATCATGATGGCGAAAATGAAAGCAAAAAAGAGGAAAAAGATGGTGAGAGAAGGTTATAGAGAATGGCATGACAAAATAAGCTATCCCACAAGGAGAGAAAAAATATTTTGCGAAAAGATCCTGTCTCCATTATGATTTAATGATAAAAGGAATTTCGGAATGAAAAATCGTACGAATGGAAGGGGGTTTGGGGATGGCCATTAAAATAATCATCGCGGATGATAACCCGTTTATTCGTGAAGGCTTGAAGATCATTTTAACGAGTTATGAAGAGTTTGATGTGTTGGCGTTAGTCAATGATGGGGAAGAAGCTGTAAAATATTGCAGGACACATGATGTCGATATTGCTTTATTGGATGTACGTATGCCTCGTATGAACGGTGTGGAAGCAACAAAGCAGATTGTAGCCTCCACGAAAACAAAACCAGTCATTTTGACTACATTTGATGATGATGACTACATACTTGGTGCCATTAAAAATGGTGCAAAAGGGTATTTGTTAAAGAATAATGATCCCGAACGGATACGAGATGCGTTAAAAAGCGTCTACCATGGCACAAGCATTATCCAAGATGAAATGCTGGATAAAATCAAGTCTACATTATCAAACGATCAGCACGTATCCGAGGCGAAGATCGACACATCATTATTCACGCAGCGGGAGCTGGAGATTATGGCCTTTATTGCCAAAGGGTACTCTAATAAGGAAATATCGGAACAAATGTATATCTCGGGAGGAACGGTTGCCAATTATATCACGTCTATTTTAGACAAAACAGGGCTGAAGCATCGTACCCAAATCGCCGTTTATTACCTGACAGGAAAAGTGTATTAACAATGGAACGTTGGGCGATTATCAATAAACTGATTCTCATTTTCTATATCGTGCTAACCCTTGTTTACAAGGAAACGATAGGTACTTCATGGGCTGTGTTTTTGCTCCTGATCTACCTTTGCATCAATATTTGTTCGCACCTTTTAACCCAGCGTGTTCTAATCACATTGTTTTTGCTTACTTCCAGTGCTTTATCTATTATTGGCAGTATTTATGTATATCCATTATTCCTATTGCTTTTACCGTTATCGATTGTAGAATTGCTGAACATATGGACGAAGCAAAAAGTATTAGCCTTCATTTTAGCAGTTGTTCCTGCCTTTTATGTGCAATCGGATATGCAAGCAGAATATGTATTAGTAACGATTTATACGTTCTTGACGTATACAATGGGCGTGATTTACCATTCGAAGCTTTTGAAAAGGGAAAGCCAGTTGGACACTTTGCATATTAAGCAACAAAAGCTAATAAAGCAAATCAATGACAGTGATGCGTATATCAAACAATCCGCCTATACGTTTAAATTGGAGGAACGAAACAGAATCTCTCAGGAAATCCATGATAAGATCGGGCATTCGATTACAGGAGCACTTATTCAAATGGAAGCAGCAAAGAGACTAGTGAAGGTAGACCAGGAAAAGGCGTTAGTGTTACTGCAAAATGCGATTGGCATCACCCAAGATGGCATTGACAGCATTCGGTTAACATTAAAAAATATGAAACCACCAACCGAGCAGGTGGGAATTAACCGCTTGAAAATGTATATTGATGAATTTTCAGCCAAGCATCATAAACGTACCGTCCTAACCTATAACGGGAATGTGGATTGGATCACCCCGATCCAATGGAAAATTATTCAGGAGAATGTAACAGAAGCATTAACAAATTCGCTGAAATATGCGGAGGGGAATACTCAGATCGCGGTCGATGTACAAGTCTTGAACAAGTTGATTAAGGTTGAAGTGAAGGATAATGGCAAAGGCGTCGAAAAAATTGAAAAAGGGTTAGGCATTATCGGGATGGAGGAGCGGACTGCCACGATTGATGGAAAAGTCATCATTGATGGCAGAGATGGATTCTCGGTGACAACCTTGCTACCGACCAAACAATGAAATTTTCATTATGAAAACATGAAAAACTTCATGTCAAGTTATGAAAGAATGCACTTATGCTAGTGCGTTCTTTTTTTTATACTTTAAGAAAGTATTCCTTTTAAGAAAGTATTCCTTTTAAGAAAGTATTCCTTTCGTAGCAATTGTAATTTTATCGGTTCAAAGTCTAAGAAAAACTAAGGCTTTCACTATTAAGACTGGGTGACAAGCCAAGTTTTTCTAATACTTATTGCAGAGTGCAAGGAGCACGGTAAAAGAGATATGTAATCCCGCTTTTTGAACAAGGTTGATACCAATAGGAGAGGTGATCGTATGTATATTTTAGAAATAAATGATTTAACAAAGAAATTCGGTGATTTTATTGCTGTTGATGACATGTCCTTATCTATTTCAGAAGGGGAGATATTTGGTTTTTTGGGATCCAATGGAGCCGGTAAGAGTACGGCAATCAATATGATCACTGGTCTATTGCGAAAAAATAAAGGTTCGATCATGATTCTTGGGAAAGATACTGACAAAGATCATGAGTATATTAAAAAACATATCGGTCTTGTGCCTCAGGAATTGGCCATCTATGAGGATTTAACAGCCTATGAAAACGTACATTTTTTTGCAGGCTTGTATGGTTTGCGCGGACAGGAGCTACACGATCGAACGGTGGAAGCACTGGAGTTCGTTGGTTTATCAGAAAAACAGAAAAGCTATCCCAAAACCTTTTCCGGCGGGATGAAACGGCGGCTCAATATCGCATGTGCGATTGCACATCAGCCTAAATTGATCATTATGGATGAACCGACTGTCGGAATTGATCCGCAATCCAGAAACTATATATTGAAATCGGTACGCAAGCTAAATGGAATGGGCTGTACCATCATTTATACGAGTCATTACATGGAAGAAGTAGAGGAAATCTGCAGTCGGATTGCGATTATTGATCACGGAAAAATTATAGCTGAAGGAACGAAGGAACAACTGAAATCGCTCATTACGGATTCCAAGCTGATCTTCATCGAGGTAAAGTCTACTGAAGTGATCGATGTGAATGATATCTATAAGATTCAAGGGGTCGCAAATGTAAAAGTGGTTAAAAACACGGTGCAAATAAATACAGAGCTAGGTGTGAACAACTTAAATCAAATTATCGATTATTTTATCAATAACCAATTGGAAATCCGGTCACTAGATGAAAAAGAACCGAACCTGGAAACCGTATTTTTGACGTTAACTGGCAGAAATTTGCGAGATTCGTAGAAGGGAGGGAACAAATATGAACATGCTACTAATAGCCTGGAAGGAAATTAAGCATGAATTTCGGGATATTCGGACACTGGTATTTATGCTTGCTTTCCCCATTGTGCTCATGCTTGTGCTTGGTACGGCATTGACCGGAGCATTTAATGATGAGATTTCGATTGACGATATGGATGTGCTGTATGACAACACGAATGACAGTCTCACTCAACCGTTCGAATCATTTACGAAGGATTTAGCACAATCCGGGATTCATTTTAATCCGGTAAAAGATGATATGGACGGGAAAGAGCTAGTGAAACAAGGAAAAGCAGATGGGTACGTTTCGATTGATCAATCTGGATTTCATTTGTTTGTGAATGATCAACGCAGTATAGAAGGGAGTATTTTACAAGGGGTACTTGCCTCTTTTGTTGAACGGTACAATCTGGTGACGGAGATTACGAAGGTGGATCCAGAGAAGGCTGAGTCTGTCTTTTCGGATTCATCCAAACATGATTACATCGACGATCATGCACTCCACCCGAAACAGCAGCCTAGTTCAATGGATTATTATGCGGTTGTGATGACGACGATGATTGTACTGTATTCGGCAATGTCGGGAAGTCAATTGATGTCACATGAACGAACACGTAGAACAGCAAGCCGGTTAATGATTGCCCCGATTCATAAACGTGATATTTTTATTGGGAAAGTGTTGGGGAGTATCGTCATTAATATGGTTTGTATTACGTTGATTGTTATCATCAGTAAGCTTGTGTTCCATGCAAATTGGGGAGATCATTTGGGTTTGGTATTCCTTGTGCTTCTAACTGAAGTGATCTTTTCCGTCAGTTTTGGACTTGGGGTTTCTTTTTTGATTAAATCTCCTGCGGGTCCGACAATGGTGATAATGATTGTCGTTCAATTGGCATCATTCTTTGGAGGTGCCTATTTTCCAATCGAGAATCCAGAAGGCATTCTGAAGGTTATTAGCAATCTATCTCCGTTAACTTTGGAAAATAAAGCTGTTTTCAATCTCGTTTATGGGAACGATGTATCCTTCATGATGCCAGCTATCGGTATGAATATTGGTCTTGCTTTACTATTTTTGCTGATTTCGATTGTATTGATGAGACGACGGGAGGGATTGTAAATGAAGGATACTCTATGGTTAATGAGCAAAACATTACGGACAACATTCCGGAACAAGAAAAATATTTTACTTTATTTGGTCACACCACTTGTAGGTATCTTGATTGCTTTGGTTGCTTACGGTGGCCAAGATAGCCAAATGACCCTTGGTGTGGTCAATCATGATGATGATTCAATTGCTACTGAGACGATTTCCTTTTTAAAAGGGCTGGACCATATCCAAGTGAAGGAAATGCAGGCAGATGATGTAAAGGAACATGTGATATCAGGGAAGGTTGATGGTGTAATTACTTTTGAACAAGGCTATTCTGAAAGTGTGCTGGCTGGAGAACCTGAACATATTGACCTGACATCGATCAAAGGGGAAAGTGTTACCAGTTTTGTCAAATCGTATTTGTATCAATATATTGATAACCTGACTGCACTTGGCAAGGCAGCGGAAGGGGATCCGGGTACGTTCAGCCGTATGTACAATCATTATCAGCAAGCGGATTTTCAATTTGAAACGACTACGCTTGAGGATTCATCCACGAGCAAAACGATGACACTATCTGCCTTCGGTTTTTTGATCATGATTATGATGATGTCAGCTGCTAACCTAGCGGAAATTATTTTAGCGGAAAAGGAAAATCGTACGTACTTCCGTTTGTTGTCCACACCAATTACAGCGCGTAAATATATTTTTTCCAATGTACTTGTGAATATGATGGTGATGCTCGTTCAAGTCGTCATTACGCTTGTTTTCCTGTCTTATGTCTTTCACATTGATTTGAATGTTCCATTTTGGAAGGCGTTTGTGGTCATGGCGATTTTTTCGCTGATCTCGGTTGGACTCTCTTTGGTTATTGTGGCGTTTTCTAATAGTCGGAGTGCATCGAATGCCCTGACCAATTTGATTATTTTGCCGACTGTCATGCTGTCGGGTTGTTTTTGGCCGGTTGAAGTGATGCCGAAGTCCATTCAAAAGATATCCGAGTTTCTGCCCCAACGCTGGACGTTGGATACGTTGACAAAACTGCAGGACGGAAGCACATTTGGCAGCTTGTATTTAAACCTTCTCATCTTGTTTGCCTTCGCCGCGGCCTTCTTTCTTGTTGCCATTTATAAGTTTAGCCGCAATAACAGTACAAAAAGCTTTATTTAAAAAAAGAAATCCTTCCTTAATAGATTTAAATTAATCCAGGGCTGAAATATTCTATTTGCCGTTTAGATAGTATTTGTCAATCATGCAGGGGTGATGAAGTTGCACTTTTGTTTCCCCAATTCCGCTTGCACCTCCAGTTGCGTGAGGCTTTATAATGAGTACAAATTGTTCTGGGGGGATTTTTGATGAAAGAGCATAAGAAATATTCTGTTGGGGAGTTTGCCGAAAAAACAGGATTATCCATTCGCACGTTGCATTACTATGATGAAATTGGTTTGCTTCAACCAGAAAGGGATCCGGCGTCTGGTCACCGCATTTACAGTCATCAAGATATTTTAACTTTACAGAAAATTTTAAGTCTCAAGTTCCTTGGTTACAGCCTGGAAAATATTGCTTCAATGATGCATGAGCCGAGCTTTACTGTTGATTTAAATGAAACACTGGCCCTTCACTTGCAGGCGCTGGAAAAAGAGAAGCATCAAATTGAAAAATCAATAATTTCCATTAAGAGAGTGATTAAGCTTCTGGAGGAAGAAGTGGAGGTGGACAGTGCCGTATTATTTAGTCTCATTCATAATATGATAACGGAAAATAGGCAAAAAGAATGGATGGAACGAAATCAACTAACAGATGTCATGGAAGCAATCTACAATAAAACGGAAAACGAATTGGTTTCCTTGGATCAATCATTTATCCAATTCTCTAAAAAAGTAAAGCAATTATGTGGAAGCCCTGCAGAGGACCCAAAAGTCCAAGAAATGATCCAAACGTATCTCCAAGAATCTTTTGCGTTTTTGGGTGAGGATGTGATACACCAGCTTGCTGATGCAGATGTGGAGAAGTTGGACATTCAAGAACTGGAAAGCATGGCACCCCCTCCATTCACGGAAGAAGAGCAGAAATGGCTTAATCAAGTGATGGAATACTATATGAACCAAACAGAGCAGGAATAAAAAGTCTACCGGTTCCTTCTGTTTTAAAAAAGATTTAACTGACAGTCTCTACAGGAAAACAAACGTTCTTTGCAGAGACTGTTTTTGATATGAACCGATGACCCAATAACGTTTTATTGAAAGTCTTTTTTGGGGGCCGACAATTTGAACGAATCAATCATCCTGGTTGTTGAAATTTAGACCTTTTTGTGGGGAACCAGATATTGATAAAGAAAAAATGGCACATATAAGGGCAATTATCACAACGCCTGAACCTATGCTGGCTGTGCTTACTACTGAACCTGTATAGCCTAGTGCCACTCCGCCAATTCCGGAACCTGCGGCAATCCCAATTTGAAGAGCAGAGTTATTAAGGCTCTGGTGAATATAAGCAGACTCGGGATCAGTATTGATAAGATAATTTTGTATAGGAGGAGCCAAAGCCCAACTTAATGCCGCCCATACCATCATCACAACAAGAAATGCAAAAAAAGAAAACGTTGAGTATGAAGCACAAAGAGTATAATGGCAAAAGAGCTAATAACGATTAACATGCTTTTTGGTGAGCCAATCCAATCGGCGAGCGTTCCCCCAAGTGCACCGCCGCGTACTGCTGCAAGCCCGAAAAGAAAATAGCATATGCTAATCCAGTGTTGATTCAAATGTAAAGTGGTTTCTAAAAAAGGTGTAAAGTATGCATAAACGGTGTAGTGCCCTGCTAACATGAACATCATGGCTAAATGTGCACCAATAATCTTTAAATTACCAAGTGATTTAATCTGCACAGATAGTGGAAGAATTTTTTCGGCAGGAATCTCTTCCAAAAAAGTATAAATAAGGATCATAGAAATGATGGATAAGACTGCAATTCCCAGAAAAACGGAACGCCAACCAAAAGCATCGGTTATCATAATTCCGATTGGAACTCCCAGTACAAGTGATGAGCTAATTCCCATATAGATAACCCCTAATGCTTTTGCTCGATGTATTGGATCAACAATCTTTGCTGCAATGGTTAAAGAAAGTACAATAACCAAAGCCGCACTCATAGCCGTAATAATCCTGGCAATCATAATGAATGGGAAAGTTGGACTGAAATAGGTCATCACATTTCCAAGAAAAAATACGGTTAACGCTGCAAGATACAACTTTTTTCGTTCTATATTAGCAGTTAATGATAAAAGTACAGGACCAGAAATAGCATAAACGAGAGCAAAAACAGTGATGAGCTGTCCGGCGGCTTCTATCGCAACATGTAGATCCTTTGCAATGACAGGTAAGATTCCCCCTGCAATTAATTCCACCAACCCTACTGTTACAGAAGATGCTGCAAGTATAAAAACTCTAAAATTCATTAAAATCCCTCCTGCTGGAAACCCGATAGACGTATAACATTCAAAGGGAATTTAAAAGAAATAAAAAAAACGACTACAAATGATTGGGTATTTTTTGTAGTCAGAATTTAACGGTTCCTGGTAGAGACCCTCAAACCATATTATTGAGGTTATACATATTTGGGTTTCATATTCAATTGGCTGTTTTCCAATCTAGCATATCTTTTTCAAGCAGGGGATACAGGTGTCAGCTATGAGAAGTAAATTTATGTTTTTTAGTCCTTAAAACAGAAAATGAACTTATTCACAGATGTAAAAATTTACCAATTGATTTTTCTGTGAAAAAAGTCAAAACGAGCACAATGGATTATTTTTGGCTTTAAAGTTGTGGATAACTATAAAAACTCTTCCTTAGCATCACCTCCTTTGATACAATAAAACCGTTAGGTAAACCTGACTTGCATCGGTTTTCTTAATTGGTGTAGGTCCTCGTCTGTTAGCGTGCGGCTCCGAATCGCTTCTAACAGATCCGAGGATTTTTCTTTTGCCGATTTTTTTAGCCCCTTTAGGATCTTGGCACCATTAAGGTACAACTGAACCAAGATATCGGCGATTTGCACCAGAAGGTAATGGTTTTTCATTGCCGTATAGTTATGGGAATTCACATGTTCAATATTGTGCCACCCGTTCTTCTGATGGTTAAAACCCTCGTTTTCTATTTTCCAGCGACTCCGCCCCGCTTGGACGAGTTTTTCCGCATTCCTTTTAGTGATTCTGATATCCGTAATAAACAAAAACTCTTTGTCCTCTGTTTTCAATACTGCTTCCAAAAGATTCACGCGTCTGTTGTTATATGAAATATCGGGGGTCCAAACAAACTGATCTCCCTCTTTTTTTCATGTTTGTTCTTTTTGTTGTTTTCTTCCAGGTATTTGATGGCTTGGAACTCAGTCGCGATGCTTTTAATTCTGCCTTCCTTGAAACGGAAGATGTATTTCCATTTGTTATCGTGGCAGATGTCAAAGACAGGCTCACATGCATACAGGCTGTCTCCCAAAAGACAGATGGGCAGTCGTTTGAATGTGCTTTTGATTTTCTTGGCCATCCTTTTGAATGCCTTTAGCTCACAGTCCTGTTTGGGAGCGTCTTCCGACTCGTTTTCAATAAACTCTGAAGCAATGCTGAACACCATCTCTCCAACGACCAGCTTCGCTTCTAACACATGATGCATGTAGATGACCTTTGTTTCCCTAATCTCTTGATCCTTGTATTCCCGTCTCAGGCAATGATCACAGTGCTTCTCCTTAAAAGTATGGATTCCCGTGCCATCCACAACAATGAGCCAATATTTATCCGAAATCCGATATGATTCAAAGCATCTTTTTTTTAGAAGTGCCTTGATCATATACGTTCTAACTTTCTCCAGTTCTTTGCCATCCAGTTTGAATAAAAAGTCATTGATCGTATCGTAATGAGGGAGCTCTTCAAGCTGTTTTAAACCCAAAACTTTTTTTACATTTTTAATGCATTCTTCTTTGTTGAAGCGCTCCGTCATGCTTCTCATTGAATCAATGCCGAATGCATTTTTCAGGAGAATCGTATATAGAATCGTCTCCGCTCCATAAGTGATATAGCTTTGATGCCTGGGGTCTTTAATCTTTTTTAATGTGTTTGTAAATTCTTTAAAGAAATGACGCTGAATTTTGACGAACTCTATAAGCGAACAATCCAAAATGAAGAATAAGATCATTCGTCGCAAATTTGCCCGAAGGTAAACGCTCTAAATCTAAATCGGTTTTGAGTTCACTGTGAAATTGTTCACTCGTTCCATGATATTCGTATAGCTCCACGATCTTGGCAGTTGGCACAAATAATGAAGTAAAGTAAGTATCAAATTCAATCTCTGGAACCAGCAAGATCTGCCCGTCTTTATCAATAGCCCTCTCTATCACCTTAAAGGCGATATGGATAGGGACACCAGTGCCCTTAATGGTGGATAGACAGTAACCCATGTATACATTTTTGCCTGGACGCTCCTCTAGACAGATGCCACTATCCTTTGCGATGGACAGCCAATCTTCTGCTGTTTCTTTCCGGGGATTACGCTTGATGATAAAGTCCACCTTATTTATCATGCAGATTTTTAAATTATCTGCACTGTCACAGGCTGAATCCATACGAAGGAGAATCGGTTGATTCGTCATTCGTCTTGCAAGCTCAATCGTTTTCTGAAGAAATTCGGGGGTGCCCTTTTGTGAATGTACACTCCCTTCACGTAGTTCTACGTTGACCCCATAGCCTTCTTGCCCAAGATAGGCAAACATAGGAGCATAACCGTCGGAACCTTTGTATGTTCGTGAAACTCCTTCTTTCATCGTATTGGAGTTATCAAAAGGAGAGACATCCATATCCAAGGGAAGATAGGGTGTATTCCCTACATAGACAGGCGTAATGGCTGCATCCATACGGTAAATAAGGTTAGCGGACTCTTCCAATAAGATCGTCTTCCAGTCATCTATTAAAGAAGCCTGATTCAATCGTTGACGGAGAGTGGGACTAGAAGGGACATTGTCGACATTTAGAGCATAACGGAAAAATTCGTCTTCCCGGAAAGCTTCTATATGGTCAAAATCATTCTTGCCTTGGCAAAGTAAACCAATATAGGACAGGGCGACATCCCTATTGGAGATATTTGAATTTCGTTGAGTTTTACTTGGTTGTGCTTGATTCAATCGTTGTGACAAAGAAGTGTGATATAAAAGATTGCCAATAACGGCTAAACCAGTATGCGCTGTAATACGTTCGCTAGTAGAGGGTGTTCAAAAAGCCCTTATTTTTCACGAAAAATAAAAATGCACCTTTAGCAAAATATGGTAAAATGAAAGTAACAACACAATCAAAAATACCGATTTGCAAGGTGCATTTTCATGGAATTACAATTGGAACTAATTCCCTTTCACTATTATAACACACTCGGCTTTGATGCGGAATTAATAGATTACATTGATCATGTAGACGACTCCATTGTTTTTGAAAAGGTAAACCCACTTTATAAGGTTGGTCCGAGGACTTATTTCCGTATCCTTTTTCATCATGAGAGACATGTTCAGGTTAATTGAACGTATCATCAAGCATGTGCGTGCAACGATTTTACCCGAAAATCATGTTGAAAAGATAAAGGAATTACAAATGCAGCAGGTGGAACAGATGTCGTTACCTTTGGTTGCCTAAATTCCATCTAGATCGGATAGTTTTATTTTTTTTTAAAAGCTATTTATGGCCAAGGGGAGAGTATGCCCTTTTTTAGCCTTTTTCAGGAGATAATTCACTGAACATTTAATTATTTAAAGCGTATCTCCCAAATCTACCTAAATAACAGATTAGAATGTACATTTGGGTTTTATCAGACTTTAATTTCATTTAAGTAGGGTACTTTTTGAACAACCTCTTATAATTTGTTACGTATGGTAGGGCAAGAAAGTCTAAAAGACAATGATGTCCCCCTAAGGAAAAATGTAAAAAGGCGCCGTATACGAACAGTAATTCAAAATATAATCACCTTAGCCTCGAAACTTGTCAACAGTGGAAGACAGTGGAAATTGAAATTCAATAAAGATAATCTTTGGTATACCGTATTTAAGAAGCTGTATTGTGCATTTTATTAAGCCACTTTTACTGCTAAATAAAATAAGATTGGTGACGAAGCCTTTGAAAAAACGAGTGATCATAAGGCTTATTTCAACATGCCTTCAAAAAAAGACAACTAAAGAAAAAGGAATATTTTATTTGAATTTGATCGTAATTACCCTTTTGGAATAAGAGCGAAATAGGTGAAACCGCTCTTTTTTTGTCCGAAGTACTTAGTCACGGATTCAGGTTCTTGTAATCATCCATAAATCCCCCTAAATCATGATAAATACAGTTAAATTATCCTATATTTATCAAAATTTAGGGGGATAAAATAAGTGAATTATCTCGAAGAATTTTTACTCCTCAAAGCTGAAAGAAGATTGCTTTATTTTTTTTTTTGAAACTTTATTATAACTGATCAAACTTTTTTAAAACTGCATTTACACGCTACCCCAATTAGAAAAAAGGTCAACCTGAAATTCCACTCCAGGTTGACCTTATCCGAAACTGCTTATTGGGACTTGGTTACACTATCCGCTCCGCTATGATTGGATTTTGGCAATAACAGCGTTGCTAACACACACACTATGGCTAACCCCAGAAACACGATAAAAACATCATGGATGCTGGAAACAAGAATATCTTGCAATTGTGAAAGCATCGAAGGGGAAAGCTGATCGGTGCCTGATGCGTTGATCAATCTGTTCATTTGATTGATATCCGCACTTTCCAAGTTTTCGGTCGCCATGTGCTGAACAATCCGGGAGTTAAAGTAGCTGCCGAACACGGAAGCCCCCAACATTTGTCCTAACGAACGAAACAAAGAATTGGTCGCTGTTGCCACTCCGCTTAAGGAAGAATCGACTGCGGATTGAACGACAACGGTATACAAGGTCACGGTGATGCCAAAACTAATGCCGAGCAATGCGGAAATCAAGTAAAAGCCATACGAACTGCTCGTTAATTGCATCGCCGCCAGCCACACTCCGCATAGAATCAAGATCATATTGCCTGTGAACGAGGTTACTCTTATCCCTTGTTGCACAAGCATTTTCCCGCATAGGTAGGAACCGAATGCCCAGAAAATCGCTAAGGGAGCGAGCATGAGTCCTGCTTCCATTGCTCCCGTTCCCAATCCTCCTTGGAACCACATCGGCATATACACTAACGTTCCCATCATGATCGCATTCACGAGAAATTGAATGAAGTTGGCTGACAAGATTTTAAGCTCCCGAAACATGTACAAGGGTAAGATCGGTTCCTTTGCTTTCGTTTCTATCCATAAAAATAACCCCATCAACACGACGAAAGCGGCGATACACCAAAGGACCTGCCCCGATAGCCAATGCCCCTCCCCACCCTTCTGAACCGCATATAATAAAGATAGCATGCTTAATGAGAAGGTAAGGATACCCCAGTAATCAATTGTTTTTTTGCTTTTCTCAATCTTCTCTTGTAGAAACATCACCATGAGAAGGATGGCCGCCAGACCAAATGGAATATTGAAAAAGAAAATCCAATGCCAGGAGACATAATCGACGAAGAAACCGCCGAGCAGAGGCCCAATCACACCCGATCCTCCCCAAACGAAAGCCGTAAGTCCAATCATCTGGGCCCGTTTATCTTCCGAGGGATAAATATCCGCAATGATCGTCTGTGTGACCGGCAAAATAGCACCAGCACCGATTCCTTGAACAAGCCGGAAAGCAATCAATTGCTCCATCGTTTGGGCTAGACCGCACAGGGCAGAACCGATCAAGAAAATTGCAGCGCCCACGGCGAAAATAAGCTTCCTTCCGTATAAATCGGACAGCTTGCCGAAAATCAATACAGTAACGGTAGAGGCCAGCAAATAAACCGTAAATACCCCATTCATAAGCTCAATGCCCTGAAGGGAACCTACAATTTTAGGCATGGCGGTTGTAACAATCGATGACTCTGCAGCCGCTAAAAAGGTAGCGACAAAGATAGAGATCATAACCATCGATCGATTCATGTTCATAATAATAAGAATCCTCCTTTATTTGGTTTAGCATGTATAGCTTCCAAATAAAGGTGGGCACTTGTTTATACATAAGAATATCATCATAACGTTCATCACTACCTAACATCGACATTACGATATGAACTGGGCGAGTTGCTCACAGAAAGGTTTTCCCTCCAGAAATGATTCATCTCAATTTTTAAAATATTTATGTTTAAATGGTATCTTTAATAACTAGAATTTGTCAATAAATAAAACTACCCATATTTATATACGCTAAATGATGAATTTCCATTATGAAATGAGGCCTTATAAGCGGAATCTACTCATGGACATTCGAGTGCGAATCAAATGAAACGACCACCTCTGCTAGCATGGTAATCATTTAAAAAGACGGAAAAGGGCCTTATAATTTTTGACCATTCATTCCGAAAATGTTATTCTTTTAAAAGAAAGGGGAAAAGGCACATGGCAAGACATAAAGAATTTGATAAAGCAAAGGTTCTCAGCAAAGCAATGGAATTCTTTTGGTATCGGGGCTATGAGGGTACTTCCCTTCAAGAACTACTGAAACATTTGGGAATTGCAAAGCAAAGTATGTATGATACCTATGGAAATAAACACGACTTATTTTTAGCCTCTTTAAAACATTATGCGGATCAGAAGATAACGTATCTAAATAACGCGCTTGAAAGATACGACTCGCCAAAGGAATCCATCATGGTTGTTTTTTACGATTTAGTAAAATTTCTCATTGATGAAGAACGAAAAAAAGGATGTTTTATGATCAATACGGCAGTAGAACTGGCGCCACATGATCAGGAAATTTCAAAATTGGTTGAAACGAACATGGAACATGAAGTATCCGCATTTTATCGAGCATTAATCCGCGCACAAAAAGAAGGGGAATTAAGTGAGCGGCACGATGATCTTATGGCACTTGCCCGATTTTTGAACCATGCTCGATATAGTCTATTTATTGCATCTAAATCCACTTCGAATCCCGTTGTTTTAAATGATATTGTTAAAATTACACTCTCGGTCCTAGACTAACCTATTGCTGCCCCTTTTCTTTTTATGATTTTTTGGACTGATCAGTCTACAATAGCTGTTTTTACTGAATTTTTTTACGATTATATTAGACCGAATGGTCAAAAAAGGAGAGGTATTGTGGAGACCAATAAAAGGATTAATTCTAAAACGAATCTGGGCATTTTGATGCTCGCTATAGGAATGTTTGTTGTAGGGACAGTTGAATTAGTTTTTGCTGGAGTGTTGAAACTGATATCCACTGACCTCGGAGTTTCGGTCGCAACTACGGGACAGCTCGTGACCATTTATGCTGTTATTTATGCAATAGGTACACCTATTCTTATTACGTTAACCTCCCGCATAGAGAGGAAAAAGCTGTTATTACTCTCGTTATTCGTTTTTATCCTCAGTAACGTCCTTGCAGCCATTAGTCCAAATTATATCTTTCTTATGATCTCAAGAATTATTGCTGCCATTAGTGCCGGGATATTTAGCGTATCTTCCATTGCATTTGCTGCCAAACTAGTCCCTCCCGAAAAGGCAGGGAAAGCAATCGGGACAACGGTTATGGGATTTAGCTCTTCATTGGTTTTAGGGGTACCTTTAGGAACAGTGGTAGGAGAAGCATTTGGATGGAGAATGACATTCACTTTTGTGGCGCTTGTTACGCTTCTTCCTATGTTAGGAATTTGGCTATTTACTCAAAAAGTAAAAGGAGAGGCTCCAGTACCGCTAAAAACACAGTTCTCTATCTTACGAAAACCCGCAATGGTTATGGGTCAATTGGTGAGTGCGTTCGTATTTATTGGCCAATTTTCTCTGTATACGTATTTCACACCCTTCTTGCATCATCTGGCTGGTTTTAATATGGAAAAAATTACAATCGCGTTCTTTGTTTTAGGCATATTTGGTATTCTAGGAAGTTATATAGGTGGTTACAGCGTAGATAAGTGGGGTGTCAAGAAGACGTTATTTGTGACGATAGGTAGTAGGGTACTTACATTCTTTTTACTTCCGCTGGTTGGGGGACATCCTATTTTTTTATTTCTGATCATGATGGTATGGAGTGCTTCTGGCTGGGCGGCGACTCCCGCGAATCAAACATATCTTAGATCTTTGGCTCCAAAATTAGCGGATATGATTATTGCGGTGAATACATCTTTCATGCAATTAGGTATTGCCTTAGGATCAGCAATGGGAGGATTAATCATTAGCAATCATTATTCCTATACCTCACTAAGTTGGTTCGCAGGGGTTATTACCTTGGTTGGTTTATTTTCTTTTTTTCTCTCTATTTACCTTTCAAATAGGCAAGGAAATCTGCAATAAAACATAAGTTAGGGGAAATAGGGTAATAATTTTATTGTCCCACACAAGGAATGTACCTGATATTGATGTCTTGGATAAATAACGTGGTTTCTTTAGCATATGAGTTTCATAGCCATAAAAAAAGGTCCTCCCAAAGGAAACATAATTGACCAAAATGCTGAAAATGAATCATTTCTAAGTTTGCTTTATTCAAATGAAAATGTTTTAGTAAGTAGAAACTGACAGTGAACTCTATGCATTAAGCCCCTTTTTGTTATAATAAAGGTACATAACGAGAGGGGACATTCAAATAGATGAAAAAATACTTTACCATCCGCATTTTGGTTGTGTTTTTATACATTGGTGTTTTATGGTATGGGTTAAGCACGCGGACAAATGTTGGCTATGCAGTGATCATTGTTGGATTATTAGCTGGATTAGCGATTAATTATTGGAATTATCAAGCCAATTTGAAAGGGAAGCTTGAGAATCCACAGGCAGGAAAAAAGCCGAAGAATTCTCAGTGAAACGAAGGATTAAAACAGCTTGGCTATGAGGGTCAAGCTGTTTTGTTTTTCCTCTATTTCCTTCTCGAGAAGCCCCTCTTCATCCTTCATGCTCTGATAAGATGTTGATTAGTGTTTCCCCTAATGCCTGCACCTCTTCTTCCTGCGTACTTTTTCCAAATGAGATACGAATAAATTCTTTTGCTGCCTTGCCCGTTACGCCTAATGCCGTCATCGTTTTGGCAGGAGCCTGACTGCCTATTTGGCAGGCACTTCCCGTTGAAATAGCATATCCCTTACGATTGCATTCCAGCATCACAAGCTGTCCTTCGACTCCCTTTAACCTTAGTCCGATGATTGAGGGTAGATCGGAAGGATAGATCGTTAGTTGGCTATTGTCTCGGATTGAGTGTAAAAAGGTATCACGAAGTTTCATTAAATGATGCTGTTGTGCTTCGAGTGCTCGTATGGATTTTTGTGCAGACAAGGTCATCGCGGCGATCGCAGGTACATTCACGGTGCCAGGCCGGAATCCTTTTTCATGTGTTGTGTTTGGAAAAAAGGGATGCCAATGCAGACGGGGATTTAGATACACAACCCCGCTTCCCTTTGGGCCATAAAATTTATGACCTGAAATCGTAAGGCTATCAACGCTTTGAGCTAGCCCTTGAATGTCCACTTTACCAAATGTTTGCACACAATCACTATGCAATAAAATGTTATGTTTACGGCAAAGCTTGCTTATTTCCTCGATCGGTTGGATGGTGCCGATTTCAGAGTTCCCATGCTGGATGGTAATCAAGACCGTCTCAGCGCAAATTTCCTTTTCCAATCTCTCGAGATCAATATGTCCTTCCTGATCGTAGGCCAGGGCCATCACTTCGTATCCATTTTGCTTACATTTTTCAAGGGTACTATGAACCGAACTATGCTCAGCCACACTTGTGAGGATATGTTTTCCTTTTTTTAAGGGAGATGAAAGCAAGGCTTGAATCGCTAAAAAGTTTCCTTCTGATCCACCACTTGTAAAATAAACTCCTTCTTCTTGGACACCAAGCATTTGCGCAAATTCTGTCCGACATGTTTCTACTAGTTGATTCGCTTGACTGCCTATATCGTGAAGACTACTTGTATTTCCAAAGAATTCGGTAGCTGTTTGCATGTATAGTTGAGCAGCTTCCTTATCTAGAGGACTGGTAGCTGCATAATCAAAATATTTGATCGTGATTTCCCCCTTTTTCCAAAAAAACTCTTGTCATCAGTTTAATTATGTGTAAATATAGGTGTCAAGACATATGTTAAATATTTGTGTCTATTCATTTGACAAAGTCGTTTTGAATAAAGGAGGGAATTATGAGGCAGACGGATGTATTGATTATAGGAAGTGGTGTAGCGGCATTTCAATTAGCCCGCAAACTTCGTTCTGATATCAATGTGATGATTATCACAAAGTCGCATATGAAGGAATCCAATTCTTATCTAGCTCAGGGTGGGATTGCCGCTGCTTTAGGTGAGCAAGATGATTCGGAAAAACATTTTCACGATACGCTTGCAGCAGGTAGATACCATAATAATCCTGATGCCGTAAGAAAGTTAACTGCTACAGCTCCTTCCGTAATCAAAACTTTAGTGCAGCAAGGATGCCCATTTGATAAAGATGCACAGGGGAAACTTCTTCTCGGAATGGAAGGAGCCCATAGTGAGAATAGGATTGTCCATGGTGGAGGCGATGCGACAGGAAAAACGATAATGGATTTCCTGATTTCTCAGCGACCAAAAAATGTAGAAGTCATTGAAAATAGTTTTGTTTATGAGATTTTAGTAGAGAACAATACGTGCATTGGAGTAAAAGCGAAGAATGAAGACAATCAAATAGACTATTTTTTAGCCCATCATGTCGTTCTTGCAACGGGAGGCTGTGGACAGCTATATCGTTACACATCGAATGCCGAAACTGTAACAGGGGATGGCATTGCGCTTGCGTATCTTGCTGGTGCTGAAATTGCGGATATGGAATTTATACAATTTCATCCTACACTTCTTTATGCAGGTGGAAAAACCTGTGGCCTTGTATCTGAAGCAGTTCGGGGAGAAGGAGGTCGCTTGATAACAGAGGACGGGAAAGCGATTATGAAAGACGTACATCCTTTAGCTGACCTAGCACCAAGACATATTGTTTCGCAAACCATCTATGAATATCTTTCGCATGGAGAGCAAATTTATCTCGATATCTCTCCAGTAAAAGATTTTTCAAGCCGTTTTCCAACGATTTCAGACCTTTGTAGGAAAAACGGGATTGATTTAAAAGAGAAAAGAATCCCTGTTGTTCCGGGAAGTCACTTTTTAATGGGAGGTATTCAAACAGATCTTGTCGGGAGAAGCAGTATTCAAAGTTTGTATGCTTTAGGAGAGGTCGCCTGTACGGGGATTCATGGAGCCAATCGTTTGGCCAGCAATTCATTATTGGAAGGCTTGTTTATGGGAGAGAACCTAGCCAGATGGTTGAACACACAATCTTTTTCAAAAAGCCACAAGCTTCCTGTATGGAGGGAACCATCAGAAAATCGTTCCATTAAGGATTTACCGGATCTTCAAGAATTAAAGAAAGCGATGATGGATCATGCTGGGATTGTTCGGACACGAGCTGGATTAATGAGCTTAATAAATTGGTTAGAGCGATTTGGAGGAGAACAGGTGGGGGATGGAAATTTGGACCATATGCAAAAGGATACCCTCACCCGTATGTTTATGCTGATCACAGCCTCATTGATCGCTAAGGCTGCCTTGCAAAGGAGAGAAAGCCGCGGGGGCCATTATCGTCAGGATTTTCCATGTGAAAAAAATCACGGATGGCAACAGAAACAAATTATTCATTGCCGAAAGAAGGAAAAGGGGAAAGTGGATGAACAAATTAAAGTTGCGACAATTACTTGAACAATTTTTTATCGAAGATATAGGAGAACGAGATGTCTCCAGTAGTATTTTTAATGGTGATCAAATGGGAAGGCTTGCATTGATCGCAAAGGCAGATGGTGTTTTTTGCGGGGAAGAGGTCATTCGCACGGGATTTTCCTTGCTTGTGGAAAGGCTTGAAATTGAGATGAAGATCCAGGATGGTGAATGGGTGGAAAAAGGGCAATCGTTAGCTGTAATTAGTGGGACGGTCGCCGATCTTTTACAGGGCGAAAGAGTAATTTTGAACTTAATCCAACGAATGAGTGGAATTGCGACGAAAACAAGGGAAGCCGTATCTTTGTTAAATAGTGATCATACTAAAATTTGTGATACAAGAAAGACGACACCAGGTTTAAGGATGTTAGAGAAATATGCGGTTCGGTGTGGAGGCGGAGTCAATCATCGAATCGGTTTATATGATGCGGTGATGTTAAAAGATAATCATATTGCGTTTGCCGGTTCGATTACGAAGGCAGTGGGAGCGGCAAGGAGAAATGTGGGTCATATGGTAAAAGTGGAAGTTGAAGTTGAGACAAAAGCACAGATGAGGGAAGCGATTGAAGCGAAAGCCGATGTGATTATGTTCGATAATCGGACCCCCGAGGAAATCAAAGCATGGTTGGAAGAAGTGCCGGAAAATATTGTGACTGAAGCATCTGGAGGAATTACGCTTACAGATTTAGCCTCTTACGGAGAGACCGGGGTTGATTATATTTCATTAGGATTTCTCACCCATTCTGTTTCGGCATTGGATATTAGTGCGAAAGTGACATTGGAATAAAAAGAGGAGCTGGATGAAGGATGAGTCTACTACAAAGCTTGCAAAAAAATGCACTTCCTGAAAAGTATCGAGAAATGTCCACGATGGAATTGGAAGAGCGGGTACGGAAAGTGAAAGGAAAATTGGGGGAGAAACTGTTTATCCCCTGCCACCATTACCAAAAGGATGAAGTGTTTCAGTTTGCGGATGCGACCGGGGATTCGCTAAAGCTCGCACAATTATCACAGGATAATCGTGAAGCGGAATATATTGTATTTTGTGGTGTCCACTTTATGGCGGAAACGGCTGATATTTTAACAACCGAGCAGCAGAAGGTCTTTTTGCCGGATATGCGGGCAGGTTGTTCCATGGCGGATATGGCCGATATCCATCAAACAGAACGGGCATGGGAGAAGCTGCAGGAACTGTTTGGGGATACGATCCTTCCTTTGACATATGTCAATTCGACAGCCGCCATTAAGGCATTTGTTGGGGCAAACGGTGGAGCGACGGTCACCTCGTCTAATGCCGAAAACATGGTTCAGTGGGCGTTCGGACAAAAAGAACGAATCCTCTTTTTGCCTGACCAGCACTTGGGGCGGAATACCGCTTATAACTTGGGCGTTCGTTTGGATGAAATGGCGATTTGGGATCCGATCAAGAATGAATTAGTCTTTGAGGGACCGATTGAGACGGTAAAGGTGATTCTATGGAAAGGGCATTGCTCGGTGCATGAGAATTTCACCGTGGCGAATGTGAACCAGGTGCGCCAAGAGTATCCAGAAATGAAGATTATTGTCCACCCAGAGTGTAGCCGGGAAGTGGTGGAGCTTGCCGATCTAGCGGGTTCAACGAATTTTATAATCCAAGCGATTGAAAAGGCGGAACCAGGTTCTTCATGGGCGATCGGTACAGAAATGAATCTTGTCAAACGGATTATCAGACAGCATCCAGATAAGCAGATCATCTCCCTGAATCCACATATGTGTCCATGTCTCACGATGAACCGGATTGATTTACCACATCTTGCCTGGTGTTTGGATTCGATTGAGCAAGGAGAAGAGCGAAATATCATTCGAGTCGATGAAAAGACATCCGCGTTCGCCACGCTGGCGTTGGAGAGAATGTTGGAGTTGTCATAGATAATTAAAATAGGGGCGGATCGTTTAAATGACCGCCCTTTTCCTCCTGAAAAGTTTTGTCGCTTAAGAATGCCCAAAATAAAAAGAAGGGAAGTCAGATTAGCTATTTCTTAACTTCCGTTTCTTGCCCATTTTTAAGAAAAATTGCACAAGCACTTCCGCAAATACGAGTCCCATGGCAATGGCACTAGCGACAACGAATGCCTTGGTAGCAAGTGGAATAGCCTGGGCGTAGTCATTGCCTACCACATGGCGCATGGCATCATAGGCTGTACCCCCTGGCACGAGCGGGATGATGCCGGCAACGATGAATGTAATAATCGGGGTTTTATAATATTTAGCTAATATATGTCCGATCAAACCGACTACAAAGGCACCACAAAAAGCGGCCTGGACAATGTCAATTCCTGAATCAGTCATCCAAAGATACATCATCCAGCCCCCCATCCCAACGAGCCCACAATGGGGCAAAGCTTTCCGGGGAGCGTTAAAAATAATCCCAAAGCCAATCGATGAAATCAGACTGAGGACGATGTGGGCGAGATAATAGGTCATAATGTGCCTCCTCAACTATGTTTTTAGGATATTTGTAAAGGAATCCGGGACTTACGTCGGCAATTGGATTCGAAGTTCAGCAATCTTCCTCAAAAGTTCAGCAATTCCGCTGGAAAGTTCAGCAATCCCCTTCCGAGGTTCAGCAATTCCCTCCCGAGGTTCGGCAATTCCGCTGGAAAGTTCAGCAATCCCCTTCCGAGGTTCAGCAATCCCCTCCCGAGGTTCAGCAATTCCGCTGGAAAGTTCAGCAATCCCCTCCCGAGGTTCAGCAATTCTGCTGGGAAGTTCAGCAATCCTCCTCCAAAGTTCAGCAATCCCCTCTCGAAGTTCAGCAATCCCCAATAAAAACTTCCGCACCCCCGCGATCATGCAAGAATTTCATCCCCTTCACAGCCATAAGGAATAAACAACGGCGACACCTGCTCCGATTGCAAAGGCTGTTAGTAAGGCTTCCGCTCCCTTGGATAATCCGGCGACAAAGTGTCCAGCCATTAAATCCCGGATCGCATTGGTAATCAGCAATCCGGGGACAAGGGGCATAACAGAGGCAATGACGATAAGGTCCAGTTGCTGCCCAATGCCGAACCTGACAAATAAAAGCGAAAGTAAAGCAATGACAAATGCTGCTGTAAATTCAGCAAAGAATTTCACCTTTGTTTGATTATGAATAAGGAGCATAGCAGAAAAACCTAATCCGCCAACAAGCATGGCGGGTATATAGTCTGCCCAGACACCCTTGAACATAATTAAAAAGCTCCCTGTTGAAATGGTCGCGGCAAAAATTTGGACCCAAATCGGAAAAGAGAGATTTTCTCTTTCCAATTTTTTAAGGGATTGAAAGGCTTCTTGATACCCTAGTTCTTTTTCTGCCATCTTCCTGGAAATATGATTAACGCGGGCAATTTTTTCAAGGTCGGTTCCGCGCTGACTAATGCGAACGAATTGTGAGGAATCAGAACCTTCTAATGAAAAAATAATTCCAGTGGGCGTCACAAAGCTCTGGCTTTCGGAGAAGCCGCAAGCCGCGGCCATTCGCATCATTGTATCTTCGACTCGGTAGGTTTCCGCACCAGATTGCATTAAAATTTTTCCGGCTAAAAGGCAGGCATCTACCAGTCTTTTTTCTTCTGCTGGTTTCAAAACCTTTACATCCATTTTTCTAATCCTTTCGAACATCAGGCAATTTAATTTTTAAAGTGAATTGGTCCTTGATTAGTGAGAAATCAAGGGTTCCCTGACGTCTTTTCACGATTTGCTTAATCTCTTGAGTGCCAACACCTTCATGATTTCCAGCTTTGCTTGATTCTGCTTTGGATGTATACATTCGATTAAGAATCCGATCATCCAATGGAAGGGTGTGGTTTTGACAAATGATGATGAAAATTCCGCTCTGTTTTCGGCAGGTAAATAATACTTTTCCATTGGGTAGGTCTGCGGCTGCATCAATGGCATTTTCTAAAATATTTCCGATCATGGAGATTAATTCATATTCAGATAAAGGCAATCCAGAGAGTGCCTGATGAAGTTGATAGTCTAATAAAACGTCTTTTTCCTTTGCTTGCATGTAATAGGCATGCAAACAGCCTGCCACCACATTGGATTCACTATGCAAAACTTTATCTAGTTCTGTAAAACGTGAAGAGATCTCCTGCTTGTAGCTATCCGTTTCATGTCGGTTTGTATCTGCATGCAAAATAGCGGATAGGTGTTTTTCTAAATCATGCCGCTGTCTTCTTAACTCATTTAGAAGCGTTGTTTGTTGCTCATAGTTTTTCTCCATTTTCCTTGTCTTTCGTTGCTCAGCTTGGAAGGAAATTTGATAGATATGCAGGGCGACAGTTTGCATTATCATCCCTATAAGAAGCAAGGGGCTATCTGTCCAGTAACTTGCCACAAACCAGCAAAGTTGCAGGATTATTGTTATTCCTTTCCATGAACCGGGGAGTTCATCCTCTTTCGTGAAAAATAGTTGATACATCGCAACCACTAAGATAAGCAATGCCAAAATATAGTGTTTCATTAGCAGCATCCAACAAAGAGCTAAGAGCCATGGAATGAATAGGAGAATTCTGCCCATCTTTTCACCTCAAAAATAATACTTCTGCAAATAATCCATTTTATCTTTTGTTAACATCGCTATTTTTTTCGTACCATCAAACGTAACGCTGTATGATTTTTTTGTATAGACCGAAAAACTTTTCACAAAGTGGAGATTGATGAGAAAGGAACGATGAGAACGAATAAAGTTATTTTCCCTGAGGCTAGCTTCCAACTCATTCATTGATAAATAGGTCATATGTTCCTCATCAACCGTGTAAATCGTTGTCGATCTCCCGGTGCGTTCGGCAAAAATAATATCCTTCTTCGGAACCATTGCAATATGCCCTTTTTGCCTGAGGACAAGCCGACCCGTTAGATTGCCGGCATGTTGCTTTTCGCGAAAACGAGCCAGGGCTTGTTGCAGTCGCTCTTTTGTGTATGGTTTTAAAATATAATCATGAACATTTAATTCAAAGGCATGAACCGCATAACCACTTTTGGCGGTCACAAAAATGACGGAAATCAAAAGACCATGTGTTTGGATAAAGTCCGCTAGTTCATAACCTGAAATACCAGGCATTTCAATATCTGCTATTAATAACTCAATCTTTTTTTTCTGGATTTCCTGGTACGCTACCTCGGAATCAGTTGTCGCAAATACGAGTTCCACATCCGCTTCTTCTTGTAGAATAAATGTCAATTTATCTAAATCCATTTGGCGATCATCGACAATCCCCACTTTCATCGCAAAAACCCCTTTGGAAAATCTCTCTCCATTATAATCTATTTGATGACAGAGAGCATTCCATTCTGCAATAAGTCCTTTTCGCGACAAGTAAGTTCCTCTTTGCGACAAGATAGCAGACTAGAATGCTTTTACCCCTTACAATATAGGTAATAAGAAATGAGGGGGAAAATGAAATGATTGTCATCGACCAAGTTTCTAAGCAATTTAAAGATAAAAAGCAGTTGGTTAAAGCGGTTGATTATGTTTCGCTTCGTATAAAAGAAGGAAATGTGGTTGGGCTGATTGGTGAAAATGGGGCAGGTAAGACAACACTGTTAAGGATGTTATGCACGTTAATTGAGCCGGATGAAGGAACGATTATCGTGGATGGAGAGAATATTTATACAAATAAAGAAAAGGTACGGCGTCGGCTTGGGGTGTTGTTCGGATCGGAAACGGGGCTTTATAATCGATTAACAGCCCGTGAGAATCTTGAATATTTTGGTAGTCTGTATGGCATGTCTGCTCATGATATAAAAAACCGGATTGACATGTTAGCAAAACGGTTTGGGATGAGGAAATTCTTAGATCGAAAAGTGGAAGGTTTTTCAAAAGGAATGAAGCAAAAAGTAGCAATCGCTCGGACATTGATTCATGACCCGGATATTGTCTTATTTGATGAGCCGACAACGGGATTGGATATTACGTCTTCCAATATTTTTCGAGAATTTATTTACCAATATAAAGGGGAAGGGAAAACGATTATTTTCTCTACCCATATTATGGATGAAATTTCTCAACTATGCGATGACTTGATCATGATGCATAAAGGGCAAATTGTTTATGAGGGCAGCTTGGAAGAATTGTATGAAAAAGAAAATAGTCGGGATCTCAATTATCTATTTACTTCCAAGATTGTAAGGGGGGATCTTTATGTTTAAGACGATTTTTTTAAAAGAGATGAAAGATGTCTTACGGGATAAAAGAAGTATCACGTTATTAATTTTGCTACCATTTTTTTTGATGGCGGCTCTGACTTTTTTTTATGATAAACTTTTAACCGCTAGTGATGACACAGAGTTTACGCTGGCTGTTGAAGAGAATGCGGAGGACCAATTGATTGAAAAACTGCAGACATCTTTGCCTAATGTGACAATTGAAAAATATGCCGATGTTCAGAAAGCGATGAATGATGGGAAGGTTCAGGCTGGGATTGAAATGAATGGAGATTGGGAGGAAGGTCTTGCAAAGCAAACTCCAGTATCTGTACGCGTTTATTTTGATCCGGGTAATCAAGAATCATCCGGGGCATGGAGTTTGATTCAAGCAGTCTTTGCGAATTGGCAGAATGAAGTGGTTCAAGAGCGGATGGTGAAAAGTGAGATCGACCCAAATGTATTGGATGTCTTTCAAGTTGAACCGCAAACAACCAAAAATGAAGATGATGCAATGGCCTCCTTTATGCTCGCTATGTTGATCCCATTATTGATTCCGATCGCCATCGCCAATGGTTCTTACCCTTCAGCTACAGAGCTGTTTGCAGGGGAAAAAGAGAAGAAAACGATTGAAGCTTTACTTATTACTCCTGTGAAGCCGGTTAAAATATTATTAGCCAAATGGATGACCATTTCTCTACTTGGGATTTTTACCGGAGTATTATGTATTGGTTTGCTTAGTGGGCTAATGAATTTCACAACGGAATTGAAAAAGGGAATGGTGGCGATCGAACATCCACTTCTCTTTATCTTCATGGGAGTTGTCTTAATCTCGATGTTTGCCATTTTTATAGCGGAACTAGAAATGATTTTAAGTATGTTAGCCAATTCTGTGAAAGAGGCAGGCTATTATATTACGCCTATCATTGGGGTGATGGTCCTACCGATCATGTTTATGTTCTTTTTAGGAGATTCTCATCATCTCGCTTTATATGCTGCGCCAGTTATGAATTTGTTTTTATTTGTCCAAGATGCTTTTAACGGGCAGCTTTCAGGGAGTGGCCTTGCGATTGCGATCGGTAGCTATCTTGTCTGTATCGCGATTTTATTTCCAGTGGCGAGTAAAATGTTCCATAATCATCGGTTAATGTTAGGAAAATAAAGATTGCCATTTTGAGCAATTTTAAATAGAATCAAAAACAATCACAATTTTCAGCTTAATAAAGATGGGACCACGGTTCCTCGTCCTTTGGCATCCAGCTCCAGCGCCTAGCCCCGAGAGACTCGTAGGATGCGAGTCCATCGGCGTCGCGACAGGACGTCGCGTCTTTAGCCGTTCTTCCAATCAATAACCCTGAGCCTATGAAGGGATAGATCGCCCTTCCTAGGCTCAGGAACATTTGCTTGTCGGGGGGCCGCAGGATGCGGGTCAGGACGGCGTTGCGACAGGACGTCGCGTCTTTAGCCGTTCTTCCCTATTCCAAGGCGCCTGCGCTTTTGTTCCTAGAAAAGGAG
Source organism: Lederbergia sp. NSJ-179 (assembly GCF_022867885.1). Taxonomy (GTDB): domain Bacteria; phylum Bacillota; class Bacilli; order Bacillales; family Bacillaceae_C; genus Lederbergia. Next base: position 100,410 of record NZ_JALIFP010000009.1, on the reverse strand, counting down.
AAGAACGATTACATGGAGGTAATGAGGAATGATCATTCCAACATTAGGGTCCATCCATTCCTTTAGAAAATAGAAATGTCCATCCGTTATGTGCTACGAGCTGACCTATTTTTGTGATAAAATAATGAAAACCATATAAACGGAGGTATATTATGGCCAAACATCGAATCTATGCAATGAGTTTCGCAAGTGTCTATCCTCATTATGTTGCGAAGGCTGAGAAAAAAGGACGTACAAAGGCGGAAGTGGATGAAATCATCCGCTGGTTGACAGGATATAGTCAGGAAGATCTAGAAACGCAACTGGAAAAAGAAACGGACTTTGAGACCTTCTTTGCGGAAGCTCCTCGGCTGAATCCTTCACGGGATTTAATCAAAGGCGTGATTTGCGGTGTCCGGGTGGAAGACATTGAAGAACCGACCATGCGGGAAATTCGTTATTTGGATAAGCTGATTGATGAGCTGGCAAAGGGAAAAGCGATGGAGAAGATTTTGCGGAAATAATATATAGGACCCTGCACGGCTGAAAAAGTGGAATAGTAAAAAGATTATAGTGCGGCAATAGGCATTAATCATTCAAAAGACTGGAACTAATCGTATCTAGTCTTTTTTGCCATACAGGTTTAAGTTGTCCAAATTATTAATCGGTTTGGTTGTAACGAAAAATCATAACACTCCTTAACTTCTCCACTGATTGTACTCATTTTTTCTGCTCCCAAAAAGATCGAGCACCTTGCACTGATTGAAGTTTCATTTTATGATTGTCTTCATCTGAATATTTATTTATAATTAGGTATAATTATAACTTAGAGGTGGTTTAATGAAGGATGGAATGTCGGGCAAAGATTTTTTTGCCCTTGCGTTTGGAAGTATGATCGGGATAGGGTGGGTGATATCCATACCTGCATGGATGTCGGCCGCAGGCAGTATCGGAGCAATCATCGCCATATTAGTGACGATGTTGATGATTATTCCAATTGGCTTTGTCTACGGTGAACTCACGTCCAGCTTAAAGGTTTCAGGTGGAGAATATGCGTATACATATTTAGCTGTCGGCAAGCTCTCTGCTTTTGTTTGCGGGTGGTTTTTAATATTGGGGTATTTAATTATTTTACCCTGGGTGGCAGTGTCGGTCGCTGCGCTTACTTCGTATTTATTTCCATCGATGAACGCTATTCCTCTGTACTCGTTATTTGGTTCGGTCATCTATCTTCCTCATTTAATTGTGAGTTTAATCATGGTTACGATCATCGTGTACTTAAATTACAAAGGTGTAAAGCAATCAAGTAAATTTCAAAACGTTGCAACTTGGATGATGATTGCAACATTCTTTGTGTTTATCATTGGCGGGTTTATGGCAGGGTCGAGTGAAAACATGTCTCCAATAACATCTGAATCGGGAACAATAAGCGGTGTGGCAACAGCAATTGCTTCCATCTTATTTTTTATGAATGGTTTTGACACGATTCCTAAAGCTCAAAATGAAGTTGGCTCTAATATAAATAGAGCAAATCTGGGTAAGGCGATTGTAGGTACTATTATTGCTGGTAGTTTGCTATATTCGGTTATCGTGTTGGCTTCCAGTTTTATCATGCCTGCAGAGGAACTTGTGAATTTGGGAGAGCTACCACTGATTTCAGCATTTGAAGCAGCAACAGGTTCTAAGTTTTTAACGATCATTATTGTTTTTGGCGTATTGCTTGGTGTCATCACTACGTTTAATGGCTTTTTATTTGCTGGCAGTCGTTTAATTCAGTCATTTTCAGAAGCGGGTTTTCTGCCAAAGGCACTGTCTAAACTTGATCAGCACAATAAAACACCGAAGAATGCATTACTATTTATGCTGGTAATTACTATTTTTGGTATATTTCTCGGACAAGGGATTTTATCACCCTTTATCGTGATGGGCGGGATTTCATTTCTTATTGCCTGGTTCTTCATGTCTTTGAGCAGTGTTCAGCTATATAAGAAAAAGCCGAACTTACATAGACCCTATCGCCCTCCCGGCGGGATCATCATGAGTTATATCGCCACATTTTTTTCCAGTATTTTAACTTTGCTGATGATTATTCCCGGGACGCCGATTTCATTACACGGAATTGAGTATCTCTTGTTCTTGGCTTGGTTGATCAGCGGTATCGTTATTTATATCAGTTATAGCAGAAATAACATAGCATTTAAAGGAGTTGTCGAATAATGGAAAAAGAGACTTTTGGGATATTAGGATTTCCTTGGGATGGTGGAGCATCGCTTGGTAGACCAGGTGCGAGATTTGCTCCTCAAGGGATTAGAGATGCTTACAAATGGTTCGAAAACCGGATTGAAAATAATCAAGTCTATGATGTAGATAAAAGAAAGCTGTATACATTGCGTGAGAACAGTATTATAGATTATGGGGATATTGATATAGTTGCTTATAGTACAGAGAAAACATTTGACAATGCAAAAAAGAAAGCAACTGAAATGTTGAAGAATGATGTATTTCCTTTTGTTTTGGGAGGAGATCATTCGATTTCTTATCCTATTATAGAGGCATTACATGATAACACGGAAGGTAAGATAGGAATTATTCAATTTGATGCACATCTGGATTTGGTCGATGATTCACCTGTACAGGGAAGGTATTCCCAAAGCAGCCAGATGAGAAGAGCGATTGAACTTGAAAGAATCAGTCCTGAACATGTTGTACAAATTGGTGTGCGCAGCTTTAATTATCCATGGTATGCTGACTATCTTAATGAAGCAGGTGTGGTTCAGTATACCGCAAGGGAAGTCCATTCCAGTGACCCTAAAGAAATCATCTCAAAGATTTTAAATGATAAACTAAAAGAGGTGGATCATATTTATCTCACGTTTGATATGGATGTATTGGAGCCGGGCTTTGCTCCCGGAACAGGAGCGAATGAGCCGGGCGGGTTAACAGTCGTACAAGCTTTTTCTATGCTGGAAGAACTTTATGACAAAGTAGATGTATTTGATATTGCAGAGGTTAATCCATTGTATGATGTGCGAGAGATCACGACATCGATAGCGGCTAAAATTATGTTTGAATGTGCAGTAAGCAGGTTGAGCAAAAAATAATATTGACATATGGTAAATTTTCAAATAAAATCAATAACAATCCAATCAAAATTCTAGCGATGATGAAGAGTAGTAGCTTGCGGACCACAAAAGAGAGCTGGTGGTAGGTGCAAACCAGTGTGTTGAACGCATGTGAATGGACTTCCGAGCTTCCAAACCGAACTCCATATAGGAAAGTAGGCTTTGGCGAAAACCCCGTCGTTACAAGGGAAAAACATGATGAATGTTAAAAAGTGAGCTGTTTTTTCAGCTAATAAAGGTGGTACCACGGTCCTTCGTCCTTTGGATGAGGGGCCTTTTTGTCTAGAAAAGCGGAGGACGCTTGAAAATGGCAGAACGGCTAAGGGCGCGACAACAATCGCCACGCCGTCCTGACCCGCGTCCTGCGGGCCTGCGACAGGCAAATGTTCCTGAACCTAGAAAGGGCGATTTTTCCCTTGATAGGTTCAGGGTTATTTGACCCCGAGACCCTGCCGTCCGCAGCTAGCCTATGAAAAGCGTGATAAAAACAAATAAAGCAAAACGTGAAGCAAGAGGAGTAGGTTTAAGATCCTTTGTTTCAGAGAATCGGTGATGGTGAGAATCCGATACGAAGACTTTTACTGAATGGACTTGCGAGTGGTTTTCTGAACATCCTTAAATGGGTCAGTAGGAAAACACGATGTTCCGTCGTTATATGGATAGGGTTTAGGAGGAGGCACACTCCTGTACCTGAAAGAGATGGGAAAGAGATCCTTTTCCAATTGAGGTGGCACCGCGGATGAAGATCGCCCTCAGACCAAGCACTTTTGCTGGTTTGAGGGCTTTTTTGTTTTTTAAATTTGAAAGGAGTATGAGAAAATGCAAACAAAACAAGCACAATTTAAAATGAAAAAGTTAAATGGGGACGTCTTAACGCCGATAAATATTTTCTTAAGATTAGAGGGAAAGAAGAAATTTTTATTGGAAAGCTCTTTAAAGCATAATGAACAAGGACGATATTCCTTTATTGGCGTCAATCCGATTTTGGAGTTTATTGGGAATGGCGACCATTCACAAGTGCTGGCAGCCGATGGTCATATCATTCAGACGGAAATAGGGCAACCTCTTGAGGCGCTAAAAAAGGTTTTACCCAGAATTGAATTGGATTTACCTTTTCCTTTTTTTGGTGGAGCGATTGGCTATGTAGGTTATGATGCCATTCGCCAGTATATCCCAATTGGACCGATCTTAGAAGATGAAATCGGCATGCCTGACATTCATTTCATGGTCTATGAAGATGTGATTGTATTTGATCATTTAGCCCAGTCGATTTATTTATTGTCAATTGATTTTAGTGGTTCGAGTATCGAAAAGGAATTAGAGGAGCGTCTTCAAAATTTAGAAGTGCAAATCACCCGAAAGGAAACAGATGAATCTCTTTCAGACTGTAATATTCAGTTTACACCTAAATTGAAAAAGGAAGAGTTTATCCGGAAGGTGGAAGAGGCGAAGCAGTATATTCAGTCAGGCGAAGTACAACAAATCGTGTTATCGCAAAGAATGACGGGAGAAGTGGGAGAGGATCCTTTTCAATTTTATCGTAAATTACGTAATTCCAATCCATCTCCCTATATGTTTTATGTTGATTTTGAACCATATATTGTATTAGGTGCATCGCCCGAAAGCTTTGTTAAAACGAGTGGGGGGACTGTGACCACCAATCCAATCGCAGGTACAAGACGCCGTGGGAAAAATGATAAGGAGGACGAATTCATGGCGAAAGAACTGCTAGCAGATGAAAAAGAATTATCAGAACATCGCATGCTTGTGGATTTAAGTTGCCGCGAATTAGCTCCCATTTGTTTAGAAAACACAGTTGCGGTGAAGGATTATATGAAACTGGAGTATTACCGGCATGTGATGCATATTGTTTCAGAGGTAGAGGGAACATTGAAGCCAGACATAACTGGAATGGATGCATTAATTTCCTGTCTACCAGCGGGAACGGTGTCAGGAGATCCGAAACCAAGAGCGATGCAAATCATTAATGAGTTGGAAAAAACAAAGCGCGGCGTCTATGCGGGAGCCATTGGCTATGTCAATGTCAATGGGGATGTCGATTTTGCGATCGCTATCCGTTCTCTTGTCATAAAAGACCAAATTGCCTACTTACAAGCAGGGGCAGGCATTGTCGCTGACTCGAAACCAGCAAATGAGTATAAAGAAACGATCAATAAAGCACAGGCTCTATTAAGTCCGAAACCTTATTAACACAACAAAGCAGGAGATGAGGGTCATCTCCTGCTTTGTTACAACAGTCTAAAAGTCGCAAGTCATACCATTTGTATCTAAAATTATGGTTGATCGTTCACAGGGTAGGTTCCGTCCTCAATAGCAGCTAGTAAGCTCCTTTTGAGGTAGTCTTATTCTTACACTTTCTTTTTATATAAGAACGAGAGGAGGAATAGAATAACGCCGATTAGAATGGCGACAGCTCCAATAATTCCGAAATAATACATTTCGGTTTCAGGCTTATACAATTTAACGATTTGAGCATTGATAGCTTGGGCAGAGGCATTCGATAAAAACCAAAGGCTCATTGTTTGGGCCGAAAATGCTGCAGGTGCTAGTTTTGTTGTTGCGGAAAGACCAACTGGAGATAAACATAATTCCCCCAGTACAACGATCAAGAAACTAAGCACAAGCCATAATGGGCTCACGAGAGTATCAGGGCCACCGTAAATAGCTGGGATAATCATTACTAAGAATGAAATACCCGCTAGAACCAAGCCCATTGAAAACTTTTGATGTGTGGAAGGTTGCCGTTTTCCAAGCTTAACCCATAAACCGGCAAATATTGGCGCCAACACAACGATAAACAACGGGTTCAAGGATTGAAACCAAGATGATTCCAATGAAAATCCAGCAAACGATAATCTTGTTCGTTCATCCGCATATTGCGCCAAAATCACCGAACCTTGTTCTTGGATCGCCCAAAACATCATGGCTGCAATAAATAATGGGATATAAGCGAGCAAATTCGATCGTTCATCTTTTGTTGTTTTTTTACTAAAATACATGACAGCAAAGTAAATGATTGGAATGAAAATTCCTAATAGACTCACGAGCATTGTAAATCGGTTAATCGTTAAGATCCCTTTGGATATCAAGTAAGCACCAGCGGCCACCAAGACAAGTGTACCGATTCCAATTTTCAAGAATACCGATTTCTTTTCTTCTGCAGAAAGCGGGTTTGGCACATAAGATCCGGCAAGGCCTAAGTTTTTCTTTCTTGTTGCTAGAAAAATAATGAGCCCAGCAATCATCCCAACAGCAGCCACTCCGAATCCAAGGTGAAAATTATATTTTTGACCGAGTGTTCCGACAATAATAGGAGCAAGCAAGCCACCGAGGTTAATTCCCATGTAGAATATACTAAAACCTGCATCCGCACGCGGATCGTCTTTACTATATAAGTCCCCGACAACACTCGATACATTCGGTTTTAAAAGCCCAGTTCCAATGACAATTAAGCCCATGGATAAGAATAAAGCCGTGACTCCTCCTGGAAAAGAAAGGGCGATATGACCTGCCATAATCAATAATCCACCAAAAAAGACTGTTTTCTTCGTTCCATATAAACGGTCAGCGATCCAACCGCCAATAATCCCTGACATATAGACGAGAGAGCCGTAAACCGCCATGATGGAGGCGGCCAGTGTTTTATCTAGACCAAGCCCGCCTTGGGTAACGGCGTAGTACATATAGTAAATTAAAATGGCTCTCATACCGTAGTATGAAAAGCGCTCCCAGAATTCTGTGAAGAATAAAGTAAACAAACCTTTAGGATGCCCAAAAAAACCTTTTTGTGGGACGCTCTCAAGGATTTGTTGTTGATTATTTGTTGACATAATTCCCTGTCCCCTTTGTTGAAATAATTAAATTTTAACATCCTAAAATAGCCATGTAAAATAACTATTTTATGTCTATTTTATAATAAGTAGAAAAATAAAATATAGTCTTTCATTTATTTACCAAAAGATGAGCTGATAATTTTCCGTAAAAGCGTTGACATTGGTAATAAGGCCATGGTAACATGAAAACATTCGAAAATTTGCGAAAAGGGAGGCGGTTCAAATGAAAACAGTTTTGATTGAAATCCAGCAACATCATATTGAATTAGCCTGCCCGTTTATGCGATAAAGAAAACAAGTAACAGATACGGGCACTAATAGGGAGCTCGTATCACATCAATGGAAGGCATAGTTGCGTCCGTTTTGGGATGCTCTATGCCTTTTTTGTGTTGAATAGTTTGAATGTTTGGGGTGAGATTTATGTTTAGTGTATTAGGTAAACTTAGCTGGTTTTTTAAACAGCATTGGAAAAGGTATTTCGTTGCCTGTCTGTTACTGACGGCTGCGAATGTTTTTGAGGTGGTGCCACCATTTATTCTTGGTGTGGCCATTGATGATATGATTTTAAGTCAATTAACATGGCGGTTATTGATTCTCTATATTGTGGTGTTGGCTGGTGGCTCCCTGTTGAATTATGCGATCACTTATATTTGGCAATACCAGTTATTTGGTGGTGCTTTTATTCTTGAAAAAAATCTGCGTTCCCGTCTAATGAATCATTTGCTTAAAATGGCTCCTCCTTTTTTTGAAAAAAACCGGACAGGAGACTTAATGGCAAGAGGTACGAATGATTTAAGAGCGATTTCCGTGACAGCAGGCTTTGGCGTGTTGACGCTTATGGATTCGACTTTATATATGCTTACGATCTTGCTGACAATGGGCTTTCTTGTGTCTTGGAAATTAACATTTGCGGCAATTATACCATTGCCAGTACTTGCCTTGATTATTACCGTATTAGGTAAGAAAATTCACGGCCGTTTTATGAGTGCGCAAAAGGCTTTTGGAAATATGAATGATCGTGTGCTTGAATCGGTATCAGGAGTGCGAGTCACGAGGGCCTATGTACAGGAACAAGCCAGCTTAACTGAATTCGAATCTATGACCAATGATGTATATGAAAAAAATATGGGGGTTGAACGGATTGAAGCTTTATTTCATCCAGCTACACAAATTCTGACAGGTCTTAGTTATGTGATTGGATTGTCCTATGGAACGTATCTCGTTTTTCAACAAGAAATCTCATTAGGGCATTTGGTTTCTTTTAATGTGTATCTTGGAATGCTTATTTGGCCGATGTTTGCGATTGGAGAACTCATTAATATTATGCAGCGGGGCAATGCTTCGTTGGATCGGATAGACGAGACATTGCAATATGAAGAAGATGTTCAAGACCCTAAACATCCTAAACATATTGAGCTACCTGGGGACATCCAATGGAAAGATGTCACTTTCCGTTATCCTTCCGCAACGACTAATAATCTGAAGCAGATGAACGTCTCAATTCCTCGTGGTGCAACCATTGGAATAGTGGGAAAAACAGGTAGTGGAAAAACGACCTTTATTAAGCAATTTTTACGTGAGTATCCGATGGGGGATGGGGATATCCTGATTTCAGAGGTCAGTATGGGAGAGCAAACGAAGGATCAAGTCAAAGGTTGGATTGGGTATGTGCCGCAGGATCATATTTTATTTTCAAGAAGCATTCGTGAAAATATTCTTTTTGGTCATGAAACAGCAACAGAGGCGGATATTCAAAAGGCAATTAAGCTCGCCTATTTTGAGAAAGACTTGGAAATGCTGCCACTTGGATTAGAAACACTTGTGGGAGAAAAAGGTGTAGCTTTATCCGGAGGTCAAAAACAACGGATTTCGATTGCAAGAGCCTTGATAAAAAATCCGGAAATTCTAATTTTAGATGACTCTCTCTCTGCAGTTGATGGGAAAACAGAAGCTAAAATTATTGAAAATATGCGTAAAGAACGGAAAGGTAAAACAACGATGATCACAACTCATCGCTTATCCGCGATTGAACATGCGGATTGGATCATTGTTTTGGATGATGGAGAAATTGTGGAAGAAGGTCGCCATCAAGATTTAATTGTAAAAAATGGCTGGTATAAGGAGCAATATGATCGCCAGCAATTAGAGGATTCTTTCTCGAAGGAGGTGCATACATCTTGACGGCCAAACGATTATATCAATATGCTCTTCATTTTAAATGGTTGATTATTGCAGCCCTTGCGATGCTTTCTGTTTCAGTAGGGGCAGAGGTACTAGGGCCGCTCGTCGCTAAAAAAATGATTGATGATCATATTTTAGGGATTGAAGCTTATTGGGTGGAAACAAATAATAGTCCATCTGCTGTTTCTTATAAAGGCAAATTTTATACAAAGGATAAGGAACAGACAGAAACGGGTGAAATAGCGACACTTTTACAAGTTGGAAGAAGCTTTTACTGGATCAAGGATCGTGCTGAATTGGAAGGAAATCGTTCGATTCAGGGAGATCAATTGATGATCGAAAACAATGGGACAACAAGCAAATATCAGGCTCAGAAGCTTTCTATTCAAGATACCCTTGACTTTTATAAACCGGAAATCCCAATCATTATCCAATTATTAGGGGTGTATATGGCCTTGTTTATTGTGGCAGCTTTGTTTTTCTATGGTCAGTTTTTGCTGTTACAACAAGCAGCAAACCGGATTATTCAAAAGATGAGGAATGATGTTTTCGCTCATATTCAACGACTTCCGATTCGTTATTTTGATGATTTGCCGGCAGGAAAGGTAGTGGCTCGAATCACGAATGATACAGAGGTGATTCGGGAGCTGTATGTAGCGGTATTGTCTAGCTTCTTTACTGGATTGATTTTTATGGCGGGTATTTATACGGCGATGTTTATTTTAGATGCAAAATTAGCGCTTATCTGTTTACTGCTTCTGCCAATTTTATATGGATGGATGATGATTTATCGGAAATACGCCTCTAAATACAATCAGGCTATTCGTTCCAAGGTGAGCGATATTAATGCAATGTTCAATGAATCGATTCAAGGGATGCCGATTATTCAGGCTTTTCGGAGAGAGAAAAAAATGAAACAAGAATTTGAAGAGATGAATGAAACTCATTTTCGTTTTCAAAATAAGATGCTCACACTGGATTCTCTTTCTTCTCATAATCTTGTTGGCGTTCTAAAGAACTTTGTATTTGTCGGGTTTATTTGGTATTTCGGCCGCGATTTTCTTGGCGCCCATTCTGCTTTAACAGTAGGAATTCTGTATGCGTATGTGGACTATATTAATCGTCTATTTAATCCTGTCACCAATATAGTAAACCAGCTCTCAAATTTAGAACAGGCCTTGGTGGCAGGCAGTCGGGTTTTTGAAGTATTGGACGAAAAAGGGGAAGAAGTAAAGGAGGAAAAGGTGAGACGTTTTCGCGGAAACGTCGTATTCGACCATGTTTATTTCGGCTATAAAGAGGGAGACGATGTGCTAAAGGATATTCACTTTGAAGCCAAACAAGGAGAAACCGTAGCATTGGTCGGGCATACAGGTTCTGGAAAAAGTTCGATTATGAATATTTTATTTCGCTTTTATGATTGTGATCGAGGGGAAATCCGGATTGATGGGGAAAATATTCAGGTCATGTCTAAACAGGCTTTACGCGAACATATGGGGATTGTGTTACAGGATCCTTATTTGTTCACCGGAACGATTGCCTCCAATATCAGTTTAAATGATCCACGAATTTCGAGAGAGCAGGTGGTGGCGGCACTTGAAGCAGTTGGGGCAGAGCGCGTACTGAAAAACTTGGAAAAGGGGATCGATGAGCCGGTGACAGAAAAAGGCAGCACCTTGTCATCCGGTCAGCGTCAATTAATCTCATTTGCCCGCGCTCTAGCTTTTGATCCTGCTATTCTCATTTTGGATGAGGCGACGTCCAATATTGATACAGAAACAGAAGCCATGATTCAAAAGGCGATGGATGTGTTGAAGAAAGGACGGACAACATTTGTGATCGCCCACAGATTGTCCACGATTAAAAAGGCTGATCAAATTTTAGTACTAGATCGTGGGAGAATCGTGGAACGGGGGAATCATCAGGAACTCATGTTAAGAAAAGGCAAGTATTACCAAATGTATCAGATGCAACAAGGGCGGAAACAAGGGGCTTAGATAGAGAAGCTGATAAGGATTGCAAGCATGACGAAGGTGTTCAACATCTTCGTCATGCTTATTTTCTGTCACAACTCTGATATCAATTCTGATTCTGATCACTATAGGGAGGAAAGGCTAAAAAAACTATTGCGCTATTTTCATATTTATGTATAATAATCTGGTGGTAAACTTTAAGTTCTGTATATGTAAACTTTATCTACTTATTGTTTACTATGATTAAACGAAATTGAGGTTTTCGAGGATGCAAATCGGTAAGAAAATTAAAACATTACGTTTAAAAAAAGGGTTGACCCAAGAAGAATTAGGAGAACGAACGGATTTAAGTAAAGGGTATATTTCTCAGCTTGAACGAGACTTAAGTTCTCCCTCCATGGAGACCTTTTTTTCGATCTTGGAAGTATTAGGGTGTACGCCGAAACAATTTTTCGACGAGGAAGAAAGCGAACAACGAGTGGTTTATGGGGAAGAGATGCAAACCGATTATAAGGATGAAGAAAAAGGGTATGAAATCACATGGCTTGTCCCCGAGTCTAATGAAATGGAAATGGAGCCGATTTGGTTGACGTTATGGGAAAACGGAGAATTTAAGGAATTCGAACCTTCCCTATCGGAAACCTTTGCTTATGTATTGGAAGGAAGGATCATGATTACACTTGGAAAAAGGACCTATTTCGCAAAAGCAGGGGAATCGATTTATTTTCATGCCTCCGATGTCCACCAGATCAGCAATGTCCATAGTGGACGTACAGAGTTAATTTTGGTGGCAACCGATTCTTATTTATAAAATAAATTCGTCTTATTGACTGTGAGCAGTCTGTCTAACTATTTTAGTCAATGAAGGAGGGCCTGTACATGGTAGATCAAACAATCATCCGTTTTGAACATGTTTCAAAACAGTTTGATGATGACCTCATATTAGATGATGTTAACTTTGAAATGGAACGCGGGAAATTTTACACATTGCTAGGTCCATCAGGTTGCGGGAAAACAACAATCTTACGTCTTATCGCAGGATTTATTGAACCATCGAAAGGGGCGATTTTCTTTAATGGCAAGAAGGTGAATCGAATTCCTGCCAACAAACGCCAAGTGAATACAGTTTTTCAAGATTACGCGCTTTTCCCTCATTTGAATGTATTTGAAAATGTCGCCTTTGGACTTCGGATTAAAAAAATGAAAAACAATGATATCGAAAAAAAGGTGAAAGAGGCCTTGAAATTTGTCAATCTGTCTGGGTATGAAAATAGAGAAATAAACGAAATGTCCGGGGGACAAAGACAGCGTGTTGCGATTGCGCGAGCGATTGTCAATGAGCCGGAAGTGATTCTGTTAGATGAACCTTTATCTGCTTTGGATTTAAAATTACGGACTGAAATGCAATATGAACTTCGGGAGCTCCAACGACGTTTAGGGATTACGTTTATCTTTGTTACTCATGACCAGGAAGAAGCACTGGCGATGTCAGATGAAATTTTTGTGTTAAACCAAGGGAAAATCCAGCAAAGCGGGACACCGACTGATATTTATGATGAACCGATTAATCGGTTTGTGGCCGATTTTATTGGTGAATCGAATATTGTTTCAGGAAAAATGATCGAAGATTTTCTCGTTGAATTTGCTGGAAGACAATATGAATGTGTGGATCAAGGCTTTCATGCAAACGAAGCGGTTGAGATTGTGATTCGTCCAGAAGACTTAGAAATCACAGCACAAGATCAGGGAAACCTCCGTGTGACAGTCGATACGCTGCTGTTTCGAGGGGTGCATTATGAAATTGTAGGTAAGGACCAAGAAGGAAATGAATGGTTGGTTCACTCAACGAAAAAAGCGAAGCCTGGTGATCAAATCGGTCTTTACTTTGACCCGGAATCGCTCCATGTGATGCGTTTAGGGGAGACGGAAGAGGAGTTTGATAAACGGCTAGATGCCTATGACGAGGTGCGCCATGCAGAGTAAGAAAATGCGTACGATGTATCTACTCCCTTATGTGCTTTGGATGCTGCTTTTTGTCGTCACCCCGATTTTATTAGTCGTTTATTATTCCTTCTTTGATATTGAAGGGAACATCACGTTTAGCAATTATCAAAAGTTTTTTACACCTGTCTACTTGAAAATGACATTAAGTTCGTTTTGGTATGCTTTTTTAATCACTGTATTTTCATTATTAATCGCCTATCCAACCGCTTATTTATTAACGAAAACAAAGCACCGGCAATTATGGCTGTTGCTCATCATTTTGCCTTCATGGATCAATTTATTATTAAAAGCCTATGCTTTTTTAGGCCTTTTTGGTGCGTATGGGCCGGCGAATCAATTATTAGATGTGATTGGAATTGGCTCCCGGCAAATATTATTTACAGATTTTAGCTTTATCTTTGTTTCTGTCTATATCTTTATACCCTTTATGATTTTACCAATTTATAATGCCTTGGAAAAACTCAATCCATCCTATATTTATGCGGCGAATGATCTTGGAGCTAGCGGCTGGATGACATTCCGCCGTGTGATCTTTCCATTGACATTAGACGGGGTAAAATCTGGTTGTCAAGCTGTTTTTATTCCATCCCTTTCTCTATTTATGATTACAAGATTGATTGCCGGGAACCGTGTGATCACGCTAGGCACAGCTATTGAACAGCATTTTCTTGTGACACAGGATTGGGGAATGGGTTCTACCATTGCCGTCTTTTTAATTATTGTGATGGCGATTATTATGGTACTCACGGGTCAACGGAAGCGGGGTGACTTGGCATGAAGAGAAAAGCAAAATTAGCCAATCTCTATTTGGTCGTCGTCTTTTTTATTCTCTATGCACCTATTCTCTATCTGTCGTACTACTCTTTTAATAGCGGTGGCTCGATGAGAGATTTCGAGGGTTTTACATGGGAGTGGTATAAAAATGTGTTCCAAGACACCCGGCTGATCATTATCGCCTTAAATACATTGGTGATTGCCCTCTTTTCAGCGGCGATTTCAACGATTCTCGGTATTTTTGGAGCGCTTGCCATCATGTATGTGAAAAAGATGCAAACAAAACAGACATTACAAACCTTAAACAATGTGTTGATCGTCAGTCCTGATGTGATTATTGGAGCCTCGTTCCTGATTATGTTTACGATGATCGGGATTAAGCTCGGGTTTACTTCTGTCTTGCTCTCCCATATTGCCTTCAGTGTACCCATTGTCGTCATTATGGTGCTTCCAAAGTTACAGGAAATGAGTTCCACTTTCATTGATGCAGCAAAGGACTTAGGCGCCACGAACTGGGATGTGTTATCCAAGGTGATTTTACCTTATATTACACCAGGCATATTTGCGGGATTTTTTATGGCGTTGACGTATTCGCTTGATGACTTTGCTGTGACCTTTTTTGTGACCGGAAATGGATTTTCTACTCTTTCCGTTGAAATCTATTCAAGGGCGCGTCAAGGGATTTCTCTTGAAATTAATGCGTTATCGACCCTTATTTTTCTCATCACACTTGTACTTGTGCTAGGTTATTACTACGTGAACCAGCGCAATGCGAAACCTTCTGCACAAGGGGTGAGAAAATCATGAAACAACTTATTCGTCTATTTGTACCTGTTTTTGTCGTAGCCTTTGCGTCCATGTATCTTGCCTCACACCTAAGTTCATCGCAAGGCTTTACAGGAGGCCATACGTTGAATGTGTATAATTGGGGAGATTATATTGATCCCGAATTAATTAAAAAATTCGAACAGGAAACAGGGATGAAAGTGATTTACGAAACGTTTGATTCCAATGAGGCGATGATGACAAAGATCTCGCAAGGTGGAACAGCTTATGATATCACGATCCCTTCAGAATATGCGATTAGCAAGATGAAAGAAGAGGAAATGCTTCTCCCGATTGATCATGAAAAGATTCCTAACTTAAAGTATATGGATCCGCGTTTCTTGGATTTGTCCTTTGATCCTAAAAATGAATATTCCATTCCCTATTTTTGGGGCACCTTTGGTATTATTTATAATCCGAAAATGTTAGATGGGAAAACATTTACGAGTTGGGAGGACCTATGGAGTCCTGAGTTTAAAAATCAAATTTTTCTTGTTGATGGAGCAAGGGAAGTAATTGGAATGGGGTTAAATAGCTTAGGATATTCCTTGAATGATACAAATAAAGAGCATTTAAAAGAAGCAAAGCAAAAACTTGATCAACTTACCCCTAATGTGAAAGCGATCCTTGGGGATGAAATCAAACTTTTACTTGCTAGCGAAGAAGCGGCTGTTGGGGTAACTTGGTCGGGTGAAGCGGCGGATGTCATGGGAGAAAATGAAGATGTGGACTATGTTGTACCAGAGGAAGGCTCAAATCTGTGGTTTGATAATATGGTAATTCCTAAATCGGCCCAGAATATCGAAGGGGCACATCAATTCATTAATTTCATGCTAGATCCCGAAAATGCGGCTCAAAATGCGGATTATGTGGGCTATTCTACACCAAATCAAAAAGCACTAGATTATTTGGATGAAGAAGTTGTGGCTGATCAGCGTTTTTACCCAGATCCTGAATTAACAGAAAGGCTAGAGGTCTACGATAATTTAGGGAAAAGAATGCTTAGCTTTTATAATGATTTGTATTTAGAATTTAAAATGCATAGAAAATAGGCTGCCTTTACCCTGGCAGCCTATTCGCTGTTGCTTTCTCTAAAAAAAACCACACAAACTAATCACCCAAATAAAAGACTTTTCTTAAAACTGATCTATCCTAAGTGTTCATTTATGTGGATGGGATCAGTTTTTCCTATCTGCAAAATAGTTTTAAAAAATTGTCTAAAAATCTTTAAATTTTTTTATTTTTTCTTATTACTGATATGATTAGAGTGAAAACGGATACAAAAAAAGATAGAGTTTTCAAAGTGGTAAAACATTCTGAAAATCCCTTGACCTTTCGCCGATACCGCGGTATCATAGGAACAATTTAATAAATCAAAACTAACTGACAAATAACCGATGAGAGGGGCGAATAAAGATGAGTGAACAATTGATCTTCCTCAACGGAGAATTCGTAAAAAAAGAAGACGCCGTTGTTTCTGTTTATGATCATGGATTTCTCTACGGAGATGGAATCTTCGAAGGAATTCGGGCATATTCAGGAAATGTATTCCGCTTAGATGAACATTTGACACGTTTGTATGACTCGGCGAAGTCCATCATGTTAACCATTCCGTATTCAAAAGAGGAAATGATTAACATTGTTGTAAAAACACTCCGCCAAAATGAGCTCAATGATGGCTATATTCGCCTCGTCGTCTCACGTGGTGTAGGTGATTTAGGATTAAATCCCTATACATGCGAGAACCCGACAGTAATGGTCATTGCTGAACCATTACGCATTTATCCTAAAGAATTATATGAAACTGGACTTGAGATCATTACAGTTGCTACAAGACGTAATCGTTCTGACGCATTAAGTCCGATGGTGAAATCTCTAAACTATTTAAATAATGTATTGGTCAAAATAGAAGCCACATTAGCAGGAGTATCGGAAGCTTTAATGTTAAATGATCAAGGGTATGTGGCAGAGGGATCTGCTGATAATATATTTATAGTGAAAGATCATAAACTGAAAACACCACCTGGCTATGTAGGAGCCCTTGTCGGAATTACTAGAAATGCGATTATGGAATTAGCAGAATCAAAAGGGTATGAAATGACAGAAGGTATTTTTACTAGACATGAAGTTTATACGGCAGATGAAGTGTTTTTAACAGGGACTGCTGCAGAAGTCATTCCTGTAACAAAGGTTGATGGGCGGATTATTGGTGAGGGGAGACCAGGACCTGTCACAAAGGATTTGTCAGAAAGTTTCCGCGAATTAACCGTAAGGGATGGAGTTAAAATTTATGACGAATCGTTAAATGTCGGTTAATTGCCGTAGTAGTGAGTGTTCAACAGACCTTTGCCAATTTGTTAAATTTCGTCTAAGAGCGTGTTCAAAAAGGAGGATAAAAGGACCAAGAAGTTCGAGGCGGCGCAGCCTTTGAGCAGCGGAACGTATGCAGTTAATACGTGAGCAGCGGAAAAGCAAGCCAACGAAGAAATTCGAAGTGTCATTTTACCGGACTTTTTAAACATCCTCTCTAAGGAACTGACATAACAGGAGATGTAAGCAATGAGAAGTGATATGATCAAGAAGGGGATTGACCGCGCCCCGCATAGAAGTCTATTATATGCTACAGGTCTTAAAACAAAAGATTTAGAAAAACCTTTTATTGGTGTTTGTAATTCATATATTGATATTATTCCAGGACATAAACATTTGAATCACTTTGCAGAAGTGGTAAAAGAAGCGATTTGGGAAGCTGGCGGAGTTCCATTTGAATTTAATACCATCGGGGTGGATGATGGGATTGCGATGGGACATATCGGAATGCGTTATTCCTTGCCAAGTCGAGAAATAATTGCGGATGCGGCGGAAACTGTGATTAATGCTCACTGGTTTGATGGGGTGTTCTTCATTCCTAACTGTGATAAGATTACTCCTGGAATGTTAATGGCAGCTTTCAGGACGAATGTTCCATCAATTTTTGTGTCGGGGGGTCCAATGGAGGGTGGAACCTCTTCGGATGGTAAGCCACTGACCTTAACCTCAGTTTTTGAAGGGGTGGGAGCATTCCATGCCGGCAAAATGTCAGAGGATAAGCTGCTTGACATTGAACAAAATGCTTGTCCAACATGCGGGTCTTGCTCAGGAATGTTTACCGCCAATTCAATGAACTCGTTGATGGAAATGCTCGGTGTCACAGTCCCTGGAAATGGAACGATTGTTGCCACTTCCAATGAACGGCATAAGTTAATTAAAGAAGCAGCTAAACAGTTGATTCGCATGGTGGAAGAAGATGTGAAACCCCGTGATTTGGTAACAAATCAAACGATTGATGATTGTTTTGCTCTTGATATGGCAATGGGGGGCTCTACGAATACAGTTCTTCATACTCTGGCCATTGCCCATGAAGCTGGTCTTGAATATGATTTATCCAGAATTAATAAGGTAGCCGAAAGAGTTCCTTACTTAGCGAAGATCGCCCCAGCTTCTGACTACACGATGCAAGATGTACATGACGCAGGTGGAATTAGTGCCATCATTCGTGAATTATGTGAAATCGGCGCGATTGAAAGAGACCGGATTACAGTCACAGGCAAAACCGTATATGAGAATGTGAAGGACCATGTCATTAAGAATCCTGAAGTCATAAGACCAAAGGATAATCCATATAGTCCAGTTGGGGGCTTATCGATTTTATATGGGAATATCGCTCCTAGTGGAGGAGTTATAAAGGTAGGGGCTGTCGATCCATCGATTAAAACTTTCACAGGAAAAGCAGTTGTCTATGAATCACAAGATGCGGCTCAAGAAGGAATTAATAACGGAACGGTAAAGGCAGGCGATGTGGTGGTTATTCGTTATGAGGGACCTAAAGGCGGACCGGGAATGCCAGAAATGCTCTCCCCTACGTCGGCAATTGCCGGAAGAGGTTTAGATAAGGATGTCGCACTGATTACAGATGGAAGATTCTCAGGGGCCTCTAGAGGAATTTCCATTGGCCATATTTCTCCGGAGGCAGCAGAAGGCGGTCCGATTGCGTTAGTGGAAGATGGTGATGAAATTGTCATTGACCTAACCAAGCGCACGATTCATCTAAATGTAGAGGATGAAGTATTGGCTAAGCGCCAATCACAATTAAAGCCTTTTGAACCAAAAATCAAATCAGGCTATTTAGCTAGATACTCTAAATTGGTTACTTCCGCTAGCACGGGCGGAGTCATGAAAATATAGAATAATATAAATTATTAAGTAAAGACTACATTCTAATATGGAAAGCGATGAAAAGGTAAAAATGAATGGACATTCTGTATTACCAGAGAGTCGGTACTGCTGGAAACCGACAATACAGCCATTTGTGACATCGCCTTGGAGCAGGGATCTTGAAAGCAATAATGCGATTATGGGTTCACGGGGATGATCAAGTTCTCGTTATCAATGAGTGGCAATTGTCGCTCCTGAGTCAGTGATATTTTACTGAGAAGTAGGGTGGTACCATGAAAGTTTTTTCATCCCTGCATAAAAGGTTCTCCTTTTGTGTGGGCTGGAAAAACTTTTTTTATTATAAATATACTTCCTTTTTCTGGCATTAGGGAATGTTTTTGAAAACATGTAGGTTTTATACATGAATGGCCGAATTTATGATATGTTTAAAAAAATGAAAATTTGAAAGGATGACGCTACAGTGAGTATGGGGATCCAAATGGAAGCAAATAACCAAAATACAGCCACTGAAGCCAAAGGAAAAATGAAAACCGGAGCAGATTTGTTTATTGAGACATTACAAAAAGAGAAAGTAGAAGTGATTTTTGGTTATCCAGGAGGGGCCGTACTCCCAATCTACGATGCCCTGCATAAAAATCCTATGAATCATGTGTTGACCAGGCATGAACAAGGGGCTATTCACGCGGCAGAGGGATATGCGCGAGTAACAGGAAAACCTGGAGTAGTCCTTGCCACATCTGGTCCTGGAGCAACCAATTTAGTGACAGGGATCGCAGATGCTATGATGGATTCATTGCCACTTGTAGTGATCACAGGGCAAACGGCAACCTCCTTACTGGGTACAGACGCTTTCCAAGAATCAGACATTGTTGGAATTACAATGCCGATTACGAAGCATAGCTACCAAGTAAAGGATTTGAAAGATATTGGACGCATTGTGAAAGAAGCATTCCATATTGCTTCAACTGGTCGCCCAGGACCTGTTTTAATTGATATCCCGAAGGATATTGCCACCCAGTTAGCCGGCGAATATCCAGAAGCAAACATACAGCTACCAGGATATCAACCAACAACAAAACCCAATTATTTGCAATTGCAAAAGCTAGTCAGTCTTATGAGCAATGCAAAAAAGCCATTAATTCTCGGGGGGGCTGGAATCTTATTTGCAAAAGCAAACAAAGAGTTTCAGGCATTTGTTGAAAAAACGGGTTATCCAGTCGTCAATACTTTACTAGGATTAGGTACTATTCCCGGTAACCATCAACAATTTTTAGGAATGGGTGGGATGCATGGAACGTATACGTCGAATATGGCGATTACCGATTGCGACTTGCTGATTAATATTGGGGCACGATTTGATGATCGTTTGACTGGCAATCTTGACTATTTTGCTCCGAATGCAACAGTTGCTCATATTGATATCGATCCAGCTGAAATAGGCAAAAATGTACCAACAGCTGTGCCAATTGTTGGAGATGCAAAGATTGTGCTTGAAGAACTATTGGAAATGACGTTCAATCTACCTGATTTTTCGGACTGGATGCAACATTTACAGGAAAACAAGGAAAAATATCCATTTAAAAAACCTAGCTCACCTGAAGGAAAGCTTTCGTCCCCACATGTGATTGAAATGATTCATGAATTGACAGGTGGAGAGGCAATTGTGACCACCGATGTTGGTCAGCATCAAATGTGGGCAGCGCAATACTATCCCTTCAATGGTCCTCATAATTGGGTGACCTCTGGAGGACTTGGGACAATGGGCTTTGGTTTCCCCGCTGCAATTGGAGCACAATTAGCAGCGCCCGATCAAACAGTCGTGGCTATATCGGGGGATGGCGGATTCCAAATGACCTTACAGGAATTGTCCGTTATAAAAGAACTAAACTTGCCAGTGAAGATTGTTATTATCAACAATGCTTGTTTAGGGATGGTCCGTCAGTGGCAAGAAAAGTTTCATGGAAAACGTTATTCGCATTCTTTAATGCCAGAACAGCCTGATTTCGTTAAGTTGGCTGAAGCTTATGGGATCAAAGGCTATCGATGTGCAAATGCGAAGGAAGCAAAAGAAGTGTTGAAAGAGGCAATAAATCTTCCAGAACCTGTATTAATTGATTGCCGAGTGATTCAAGAAGAAATCGTGTTCCCAATGGTTCCAACTGGAAAAGGACTTCATGAAATGATTGGGGTGGGAGAATGAAACCAATGAAACGAGTTGTGACCGTAACTGTCAATAATAATAGTGGAGTATTGAACCGGGTCACGGGATTATTTGCCAAAAGGCAGTTCAATATTGAAAGTATAACAGTGGGCCCTACTGAAAATCCTGCGGTTTCCAAAATTACTTTCATTGTCCCCATCGATGATCCAGCTAAAATGGAGCAACTGGTGAAACAATTGCAAAAGCAGATTGATGTATTGAAGGTTTCGGATATTACTGATAAATCAATCGTTACACGTGAATTAGCTTTAATTAAAGTGCAGTGCCCGCCACCTGTTCGGAGTGAAGTTTATAGCATTATTGAACCTTTCCGAGCAACGGTCATTGATATGGGGAAAAATAATATCACTGTCCAAGTAACGGGCGAACCTGATAAGGTAGAAGCCTTTATAGAGTTGCTAAAGCCATATGGCATTAAAGATATATCCAGAACAGGGGTTACCGCCTTTGTTCGCGAATATCAAAAGCAAGAATCAGCACAACTATCTATTTTACAATTATAAACTAGGAGATGAAGGAAAAATGGCAAAAGTATATTACAATAACGAAATTGATGAACAAGTATTAGTAGGGAAAAAAATAGCTGTTCTGGGATATGGATCACAAGGTCATGCCCATGCGACTAATTTGAAGGAAAGTGGATTTAGTGTTGTTGTAGGTGTAAGACCTGGAAAATCCTTTGATCAAGCGGTAGAAGATGGTCATGAAGTTTACAGCGTACAAGAAGCTTGTGCAAAAGCAGACATCATTATGATACTCCTTCCAGATGAACGCCAAGTACCTGTTTATGAAAATGAAGTAAAACCTGAACTTAAGGATGGAAAAGCACTTGCATTTGCCCATGGTTTCAATATTCATTTTAATCAAATTGTCCCTCCGTCTAATGTAGATGTGTTCCTTGCAGCGCCGAAAGGACCAGGTCATCTTGTGCGGCGTACATTTGAACAAGGCGCTGGTGTTCCTGCATTGTTTGCTGTATACCAAGATGCAACTGGAAAAGCGAGAGATATCGCACTTGCCTATACAAAAGGAATTGGAGCCGCTCGAGCCGGTGTGCTTGAAACGACCTTCAAAGAAGAAACGGAAACAGATCTATTCGGTGAGCAAGCAGTATTATGCGGTGGCACTACAGCCCTTGTAAAAGCTGGATTTGAAACTCTTGTAGAAGCTGGATATCAACCAGAACTTGCTTACTTCGAATGCTTACATGAACTAAAATTAATTGTCGATCTTATGTATGAAGAGGGTCTTGCAGGGATGCGTTATTCTATTTCTGATACAGCACAATGGGGTGACTTTGTATCTGGACCACGGGTAGTAGATGCGGCTACGAAAGCACGTATGAAAGATATTTTAGATGATATCCAAACAGGTAAATTCGCCAAAGGTTGGCTCTTGGAAAATCAATTGAACCGTCCAGAATTTAATGCGATCAATCGTCGTGAAAATGAGCATTTGATTGAGAAAGTTGGTCAGGAACTACGTGAAATGATGCCATTTGTAAAAGCGGGTAAAAAGAAATCCAATAAGGAAGTGGTGACAAGTGCGAAAAATTGACATCTATGACACCACTTTACGTGATGGTGAACAATCTCCTGGCGTAAATCTGAATTCTGTAGAAAAGCTTGAGATTGCGAAACAACTAGAAAGACTTGGGGTAGATATTATTGAGGCGGGCTTTCCCGCCGCATCCCCGGGGGACTTGGATGCTGTAAAGCAAATTGCATCGACAGTGAAGAATTCAACGGTTACAGGACTAGCAAGAGCAGTCAAATCAGATATTGATGCTGCATGGGAAGCTCTCAAAGTGGCGGAATGTCCAAGATTGCATGTTTTTATTGCGACATCCCCGATCCACATGACCTATAAGTTAAAACAAACACCGGAACAGGTGGCAACAACAGCAGTTGAAATGATTCAATATGCGAAAAAGTTTTTTCCGCGTGTGCAATTTTCAGCAGAAGATGCGTTTCGTTCAGATCGTGAATTTCTTGCTCATATTGTCGAGCAGGCCATCCATGCAGGAGCTTCTGTTGTGAATATTCCGGATACCGTTGGCTATGCTACTCCCCAGGAATATGGCGCATTGTTTAAATTTTTAAAAGATAATGTCCCGAATATTGAGCAAGCCAAATTATCTGCCCATTGTCATAATGATTTGGGAATGGCTGTTGCCAATACACTGGCTGCGATTGAAAATGGTGCTGACCAAGTGGAAGGGACGATTAATGGAATCGGTGAAAGAGCTGGAAATGTTGCACTAGAAGAAGTAGCGGTTGCTCTTTATACGAGAAAAGATTTCTATGAAAATATTAAAACAGACCTTACACTGAATGAGATCAAGCGTACAAGTCAGCTTGTTAGCAAGTTAACAGGAATGCATATCCAGGCCAATAAGGCAGTCGTGGGAAAAAATGCTTTTGCCCATGAATCTGGTATTCACCAGGACGGTGTATTAAAAGAACCCACCACCTATGAAATTATTACGCCAGAATTAATTGGAGAAGCATCCAATAATTTAGTGATGGGAAAACACTCAGGACGCCATGCCTTTCAGGATCGAGCAAAATCTCTTGGGTTTGATTTAGATCAAGAAACCTTAAATAGCGCTTTTAAAGAATTTAAAAAGCTAGCGGATCGCAAAAAGGAAATAACGAATGATGATTTATGGACAATTTTGACCGATGAACAATTGAAAGAATCCGATACGGCTATATTCGAATTAGAAAGAGTCGGCGTTCAATATGAATCTGCTAAAGATCCTTCCGCAACGGTGATTGTGAAGAAGCCGGATGGTGAAGTGGTGGAAGAGACAACAAGCGGAGCTGGTAGTGTAGAAGCGATCTTTAATGCCCTTGAAAAGGTTGTCGGAGAGGAAATCCATGTCTTGGATTATCGAGTCTCATCTATAGGCGAAGGTAGGGATGCTTTAGCAGAGGCAGTTGTTAACCTATCCTTTAGAGAAGAAGAATTAACGGGCAGAGACTCTGTTCAAGATGTCCTCGAAGCTTCTGCCAAAGCCTATCTAAATGCGGTCAATCGCAGCCTGCTCTCCACACATATTAAAGAACTAATGAAGTCAGTATAACTTTATTTTGGGGGGGTGCCTGTCACGCCCCGAAATCTAGGCCCACAGAATGTGGGTCACAAAGGCGTTGCGACAGGACGTCGCGCCCTTAGCCTTTGATCCTTAGGCCCACAGGATGTGGGTCACAAAGGCGTTGCGACAGGATGTCGCGCCCTTAGCCTTTGATCCTTATCAATGGAGGTTTAAAAGTTTGAAGAAACAAATAGCGGTATTACGTGGAGATGGAATTGGGAAAGAGGTTACAGATGCAGCAATTGCTGTGTTGGAGACAATTGGACGCCGCTTTGATCATGAATTTGAATGGAAGTATGCCTTGATTGGCGGCTCGGCCATTGATGAGGCAGGAGAGCCGCTTCCACAGGAAACGATTCAGCTTTGTGAACAAAGTGATGCTATTTTACTAGGAGCAGTTGGCGGACCAAAATGGGATCAAAATCCGTCCCATTTACGACCTGAAAAAGGGCTGCTGCAAATCCGTAAGCATTTTGAATTAAGTGTCAATCTCCGCCCTGTTAAAGCCTATCAAAGTTTACTGGCTGTTTCTCCTCTAAAGGAGGATGTTGCAAAAGATGTGGATATGGTGATTGTCAGGGAATTAACAGGCGGCCTATATTTTGGGGAACCGAGTTATCATGATGATGAAAAAGCTGTTGATACATTGCAATACAGTCGGGAAGAAATCGAGCGTGTTGTTGTACATGCGTTTGAATTGGCGAAACAGCGCCGCAATAAATTGAATTCTGTAGACAAAGCGAATGTGCTTGAATCAAGTAAATTATGGAGAAAAGTCGTAGAAGAGGTTGCGAAGCGATATCCTGAAGTCGAGTATGAGCATACAATTGTCGATGCGGCTGCGATGAAATTAATCACTTATCCATCTACCTTTGATGTGATCGTAACGGAAAATATGTTTGGAGATATCCTAAGTGATGAAGCATCTGTCATCACAGGATCGCTCGGAATGCTGCCATCTGCAAGCCTGCGTGTTGATGGATTTGGGCTTTACGAACCTGTTCATGGGTCAGCTCCGGATATTGCGGGTCAAAATATTGCGAATCCAGTTGGCGCCATTTTATCGGCTGCGATGATGCTCAGAAGCTCTTTTGGACTAATAGAAGAAGCCAATACCATAGAAGCGGCTGTGCAAAAGATTCTAGAAGCCGGGTTTTGTACAAGTGAATTCAAGAATATTGGTAGAGAAGTTTTGTCAACAACGGAAATGACGGAAAAGATTGTGAACGAACTTGAAAGGTGAGGTGAAGAAAATTGGGCAAGACCATTATTGAGAAAATTTGGGAGAAGCATGTTGTTCATCGAGAAGAGGGGAAGCCTGATTTACTGTATATTGATCTTCATCTTGTGCATGAAGTGACGTCTCCTCAAGCCTTCGAAGGACTTCGCTTGAATGGACGAAAAGTAAGAAGACCTGATTTGACCTATGCTACAATGGATCATAATGTACCAACTCGCTTGAATGAAGCTGTATCTGATCCAATTTCGAAAAAACAAATGACAACTCTTGAGCGAAATTGTGCAGATTTCGGTGTGCCACTAGCAGGAATGGGTCATCCGGATCAGGGGATTGTCCATGTTATTGGTCCGCAACTAGGTTTGACTCAACCAGGAAAAACGATTGTTTGTGGAGATAGTCATACATCGACACATGGCGCATTTGGTGCATTAGCTTTTGGAATTGGCACAAGTGAAGTGGAACATGTTCTTTCCACTCAAACACTTTGGCAGCAAAAACCAAAAACAATGCAGGTCAAAGTGAATGGGGAGCTTGGTACAGGGGTGACCTCCAAGGATTTAATCTTGGCGATTATTGCCAAATACGGCGTGAATGTTGGAACGGGTCATATTTTTGAATATACGGGAGAAGCGATCCGTAATCTGACAATGGAACAGCGCATGACCATTTGCAATATGTCGATTGAAGCAGGGGCTAGGGCAGGATTGATTAGTCCAGATGAAACGACTTTTGCCTACTTGGAAGGCCGTGAACATGTCCCTAGTGGAGAAGAATTTGAAAAGTTGAAACAAGAATGGCGCAGCTTGGCAACCGATGATGATGCCGTCTATGATGCTGTGATCGAAATTGATGCGGCTGAAATTGAACCATTTGTCACTTGGGGAACGAATCCTTCGATGGGAGTTGGCATTTCTAGCCGCGTACCGAAACCAGAAGAGGCTAAAAACGACTCAGAAAAGGCCGAGATTGAACAGGCGCTAGAATATATGGGACTTGAAGGCGGCACAAGGATTAGCGATATTGAGATTCAATATGTTTTCATTGGCTCTTGTACAAATTCGCGGATTGAAGACTTGCGGGCAGCTTCTAGGGTGATTGCGGGTAAAAAAGTGAAGGAAGGTGTCAACGCCATTGTTGTACCTGGTTCAAGAACCGTTAAAATCCAAGCAGAACAAGAAGGATTGGATAAAATCTTCTTGGATGCTGGTTTTGAATGGAGAGAAACAGGCTGTAGCATGTGTCTCGCCATGAATGCGGATCAAGTTCCCGCAGGAAAACGATGTGCTTCTACATCGAACCGTAATTTTGAAGGACGTCAAGGCAATGGCTCTCGTACCCATCTTGTCAGCCCAGCAATGGCAGCCGCAGCAGCGATTGAAGGCCGCTTTGTCGATGTTCGTAACTTTACGAAAGAGGAGGCGATCATATGAAGCCGATCAAAGAAGTTACCAGTGTGATCGCACCACTTGAGCGTGCAAATGTCGATACAGACCAAATTATTCCAAAACAATTTCTAAAGCGAATCGAGCGGACTGGATTCGGAAAATACCTGTTTTATCATTGGCGTTTTGATGATGATGGCAGTGAAAAAACTGAGTTTATTTTAAATAAACCGGAATATCAGGGCACGGAAATTCTTGTCGCTCGTGAAAACTTTGGCTGTGGTTCCTCTCGTGAACACGCTCCCTGGGCCCTTGGAGACTATGGATTCCGTGTGGTCATCGCCACAAGCTTTGCCGATATTTTTTACAATAACTGTCTGAAAAACGGCATCTTAGCCGTGCAATTGCCAGCCGAGCAGATTGAAGAATTACTGGCAGCAGGAAAAGAAAAGCCATTAAAGGTGACTGTTTCCCTAGAAAAAGAGACAATCGAAACAGAAGACGGAGTCACGTACTCCTTCACGACGGATCCATATCGACGGGAAATGCTGTTAAATGGTTGGGATGAAATTGCTTTAACCTTGCAACTAGAAGATAAAATATCTGAATATGAAAATGCGCAAGCTTAATAAGAAACTTTTAAAAACGACTTACTTGGGAGAATACTAAGTAAGTCGTTTTTTTGCCCTAGTAAGAAATAGATTATTGTGAATAGTGCATTCAGTGTCCCAGTTCATTGGCTGTAGAAAAATCTAAACGGCTGTTCTCCGGATCATTAGAAAGGAAACGATTGCGTATAAAAGTGATAATGGGATAAGCCACATACTCAATTGAAAAGCTGTATGTTGCGCGAACCACTGAAATAGATCCACCCACGCCTCATAATAAGTGGTCAATAGTACAGCTATCGTGATTAAAAAAAGGAGCGAAAGACCAAGGATTAACAACCCTTTAAGAGCGTATCGTTTTGTGAAAATCGCTATGAAGAGGCCTAAGAAAAAGAAATTTACAAAGCCGAGAAAGTAGATGACTAATTGTTCAAGGATATTTCCATCATTAAGGTAGGGGAATTTGAAAAAGATTAGAGTATTTCCCCATCCCTGTGTAAAATGTTCGGCCACTGCAAGTACAATATAGAGGATAGCAAATAGCAAGCTTGAGCGAAGTCCCGTTAAGCTAAAGCTAATAAAATAATCAGTTCTCCGCACGGACATCCCCATTGCATAGGCAAAGGTTTGATTAAATCCAGCAACTCCCATCACAAACATATAGACGAGAATATAGCTAAAGCCTGAGATCAATATTTTTTCAACGCCTGGAATCAAAAGCCCAATTGTCAAACCGAATAGAAAGCTTACACCCAAAATGATGAACGGAATAAAGAGCCATACCCTGTCCTGGCTGTGTATTTTCAAGGCTCGTTGAATACTCATGAAGACATCCCCCTTTCAGATCTCGATTTTGTTAAATAAATAATAAGCTGTTGCAAGGAAACAGGAGAAACCACAAGTCCCAACTGTTTGGCTTGGGATTTTCCATCTCCTATTAAAGTCGCTGTCATCGTCCCGCCTATTCTATCTTCCTGGATCACGTCTTTTCCTTTTATAAATGATTCAACTTGAGCGGATAAACCCGTCACCGTGTATGCGAGTCCACGTAACTCCTCAGAGTCACGATCAATGAGAATTTTCCCTTGATCAATGACAATCACATGCTCGAGTAAGTTACTGACCTCATCAATTAAATGGGTAGATAGAATAATGGTACGAGGGTGTTTCCCGAAATCCTCAATCAATTGGTCGTAAAATATCTTTCTCGCAACGGCATCCAGTCCGAGATAAGGCTCATCAAAAATGGTAAGAGGTGACCGGCTTGCGAGCCCAATAATGATGCCAACTGCCGAATGCATACCGCGTGATAATTTCTTGACTCTTTTCTTAAGCGGCAGGTTAAATTCCTTTATGAGCTCCATGGCGTATGCCTGATCCCAATTTTGAAAAAGGGAGGCGGAAACTTCTACTACATCCCGGACTCGAAAATTATCCGGATACTTTTGACTTTCCTTAATAAAACAGATTCTCTCTAAGACTTTTTGGTTTTCATAAGGATGTTCACCAAATACGCGCAAGTCCCCATTTGTAGAAAAGATCTGGGCTGTAATCAGCTTCATTAAGGTTGTTTTTCCGGCCCCATTTCTTCCTAATAATCCATAAATTTTATTTTCCTCTATAGAAAGATTGATATCATCGATCACCTTGCTATCTTCATATTTTTTTATTAGGTGCTGGATGTCAATAATTGTCGTCATGCTTCCTCCTCCCCTCTTTGAACCATCGCAGTTAGCTGTTCAATCGTCATCCCTAATTTTTTTGCTTCCTGAATCATCGTTACGACATACTGCTCGTAAAATTGTTCTTTTCGCTTTTCGATCACTTTTGCATGTGCTCCCTCTTTCACAAACATCCCAATCCCTCGCTTTTTGTATAAAATTCCTTCATCCACTAACAAATTAACGCCTTTCGCGGCTGTTGCAGGATTGATTTTGTAAAATGCAGCAAATTGATTGGTTGAAGGAACTTGTTGCTCCTCTAACAGGGTTCCTTCAATAATGTCATCTTCTATGCGTTCTGCTATTTGTAAAAAAATAGGCCGCCCATCGTCAATTAAATGTTTCACAGCTTCACCACCATATTGGTTAGTTACTTATGTAATTAACCATATAACAATAGGAATATCCTGTCAAGGAATTTTTTTAATATAGGCAATGAAAAAGAGGAGGTTGAACTTCGATTCATTGTCTTTAACCCAAGTAGCTGAATATTTATTCAACTTATCCACAATTCTCTAGTAGAAGATTTTTTTCATGCAGTAGTTTGTGAATAAAATTGTGACTAATTCTAACGGAAAGTAAAAGGTATCCTACTAAAATCAGGATAAATAGAGGGTATGTGGATAAGTACTGTAACATTTGTGGATAATGTGCAAAACTTACAGATAGACTTATATAAGTATGTTAATTATGTGTATAAGTCTGTGGATAACGCAATTCGTATGCCAATGAATCAACTTCTTTTTTCAGTGGCTCGGAATAGGGTTCAATAATCTCTACATCATGTTCAACCACTTATACTTGCATTTCAATGACTCATACACAGATCATAATAAGAGGTCTCCAACGCTAGGAAATTTTCAATTGTTTGGGTTCTTGGCACCTACTTTATTTATTCGAATAGTAGTACAATGTAAAGATTGATAGTACACTAGGTACATAGAAAATTTTTCAAGGATTTTAAGAAGGAGGGAAAGAACGGGATGATTCAACAATCGATCATGGAAGAAGTGTTAGCTGCTGCCTTATCCACCGGGGGCGATTTTGCCGAAGTGTTTGCGGAGGATCGGTATTCTAATAATTTGAGACTTCACGATGGAAAAATTGACCGTAGTCTATCAGGGAGAGAAGCAGGTGTCGGAGTTCGGATATTTAATGGTTTGCAAAGTGTGTATGCGTACACAACCGATTTTTCGAAAACGGGTTTGCTCTTGGCGGCGAAAAATGCGGCAAACGCATTAAAGGGTGATTTCTATCAGCAACCGCTGGTCCTTCATAGACAAATCCAGCCACCTCTTCATAAAATTGAGAAAATGCCGGATGGAGTCGAGGGAAAGCGTAAAGTAGCAGTTATGAAGCAGGCTTATGAGATTGCCAAAAACTATCATTCCAGTATTGCACAAGCGACGATTCAATACATCGATCATGAACAAAATGTGCTCATTGCCAATTCGGAAGGGAAGTTTGTGGAAGATAAGCGGGTGAGAGGGCGTCTGGCGATCCAAGCGATTGCTTCCGATGGTACCCAGATGGAGCCTGGATTTTATGGACCGGGCGCTCATCAAGGCTTTGAGTTTTTTGAAAATCTAGATCTTGAACATTATGCGAGTGAAGCGGCTAGAATTGCGGTTACGATGCTAAAGGCAGAGGAATGTCCAAGTGGGAAATTCCCTGTCATTATTGATAATGAGTTCGGCGGGGTGATTTTTCATGAAGCTTGTGGTCATGGTTTAGAAGCAACCGCTGTCGCGAAAAATAATTCTGTTTTTGCCAATCGAATCGGTGAAAAGGTCGCCCCTGAGATTGTGACGTATATTGATGATGGCACGCTTCCAAATGAATGGGGTTCCCTGAATATGGATGATGAAGGAGAAAAGACGAGAAAAAATGTCCTGATAGAAAATGGCATTTTAAAAGGATACTTGATTGATAAATTAAATGGTCGGCGCATGGGTATGAAAGCAACAGGTTCCAGTCGTAGGGAATCGTATCGTTTCAGTCCTACTTCAAGAATGACAAACACATATATCGCACCAGGGAAATCGACACCAGAGGAAATCATCGCGAATACGGAGTTTGGTATTTATGCCAAATATATGGGTGGCGGCCAGGTGAATCCGGCAACAGGGGATTATAATTTTGCTACGCATGAAGCGTATATCGTGAAGGATGGAAAGATTGCTCAACCTGTAAAAGGCGCTACTTTGATCGGAAATGGCCCGAAAACCTTGCAACGTGTTGATATGGTTGGCAATAATCTTGCTCATGGGGCCGGAATGTGCGGCTCCCTTAGTGGTAGCCTGCCTGTCAATGTGGGTCAACCGATGATTCGTGTCAGTGAAATCACTGTCGGTGGGACGAAGGGAGAGTAAATAGATGAAAATCGAGAAATTCCAAGAAAAAGTAATGTCAAGCGGCTTGATGAATGGTTTTGAAGATATGGAAATCTATTATGAGCGTGCAGAAGGACTTACCTGTGAGATTTACCAAGGGGAAGTCGATCGATATGAAACTTCACGGACAGGTGGCCTTTCCTTCCGCGGAATTTATGAAGGGAAAACGGGTTATGCCTTCACAGAAAAAATAGAAGCGGATTCGATTGATTATTTAATTGAAAAGGCAAAAGCAAATGCGGAGCTAGATGAAGAGGAGGAGCCGGAAGAAATTTTTGCTGGTAGTGAGGAATATGAAGAAGTGGCTCACTATTCAGAGGCCTTAAGTGAAAAGTCTACCGCTGATAAAATAGCCTTTTTAAAAGAGGTAGAGGAAAAGATTCTAGGTTACAACAGTAAAATTCAGTCGTTACATACATGTCGAATGATCGAGCAATCGAATGAACGTCTGCTTGCGAATAGTAAAGGCCTTGTTTTACATGACCGAAAGAACTTCTTCGCGATTATGCTCTCTGTGATCGTGAAGGAAGAGGACGAAACGAAAAGTGGCTTTACCATGAAAATGACGAAGGATGTCGATGCTTTAGACGCTGATGAAGTGGCGAAAGAGGCGGCAGAAGAGGCTCTTTCTTATCTTGGAGAACAATCGATTGCGAATAAAAAATATCCGATTATTTTTAGACAAGATGCAGCTGTGCAAATGCTGGGTACTTTTCTTTCTTCCTTTTCAGCAGAGGTGGCACAGAAAGGTCAATCTCGCTTAAAAGATCAGGTAGGAGAAGAAATAGCGTCCAAACAGCTGACGATCATTGATGATCCTTTCTATGAAGGCGGCCCTGCAAATCGGAATTTTGACGGGGAGGGAGTTGCCTCAAAAAAATGCACGGTTATCGAAAACGGGAAACTAAAGACTTTATTGCATAATCGCAAAACGGCGAAAAAGGCGGGCGTGGAAACGACAGGGCATGCTTATAAGCCTTCTTATAAAGGGACAGTCGTGATTGCCCCATCTAATTTTATTGTTGCTGGAGGGGAAAAGACAAAGGATGACCTTGTGGCAGAGCAAAAGGAAGCTGTGCTGATTACGAAATTATCAGGTTTGCATTCTGGAGCGAATGCTATTTCAGGAGATTTTTCCGTCGCGGCCAATGGATTTTATGTGAAAGATGGCAAGATCGTTGCACCGGTTAAACAAATGACGATTGCTGGAAACTTCTTTGAACTTTTAAAAGATATTGAAGAAGTGGGCTCAGACCTTTATGTAAGCCCGGGAGGAACAGGTTCACCATCTCTACTAGTAAAGGAATTATCTGTTACCGTTGATTAAGTGAATCAGGAGAATAAATATGGATGTTGTACTTGCTTTAATGTTTGTCGTATGCGGTTTTATTTTATGGAGTTTGATCCAAGTGGTTAGGAAAAAAGGATTCACCTGGAAACGGGTTGGATCCTTGTTTCTATCCTTTTTTCTGCTAATAGGCAGTGGCTTTTTCCTAATGGAAAAGAGTGGGATCCTCTCATGGATCAAGACCTCTGGAACAACCCAACGAATCCCGGTTGAATGGGTGAAAGTGAATGATGGGGACACGATTGCTGTAATTTATAAGGGTAGTCGAGAAAGGGTAAGGTTTTTGCTGGTAGATAGTCCTGAGACCTCCCATCCACGTCTTGGCGAACAACCCTATGGGGAAGAAGCTAAAGAATTTACAAGAAATTTAGTAGAAAATGCTCAGAATCTCGAATTGGAATTTGATATTGGCCCAAATAGGGATAAATATGGTCGTTTATTAGCGTATGTTTATGTTGATGGAAAAATGATTCAAGAAGAATTGTTAAAGAAAGGGCTAGCAAGAGTAGCATATGTTTACCCACCGAATACTCGCTATGTCGATCAATTTAATGCTATTCAGAAAGAAGCACAACAAAAAGGAGCAGGTATTTGGGAAATTGAAAATTATGCACAAGAAGATGGTTTTCACCCTGAATTGTTGAATGAAAAAGACTCTAAAGATGGGAATTCCGATGATTGCCGAATTAAAGGTAATATTGGTTCTTCTGAAAAAATTTATCACACCCCAGACTCTCCTTGGTATCGACAAACTAAGCCTGAGGTAATGTTTTGTACGGAAGAAGAGGCGGTAAAGGCTGGCTTTCGTCCTCCTAAACAATGAGCATGAGTCCTAATTTTGTAGGATAGGAAAATTGGCTAATGCTTGGATCTAGCTCCAGCGCCTAGCCCCTCGAGGTTAATTAACCCTGAACCTATGAAGGGACATTTGCTTGTCGGGGCTGAGCAAGGCGCTTGCGCTTTACAGCGACAACAAATGGATATGGAAATGTGATTAGGTAGTGACAGTGAAAAAATTGATCAGGAAGGCGCTTTTCCGCAGTGTGAATTTCATTGTCCTAGATACCATTATAAAGGAATGGATTCCCTCTACCTATCTGTCAGATTTCAGGTGAGGATCCGTTTTTTCAGGGTAGTAAGCTTCAAAACCAATCTGAAAACCACTTGCGGAGATAACGAAGCTTGGCTTCCGTCTGATGGGCGCCACCGCCTTCATGGCCGTTAAACGGATAGATCACGATCTCCTTTTCGCTCCGGATACGATTGTATGTAGCGCAATACATTTCTGGTGGGCACACCTCGTCCTTTAGAGCAACGGATGCTAGTACCCTGCAGGTAATCCATTCGGCCATGTTCATGGTATCGAAATAGCTAAGCTGCTCCATGACTAAATCCAGTTCTTCCGGATGGTGCCGCAAGTAATCCGAAACAGCACCAAAGGCACCGTGCTCTCCTTCAATTCGACTTTCCAGATTGCTGTTGCTCGGTACATCCGCCAGCGCGGCTTTCGGTCGCTCATCCAATGCGGCCATCGCCATGCAGAGGGCTCCTCCCTGACTGGCCCCTTCCACCACGATTCGCTGTGGGTCCACCTCATTCTGCGCACAGGCAAAATCAATAGCTTTCATACAATCCATGTATACGAACCGATAATAGTATTCGTATCGGTTATGGGCCCCTTTGCTGGCAAGATTCATGCTGTATCCTCCGGTGGATGGGGCCCGGCTGCCAGTCGAGCCTCCTTGCTCCCTGCAGTCCACCGATAGGACCGCGAAGCCCATCATTACCCAGTGCATTAGCTCCGACGGCTTTCCCCTATGATAAGAAAACCCGTGATAGTGAATTAGACAGGGATATGTTTCCTTCTTCATAAATTCAGGAACAAGAAACCAGCCATGTACGGGCGTCCCATCCATTCCATCGAACTGCACATCGTACACACCGACCTTAGTAATCGGGTAGGACACTTTGGTTCTTATACCGTTAAGCGGAGCGGATTTGGCTTCCCGAATCGTCTCCTCCCAGAATGCGTCAAAGTCCTCTCTTTTAGTTAATTCCGGCTGATAAGTAAATAATTCTTTCGTTACTCGCTCCATATAAGTCACGCATAACACTCCTTGTATAATTGTAAGATCTTTTGGTTCTTTTTCCAGCTGATCCGGACGGAATCAAATCAAATCCCAGTTGAGGCCCCTTCTGGAGTGAAGGACTGAGCCGCATGCAAAGTATTGGAAGTCCGAACTATGATTTGAGAGAAGCTTCACCTTCCTCATTCCCAATTTGTCCGTTTCACATATTTTATCGTTCTACCTCAAATGAGGAAGCCAATCATTTCGGGTGAATTCGAAGCCGATGAAACTATCAATATAGAAAGAAGCGTCAAAAATCAATCAACACCTTTCGATCATGTTCATTTTGTAATTATATCACGTTGAACATACGAGAATGGGGAAATTTTCCATATTAATCTTCATCTCAAAATGTACCATTTAATGATCGCTGAATGGCCTTTAGTTGCTGAAGATTGTTCCACTATCTCTTATGAAGGTATTTAATTAGTTTTTCTAACTTAATGTCACATTCACCAGCTATACTGGGTTTGACACTTACGTTTGAACTACACCTTCTATGTTAGACACTAATTAAACATAGAAGGTGTAGTTTTTCTACGGCCAAGTTTAGTTCAGGACAAAAAATTAGAAGGGGTTAGACGTAATCAGGATGGAACGAAAAGCATGAATTTTGCTTCAAGGGCAGTTGTCCTATATGGTTAAGAAACCAAAGCAAGGTTTTTTATGATAAAAAAACATAATTCTGGCCGATACTTGGGTGCAGTTCCTTCGTAATCTTACTTAATTCCACTTAAGGGTTACCGCTGCATTTGGGTTCAAGGTATAGGTGATCTTTTGCCCGTTCCATACGACCTTAAATGTATTGCTTGCGCCGCCGTAGTTGAAGACTACGATCGCCTTGGTGCCGTCAGGGTTCTTAAAAGCCACCTGATCCAGTGTACCCGTACCGTAAGTGGTGGAAGCAATCCGACGGGCGCCGGGAACGACAAATTTGCTGAAATGTCCGATCGCATAGTACTGATCATTGAAGGTCACACTGTCCATCGTGTCAGAACGTACGGTGATCGTTCCCCAATTAATGCTGTTGGACAGTAGCGTCGGGCCGTTGTTCTGATCCAGCGCAAGGTTCCACAGTATATAGGATTTTGACCAGTTTCTAGGCACGGCAATCATTTCGCGCATCATAAATTGGCTTACATTATGGCTAAGTATATCGAATCAAAGAAGGCTTCGCCCTGTGTTATAATATGATAATAAGTATACAAATGGAGGGGATTTATTTATGAGTCTTCCCGAAGAAAAGAGAGTAAGTGTTGAAACCTTTTATAAAATGCGCGAAGAGACAAATCACCTATTAGAGTATGCCGATGGGATTGTTTTTATGTCACCCTCCCCTTCAACACGGCATCAACAGGTTTCCGCTAGGCTGCAGGCAAAATTGTTTAACTTTCTTGACGGCGGAGAATGCCAAGTATTCAGTGCTCCTTATGATATTCATCTGTATAGAAGCGACCTGGATGATTCGAAAATATTCATTCCAGATTTATCGGTTATTTGTGGTGATAAAGGACTGGAAGAAAACAGGTTTGTTGGGGTGCCGGAAATGATAGTAGAAATTCTTAGTCCATCCAACCAAAGTCATGATCTTATAACAAAGATGGAAGCTTATATGAAATATGGTGTGAAAGAGTACTGGGTGGTTAATCCGATGCTAAATGCGGTTCAAATTTATGCTTTAACAGATGAACAGGTGTATCAGCAGGTAGCTATATTGAAAGATGAAGGGGCTATAAAATCCACAGTATTAAAAGGATTTCAGGTTAATTTAGAAGATATTTTTCGTTGATTCTTAAATAAAATACTCCAATTAGGAAAGCTTGATACTATCGTTTATGTATCAAGCTCTTTTTATGTATAAATATGTGATTCATGTTCTTACCTATAAAAACTTACCACAGTTAAAAGTACATTTCTAAAACGCTTTATTACAAATCAGGAGAGGGGGTAATGGTTTATAGACGAACTCACGATATTTTACAAAGTTTTGTTTTTTATAAAATTATTTGGTGATTTTGTTATCGACCCAGTAATCTAGTTTGCCGAGGTCAATGGCGTGTTTATTGGCATTTCTCAAATCTCAAATTCCCATTTAGAAAACAAATCAAAGACGATCTCTTCTAAGACGCATTTTTACGGATTCATTAATCACAGGGTGCCTCCTATATTTTGTACAAACATCTTTGTACGGAGGGGGGCTGTGGAAGCCGGGTCACGGGCGCCGAAGTGATTGTGATATAATGAAAAAAATATGTAAAAAGGTGGAATCCTGTTTGAAGAAATATAGTACGGCTGTTGAATTATGGCAGTCATATAAAATAAAGTCTGTTGATGATATCGATAAATATCTGGATCATTTCCGTATTTTGTTTGCTTACCACTCTGGTAAAATAGAGAACGAAGATATCACTTTTCATGATACAAGAGAAATTTTTGTAAACGGCCGCATTTTAAATTATACAGGAAGTCCACGGGCCGTATTTGAACAACAAAATCAAAAGCTTTGCTATGAATTTTTGAAAATGAAAATCCTAAGGAAAGAAGTTCTCAGCATAGAGTTGGTTAAGGAAGTTCATAAGATTCTAACAAGTGGGACTTATGATGAACATAGGTTTATAGCGAATGAAGAGCGTCCGGGTGAGTTTAAAAAGCACGATTATGTTACTGGAATCCATGAAGTAGGATCTGCTGTGCAAGCGGTAGAAAAGGATTTGAAGGAACTGATATCAGAAATGAATGAGTATAAGGGGAAGGATGTTTTAAAAGCCGCCACTTATTTTCATGCTAGGTTTGAGTATATACATCCCTTTGCAGATGGTAACGGGCGTGTTGGGAGGACACTTATGAATTATTATTTGATGGTAAAAAATCACCCACCTTTCATTGTTTATGAGGAAGATAAGATTTTGTATTATGAGTGCCTGCAAAAGTATGATGAAACGGAGGAACTGAATCCACTGTTTAAGTTTTTTAAATATGAAATAGAAAAAACATGGGAAAATGCGTTGGCTCTTGCAAATGGAGAGAAGCAAAAACGAAAACATAAAGGATTATTGTCGGATTTTAATTAGAGTATGTAGATAGCCCATACACGTTTTCTTCACTAAAGTTATGACCCTTTCAGACCTTCCAGATAAAAGACGACAAAATTGAGAATTGAAAATGTTATAGTTGTTTTATAATTAACTATCAATAAGATCTATCTTTAGCAATCGGTCCCGATTGTACGATATAAACGCAATCGCGCCGATTGTTGATTTGTAACATCAAGTAAAAGTTCCAACAGTTAGACCTATGGGAATAATCCATTTCAAAAATTCCATCTCCTTTCTAACTCACCTCAGATCCTTATTCAAGAATTGGTTGCTTAATTGAACAGCGTTTCAGTGACTTCTAGAGCTGTTTAGCTTTAGGTAATAGACGTTCTGCTAAGAAACTACTTTTTCCTGAATGTTTTTTCCATCAATAAATTTAAAATATGGTAAACACATTCCTACCCCTGATACAGCACTAATAATTAGGCCAATCAAGAGATACAATGGTCTTACCCCCAACATATCACTTAATATCCCACCCATAAGCACTCCCAGCGGCATTGCTCCTCTTATAATTAATAAACGAACTGAAAATACTTTGCCCATAAGGTTATTTGGTACAGTTTGTTGGCAGATAGTCGTATTATGAATGCCAAAAATAGCCATTACAATTCCACCAATTGTTTCAGTTGTTATTGCTAATGGTACACTATGATTAAAACAGAGTGCCATGAACGTCAAACCTCCTACGAAGAGAGAGCCAAGCATGAGAAATCTACGACTTTTATATTTTATTCTAGTTACCAGCATAGCTCCTATTATGTAGCCAATTGGAAAACCAGCCATAAAATAACCATATTCTGCATAGGTTCCTCCTAATTCTTCTGTAATATATGGCAATGTTGTCACCATGGTCACTCCTACACCGAATTGGACAAATGTTAGAAAGACACCCAGCCATACAATAATTCGCTGTGTAAAGAAAAAGGAAATTCCTTCTCTGAAATCAGCTAACCACGTTTTTCTTACTTGTAGTTGATTCTCATGTTCTTGAATGAACAGCAATGTAAAACCACTCAAAATGAGTAGCGAACTAACGAGCGTAAGTGTAAATTTAACACCAATATACTCGGTTACTATCCCAGCTAGTATTGGCGATAAAAATGTCATTAAACGTACGGTTCCATCAATGCATGCGTTCGCTGACTGTAATTGTTCTTTTGGCACAATAGTCGGTATAATCGCTTGATTTGCAGGTACATATAAAGGTGTGACTAAGCCGATTATCGCTTGAACAGCATAAATATGCCAACCCTCAAGGTAGCCTGATATTAATGTAGCCAGGGGAAAAATAAATATAGTTCCTCTAATCCATTGGGAGAGAACCATAATCCATTTTCTGCTCCAACGATCAATGTAAGGGCCGATGAATAGTTGAAGGATTAATGATGGAATAAAATACAACAGCCACATACTTCCTAACGCTAGGGTGGAACCTGTAAGTTGATATATTAAAATAGAATTACAAAATGTTCCAAATGCACCGCCTAATTCGGATATTCCATTTCCTAACCAGGTCGAAACAAATGAACGATTTTTAAATATGGATGGATTCATATGCGCTCCTTTAATCATTGTTTGATATACTGGTCCAATTCTTTGAAAAGCAGTCCTAATACATTAGCTTTAAGGGAATATTTCAAACCATTCATTTCAACAATTTTAGATCCACGTAATATTTTTAGGTGATGATGAATTGTCGTTTTACCCATATGTAACTGTTCCGTAAGGTTCTGTAACGAACGGTCACTTTCGGATAACAATTTTACTATTCGAAGCCTAACCTCATCTCCCAACGCCTTATGCTTTTGCACTAATGAATTGTTTGGCATATATTTATCATTTGGTGAAAGACTATCGTTTGCTACTGGATAGTAAAATACTTTCGTCTCTTCAAGATCTGATTCAATGTTCCAAGGGCGATATACATATTGTGGAATAAGCAATACCCTATGAACACTTGGTTCAGGGAGATAGTTGACTCCCCCAGTTGCCCATTGAACAAGTTCTTCGGGAGACATTTTTTCTTTCATTTGGTTTTTAGATTCATAATCAGTGTGTAAAATCCGTTCAGTTTCCTCTAAGTCGGGGATAATTACTGATTCGTACCATCCTGCCATAACTTCAATAAGATGAGATTTAAGTTCTGTTGCATCCACTTTACTAATGAATTCTATATACTCAGGAAAAAAGGGAATTTCATTTGTTATCTTTTTTAGTTCAAGGATAGCGTCCTCTTGTCCAAGAGCAGCACTTCCCCTTAAATGCTGAAATGTATCACCGGTGAATGGTAGACAAGTGTATTTTATTTCCGATACCTCCATCCATTCGACACTTGTACAAAACTCATTCAAGTTATTACTTTCATTTTGATGGAGCAATTGTAATAGCGCTTTCCAAGTATTGTTTTTTTCTACGTAATTCAAGTGATTTAAAAGGTTTGTTGATAGTGTTTCTTTAAGTTTTTCCCAGTAAGTTGCAGGTTTTTCTAATGTATTAATTAATTGAGAATTCGTTACTGCGGCAATCCCTAGTGCACATTCCCATAGTGGAGAATAAGCTATCTGAACGTCATACGTTTCTCTTTTTCGACTTGTCGCGTGTATTATTTCCATAAAATCACCTCGATCATATTTTTTCTTTTGAGAATACTATAAATGAAGAAAAGATAAAGTTCAACAATTATTGAATAAAATATTCCATATTGGTTAAAAAAACAAAAAAACATACTTTGATCATTGAGAATCAAAATACGTCTCTTTAGTTTCGATTATCCTGGCATGGAGTAAATTTAATAGTTTATATTTTGAGCAAAGCGTCCGCCAAATCATCACTTTATATTCAATTTGGTCCATTTCTTGAAGAAGTTTGTTCGGCAATCGTGACCTATTCTGGCAAAACAAATTACGATTTTAGCTTACCTAGGGAAACCTTTTTAATAAATGGATTAAGTTTAGCTGATTTCGGGCGCCAAAGCAATAGGTATGTATTTCAGTCGAATAGTATTAGTGTCCAAGAACTCCCTTATCGCATTGATTTTTTCCTCATAAATCACGGACATATACAAGCAAACACAGGCAATTTTGATCAAGATCCTTTTTGAAACCCAATAGTTAAAAAGTGAAACCAAATCTAATCTAATCTTTAATCTGTATATCAGTTCTTGATAACTATTTTCATTGTTAAATAAAGTACTTAGAACTCCATCGAAAAAGGGTCATTCAGCAATCCCATTTAAACTTTATGGGACTTAACAATTAGTGTAGAAGGGGTTATTTTAGCTCTATCACCAGAATACCACCTCTCAGGATTACTTTGATCGTTCTCTGGTATAGTAGATTCTTCGATTATTTGATCGACAACAAATCCAGCATTTATCAATTCATTCACAAAGGTACTAACCTTTCGTCTATGCATAACAACGGGAACTTCACGCCAAATCACAGTTTCAGGACCTTCTTTTAAGAATGAGCCATTTATTATAAATCGATTGTTTTCATAAGCTAGTTTAGTATGGATCGGATGCTCCCAACTAAATATAAACTCTCCCCTTGGTTTTAAACTTCGAAAAATGTTACTCAATGTCTTTTTTAAATCAACAGTCCAACCAAGAGCATAGATGGAAACAACTTTATCAAAATAATTGTTGGGCAAGCCTGGGATATCCTCCATTGAGGATTCGATAAAATATATTGGAATATCATAGGCAGATACAACAGATTTCGCTGTTTTAATTTGCTTACCCGATAAATCTACTCCCCAAAGTTCGCTAGCATTATTTTTAGCAAAGAACTCTAGAGAATGGCCACTGCCACAACCTACTTCCAGTATTACATTATTGCGAATGTCACCTAGTAAATTTAATTGGGATTCAGTTGGTGCATAAGGTCCATACCTAAAATCATCAAAACTACCTTCGAAAAATTGATCCGCTACCTGATCCCAACCAGCTTTATTCATTTTCAGCATTTCTTTCGTATCTAACATGTACGCTCCTTCTTTCTATTTTTATTCCTTAGGACTGAACAATTCGCCGTTACTTTTATTTTCTATAAATCTAATTGAAAATTCTTCTGAGATTAATAAGTGTTAGTTAGAAGTTAACTTGTTTGTTGAATAATATATATGTATTCAACAAGCAATAGGCTTAAAATTTAATTTGCATTTTTCAAGCCTTAAGGCAATTTTCTTAATATAATAGAATTAATTAATCCGACATTTTTTGAGAATAAAATGTCGGACAAAAAATTTCTTTCTTACTTATTATTAGTTATTGAAAGGAGAAAAAATGGATTGGCTAGAGAGAATAAATAGAGTAATGGATTATATTGAACAAAATTTAGTGGGCGAAATAGATGCCAAAGAAGTATCAAAACTAGCTTGCTGTCCTGAGTATCATTTTCCAAGGATGTTTTCTTCTATGACAGGCTTGAATTATCAGAATATATTAGTCGTAGACGTTTATCACAAGCAGCATTTGAGCTTCAAAATAACTCTGCTGTTAGAATCATTGATCTTGCCCTAAAGTATGGATATGATTCTCCAGACGCCTTCAGTCGTGCTTTCAAGAACCTACATGGGGTTACCCGAACAGTAGCCCGAAGTAAAGGGATTGAATTAAAATCCATTCCGAGACTTTCCTTTTAAATTACGATTAAAGGGGATGTAGAAATGGACTATAGAACCTAAATAATTACAAATCGTTTGTTGTTCCTTTGCGTTCAATTTTACTAAAGAGGTTGTAGTAAAAAATCTGGGTTGTCATTGTGGCAGCCTTTTTTGTGTCTAAGTGTTCAGGATTGTTTGGAAGGATTATACTTAAACTAAAGGAGTACATTGATTAATGAAAAATAAGCTAATTTGCATCCCTGATTCTGTTTTCGTTATTCCATTAGCTAATCATTCGTCCTATCCATGGGACTTGAAGAAATAAAAACGAAAAAAGACCCAGCATAAACAATACCAAAATTGTCGGGTTCTCCATTATGATTGCTACTATCCTATAGTAGAAGGGAGGTCATTGGAATGAACGAGCTTGAAACGCTGAATAAAGTGATGCAGTACATTGAGGAGAATTTGGAATACGAAATTGATGAAAAAGAAATTGCGAAACAAGCTTATTGCTCTGCTTACCATTTTAAAAGGACATTTACATTTTTGGCCGGCATTTCACTTCAAGAGTATATCCGCCGAAGACGTCTTACTCGGGCAGCGTTGGAATTGCGAAACTCTACTATTAAGGTCATTGATGTGGCTATTAAATACGGATACAATTCTCCAGACGCATTTACACGAGCTTTTCAAAAATTGCATGGCGTGACACCGACAGAAGCTAGAGATTACAAGCAACCGCTCAAAACATATCCTCCAATGACTTTTCAAATAATCATAGGAGGTAGTGAACCAATGGAAATTAAAATTGAACACATGGACTCATTTCAGGTTGTTGGCATTAAAAATAGAGTGACAGGGGTCGATGTGGGTGAACATCCAGGCGTAAACGAAGTTTGGAAATCAACAGATAAAGAAACATATGCCAACTTAAAATCTCTTAACAACATGAAGCCATATGGAATTCTTCATGTGGATGTGGATGAGGAAGGACCTCAAACTCGTCAATATAATTATTATATGGCTGTTGCCACAACGAAATCTTGTACAAACGAGTTCACTCGCTTCATCGTCCCGGCAATGACATGGGCAAAAATTCAAGTGAAAGTTCCTTGGTCCAGAGAAAAATGGAAATACATTTATGGGGAATGGTTTCCTTCCTCAGGTTATGAACAGATTGAAGGTCTAAAAATACAAGTAGGACCCGAGGTTCAGATCGGTGTAGAGAAACAAATCATGACTGAAGAGGTAGATGTTGAATTATGGCTTCCTGTTGCAAAGATTAAACAGGATGAGTAGGTTTTAAACAAGCTTGTTAAGCATTATTATTTCTCAATAACAATCCGGAGAATTGATATTCTGTCTTTCGGAAAAGGTCCAATCCTTCATTTAACATAATGACGGGTTAAAGAAGAGGCTAATTCAATTAAACGTATTTTTGTTTAATATTGCCAATCATTAATAGACTGAAAATATGCAAGTTTTGACTTTCACCTTTTGCATATTTTCAGCTTTTTTACATTCAAAAAACGTATTGCTATAACTCCATTTTAAAATCGCCAAAGAATATAGTGGAAGCGGGATCTCGGTCGCCGAAGTGAGAGGTGTTAGGTATCGGCCAATGAAAAACAATGTCTCATAGATGACAGACTGATTGCCAATTGATGCTTTTACCGAGAATTTGTACCATTTTCGACTCCATTTTACCCTCGGATAAATCCACC
The DNA here is from genome assembly GCF_022867885.1 of Lederbergia sp. NSJ-179. Taxonomy (GTDB): domain Bacteria; phylum Bacillota; class Bacilli; order Bacillales; family Bacillaceae_C; genus Lederbergia. Next base: position 55,911 of record NZ_JALIFP010000009.1, on the reverse strand, counting down.
TTCTGAATGGATAATTTGTCCAGTTTTCCAATTGGCTTCATCACTTGCAAGAAAAGCAATAATCCGTGCAACATCATCTGATGTAACAATACGGCCTATTGGAAATTTACGTAAAAGAAATGGTCTAATCATCCGTCATCCAGGTTGCGGCTGTTGGTCTGGGACTTTGAAGTTATATCAATTACTAGCACTTGTTGAGAACTTCTCGATAAACAACCGTTAATTTCAACTATTGCTCCAAAAAGTTTAGAATAAATTATACATTGAACGCATAAACCCACGATAAAACCGAAGAACCTAAGATAAGAAGATGAAGAATCATATGTTCAAGATTAGGGCGCGGGTTATTTTTAAGATGAGGCAATATGTGAATCGTTGTCGAGAAGATTCTTTCGTACACTTGTCCCCATGTTTCGTCGTGCGACATTTTGTAGAATTCACGGCCTGTCATATACGGCAACCACCAATTTAATATTGCTTCTACCATGATAAGGGTCCAAATGAATCCACCGATCCCAAGCAAAATAGGTATTTGTGTGCATGATAAAGTAATGGCTAATACCATGATGATACCGTTCACCAGTGCCTCTTTCCTTCGCTCTTCAACAGAATAATGTCGAACACCGTTAAAAGGAAATAAATCTAGCCTTGTGGTCATTTGATGATAGCAAAAGGTTAAGAGTTGGATGATAAGTAAACTGTAAAACATCAATCTCTCTCCTTGTTTGCGTGATATTGCAGATTAAAGCCATTAATCAAGGCTGAGATCCCTGTCTCAAACCATTGATCATAATAACTTTGTGGAGCGGTTGGCGGATCCGGCCAATTACCGACTTCAGCTAATGTATGACCTATAACGAATATTGCAATGGACTGAAAAATGAAAAGAGCCTGTTCATGGTCTACATTTGCCTCTTCCATTGTTTTTAGTAAAGGGGCAGATAGATCAGAACTTGCTTTAGTAGAGACAGGATGAATGGCAACACGGGGTACTACTCCCGGATGCATTTTAAGAACTTCTTTATATTTTGTTGCAAAAGAAAAAAGTGCTTGTGGCCAAGGCATTGGCTCTTCGTTTAAGATAACGGCCTTTGCGCTATCAGTATCGATGATGTTCTGTATTAAAGCGTCTCTACTTGGCACATGATGATAAAGTGAAGCAGCTTTTATATTCAATTCAGTAGCTAGACGGCGCATAGACAAACCTGTTACACCGTGGGTATCCAATATGGTGAGTGCAGATTGGACAACTTTTTCAATCGTTAACGGTTCTTTTGCTGAATTTGCCATCCTCCTTGAAGTCTCTCTCCCTAACATCGTTAGTCTAACGTTGTTAGGTTTGAGAAGTAATGTATTTTGAAATTATTCATAAGAGAGATTGATAAAGTTGGAAATTAGTGGCTGAATTTTAGATTGCCAAATACATCAAGCCCTGGATATCGGGTGCCGAAGTAACTGTGATATAATGAAAAAAATATGTAAAAAGGTGGAATCCTGTTTGAAGAAATATAGTACGGCTGTTGAATTATGGCAGTCATATAAAATAAAGTCTGTTGATGATATCGATAAATATCTGGATCATTTCCGTATTTTGTTTGCTTACCACTCTGGTAAAATAGAGAACGAAGATATCACTTTTCATGATACAAGAGAAATTTTTGTAAACGGCCGCATTTTAAATTATACAGGAAGTCCACGGGCCGTATTTGAACAACAAAATCAAAAGCTTTGCTATGAATTTTTGAAAATGAAAATCCTAAGGAAAGAAGTTCTCAGCATAGAGTTGGTTAAGGAAGTTCATAAGATTCTAACAAGTGGGACTTATGATGAACGAAGGTTTGTAGCGAATGAAGAGCGTCCAGGTGAGTTTAAAAAGCACGATTATGTTACTGGAATCCATGAAGTAGGATCTGCTGTGCAAGAGGTAGAAAAGGATTTGAAGGAACTAATATCAGAAATGAATGAGTATAAGGGGAAGGATGTTTTAAAAGCCGCCACTTATTTTCATGCTAGGTTTGAGTATATACATCCCTTTGCAGATGGTAACGGGCGTGTTGGGAGGACACTTATGAATTATTATTTGATGATAAAAAATCACCCACCTTTCATTGTTTATGAGGAAGATAAGATTTTGTATTATGAGTGCCTGCAAAAGTATGATGAAACGGAGGAACTGAATCCACTGTTTAAGTTTTTTAAGTATGAATTAGAAAAAACATGGGAAAATGCGTTGGCACTTGCCAATGGAGAGGAGCAAAAACGAAAACGTAAAGGATTGTCGGATTTTAATTAGAGTGCGTAGATCACTTATACACGTTTTTATCAATATCTTTTCAAGCCATCATAGCCACCCAACGTATCACAGATGAACTTGAAGTCATGAAAAGCTTACACTAAATCTGATAGTCATACGGAAACCTTGTTTAAGTAAAAAAACAAGAAAATGTAAAGGGAACTTTAGATTTTCTTGGTTTTCCCTTATTCTAAAGAAAAAAGTGGTAAGAAATCATATTGATTGACTTAGAGGCTACTTTAGATTGTAAAGTGTATGTATAGACATTAGTAGTAAGTGGAAAATCCAATAAAGAAAGGAAGAGATATCGTGAACGTACTGATCATAGGAGCAAATGGCCAAATAGGCCAACACGTTGTGAGGAAGCTACATGAATCTAGTGAGCATAATGCCATTGCAATGGTTCGAAAAGAAGAGCAAAAGGCAGAATTTGAAAAACAAGGAGTCAATACAGCCCTTGTTGATCTAGAAGGAAGTATCAATGATATCGCCAATGCAGCAAAGGATGCGGATGCGATTGTATTTACAGCTGGCTCCGGAGGTCATACAGGAGCTGATAAAACCATGATGATTGATTTAGACGGGGCCATCAAAGCCATGGAGGCAGCTAAACAAGCTGAAGTAAAACGTTTTGTGATTGTGAGTGCGATTGGTGTTCATCACCGTGATAAATGGATGGGTGCTGTACCGTACTATAGTGCGGCCAAACATTATGCCGATGTTTGGTTAGAGAGAAGTGGTCTTGATTATACAATTATTCGTCCAGGAGGACTGACGAATGATCCCGGAACTGGCAAGGTAAAAGTGGCGATTGATCTTGAACGTGGACAAATTTCCCGCGAGGATGTTGCATCAACCATTATTGCTTCACTGGAGAATAATCATACAATTGGAAAAGCCTTTGATATGATTGGTGGAGAAACACCAATTGAAGAGGCATTAAAATCATTATAGTGGCATAAAAGGTATGTGAGGCGAGAAAGACCTAGTTATCAAAAAAGGTTTTTCTTGGCCTCTTTTTGTTTTGTCTTGAAGTTTGTATGTAGCCCACACGATGTGGGGGAGAATGGTGTTGAACATTGGTAAGATACCTGTTTCTTTATGTGCATTGTTCTTCAGGCTTTATATTCACCTTTTTCCATTTATCAGCGCCTTCTCTACGAAATTGAGCGATTTCTATGTCCGTTCCATTCGTTAATGTGATGAATATAAAACAATAATCAGCCCCATCATTCCCAAGAAAGTAAATACTTTTAAGATAGCTATTTTTGATCGTTGGGTATCGCTTTTGCACTAATTTGCACCAACCACCGTATTTTACATCGATAATCGATTCCCCATCATGATCCCAGCCGTGGTATGGTGCACAAAGGAAATCCTCAGTTATTTGCTGAATATCTGCAATCCGATAACCTGTTTGTTCGTAAACAAGACTAATAAAACCGTAAGAATAGCCGAAGTATTCAGCACTCTTTCCCGCAAAAGTCTCAATCGTTTCAATTTCATAGAAAAACTTAATATCCTGTTTTTCTCCTGGAACCCTGCAAAGCTTTATTAAATTCAGATGCCCCACTCCTGCAAATGAATGAACATATTTTTTATAACTTAAATTTTTTTGATAAGCCTTAGATAAAAAATTGTAGGCAAGTGAATAGGGAATATGGCCATTTCCGATAGTTCCGCAGCTTCTTGCTTCTGTGCTTGCTGCCTCACGAAGATAGGGTATCCTCGGGCGACCTAGTCCATTCTGTGGGAACTTCAATTTGCTCATGTGTTTTTTCATAATAAGGATCGAAAAAATCATAATTTATAAATCGTTCATTTAATGCAGGCAAGCAAGATGGCCGGAAAAATCTTTGATCATCCATTTGACTTCGCAAAAACATGTTCAACACCCCCTTGTTAGCTTATGGATGAATGTAGGAGAATGATACGTATTTTGAACAGAAGGTAAGAAAAAATAAGGATGTCTAGCTTGAACATAGGAGGTCATAACATGATGGAAAACCAAGAAACATTACCTGTAATTCGTAAAACGATTATTGTGGATGCTCCGATTGAACAGGTATGGGAGGCTGTTTCAACGTCTGACGGCATTGTTGAATGGTGGATGCCGAGCACTTTTGAGCCTACCTTAGGAAAGGAATTTGTGCTTCACGCTGGTCCATATGGGGATTCCCCTTGCAAAGTAACAGAGCTTGTCCCCCGTAATCGTGTCGGTTTTGATTGGAGGAAGGATTGGCATTATATCATTCGAATTGCAACAGTTAGCAGAGGAGAAAACGGAGTTTACTCTCATCTATTCGGGCTGGAATGCTGAGGGAGTAACTGAATTTGGCCAACCACACACGGCCATTTGTGGCATATGGAAGATGGTTGGGAAAAAATTGTGAAAGAGAACTTTCCCGCATATCTTGCAAGTTAAGTATTGCTTGTATTTAAACACAATGTTTTTGAAGTCTGTCTCGACCTTGGTCAACTTCTATTCTGGTCTCATTAGGAAGGTAAGGGGCAGTTTTTAAAAACTGAGCATTTCGTTGGAAAGGGATCAAGATTGTTGACATGAAACAATCTTGATCCCTTTATTATTGTACTACCTGTGATTGGACTGGTCCTCGGTGTTATCGGAATATTTTTTCGGGAATAGTTGTTAAAGAAATTGAGAAAACAAATGAGAACGGTGGCCTTTAGGTACTTTTGCATAAAAACGTTCGGATTTATAGTTATTTACTCCTGTTTTATCCCAAGTGGATTGCAATCACACAAATATTAAAATATATTTGTGTAAGCGTTTTACAATAATAGGAAGGAGGGAGTGGATGTAACAGATGTATTAAGAGGACGTAGGTCAAAACGGCGTTGCGAGAGGCCGGCGCGCCTTTAGCCGTTTATCCTTACACCCAAGGCGTCTTGCGCTTTTCTTAACGACATTCTAGCAAAACGAAGGGAAGGATAAGGATATGTACATTTTTGATAAAAGGAGTATACGCTTATGGATGTATTCTGGAATCATGTTGCTGTTATTATCAGCTTGTTCCGCAAATACAGGTAATGAGGAACAAAAAGAAGGCGGGAACACATCTCAAGCAACTGAAAAAAACGAATCAGAAAAGGTAACGATTACAGTAGCCTTTGATAAGGATGAAGATTTCTTTGAATCAAGGTTCGGTGCAATCGAAGAAAAACTTGGAAATGTGAAGCTTGAAATGGTTCCTTTTTTTCAAACTTGGACTGAATTGGAAGAAATGTTTGCTTCTGGCACTGTTCCGGATATTATTTATAGCGCTAACTTTGACACGAATAGGGAATTATTAGAGGCTGATTTAGTTTACCCTATTGAAGAGCTTATTTCTAAAAGTGATTTAAATCTTGATGATATTAATCCGTCGCTCATTTCATATGCGCGCTCTTTTGACCCGGAAGGAAGTTTGATTGGACTACCGGATGGTGTGGGATACAAGGTATTATTCTATAATAAAGATGTCTTTGATCTCTTTGGTATGGAGTATCCAACTGGAGAAATGACCTGGGAGGAAGCAATTGAACTTGGCAAGAAAATGACTGGGGAAAGAAATGGGCAAAACTACACAGGCTTACTCATAGATTTAGCGACGGCTCCATTGGATCAATGGGCGGTTAATCCAGTTGATCCAGATACAGATGAAGTCTTATTGCTTAAGGAACCAGCGTTTAAAAAATATTATGATTTAATGGAAAGATACTATAATATACCGGGCTTGTATGATGTAGGTGTAGACGGTGATTGGTTTGCGCAAGGGTTTGCAGCCATGAAGGTTGGATATCATCAAACACTTATGTGGAGCGATGTCGAAGACAAAAAAGATAGCATTGATATCGCCCCAATACCGACATGGCCCGAATTGCCTGGTACCCATCCTTATTTAACGACAACACCAATGATTATTATGAAGGATAGCAAACATGTTGAAGAAGCATTTGCGGTTTTAAAAGAATACGTATCAAAAGAAAACCAACTAAATATATCGCGAACAATGTCAAGCGGTACCGTTTTAATGGATAAAGAGGTATTTGAGCAAACAGGCGCTGATGTTCCTATCTACGAAGGAAAAAATATTGATGCTTTCTATGAATTGACGCCAGCTGAGTTGAAACGACAAAGTCGATGGGATCGTATTGTCGACTACAAATTAGAGGAATTTGCTGAGTCGGAAGATGATGCCGCCACCTTTTTGAGAAAGCTACAAGAGGAGGTAGAAATAAAAATTAAAGAGGAAAAGGCGAAAATGGATTAGTGACTTACATTCTTAAATGATGGTTAAGTGAGTCAATTTCATAATGGCTTTTTGTAAAAATTCCATTCTATTCCTGATGAAAAAAGTTGCCCTGTATGTATTTTTAGTTGCTAGTTTTGAAATTTGGCAACAACCGCCGAAGCAAATAAATATGTATTTCAGTCGAATAGTAATAGTGTCCAAATACTCCCTTATGTGCACCGATTTTTTCTCAAAAATCAGGGACATACAAGCAAAATAAATTTGTGTATGTCACCTGATTTTGCTTAAGCTCCTTTTTGAAACCCGATCGTTAAAAAGTGAAACCGCATCTTATCTAATCCAATCTATAATCTAAAATCCCTTTCACCAAGTAGAGGATTGGTCAAATACAATGACAATACATATAATGATAGTCTACTTAAATTTCCGCCTAGTTTTGAGGAGACCGAGTATATGCTAGACTATAAGAAAGAAAATACCGGAAATTATTTGTGAGGTGTGGGGGATGGATGAAAAGATTCGAACAAATAACAAGTCTGTCATCTGAAGATACCTACTATAAGGAGAGGTCACGATGTGGTATGAAAGTAGAATAACACAAGCTTTGAATATTAAATACCCGATCATACAAGCAGGAATGGCAGGAGGTGTGACAACCCCTGAACTTGTAGCTGCTGTTTCCAATGCGGGTGCTCTTGGAACGCTTGGTGCGGGATATATGAGTCCCGAACAAACGCAAGAAAGCATTCGGAAGATTAAGCAGCTTACAGATCAACCGTTTGGTGTGAATCTATTTGTCCCGGAATTACCGGATATCTCTGAAGATGTGATTGAAAAAGCAAACGAATGGCTCAGACCTTTTCGGGAGGAATTAAACCTATCGGAAAAGCCTGAGGTACAGAAACCGAGTGCTTCCTTTTTTGAAAAACAAATAGAAATTATGATGGAAGAGCAAGTACCTATATGCAGTTTTACATTTGGAATCCCTCCAAAGGAAACAGTTCAGAAGTTAAAAAAGAGAAATACTGTGGTAATTGGTACCGCTACAACGGTAAAAGAAGCGATGGCCAATGAAGAACATGGAATGGATATGGTGGTTGTGCAAGGCAGTGAAGCTGGGGGACATCGTGGTACTTTTATGGGATCTTTTGAAGAAGCGATGATCGGAACGATGGCACTTATCCCGCAAACGGTAGATCATGTCGATATACCTGTGATTGCCGCAGGTGGAATCATGGATGGCAGAGGGGTTTTGGCGGCCATGGTACTAGGGGCGGAAGCTGTCCAGATGGGAACGGCGTTTGTCACAAGTGTGGAGAGTGGAGCAAATGTTCAGCACAAAGAAGCGATTTTGACCAGCCATGAGGAACAACTGGTGGTGACCTCGGCATTTAGCGGTAAACCGGCAAGGGGCGTCCAAAACGACTTCATTACAAAAATGGCGAAACACGAAAAGGAACTGCCGAAATACCCACTTCAAAACGCTTTAACAAAGCAAATTAGAAGTGAAGCAGCCAAACAAAATCGACCTGAATGGATGTCTTTATGGTGTGGTCAAAATCCACGTTCAAGTAAACATCAATCCGCAAGTGAGTTGATTTCAGAAATACTAGTCCAAGTGAATGATATTGTGAAGAATCAAGCGAGAAGATGGTAACATTGTGTTCTGAATTCTAATAGTAATGGAATTGAAAGTTTACTTACATTTGTATTCTCGAAGAAGGAAAATGATTTGTTTGGTACATACACGCTGTAGTGTCTGCTTGGTCAATGGAGAGTATTGAATGTTTTGACCGACCCGGTCGTGATCTTCAGATTGGAGCAATTGCGATTCCGTAACAAAGCGCTGTTTTAGAAATTGGGTGTGGCGCGCCCGCCTCTAACAAAAATACCCGTTTACTTTTTCTCAGCTATGATGATATATGTTTTATCTGTTGGAAATAACTTCTGTATTACTTTTAGCCCTGCTTTCGTGACTTTTTGTTCCATCTGGGAGGAGGAAATTCTAGGATGGGGATGAGTGGGAGTTTCTTCCGCTTCAAATTCCATACATACGAAAGTTCCACCAGGTTTCAGCACACGTTTCATTTCCCGAAGTGAAGCAGATAATAAAGGCTTCAACTCGTGGAGAACTAAGGAAACAAGTACAAAGTCCATTGAATTGTCGGATAACGGGATATCATCCACACTACCTTCTAGAGTTTTAATATTTGTTATATTTTCCTTTTTTGCCTTGGAACGAATCACCTCTAACATATTAGGATCGATATCTAATGCAAAAACGGCCCCTTCTTCCACTGTTTTAGCGGTTGGAATGGTAAAGTAGCCTGTTCCTGCACCTAAATCTAAAATGTGATCCGCTTTTTTTATAGGAAGTATTTTTAGTAGTTCTTCTGGCGATATATCACCTCTTTTTGCAGGATCTTCAAGGAATTCCACTCTTTTTGCAAATCGTGCTATATCTTCAGATTGATATTTTTCTTTTTCCATATGAATGATTCTCCTTTTAATCAAATCGTCGTTTTGCGCTTTTTAAATTCTTTATGCCATCCATCATATATTGCTCTCTCTTACGCGCTTTAAAACCTCTTTTGTTGGAATACCAAACAACGGGACTATTCACGGCTGAATTGCGATAGACTTTGGGTTATGGTGATTACGGAATTCTGCCATTAAGTGTTCTAGTGAATAAAGTGCTGGCATGTCCATATGCGCTTGATTCGGTTGTTTGAAACGCGAAGATCATATTTATATGAATGACATCCCCATTTTCGCCTTCTGTTACACCTGCTAGGCGAAAATGAGGTGTCTTTACTTTGTATGATCAAAGTTAAAACTTTCAATGTTCATTTTTTGGACCATGATCATTTCACTCTAATCATTCATAATTTTGTCTAGTACGAGTAATTTTACGTATTCACTCTACTTTTATAGAGAGCCTTCTGTTTTTACATCATTGTTCGTACCCGCCTTGTGGTGCCTTGGAAAATCAAGGAATATGGCAAGAATGCCACAGATACCAAGTGCCATTGGATAGAATGAGTACGGTATAATACTAACAGGAGAAATGGCGGCTAGTCCAGAGGCAACAAGCATTTGTCCACCATAGGGAACAATTCCTTGAAAGCAACTCGCGAAAATATCTAGTATACTTGCAGACTTTCTTGGATCAATCTTATATTCATCCGCAATGTCTTTTGCTAATGGACCTGTCATAATAATTGAAATAGTATTGTTGGCTGTTGCGATATCTGCTACACTGACCAGTCCAGCAATTCCGAATTCTGCTCCTTTTTTTGTTCTCAACTTACTTGTTACAAAGTTTAGTAGCCAATCAATCCCTCCATTATGTTGAATGATGCCAATCATCCCACCAATAAGGATAGAAACAATGGCGATGTCTTCCATATTCATGATTCCTTGAGAGATTGCTTTAATGAATCCAGTTGTTGTATAGGAGCCATCGATTAAGCCAATAATCCCTGCAAAAACTGTACCTCCAAGGAGGACAATGACAACATTAACCCCTACCAATGCGGAAACTAAGACAAGGATATAAGGAAGGACTTTAATGAAACTGAAAGGATATTCCCCGAGAGTATGGCTCTCATTTCCTATTGTAACAAGCCAAAGAATGACAGCTGTCACAATTGCCCCAGGTAAAATGATAAAAAAGTTGGTTTTGAATTTGTCATTCATCTTTGTTTTTTGCGTTCGAACTGCAGCGATGGTCGTATCTGAAATCATGGACAAATTATCGCCAAACATGGCCCCGCCAATGACAGTTCCCATAGCCAAAGCCATGGATATTCCAGTTTGCTCGGCAATTCCCATTCCAATTGGCGTCAAAGCAGCCACTGTCCCCATGGATGTCCCCATTGAAATGGAAATAAAACAGCCAACAGCAAATAATCCGACCATTAATAAATTACCAGGGATAAAGGATAGTCCCATGTTAACGGTAGAGTCAACCGCACCCATTCCCTTTGCTGTTTCCGCAAAGGCACCGGCTAGTATAAAGATTACAACCATTAGTATGATATTGGGATGGCCTGCCCCCTTTGTAAAGATGTCTAATTTATTTACTAAAGTTTCTTTCCTATTCATAACCAATGCAATCGCTGCTGCAATTATAATAGCTACATTTAATGGCATATTTGAAAAGTCTCCAGAAATGAGCCCATTACCGATAAAAAGTAACACAAATATAAGCAATGGCAGTAGGGCAAGAAGACTCCCTTGTTTTTGTGTATCCGTCATAAAATGACCTCCTGAATTTCTATTCATTTTATTTTGTGAAGTAGATTAGAGATTGCCAATTAGTTCATTGTCATCCCGCCTGTAACGTTAATCCCTTGTCCAGTCATGTAATCAGAGTATTTTGAGGCCAAAAAGACAACCACATTGGCAATATCTTCTGGTAATGCTGTTCTCCCTAATGGTACTTGGGAGTTGTCTTCTAGCCGAATTAATTCTTCGTCAAGACCCCGAAGTTCCCCTCCGATTACTCTTTCTGTTCTTTTCATATCCGTTTCTACGATTCCGGGACATACCGCATTTACATTAATTTGATCTCTGGCCAGTTCAATGGCAGCTACTTTTGTCATGCCTAGTACTGCATGTTTGGAGGCTACGTAACTTCCCATCAAACGATAGCCATTTTTACCTGCTTGAGAGGAGATATTGATAATTTTTCCCCCTTCGCCTTGGGCTTTCAAAATTTTGGCGGCTGCCTTCGTGCATAGGTATACACCTTTTGCGTTCACATCCATCGTCCGATCCCAATCTTGCTCCTTAATATCAACCATATAATCCATTGTGGAAATACCTGCGTTGTTTACAAGAATATCCAATCTTCCGAAGTGAGTCGTTACTTGTTTAATCATATCTTCTACCTGGTCACTTTTAGATACATTGGTTTTAACATAATATAAGTGATCACTTGAAGCTTTTTCCATTACGGACATGTCAGCAACCGCCACTTTTGCACCACAATCCAAAAACGCATCGACAATGGCCTTTCCGATGCCATTTGCCCCACCTGTGACAATGGCTACTTTTCCTGTTAAATCCATGGTATACATGGGTTGTCCCCCTTTTGAGAAAAAATAAAGAACAACAGATGAAAGCTTTAGAGATAAGCTTCAATCTGTTGTGATAGAAGAAAAGATTATCCTAAAATCTAATGTAAGCTCTATTTTATCCCCATTTTAACGGGCAGAATGATGTTTTTTAACCTTCTAATGTGAAAAAGCCTCTTCTTTAAAGGTAGAAGAGGCTTTAAAACATATAGGCAGAATCCTCTTCTTATCTTCAAGTATTATACTACTGGAGTTGGCACAGTACTTCTCTGAGTCCGCTGCCGAGGCTTCGTAGGGCCAGTCCCTCCACCTCTCTAGATAAGAAATATAATGATTTATGTATTTGGTTAATAATAAATTACATTAAAAAGCCATGTAAGTCAATCGTTTCAGTGTGAATACAGGAAACTATTTACATCAGGCAGGTCTATACAGCATTAAGAACTAAAAAGATATCATATTCCCTAATCATCTTGACTATATTGTGAATTATTTAACAATTATGAATAAACCTTCTTAAGGTTTCAATCTTTTTACTATCTCTTTCGTGTCATACATAGATGTTTAAATCACCCCAGAATGGTCATTATAAAAGTCAAACGTTTATTTAAGGAAAAGGAGAGGTTTTTCATGACAATGAACAACGATGTTCCTCAAGATAAAAGTCTTGATAATAGTCTAGCCCTTTATCAAGAAGGGTATCAATTTATTCAAAATAGGATGGAAAAATATCAGTCCGATTTATTTGAGGCTCGTTTGCTTGGCCAAAATGCCGTCTGTATTAGTGGGGAGGAAGCCGCGGAATTATTTTATAACACAGAACTTTTCCGGCGGGAAGGGGCGGTACCGAAACGAATTCAAAAATCGTTATTTGGGGTTGGTGGTGTGCAAACGCTGGATGGGAAACAGCATGATCATCGGAAAAAGCTTTTTCTGTCGATGATGACCCCGTTAGAGGAAAAGAAATTAGGCGAGCTCGTACTAGAAAAATGGACAGAGCGGTTAGACCAATGGGAACTGGCAGAACATATTGTCTTATTTGACGAAGCGAAAGAAGTATTATGTCGGACAGTCTGTCAGTGGGCAGGCGTTCCTTTAAAAGAAGCGGAGGTTGCGGAGCGAGCGGATGATTTTGCTTCAATGGTTGACGCATTCGGAGCGGTGGGTCCACGACACTGGAAAGGGAGAAGGGCGAGGACAAAGGCGGAAGAATGGGTTGGTTCCCTGATTGAAGATGTGCGGACTGGAAAGCTATCCGCTAGAGAAGGGACACCTCTACATACGATTGCTTTTCACAAAGATCTTAATGGCGAGCGTTTAGATACGCATACGGCAGCCGTTGAATTGATAAATGTGTTACGGCCAACTGTGGTCATCTCCGTCTTTATTACCTTTGAGGCCTTGGCCCTGCATGAGCATCCACAATATCGAACGCGCTTAACAACAGATGAAGAACGAGAGGCTTTTGTTCAGGAGGTGCGCCGTTATTATCCATTTGGCCCGTTCCTTGGCGCGCGAGTTAAAAAAGACTTCACGTGGCGGGAATGTGATTTTAAAGAAGGTCAGCTTGTTCTGCTTGATATTTATGGGACAAACCATGATGAAAAAGAGTGGGAGGAGCCGGCGCAATTTCGACCAGAACGTTTTCAGGAAGGGGCTAGAAGTTTATTCAACTTTATCCCTCAAGGCGGGGGTGACCCAACAACAGGGCATCGTTGTCCGGGCGAAGGGATTACCGTTGAAATGATGAAAGCAACATTAGATTTCCTAGTCAATCAGATTGAATACGAAGTTCCTGAGCAAGATTTGAGCTTTAGTTTAGTGAAAATGCCGACATTACCTGCGAGCGGCTTTATGATGAGCCAGATCCGCAGGAAAGCTTAAAATACTAGGATGAAAAAGATGTTCCTTTGTGGACATCTTTTTCTGTTAAAAAGTACCGATCCTAACTATAGCGCCGTTCTAGCTCTATTCTTTTTGTTTTATCGAGAAAACCTTTTACATTCTTGCAAATAACTACTATACTTTTAGTATTGATCTTAAGAAATTAGGTGTTCGTCATGTATGATCTATTACTTCAAGAATCATATGCAGAATGGATTTTACCACTTACGATTGCGATTATCTGGATTTTGAGTTGGCAATTAATCATGCTTTCTCGCTCTGTGCAAACGAACGGTCGGGCCCATGAATCTGTTCAACTAAATATCTTTATGGCGCCTACGATTCAAAATGATAGACCGCATCTTCTTCGGTTTCAGCCAATGAAGACGGTCAAAAGACAAGAATCTCCAGATGATTCAGAAGAGGACCACTTTCCTATTTAGAAGACGCCAATTTTTTAAATAGAAAGGTGAAATTGAATTGAAAAAAAATATATTATTACTTTCTTTGCTTGTGATCACTAGCTTTATGCTTGGTGGTTGCTCAGGAGTAGAAAATAAAACAGGCTTTTTTTATAATACTTTTGTTCGGCCACTTTCTTGGGGAATCCATGAAATTGGTTCTACCTTATGGGGAGAATATGGACTCGCGATTATCATTATTACTTTAATCATTCGTTTGGTCTTGCTGCCATTTATGCTCAACACGTATAAGAAACAACAAGAAATGAAAGTAAAGATGGACAAGATCAAGCCTGAAATGGACGATATCCAAAAACGACTAAAGGCGACAAAAAACCCTGAAGAACAGAAAAAAATTCAGCAAGAAATGATGCTGCTTTATCAAAAACATAATGTCAACCCGCTTGGTGTTGGCTGTCTCCCTGTGATCATCCAAATGCCCATCCTAATGGGACTGTATTGGGCGATTCGTAGTTCGGCTGATATTGCCAGTCATTCCTTTTTATGGTTCGATTTAGGAAATCCGGACTGGATCATGATGTTAATTGCCGGATTGGTTTATTTTATTCAGGCAGAGGTATCGCTGGTAACGGTCCCAGAAGCTCAGAAAAAACAGATGAAAATGTTCTCTTACCTGTCTCCGATTATGATCATGTTCATCTCTTTTTCAGCACCAGCTGCCCTACCGCTATATTGGACTGTCAGTGGTATATTCATGATTTTCCAAACTTGGCTTGGGCGGAAATTTTATATGCAACATCCGGAAAAAGTGGAAGAAAAAGGGGATTCAAAATCACCTTCTAAATAAAGTGAAGCTTCATTTAGTGGGGGTTCTTTTCATCCCTCATTGATTGTTCGTTTATCCGGGATAAATACTAGTTTTAAAAGATAATCTTCTTTCTAAGGGAGATTATCTTTTTTTTTAAATAGCGAAACTTTTTTGTCGTTTTATACGTTATAGTATAAGAGGATAAAAATATATTGTGAGAGAATTTTTATAGGGGGATCAATTGTGAAAAAAAAGGTATGGATTTGGATTGGCATTATTGCAGGAATTTTGATTTTCTTAGCTGTTGGCGCCACTATTGTCATGAAAATGGGGTCGAAAGTGGTCGATGGCATGGAAGAAGAAGACATGTCGCTTACTGTCCAAAAAGCGGATAAACAAGAATTAACCGAAAGTATTTTAGTGACAGGACAAATTGTTCCAGAAAGTGAACAAAAAGTTTATGCAGAACCGGAAAACGGGGAAATACAAGAGTTTAAGGTTGAGGAAAATAAAAAAGTGAAAAAAGGAGATCCTTTATTTGTCTATGACTCTTCAAAATTGAGTCGTGAATTTGATAAAACGGTTCGGGAACGAGATTTAGTGAATAAAAGAGCGCAAATTGAAATAAATCAAATAGCAGAATTGAATAAGAGAATCAAAGAGGCGAAGCAAAAGGTTGGGCGAAAGATTGACCCGGAGGCAGAGGTAGCAGAAGAAGCTGTCACTCAAGATGATGTGAACCAACTTGAAAATGAAAAGGTTCAAGCAGAAATGGACCATGAAGCTACAAAAGAAGAGATTCAATCTATACAAGAGACGATTAATGAGCTAGATGCACAAATAAAAGCGATGACCGTTGTAAGCAAAATTGATGGAATTGTTGTAAAAGTCAACAAAAATGTGGAGAAAACCGAAACGGGTTCCACCGAACCTGTTGTTCATATCATTTCCAGTCAACCTTATAAAGTCATTGGGACGATGAATGAATTTGATGCGGTTAAAATTGCAAAGGATCAGCCTGTTGTCATTCGCCCGAAGGTTTTTAAAGATAGAGAATGGAAAGGAGTCGTTGAGTCTGTTTCTCAGTTTCCAACAGATGATGGTGGTGGCGGTGAAGACTATGAAATGATGGGCGGTGGCGGCAATGTCACGACTTATCCATTTAAAGTAGCGATTACTGATGATACAACTGAACTACGCCAAGGATTCCATGTCTCATTAGAAGTGAAAATGGGCGGTGGAGAAAAATCTTTAGTTGTTCCTCATATGGCGATCGTGGAAGAGGAGGACGTGGATGAGAATGGAGAGAGTAGCGGGGAAATGGTGGAAGTGATTTATGTGCTTGTCGATGGAGTTTTACAAAGACGGGAAATCGAAACAGGCAAAATGAACGATGAATTTATTGAGATTACAGAGGGTGTAACGAAGGATGAGTTAGTCGTCATCTCCCCATCCCCTGGATTGCATGATGGAATGGAAGTGACGTCCTATGATGAAGTTGAGTGAGATAACAAAAGTCTACGGGAATGGCTCGCTTAAAGTTCCTGTTTTACACGGGATTGATCTTTCAATTGAAGACGGTGAATTTGTTGCCATTATGGGCCCATCTGGTTCAGGGAAATCGACTTTAATGAATATTATTGGTTTCCTGGATTATCCAACAGGAGGAGCCTATGAATTAAATAATGAAAAAATCAGTTCCTTTAAAGAGAAGCAATTGGCTCAGCTCCGCAATCGCCATATTGGCTTTGTGTTTCAACAATTCTTCCTGCTTCCGCGCTTAAATGCGTTAAAAAATGTGGAGACTCCGCTTATCTATGCGGGGATGTCGAAGCGTGAACGGAGAGGAAGAGCGCAAAAAATGCTGGAAAAAGTCGGCTTGGGTGATCGGTTGAAGCATTTGCCAAACCAATTATCGGGTGGACAAAAGCAGCGCGTGGCAATCGCCCGTGCGCTTGTGAATGATCCATCCGTGATCATGGCTGATGAGCCAACCGGTGCACTTGATTCCAAGACAAGTAAGCAAATTATGGAGCTGTTTGTCCAACTGAATCAAGAGGGAAAAACCGTCATCCTTGTTACACATGAGGAGGAAGTCGCCGCCTATGCCAATCGGGTGATCACCTTGAGGGATGGAATGATCACCGATGATCGGAGGATGACATCATGAATATACTAGAAAGTTTTAAAATTGCCTTCTCCTCGATTTGGAATCATAAAATTCGCGCGTTATTGACGATGCTCGGGATTATTATTGGGGTGGCAGCTGTTATTACGATTGTAGGGCTTGGCCAAGGGGTACAGAAACAAATGGAGGCGGAGTTATTTGCGACTGATAAAAATGCGATTCAGTTAAACTATGTAGAAGATTTAACAGAAGAAGAAATGATGAGCAGTGATTACGTTTACGAGTATCCAGAATTAACAGCTAACGATGTGGAGACACTGGCAGCTGTTCCGGGCGTAAAATCAGTTGTTGCGACAAATATGGGTTGGGGGCAGTTGGTGCATAATGATCAACAAGGTGAATTGAATATTACAGGAATAGGTTCGGAATATTTCTTGGCACTTGGTATAGAAGTTTTGGAAGGTAGACCCATCAATACCCGTGATTACGATGGGATGAACCGTGTCGTGATGATTGACAAGGTCGCACGGGAGAAATTTTTTAAGGATAATGAAGAACCGGTCGGAGAAATTATTGAGCTGAACGATAATCCATATAAAATTATTGGTGTTTATAAATCGCCTACCCCTGAACAATGGAATGAGGATGGCGAAATGCTTATGCCCCGAACGGTTATTTCTTTAATGTACGGAAGTAGTGAAATTGAAGAACTCTCTGTCATAGCAGAAAGCCCAGAAGTAATCGGGGAGGCTGGAAGACTGGCTGCCGAGACATTGACAGAAAGCAAGGATCTTGAAAATGGTCATTTTGAGACCTATGATATGTCAGAATGGGAGGACCAATTCAAACAAGAGGTTAGGATTATGACACTTTTTATCGGGAGCATTGCTGGCATTTCCCTTCTGGTTGGCGGAATCGGTGTGATGAATATTATGCTCGTTTCTGTGACGGAGCGGACAAGGGAAATTGGCTTACGTAAAGCATTAGGAGCAACTCGTGGAAAAATTCTTTTTCAGTTTCTAATTGAATCGATTACCCTTACGTCACTAGGAGGTTTGATTGGAATTGCATTGGCCAGTGCGGCTACGGGGATAATTTCAATGTTTGCTGATATAGAGGCTATGGTAAGTCCGCTTGTTGTCCTTATCGGTGTTGGCTTTTCCGCTTTTATTGGTATTATTTTCGGAATCCTGCCAGCAAACAAAGCATCTAAGCTAAGTCCAATTGATGCGCTAAGATATGAATAAATGTAAAAAGGCTAATTGCGCTCGAGCAATTAGCCTTTTTACGCTCGGATAGCATTTTCGAGCGTATTTGAATTTACTTTTTTCGCGACCAATGTGCGCCTTCATCCATATGGACAAATGGGATATCGGTGTTCACTTCACCTGTAATTTTATTGCATGTAAGATCTTCTCCATTTAGCCATTTTAAAAAATCGAATTCAATGGGTTCTTGGTTGCCCCCTAATGCCATCCATGCCTTCATTTCTCTGGGCAAATAGGCGGACGTGTGAATGGTGCCAGCCCAACTGCTGTATAATTCGGAAAAAACGCCTTTATCTCGATCATTCAGTAAACGAAAGGCCTCATGTGCACTGGTGAGTGTCTCATATTTCGAATTCATAGCCTCTAATCGACGTTTGGAATCGACGAGATGATGACGATTTTCGTCTGTCAAAATTTCAAAATGGTTCGTACATGCCTTCGATTGGCGGACTTCGATACGACGGGGAGTTGCTTCCACGATAAAGGTTTCTCCACTTGGATCAAAAACGGTATAGCTAAATGAATGCCGATGAGGAATTTCTTTTAACAGATCCACAGCTTCTGTCACTGAGGCGCAGGATTCCAAAATAAGTCTTCCAATCATGCAACAAATAAAGCCATCACCCGGCTTTTTTCGATTCATAAAATTATAGCCCATTGCCAGCCCTTTTTCGTTCATCCCATCCATACGACCTGTGACCCTCTGACTGGGCCCAATCATCGCATAACCTTGATCAGATGGTTGAAATAATAGATAGCGCCCTTCATATGTTTTTGGATGGTAATCATAATTGCGAATCAGATAATCTTCCCCTGTTAAAATGGAGCAACCTGATTTTACATATTCCAAACGATAGCCACCAAACTCAGCTAGAACACGTTCCATTGGCCATTCGAGTGCGGCTTGCAGGCCCAACAATTCCTCCCATATCCCAGGGGCAAAGGGTAGAATAGCTTGTTTCACTTCTTCCACTTTGATCGTAAATCGCGGCTTCCTCACTTTCCATTGCTGTTCTCGATTTTGAATTATCAGAGAATCTTTTATTTTTTTCCCCTGTAAAAGGCCAAAATCATAATGCGTCCCACGATATTGAATGATTTCACTATAGATTTGTTTCAAAACAGATCCCTCTTTGTATTTTAAGTATGTTCATCGTACATCTTCCTAATCGTTGTTGTCACGTGAAAGACAGCCATATGGACAAGGAGTCGCGCAATTGGGGTGAGAAGTTCATCAATCGTCCTGGAAGTTCATTGATTCTCTCATGAAGTTTATCAACTCCCTCTCGAAATCATCCATCGCCATTAAAATTCATAAATATCAGACAAAATTACTCCATCACATTCAGCAATCAATACATTCTGAGATCAATAAAAAACTTGAGGACAAATGCCTCAAGTTTCTCAAATCAGATAAGCAGATTGAACAAAGTACTGTCTTTATTCACTTCTGTAAAGGGAAAGCCTTTTTGTCGCATACGTTCCACTAATCCTTCATAATCTTCCGGTCTCTTTAACTCGATTCCGACTAAGCCAGGGCCGCTTTCTTTATTGTTTTTCTTCGTATATTCAAAATGGGTAATGTCATCCTGTGGTCCAAGGACATTATCCAAAAATTCACGCAAGGCTCCAGCGCGTTGGGGGAAATTGACGATAAAGTAATAGAGAAGGCCCTCATATAATAAGGATTTTTCTTTAATTTCCTGCATCCGCCCAATATCATTATTTCCGCCACTAACGACACAGATAACGGATTTTCCCTTAATTTCTTCCTTATAAAAATCCAATGCTGCGATAGGAAGGGCGCCAGCAGGCTCTGCGATGATCGCATGTTTGTTGTATAAATCTAGAATTGTTGTACATACTTTTCCTTCTGGTACTGGGATAATATCATTAACATATTGACTGCAAATTTCAAAAGTTTTTTGTCCCACACATCCTACAGCAGCCCCATCCACAAACTTATCAATCGTATCAAGAACAGTGATCCCATTATTCTCTATGGCTGCTTTCATACTGGCAGCGCCAGCAGGTTCCACTCCAATCATATGGGTATGGGGAGATAAGTTTTTTATATAAGTACTTAAGCCGGATAGTAATCCCCCGCCACCAATACTAGAAAAGACAAAGTCAACTGGCTCCTCTAAATCATTCATGATTTCAACCGCAACCGTTCCCTGTCCCGCAATAATATCAAGGTCATCAAAAGGATGGATAAAAATTTTATCTTCCTGATTGGCGTACTCTAATGCACTTACGGATGAATCATCGAATGTATCTCCGACAAGCACAATTTCCACAAATTCACGACCAAACATTTTAACTTGGTCAATTTTCTGATTGGGCGTTGTTTGTGGCATAAAAATCGTTCCAAAAATCCCAAGATGGGAGCAAGCAAAAGCAACGCCTTGGGCATGATTGCCGGCACTAGCACACACAACCCCTTTTTCCCTTGCTTCTGTTTCCATTCGTTTTATTTTATAATAAGCGCCCCGCAATTTAAAAGAACGCACATGCTGCATATCTTCCCTTTTTAAGTAAATACGGCAGTCATATTTTTCAGATAAACGTTCACTTTTTTGCAAAGGCGTATGTGCCACAACGTCTTTTAATTGTTGGTAAGCAATCAGGATATCTTCCACATTTACAGTATTTGACTTCAATTTTGTTTCACTCATGGCGTCATCCACTTCCTTTGCGAATTAAACTAGAATATTCGTACATTATAACATGAAATTATGATGTGAAACAAAGGAATATTCGTGGATATTTTAGTGACAACGATTTCAATTTTTAAATAAATTCTTGTCCATTCATTTATTAAAAATAATCCCTCTTATCCAGTGAGAGAATCATGAGGGAGAGGACCTGTTTAGTCCTTTATTACGCCAACTTCTGTGTATTGCATATCTGTTTTCTTGTGGAGAATCACTTCTAAGAGGCCATTTTTGTAAACAGCAGTCGTTTTCTTTTTTTCGACAAGGGCTGGCAAGGTGATCGTCTTTGAATTTTTGGGTTCTTCAAGATCTTCAATCATGAGTTGATTCGTTGTATGATAGACTTTCCAACGTTCTAAGGCCTGATCATCAGGAACCGGAATATGAATAAAGATATATTGAAAGGATTCGAAAAGCTTTATCCCATTTGATTGATTGGAACCTGAAGGCATTTGCTCAAAAATGGATCGTAACCAGTCATTTGAATTCGTTGAATCCTGATCAAAGGCTGAAAATGTTTGGGATAAAATTTTTTGAACATAATCTTCCACATTATTTTTTCCAATTTCAAATGGTGGAGCCTTATCTTGATTCATTTTAAAGGGAAATAAATTCCAAGGAAACATACGAATTCTTTCCTTCCTATCTCATCATATATCTATTTTATGTCATAAAGAAATGGATGTTCTTTTTCGAACCTGAAAAACTTGGGTGAAAAGGGTATGATAAAAGGAGAACGAAATAGGGACGGAGTGAAAGCATGCGGAATATGTCATTAAAGGAACTTTTTGATCTAAAGGAAGAGCTTCAGATAGCAAAGGATGAAGAGAAAGGGGTGTCTCTGCCGGCTTTAATTGGGGTGGAGGAGGAATTACTGCGAAGGCTTTCCCGTGATAAAGATGATGAAAATAGTGATCATTTGGCAAAAGTGCAATCTGATCTGATTAACCATCTCGTTTATTATGGATCCTATTTAAAAACGGTTTATAAGAAAGACCATCTAGATGACCAAAAGTCACTGGCTAAAGTGTTGAAATATGATAGAGGAAATGCGCTTGCTTATTACCGTCTAGGTATTTATGCATATCAGAGAAAGTATTACGTCACAGCAGCCGTTCATTTTAATAATGCCTTAAAAAGCCATGAACGAAATCCTCACTCGCCCTATCGTTTATCAGCGCAACAGCATTATCATACCCTTCTTTACTTAACAAACAGCTCATTAAAGGTGGCAACGGAAACGGGGGAAGAGACGAGAAAACTGAAAGAGCAAATAGAGGAGAAATCACTGGCTAATCTGGACGTTGTGCCTTTACATGAGCATATTCGTCAAAATGAGACATATATAGAAAATCATGCTTTTATAGTCATTTCTCAATCAAGTGTGAAAATGGCGTCGAAAGAAGAATGTGAAGAACAAATCACCTCAGAAGAAATGAAGCCTTATCTTATTCTATATTTTTCTGACCAACAACAGTCTGTCATTTTCCAGAAAAAGGAAGTTCTCATTACGGTTCTGCAGGCAAATGTTCTAAAAAGGTTCCTTCTTTACAGTCGTGAAGGAAAGCTTGTGACAAAAAAGGATGTCGCTGACTTGTTTGCTTCACGGGATCAATCAGGAGAGATTGCTGAGGATATGTACAAGCAGGTTCTCAAGCGGTTAAAAGGAAAACTGGCAGAATTAGATTTAGCGCACACGATCATTCAACAAGAAGAAGGGGATTTGTATGATACAGCTATTCCTTTCTTATGCATTCAAAGGACAGAGGAGTTTTGAGGTGAATATAAGTTAAAAAATATACTTGTACTTTACTTGAAAGTTTCCCCATTTCCTCATACAATAGGAATGAATTGAATAGTTATCAAGAGTGGCTGAGAGATCTGGCTCAATGACGTCACAGCAACCTGCATAAAGTAAGGTGCTAATACCAGCAAAGCTTTTGCTTTGGGTGATAAGATCGGTCTTAAGACCCCTTCTGTTATCCAATGCAGATGGGGTTTTTTCATGGTTTAGCGTACTATAAAATTCTAGCTTGTGGATAAGTTCTAAAAGCGGGTATTGACGTCCGGCTTCAGCGCCCAGCGACTAGCAAACTTTCGATGCCTTTCTACGATAAGTCAACAGGATGTTGGTCAGAACAGCGTTTTAGCTGTTCATCCTTCAACTGAAGTTTGTACGTCGCTAAACGGACGCTTGCACCTTTGTTCTTTATCTGCATAACCAGCCATTACGTTCCCTGTACAAGGTGGCGGCTAAATATACCCCACTGATTGAAGTTTCACTTTATAAGGAGGGATTGACAATGAAACGTATGACAGTCGAGAATGAAAAGGAATGCGATAAGACGAAGGAGGAGGCGAGTGAAGTCATTAAAGAGATGTCTCCGGAGGAATTAGAGGCATTTAAGTTGGAAAGATATCGGAAGTTCATCGGCCCACTGACAGAATATCATGTGGATGATTTGAAAAATAGAAAATAGAACTCTTGTAAGCATGGAGATTCTTTTGTTTTAAAGATATGAAAGTAAAAAATTGTGGCTAATGTTTGGATCTAGCTCCAGCGCCTAGCCCCGAGAGGCTCGCAGGATGCGAGTCCATCCGGCGTGGCGATTGACGTCGCGTCCTTAGCCGTTCCTCCTATTTCAAGGCGCTTGCGCTTTTCTTTAAAAGGTAAGAAAGATAAAAATTGGCTAATGCTAGGTCTGGCTCCAGCGCCTAGCCCCTCGAGGTCAAATAACCTGAGCCAATAAAAGTCAAAACCGGACTTTTCTTGGTTCAGAACATTTGCTTGTCGGGGCTGAACAAGGCGCTTGCGCTTTTCTTATCTGAACTTGCTGTTTTCCAAGCTGACAATCGGAAATCAGCTGCCAGGCATTTCAGAAAGCTTATCGAGTCTCTCTTTTCTGCAAGTACAAAGAGCGGATCACGAAATAGCCCATTGAACCAAAGATCAAGCCTAAAAAAATGATTGGAACCAAATGCCGAGTCCATTTCGTTCATCCAAAGCAATTTTAATTCCTTCCCATGCGAGACAAGAGAATAAAAGCAGATTTCATTTTTTAGAACATTGATCATCAGGCGTGCATTCACAAATTGGGCAGGGGCATTTTCTTTTGTAATCGGGACCATATAGTTATATATATGTGGATAACGTTCCAAAATGGTCATGCCAATCCACATCATGATTCCAATGATAGGGGGAATAAGCATTTTCCCTTTGCTGCCCCACCGATCGACTACCCCCGCAGCATTATAATGAGCAGGCACCTTCTCCAACTAATTAGAAATTATGAAAACGGGCATGCCGGGCACCTTAATGGATCGTCCCGCCAACTTCATGGATATCTTCTTGTTCATGGGCTGCTGTAATGGCTGCCTTTTTTAGCGCCATGATAATTAAATTCAGGCTCATGCTTGGGGAGGATGTATCCAGGGTTTGTTCTGGGATGAACGGGATATGAATGAAGCCCCCGCGAATATGAGGAGCATGTTCACTAAGATAATGCATAACTCCATAGAATAGATGATTACAGACGAAGGTGCCTGCTGTATGGGAAACGCTCGCTGGAATTCCCATTTTCCGTATTTGATGGACCATTCGCTTTACTGGCAAAGTGCTCCAGTAGGCAGCAGGGCCATTTTCAATAATGGGTTCATCTATCGGTTGTTGTCCTTCATTATCCGCAATCCGTGCATCGTCTAGATTAATCGCAATCCGTTCTGGGGTAATCTGGGCACGCCCACCTGCCTGCCCAACACAAATCACAACATCAGGCTGAAAAAATTCAATCGCCTGTATGACAACCTCTCGCGATCGATGAAAGACGGTGGGTACTTCAACAGTGATCAGTTCCACATTTTCTATGATTAATCCATTTAATTGTTTGATGGCTTCTGAAGCAGGGTTGATCACATCTGTCCCGAAAGGATCAAACCCAGTTAATAATACCTTTTTCATGGTACACTTTCCAACTCCTTTGCTAGGTATCTTTATTTTAAATGGTAACATATTTCAGTTGTGAATCTATTTTAAAAAAAAGAAAAAACGAACCCCAATAAAATAGGGTTCGCTTATGAAAAGAAATTCGGTAAAATTTAGGTGTCTTACACCATCACTTTACAAATATCATTCGTAAATTCAACGGGATCTTGTACAGGCAATCCTTCAATAAGGAGCGCTTGGTTGTATAAAAGGTTGGTGTATAGGTTTAGCTTATCTTTGTCTGTTTCAAAGGCTGATTTTAGCGATTGGAACACTTCATGGTTGGTATTAATTTCCAAAATCTTTTCCGCTTGGACATTTTGATTATCTGGCATGGCCTGTAAGATTTTTTCCATTTCGATGGTAATTTCGCCATCTGTAGAGAGACAAACAGGGTGAGTCCGTAATCGTTTAGAAGCGCGAACATCCTTGACTTTTCCAGATAAAATCTCTTTCAAAGCCTCGAATAGTTCCTTGTTTTCCTCGGTTTCTTCGGAAGCTTCTTTTTCGTTCTGTTCTTGATCTTCAAGTCCTAAATCACCGCTTGCAACAGAACGGAATTCTTTTTCCTTATAATTCATCAACATTTTGATCGCAAATTCATCCACATCTTCTGTGAAATATAAAATTTCATAGCCCTTTTCTCGAAGAATCTCAGTCTGTGGCAGTTTTTCAATGCGAGCAATAGAATCCCCTGATGCATAATAAATATATTTTTGCTCTTCAGGCATTCT
Organism: Lederbergia sp. NSJ-179; assembly: GCF_022867885.1. Classification (GTDB taxonomy): domain Bacteria; phylum Bacillota; class Bacilli; order Bacillales; family Bacillaceae_C; genus Lederbergia. Next base: position 30,338 of record NZ_JALIFP010000009.1, on the reverse strand, counting down.
GGATACATATTCCTCTAACGTCACTAGCTTTTTCTCTTTAGAGGAAACGAACATGAGTAAATCCTGTAAAACCTCCTTATGCATGCCATAATCGCTATATACACCAAATTTTAACTGGCGGCCAAAGGACTCATAAAATGTTTCATATTTATCCCGATCATTCTTCAGCATATTTTGTAATTCCGTTTTAATTTTCTTTTCAATATTATTGGCGATTCGCTTTAATTGCCGATCCTGTTGTAAAATCTCCCGCGAAATATTAAGCGATAAATCTTCTGAATCGACCATCCCCTTCACAAAGCTGAAGTAATCAGGCAGCAGCTCTGGGCATTTTTCCATAATTAGGACACCGCTTGAATATAATTCTAAGCCCTTTTCAAATTCCTTAGAATAATAATCAAATGGCAATTTTTCGGGAATATAGAGAATCGCATTATAACGAATCGCTCCATCGACACTTGTATGGATATGGGCTAATGGTTTATCAAATCCATAACGCTTTTCCGTGTAAAAGTTTTCGTAATCCGCCTCTGTTAATTCGTTTTTATTCCGTCTCCAAATCGGGATCATGCTGTTGATCGTTTTCTCTTCTTTGATCTGTTCGTATTCGTCTTCCGTACCTTCCTTCAGCTTGCTTTCGGTGACATCCATTTTAATTGGATAGCGAATGAAGTCAGAGTACTTCTTGATAATGGATTGGATTCGATACTCTTCTAAAAATTCGTCATAATTTTCTTCTTCTTCTTCATTTTCTTTAATGGTTAAAATAATTTCAGTTCCAACCGTTTCCTTTGTTGCCGGTTCAATTGTATAACCATCTGCCCCAGAAGATTCCCATTTGTAGGCTTCATTGCTATCTAAAGCCTTACTAATTACGGTCACTTTATCGGCAACCATAAAAGCAGAATAGAAGCCAACCCCGAATTGTCCGATAATATCATGTCCATCTTTTATTTCGTTTTCGCTTTTAAATGCTAAGGAACCACTTTGGGCAATGGTACCAAGATTTTCCTCTAACTCTTCCTTTGTCATCCCAATTCCCGTATCTTCAACCTTCAAAATCCGGTTATCCTTATCAATAGAAAGCTTTATGTAATAATCATCCTGATTGAAGGTTAAGGAATCATCTGTAAGGGTGCGATAATAAATTTTGTCGATCGCATCACTAGAATTGGAGATTAATTCTCTTAGAAAAATTTCCTTATTCGAATAAATCGAATGGATCATCATTTCCAATAAACGTTTTGATTCTGCTTGAAACAGCTTCTTCTCCATAAAAACTCTCCTTTTGTTCTAAGATTGGCACTCGGCACGCAAGAGTGCTAACTACTTATGTAATACCATACTAGGATAAATGTGTCAAAGAAAACCCCTTCTTTTCATAAAAAGAAAACGATGTTTCATCGCATTAAAAAAACTTCAAAAAAGGCTTGCTATTGGGGGATTGTTTGTGCTACAATAACTTTACACTTAATATGTATTAAATCTTATAATTCACATGTTTTCACGGATTATATTATTTGGATAGTTAATCCATGAAAGCATGTGAATTTTTGTTTACATCGTTATTAAGTAACAAATTTTTGGAGGTATTTACATGAATCAAGGTACAGTAAAATGGTTTAACGCAGAAAAAGGCTTTGGCTTTATCGAAGTTGAAGGTGGAGAAGATGTATTCGTTCATTTCTCAGCTATCACTGGAGACGGCTTTAAAACTCTTGAAGAGGGTCAAAAAGTAAGTTTTGACATTACTCAAGGTAACCGTGGCGACCAAGCAGCTAATGTTGAAAAACTATAATGAATCATGAGGACTGAAAATAGTGCGGATAGCACTATTTTCAGTCCTCATTTTTTGTAAAAGTTACTTAAAAAACAGGTGAGCCGTTATACTTTAAATTTTACAATATCTTTTAGTTTAGATCTTGGTGCTTTTATAAGCAGGGATGAATGTGTAGGGCTTGATGTTTGCGGGTCTACATTGTGGGATAAAGAAAGAAATTCTCTCATGGGTAGTTTGATATTTTCATGCTTTTCTAAAAGAACACCAACATTTTCTTCTGCTTAGGTACAATGGATACACTAGAAGCCATTTTCTCTTCAAGGCGGTTACATTTCTCTTCCAACTGTTCAAAGCGTTGATCGACCTGTTCAAAACGCTTATCCATTCGTTCCTCCATTCGCTTCTCCATTTGTTCCAATTTTTGATCGATATGTTTGGAATGAAGTTTTAAGGCATTCAAAATTTCCTTCAAATCGGATTTTTCCATTTTAGTTTCACCTCCTCCTCTTTCTATTATTATAGCTTGTCCATCATTTGTTGCAATAGGGAAATTTCTGTCGAATTCCCTCAAGCAAGTTGCAGGGAATTGGGCTATAATAGAGGAAATAGAACATGACAGAGGGTGAGGATGATGAAGTTTTTCCATACGGCAGATTGGCATTTAGGAAAGCTTGTTCAAGGCGTTTATATGACAGAGGATCAGCGCTATGTTTTACAACAATTTATTCAGGCGATTGAGGAAGAGCGTCCTGATGCGGTAATCATTGCTGGGGACTTATATGATCGAGGAGTGCCACCGACAGAGGCCGTCCATCTATTGGATGAAATATTGGACACAATCGTATTACAGCTAAAAACGCCTGTTCTGGCCATTGCAGGGAATCATGATAGTCCAAGTCGTTTACATTTTGGTAGTAACATTATGAAGCAAAATGGTCTACATATGTCTGGGCGCTTAACGAAAGATTTACAGCCTGTGATCCTTCAGGATGATTTTGGACCGGTGCATTTTCATCTTGTTCCTTATTGTGATCCTAGCTTGGTGCGGAATCTTTTTGAAGATGAGGAGGTTCGGACCCATCAGGATGCGGCACGAAAAATAGTAACAGAAATCAAGGCAAATCTTGATCCGAAAGCTCGTCATGTTCTGATTGGACATGCCTTTGTGACCCCATTTGGGGAAGAGGAGGAAAATACAAGTGACTCTGAAAGACCACTTTCCATTGGTGGGGCAGAATATGTGGATGCCCAGCTTTTTGCTGATTTTCACTACACGGCCCTTGGTCATTTGCATCAGGCCCATTATGTGATGCAGGAAAAGATTCGTTATGCAGGCTCGATTTTAAAATATTCGATTTCAGAGGAACATCATCGAAAAGGATACTCCATCGTTGAATTGGATCAAGATGGAGAAGTATCGATTGAAAAACGTCTCTTCACTCCGAAAAGGGAGATGCGAACAATCGAAGCAACAATGTCTGAACTTTTAACTGACCCCGTTTGTGAGGACTATGTATTTGTTCGACTATTGGATGAAACTCCGATTCTATCACCGATGGAAAAAATTCGCTCCGTTTATCCAAATGCGATGCATGTGGAAAGAAAGCATCTTGCAACTGAAACAATCTCTACCTCCAAGCAGGTACGCAGTAAGATGAGTGATCTTGAGCTTTTTCAATCCTTTTATGAACAGGTTAAGGGGGAGAAAGCCTCCGAAGAAACAGAGAGAATTTTTAGAGAGGTATTGGATGAATTATTGCGGGAAGAACAGGAGACAGCTACTCCAACACAGAGGGAAGTTGTGCCAAATTAAAGGGGGGAAAAGAGATGAGGCCATTAACGCTAAAGCTGACCGCCTTTGGTCCTTATAAAAATACGGAAACCATCCATTTTTCGGATTTAAAAGACCAGTCCATCTTTGTCATTTCGGGTAATACAGGTGCAGGTAAAACAACGATTTTTGATGGCATTTGTTTTGCCTTATATGGGAGTGCGAGTGGACAAGATCGGGAAAATCAGACGATGCTTCGCAGTCATTTTGCAGAGGATGATACCCATACATCTGTTGAATTAGTGTTTGAACTCCATGGTCGTACATACCGTGTTCTTCGTCAACTGGGTCATGTGAAACAGGGGAATAAAACGAAAACAGGGGAACGATATGAGTTTTTTGAAATCTGCGATGGGAAAGAGATTCCTTGTGTAGATCGACAAATGGTTTCTGAGATTGATAAGAAGATTGAGGGGCTTATGGGTCTTACCCAAGATCAATTTAAACAGATTGTGATGCTGCCACAGGGGGAATTTCGCAAACTATTAACCTCCCAAACAGAAAATAAAGAGGATATTTTACGACGGCTTTTTAAAACCGATGCTTATAAACAAATAGGGGAGCGATTGCGAAATCGGAAGAAGCGGATTGAGCTAGCTTTTCAGCAAGAAAAACAAGTGCGAGATACATATATTCAAAACATCCAAGCCACTTTACCACATCGAGAAGGAGCGTCCATCTTCCTGGTCCTTTCTCAAGAACATTACAATCTTCATCAAGTCATTGCTGGTTTAGAGGAAGAGGTGGCTTATTATAATAGCCAAATTGGACAGGATCGGCAAAATTATGAAAAAGCCTACAAAGCGCATACGCAAAAGCAAACGGAATTTCATCAAGCGCAAACGTTGAATGAACGATTGGATGAGCTAGAACAGAAGAAGCAACAGCTCCAACAGCTTGAAGAGCAGCTCCCTATTTTTACAGAAAAGGAGAAACAGTGGGAAGCGGCCGAGAGAGCGAGTATGATTGAACCATACGAGCGCCAGGTGAAGGAATGGAGACAGGAAGAAACGGAAAAAATACGGGCCTATGAGCAGGCGGTCCGGTCGAAAAATCAAATGGATGATACATATCAACAAGTCCTTCATGCTTATCAGCAGGAAGAAGGGAAAAAGGAAGAAAGGGAAAGAATTCGGCAAGAGCTCAGGCGATTACAGGAATTTTTGCCTGTTGTGAAAGAAATTGATCAAGTGAAGCAACAGATTCAAATGCTAGAAAAGCAGGCTGCAGAAATGGAGAAACAGCTTGAGGCTGTCAAAAAGGATAGCAAGGTAAAGAGTAGGGAAGCAGAGGAAATGAGTCAAAAAATAGCTGATCTGGATAAGGCTGTAAGTGAGTATCCGGAGAAAAGCGAACGGCTGGCGATGAAGCGGGAACAATGGAAGCTGTTGAATGAGTATACAAAGCTTGCAAAAAGACAAACGGCTTTGGCGAAGGAAATGCAGCAGAAAAAGGAATTATATGAACAGAAACAAGCGAACTATCAAGAAAGAGAGCGTAGCTGGTTGAATCATCAAGCACTTGTACTAGCTAGTCATTTGCATGACGGGGAACCCTGTCCTGTCTGTGGGAGTCTTGAACATCCCCATAAAGCCACAAATGAGGGGCATTCTATCACAAGGGAGCAGCTAGAAGAGTTAAAAAAGAAAGTGGATGTTTGTGAAAATGACTATCATCTTGTGAGAGCCGATTGGTCAGCGAATACAAAGCAACTAGAAGAGAAGCAGCAAGAGGTGGAATCCAATGGAGTCATTTTGGCTGACATTCCCTTAAAAATGGAAGAGCTCAAAAAGGAAGGGAAACAATTAAACGAAGAAGTCGAGAAGCTGAAGGCGGATCGGTTCATATTGACAAACTGGAAAACCGAGTACGAAGAGCGCAGTAAGGAACTGAAACAGTTAGAAGCGAACAAGGAAAAATGGGAACAGCGTTATCAGGAAAAACGATTGAAAATGGAAAATACAAAGACCATTTATTTGGAGCGAATCCGGATCATCCCTGAGGAAATGCGGGTATTGGACCAATTGGAAAAGCAAATCCGCCTTACAGAACATGAATCGTCAAAACGAGAACAAGCATGGGAGCAAGTGCAAAAGCGGCTTCAGCAAACACAAAATGAACAGACAAAGGCACAGTCCAATCTAGAGCATGCCCAAAAGCAGCATATGGAAACAACAGCCAAAAGAGAAAAAGCGGAAGTCTCCTTTCAAGAAGTTTTACAAAAGGCCGAATTTGCTAATGAAGAAGAATATCGATTAGCGAATATGTCAAACGAGGCGCGTGAAGAATTAAAAAGAGACATCGATCATTTTAAACAAACGCGATCCTTGCTACAAGAACAAGTAAAAGAATTAAAATCGATATTAAAAGGACAGAAAAAGGTCGATCTGACCCTCTTGCAGCAGCAATTGGAAAACTTCAAACAAGCCTATGAAGCGGCATTCAACCAATGGGAGCAATCCAAGAAATTTTATCAGGAAGCAAACCATTTACTGGAAAAAATTGCGGATGCAGAAAAAAGAGTGCGGGAAAGCGAACGAAAACTAGCTGTTTTAGCTGATTTATATGATGTGATTCGCGGTCAAAATCATCATAAAATTTCATTTGAACGCTATCTGCAAATTGAATATTTAGAGCGAATTATTGAAGCAGCCAATCTGAGATTAAAGAAACTTTCAAATGGACAATATGATTTGATCCGTAGCGATCGGCAAGAATCTCATGGTAGACAAAGTGGATTAGCTCTTGATATTTATGATTCGTATACTGGGCAAACCCGTGATGTCAAAACCTTATCTGGGGGAGAAAAATTTAATGCTTCTCTCTGTTTAGCCCTAGGCATGTCTGATGTTATCCAAAGCTTCCAAGGGAATATCTCGATCGACACCATGTTTATTGATGAAGGCTTTGGCACCTTAGATGAAGAAGCCTTAAACAAAGCGATTGATACATTGGTGGATCTGCAACAATCAGGGCGCATGATTGGTGTGATCTCCCATGTTCAGGAGCTTAAAGCGATCTTCCCGGCTATCTTAGAGGTAAAGAAAACGAAGGAGGGTCATAGTCAAACCCGATTTATATTGAAATAATTAGAGTTCAAAAAATGAAATGTCTAATAAGCTTCCTGTCGGGGCAAAAATTTATTCCGCCAAAGAAAGAGGCGATATATTAATCGTTGAATTCGATGAACGTGTATTGAGATATCTCGCCATTGTAGAAGGATAACTTATTCATAATTAAAAAATAGGAGTTGCGCTGACAACTCCTATATATGATACTCATAGTCCTCGGCAAGAATTCTGCGGAGGAATTTCTTTGTTCGTTCTTCTTTCGGTTTGATAAATATATCGTGGGGAGAGCCTTCTTCGACAACGACCCCATCATTCATAAAAATAACTCGATTGGCCACATTTTGGGCAAAGGACATTTCATGGGTCACGACAAGCATGGTCGTTCCTTCGTTGGCAATATCCTTCATGACGGTGAGGACTTCACCAACAAGTTCCGGATCGAGGGCAGATGTAGGTTCATCGAATAATATAATGTCTGGATTTAACGCAACCGCTCGAGCAATTCCCACCCGTTGTTGTTGTCCTCCAGAAAGTTCTCCTGGATAAGATTGGTATTTATCGGACAGGCCAACCTTATCTAGGGCTTGCTTGCCCATTTTTTCTGCTTTTTCCTTTGGGATTTTCCTACCAATAATTAATCCCTCTGTTACATTTTCTAAGGCTGTTTTATTATGAAATAGATTATAATTTTGAAAAACGAAGGCGACTTTTTGTCTGATTTGGTGAATTTGCCTTTTGGATGCGCTATGGAGGTCTACGGTCAAATCGTCAAAGGTAGCCTGGCCTTGATCCGCTTTTTCCAAAAAGTTAATGCATCTAAGAAAGGTCGTTTTACCAGAACCACTTGGACCGATAATAACAACTACATCCCCCTTATCGATTGACAAGTCTACACCTTTCAAAATTTCATTTTTTCCAAAGGATTTATGAACATTTTTGATTTGTAACATTTTTTCGCCTCCAGCATTTGATTAGGCATTGACAATCTTATACTTTGTAATCCGTTTCTCATACCATTTAAACAAGTATTCTACAGCACTACATAAAATTAAATAGACAAGAAAAATATCGATATAAGCTTCCACATAATTGTAGCCAACATTAGCGGCGACTTGGGCTTTTAACGTAATTTCATGTAAAGACATCGCATAGCCTAACGAGGTTGCTTTAATGAGATTGACGGTTGCCGTACAAATATTTGGTAAGGCAACGACTAAAGTTTGTGGAATGATGATTCTACGAAACGCTTGCGGTTGGGTTAACCCGATAGATAAAGCGGCTTCTAATTGTCCTTTGCTTACCGTGTTAATGGCCGAGCGAAAGACCTCAATTAGGATAGCTGTTGTATTGATAGAAAAGACAATAAAGGCGTACCAAATCGGGTTAATATCATAAACATTTATTTGAACATTGTATTTTTCAAATATCGCTGAAAGTAATAAAGGGACACTATTATAAATAATAAAAATTTGTACAATAACAGGTGTTCCACGCACAAATGATACATAGACACGGGAAAACTGGTTAAGGACTGGGATTTGGTTAAGTCTTGTTAAGGCCAGTAAAAAACCAAGCGGTAAAGCGATGAGGAGGGCCACAATGGTAATGAGCAAGGCGACGGGCACTCCAGATAAAGCAATAAAGAATGTATCGATTAAAAATTCCACATTAATCCCCATGTTGTCACCTTCCTACACACTTTTAATCACTTGCTTGCCCTTACTAAAAAACTTCTCTAACTTTAGGAAAACTTGTTCGATCGCAATGGAGAGTACCCAATAAATAATCGATAATGCAATGTAAATTTCTAAGGCATGAGAATTATAATTGCTGGCAATGATCATATTCGCTTTTCCCATGACATCAATTAAACCAATCGTATAAGCTAAAGAACCTTCTTTTAATAATTCTAGTAATCCATTACCGAAATTAGGTAAGGCGACAACAAAGGCTTGAGGAAAAATAATTCGTCTGTAAGCCTGTGTTGGACTTAATCCGACACTCACCGCCGCTTCAAATTGCCCTTTGTCAATCGATTCATAAGCGGTCCGAATCACCTCAGACATAATCGCTCCAAATTGTAGAGTAAACGTAATGACAACAAAAATAGCCTTATCAATATCATTTAAATCAATCCCAAAATGTATAAAAATAGCTGGGACTCCATAATAGACTAAAAACAATAGCACAATAGAGGGAGTACAGCGTAAAACTGTTGTGTAACCATGGGCAATTTTTTGGGCAATCTTATTTTTTCCTATTTTCATCGCAGCTAAAATGAAACCTAGAATGGATCCAAATAAAACGGAAAGGATCACCACCATAAAGGTAACTTTTAAAAATGGAATAAGTGCAGGAAATGTCTCCCAAATATAGGTGGCATCAAAATACTTTTGCATGTTTGTTCACCATCTTTTTTCAATATTGAAAAATTTGTGTGTGGAATCTTTCTCAGATAAAAATAAAGTTTCTATTGTTCGGAAGCTGAATGGGTTGCACGATTCTTCTTGAATAGTGCAACCTTATCTTCAAGAAAAAAAGAGTCTCTAGCAAAATGGTGATCTATCTTTCTACTTGATCGAGCACCTCAAAAAGATCGCGATTATAAAATTCCTTCATTAGATCATTTAACTTCTTTTCTTCTTTTAGCTTTTTCATCGCTTCATCATAGGCGTCCGCAAATTCTTGTTCCTTTTTATTAAACAGCGGCCAAGTTTTAATCACATTGAATTCATTATAAACAACATCGTTAACAAGATTATGATAAGGGCCATCTTCCGCAAGCACTTGCTTTTCAAAAGGACCTTCAATAGAAATACCACCATCCACCCGGCCTTCATTCACCCACTGAATCACATCAACGGAAAAGGTATCTCCAGCTTTGAGTTTCACTGGATTGTCAGGATTTTTCTGATTGTATTCATCAATTACGGTATATTGGGCATTATTGGCGGCAATCGGAGCTAACGTCATTCCAGCTGAAGCAAAGTCCTCTAGCGACTTGATTTGTTCATTTTCCTTTTTTAATACGAGTCCAATGCTGCTTAATCCTAGAAATTCCTTTGGATAAATAAATTTTTCCGTTCTTTCTTCTGTCCAAAAGGCATTTTTGACCCCAACTTGATATTTCCCTTGTGAAACCCCAACAAGTAAGTCATCACTTGTTGTGCCCACATATTCAAATTCATATTGGGGTAGTAATTCATCCACTAATTTCATGACTTCCACATCATAACCTGTTGGATTTCCATCGTCATCTAACCAAGAAATCGGCTTTGAAGCTTGATCATACGCCACCTTAATCTTTTTTACATCCCCATCAGAACCACTAGATTCTCCTGATGCAGAATCTGAGCCACAACCTGCTAGCAATCCGATAAGGCTGATTCCAATGAGGAGGCTAAATAATTTTAGATGTTTCATTTTCTGTTCTCCTTCTGTTTATAATGGTGGATGGGAAAGGTTTTTTACCCCATCTTCATTTTTTTCTACAAAAATATGGTTTATTTATTTTCTGCCGCTTTAATCGCAGTCAAGGCTAAATTTTTAATCGTCATATCATCCATTGGCGGGTTATGCAAGCCGGCCCGCACATCGCGATAGTACCGTTGCAATGGATTGGTTAGTTGTAAACTTTTCGCTCCGACAACACGCATCGCCTTATCCACGATCTTAATGGCTGAATTGGTGACGGTATGTTTGACAATGGCGATTTCATTGGTTAAGTATTGTCTTCGTTTTTCATCATCATAGGCTGTAGCGACGCTATATAATAGATGGCGTGCTTGGGCTAGTTCTAATTCAATTTCACCAAGATGTTGTTGAACATTTGGTAATTGGCTAATCGGACCATTTAAGCTATTAGGGGTATGATGGTTTGCAAAATGAACAGCATAATCGCGTGCGGCTTGGGCAATTCCTAGATACGTTGCAGGAATATGCAAGGCCCAGCCACCGAATTTTGCAGGGCTTTTCTTATCAGGTAATTCAATTAACTTTGAATCCTCCACTTTTACATCTTCTAAAACGAGATCATGGCTTCCCGTTCCCCTCATTGACATCACATTCCAAGTTTCATCCACTGATAATCCTGGCAAATCTTTATGAAGTAGGAAGAAACCAATCGATTGCTTTTCTTCAATCCAAGCAGAGGTTAAAAAATAGGTTAAGACAGGAGAGGCGGTTGTAAATGTCTTCCTTCCATTCAGAATCCAAACACCATTCTCTTGTCTCACAGCGTTTGTGCCGGGGCGACCGCCTCTTGTTGGACTACCGGTTTGCGCTTCACTCACGGAGCGATTAACAATCGCACCATTTAAAATTTCCTGTGCTAAAAAATCGAGGTTATCTGTTGTCCATGCTTTCTTTTCATAAATTTCCCCTACAGTGCCAAGATGCCAACCGATAGAGAGAGCGGTGTTAGAGTCATAGCTTGCTAATGTTTCTTGAAAAAGGACCATATCATAAACATTTAAGCCTTCCCCACCAAATTCCTTTGATAATGTGATTTTCGTATAGCCCAAATCAACTAAATCTTGAATATTTTCTTTTGGGAAGATCCCCTGTTCATCAATTTGGGCGGATAGATTTCTAAACTTTCCTTCTTTCTCTTGTAATTTTTTTAACCATGATTGTTGTTGTTCTGTTCGAATAAATAACTCCATTCTGTTCTTCCTCCTATTTTGTAGTATTACAATACCCATTGGTTTAGTATGATTTAACCGTAAAAAAACGTTTCTTTTACCTTATGTTTGCTGACTGTGTTTGTTTCTCCTTTTTAAGAAGAATCCGCAAAATCCGGACATAAAATTTCCAGAGTAACAAGTGCGAAGAAAATCCCTCTTCTTGAATGGGAAGAGGGATGATTTTGAATATCCAGCTCTTATCTTTCAAGAATAAAACTTGCTGGAGGTAGCACCTTTCTGTAGACAGAGGTTGCTGAAGCGTCATCGGGCCAGTCCCTTAGCTTCTCTTGATAAGAATATTCGTTATTGAAATTAATCATAGGGGATGGGAACGCTCTTGTCAAGATAAAATTCAGTAATTCAATCGGAATAATAAACAAAGCTTCAGTTTAAGTTGTCACCACTTCTAAAGCCACGATAAAAATTACGGCTTTTCAACGAGCTGAGAAATAGGTACATCAAATTCTTTTTGTGGGTCATCTAATGGATAAACACGTGCCGTATCACTATTTTTATCAATTTGCTGGATATAAATACGCTCGCCTTGATAGGTAACATGCTTTAACTCGCCCGTTTGGACAATTTGTTCCGCTCTCTGTCGATTCAATGTTAAAACCTCCTCCATTTTTTTGGCTGTCAGATTGATTATTCGATTAAGCCCTCTACATCCACAATTTGTTCATGCTCCATATCATCCAATGGGAAGATGGTGACTGTTTGATTCTCAGGGTGAATTTTTTGTAAATAGACGGGAATGCCGCGATACTGGACATGGATCATATTAGGAGCTTCCATTATTTCGTTTGCGCGTTGGATATCCATTTTCTTCTCCTCCTTATCTATATATTTTCTCGGGAAGCAAGCAAATATACGGAAATGCTGGGGTGCTTTTCCCGGAATGTTTCGTATATAATAAGGCAAAAGGAGTGTTAGCCATGAACGAACAGGGAATATTGGATTTGCCGGTTTTAGAAACAAACCGTTTGCGTCTTAGGAAATTAAAGGATGCGGATGTAGAAGACATTTTCCTCTATGGATCAGATGAGGAAGTATCCCGCTATGTGACATGGGATCGCCACCGTACAATCGCAGACTCGGAGCAATTTCTCACTTTTGCAAAGGAGCGATATGCTGAAAAGCAAGTAGCACCATGGGGGATCGAATGGAAAGAAACGGGTAAAATTATTGGGACGATCGATTTCATTTGGTGGAAACCAAAACATCGAAGTGCCGAAATTGGCTATGTGTTATCGAGAGATTTCTGGGGAAGAGGCATTATGACGGAAGCGGCCAAAGAGGTGATTCGCTTTGGTTTTGCAGAAATGGATTTGATTCGGATTCAAGCGAGAGGCTTTGTCGAAAATATTGGTTCCAGTCGGGTGATGGAAAAAGCAGGTATGACCTTTGAAGGCATATTAAGAAAGGAAATGTTCGCAAAAGGAAGGCATTGGGATGTTAAGATTTACTCGATTCTAAAGGGAGAATAGGAAATCAGTTAATCAGAAGCGGATTCAGCATTAAAAAGAAAAGGGCCAAAGTAGGTCCCTTTCTTTACAGGATAGGAAAGCAAAAATTGGCTAATGTTTGGATCTAGCTCCAGGCGCCATCGGCTCGAGGTCAAATAACCTGAGACAATAAAAGTCAAGACCGGACTTTTCTTGTCTCAGAACATTTGCTTGTCGGAGGCCTGCAGGATGCAGGTCAGAACGGCGTTGCGACAGGACGTCGCGCTTTTAGCCGTTCTTCCTATTTAAAAGGCGCTTGCGCTTTTCTTAATCCCTCTCAATCACTCTCATAGGCCGCATCATATCATAATCCTCATGCTCTAAGATATGACAGTGCCACACATATTCACCAGGATTTTCCGTGAACTTCATCATCACACTTGTTACCATGCCTACATCAGCTCGAACCGTATCCTTCCAGCCTTTTTCATGTGCTTCCGGTTCAATTGGGGGACCGGTATACTGAATATAGCCATCTTGCTGGAATCTTTCTAAATCAAAAGGTCTTCTGTGTAAAACCTTGAATTGGATGAGATGGATATGCATGGGATGTGGAAAGTTCATTAAGTTAATAAATTTCCCATACTTCTGTATCCCCAATCACGGGTTTTTCTGTTACGGGATCATGCCACATCCGATTATCCAACATCATGATGGGTCTATCATATTCATCCTGCTTGGCATCAAGCGTTAATAATCTAATTTTATCGGCGGCTTTCTCCTCTAAGGGTTGATCATCAGGTAACAAGTTAGTTGGAATTTCACTTGTATCTTTTTGATTTAGTGGTAGAGTGACATCAAATCTCATAATAAGCCCCATATTCCCCTCATCGTTCGTGTTTTGCAGAATTAATTTTTTCCCCTTATGCTTTGAGAAATCGACGATGATTTCTGAGCGTTCAGCCGGTTCGATCGGAAGGGTTGTTAGTTCAACCGGTTTTGTCAGAAGACCGCCGTCTGTAGCAATTTGGTAAAAAGAACGCCCATCCCCTAATCTTAATGTATAGGCATTCGTATTCGATGCATTTAAAATACGAAAACGGTATTTCCGGGGTTCCACCTTTAACCGCGGCCAGAGCTTGCCATTTACCACCATTGTGTTTCCATTAAAAAAGGGTTGAACAGATGGATTTACGGCTGCAGGTGGGTCTGTGTTTTCTGGATAAAATAAGGAACCATCTGTACGAAAGGATTTATCTTGGATAATAAGTGGGATATCGTATTGATTTTTCGGTAATTTTAATTTCTTCTCGATGGCATCACGAATAATATAAAGCCCAGCAAGCCCAGCATATACATTCAATCTCGTAATTCCGATAGCATGATCATGATACCAAAGGGTCGCGCCTTTTTGACGATTGGTATATTGATAAATTTTTCGTTTGAAGGTTTCCCCAGTTTGGGCAAAATTTCTTGAAAACCAAGCTTCCGGATGTCCATCACTTTCCCAGGCTACGTTAGAGCCGTGTAAGTGGGTGACTGTACGCACTTCGGGTGGTCCAGATGATCCGTGAAGGGTCCGGTCAATCGGTAATAGATGTTTCGACGGCAATTGGTTTTTCCATTTTACATAAATGATTTGATTTTGATTCACTTTAATCGTTGGCCCCGGGTAAAGCCCATCATATCCCCAAACCGTTGTGGTTGGCATCAGTTTGTGAAAGCGGTGCTGACATTCCTTCATCGTGATTTCATAATACGGCTTACTCCTAATAAATGTTTTTGGCTTAGCAACAACGGGAATAGGTAGTTCATCGACAAATTTCGGAATGGTATCAGGGTTGGAAGGATCAATCTTAACTGTTTTTTGGCCTATCATTTGCATTTCTTTTCACTCCCTACATAAGTCTCCTATAATTTATGTTGGATAGTCGTTTATGACTGAGGCACAAGCGGAGAAGCCATTCAACCCTAGAGTTCAGCAAATGATCCCGAAGTTCAGCAAATCACTCCCAAAGTTCAGCAAATGTTCCCCGAAGTTCAGCAATTCACTCCCAAAGTTCAGCAAATGATCCCGAAGTTCAGCAAATCACTCCCAGAGTTCAGCAAATGATCCCGAAGTTCAGCAATTCACTCCGAAAGTTCAGCAAATGATCCCCAAAGTTCAGCAAATCACTCCCAAAGTTCAGCAAATGATCCCGAAGTTCAGCAAATCACTCCCAAAGTTCAGCAAATGTTCCCCGAAGTTCAGCAATTCACTCCGAAAGTTCAGCAATTCACTCCGAAAGTTCAGCAATTCACTCCCAAAGTTCGGCAAATCAATCCCAAAGAGCTTATTTATCATGAGCATAAACTTTTTGTCCAGATGTCCATTTTTCATAAACTTGTGAACCGATCAGAACTGGCCCCAATCCAGGATGAGCAAAGAGAAAAAATGGAGCAGAGGTAACAGCAGTCCCATAGGCATCTATGGGACTGCTGTTTTGCTTAGAAGTATAGAAGCTTGGCAAAAGAGTGCTATACTATAATGATAGATAATAAAAAAAGGCAAAGGGGTCGAATTTGAATGGGGTTAAGGTATAAGGGTGTTACGATTCTACATTTTGATGAAACGTACTATGCGCAGCACAGACTATTAGACATATCTCATCAAGAGATCCATTTACAAAATATCGAGCGAGTTCATTTATATTGTGAACAAGCTTCTTTAGCAAAAATCAACCGCCGCCTGCAGAGGAGAAAACAAAGGGGCATTACATTCATTGGCAGTGGAAACTACCATTATGTGACGTATTTGTTTTTACAGGAACTGACAGAACCCTTTACTCTCGTATTATTTGATAACCATCCAGATCTTGGAATAGGGGAAGCGGAAGAGAAGCCACTCTTTTCTTGTGGATCATGGGTTTATTATGCCCTCGAAGATTTACCATTCTTACAAAAGGCTGTAATCATTGGCCCAACCTTGAAACAGCTGCCTTCACATCCTCGAGCAGACATCTATCGATATGACGATAAGCCACATTTACAATCGATTCTTCAAACGATTTCAACGAACCAGATTTATATTAGCATCGATAAAGACGTTTTACGTAAAGAGGACGTTAAGACAAACTGGGATCAAGGCAGGCTGGATCTTGTCAGTTTATGCAATCAACTTTCCTTTTTTCTCAAGCATAAAACCATTCTAGGAGTGGATATTTGTGGGGAATTCCGCATGTCACCAGCAGATCGCCTTGAGCAAAAATCACAAATTTGGATTGAAAAAAATGAACAAGCGAATATCCAACTGCTGCAAACTTGTTTAGCAAATTGACCCTAGTGTAATGACATCCTTTTAAGGATGTTTTTTTGTTAGAAAAATCCCTTGCACGACTAATGTCCATTGGAAAGTCATTCAGGAATATATGATGTGAGGGAGACGAGAATACGATCAAGAGTTAATCCTTAATGTTTCAGGAGAATCATCCATTAACAGAAAGAGAGCAGCAAATTTTACAATTATCGGCTGAAGGGAAAACGGCCAAGGAAATTGGAACGGAATTATTTCTTTCATCGAGAACCGTTCGAAATTATATGTCAGAAGTTTTACAGAAATTAGAAGCGAAAAATAAAATTGAAGCGATTGCGCGGGCACAGGAAAAAGGCTGGATTTAAAGGGAAAGGCAGCATTAGAAGTGGTATACTGTAGGTAAAAGAATGAAGTTTGGGAGGGAATTTGACATGCATTTATACCGTAGTGGCACGCACTCAATAGAAGAGTATTGGCAAATTCGCGAAAACAGTGATGCTTTACTAGAGTATATTGATGGAGTGATTTACATGTCTCCATCACCTTCGACAAAACATCAACGGGTTTCACGCAAGCTTGAACGAGCGTTTGAGGACTTTCTTGATGGGAAACCATGTGAGTTGTTTCATGCACCTTATGATATTGAATTAAAAAGTACGAACATCGAAGGGACAAAAGTCGTCATACCGGACATTAGTATTATTTGTGACAAAACTGGCTTTACGGATGCTAGATATGTCGGTGTTCCTGATTTGATTGTTGAAATCCTTAGTCCTTCTAACCAGTCGCATGATATCGTCACGAAGCTCAATCTCTACATGAATTATGGGGTGAAAGAATATTGGATTGTGAACCCGATGCTTGACACAATCACTGTTTATACTTTGAATGAGGATGGAATGTATGAGCAACATGACATAAAGGTGAGTACTGGCCTAATCACCTCCAAGCTTTTCAATGGTTTGCAATTGGATTTGACGAATATTTTTTAAATGGAAAAGCGAAAGGGATCTCCTTACGCTTTTCTCGATCCACAACGTGGACAGGAGCTTAGCTCAGCATCGAATTCGTATTGGCAATTCGGGCATTTTTTCAATGCTATACCAAACTGTTTCCGTAAGAGTTCCCTTTGAAGCTGTAAATGGTAAAGAATAATCTCTTGTCTGTTGTGCAAGCTGGCTAAGGCAAAGAGGATGGAGGCAAGGACAATACCGCCTAAAATAACAAGCAGAAATAGCCAAAAACTGCCTGTGAAAAAGCCGATAATGACACTAAGAATAAGAACAACAATGCCCAAAATGAGCAACAACATAATGATTAAAACTTCCTCCCTTTATTTTTTCTTCCAATAAAAATCCGGGGCGTACCAGGCACTTTAGAAGGCGCCTGCACCGCCGCCACCACCAGAACCGCCGCTACTGCCAGAAGAGCCACCGCCACTGCTTGAGGAATAGCTGCTGCTGTAGGTTGATTGGAAGGCAATGTGATGATAAGTATAAATTTGCGCTGTTTCTACGGGAGCAATCAGAAATGGATAAAGTTCTCCTGTGGTTGTTGCGTGAATTTTCTCACCGTAATACGTTTCGAATAAAGCTCCTTGCTCTAATGCAAGGGCATGTTGAAAACAGGTCTCCAATCGGGCCTCATCTGTAGGAAGCTGTAACTGATTTTTTCTTAGTCCTTTGATCCACTTCTTCATTCCCCTATAATATGCTGCTCCATAATACGTAGGGGATACGGTTGGCAGGAAGGCGGAAATCAGCATTAAAGGAAAAGCCGTTGCATGTAAGTATTCCATCCCTGGATCAAATCCAGCCGCAGAAATGGCTACAAGCAAAATGAAAAATAATATGGTTGAAAGTACACGATCATTTTTCCCGAACGCGATGAATAAATAGACAATGGCCATTGCTGCCGTTCCAAGATAAACCTCCAAACGGTCGCCCATTCCCATTAATAAATTAATCGCAGTCCATATAAGCCACACAGGAATGATTCCATATTTGAATATTTTCCTTAACTTGACAGGTTCGATCCAACGATGGAGTTCTGGATCTTTGGAAGCCAGTTTCTTCCATTCCTTAAACTGTTTTTCAAAATCCCTTATTTCTCTGACTCGTTGTTCTTTATTCCGCCAATCCTGTGTCTCTGTTCCAATCGTGCTAAGAGGAATTTGATCTAAAGAAAAAACTTGCTTTCCATCTTCCGTTTCGGTAAATAGCCAATCAATGAAATACTTTTCATGTTCGGACAGATCAGAACATTCCTTTTCTAAGATAAATGTAAACGTATGATCTGGCGCATACTCATTCTCCTGATATTCTAAGCTAGATGGGATGTGTTCTACTGATACATAGCCCTTTTGATGGAGGCGGAAAAGGACGGCATTGATGTCCTCCGGCATAAATTTTAGCTTTCGTTTTAATGCTACTAATGTAAAAGAATCCACTTTCTCTATTTCGGAAAAATCCGCTGAACGTCCAAAGAACCGCATGATTCGCTTTGGAAAAATAATGGCATACAAAGAGAGTACTAGAAAAAGAATGAAGAAAACGAGACTCACTTTTTCGGAAATCGGTAGCCAGTTATTCCTCATCGACAATTTCTTCTTATAATGATCTTCCTCCGCTAACATGGTTGGGAGCATTTCCTTGTTCTCTGTATAGTCCATTTCACTTAGAAACTCACTTGGAAATAAGAGTCTTAACTCAAATGGTTCTCCACCTGGAAGTTTCTCATTTTGATAGTATAATCCGGATTCTGTCAGCTCCATTTTCCCACCAGTTAAATCATGCATAAATCCATGAGTATTTTCTGAAAGTTGATTTTCTCCATATAGTTGGACAAAGATACGCAGACGGTTAAGGTCATTATCCCCCATTCCATCAAAGAAACGCCAATAAAATTCACCTACATCTTCGTATTTATTGGCCACGTTTTTGAGTCGATAGCGATAAAAGACCTTTTTCGTTTCATCCTTGTAGGGACGATGAACTTTGTACGTATAATCTTCCCTTTCTACCTGAAGCGGTGTCACGTTTTCCGGTGTGATTTTTCCCATTTCCGCGTCATCCGGAACCTGGTAGCCTTCAAAAAATTCCACTCCATCAAAATCATCATCCCCAATAATTCGGGTTGTGCCATTAAATTTCCCTGCAAACGTATAGGTATACAATTCCTCTACATACAAATCACCGTCAGGATAAATATAGGCATTGACATCAACAGCATCGATTGAAAAAGAACGAGCGTCCGCTTTGGCGGGAAAGAGAAATACTAAAAAGATCGGAATCGTGATGAAAAGAGTTTTTAAATGAGAAAACAAAAAACTTCCCACACCTTTCTTATGATGATCGGAAACAAAAATGCCCCTCATTCGTATGAATCTTGCAAAGTATTAATTTGTTTTCCGTATATTTTTAAAAGGAAAAATAACTAGCTTGCTTTTACCAATAATACGATCTTCTGCTATGAAACCAAGCGAAAAAGGAGCGATTCCACGGCTATCCATGCTGTGAGGGCGATTATCGCCCATCACAAAATAATGATCTTTTGGAATGGTAACGGGTCCGAAATCTTCCGTAAGCGTGGTACCATGCAGACTAGTAACCTTCTTCGCTTCCGTTAAATAAGACTCATTTATTTCCTCTCCATTAATATGTAAATGATCATTTTTCATTTCTATTGTTTCGCCCGGGAGTCCAATCACTCTTTTCACATAATTCATTTTCTCTTCGGGATCTTTTATAATCACGATATCTCCACGATGAATTTCTCCCACCCAATTGATTGTTTTACTCACAATGATTTTTTCTCGATCATGAAGGGTTGGCTCCATCGAAGCGCCATCCACAGAGACCGGTGCAAATAAGAATGTGCGAATGATGATCGTAATAATCAAGACAGAAGCGAA
The DNA here is from genome assembly GCF_022867885.1 of Lederbergia sp. NSJ-179. Lineage (GTDB taxonomy): Bacteria > Bacillota > Bacilli > Bacillales > Bacillaceae_C > Lederbergia. Next base: position 10,321 of record NZ_JALIFP010000009.1, on the reverse strand, counting down.
GGTCTTCACCCATTCTCCATTCTTTTGAGGTTTTTCTTCCATACATACCCTCCTCAATAAATTCCTACTAACCTATTTATATTATAAGAAGAAATCGAATGGAAATGGTGGAATTTCATGAAAAAATAAAGAATAGGGCATTAGTCCTTTGCTGGCGATAAACCCTAAGCTTTCAATAAAAAAACCACACAGTCTTTGTTGTGTGGTTTTTTTCGATAGATTATTCTACCTTTGCTGCTTGAATGTCCAATGTAATTTTCACTTCATCACTGACAAGGACGCCGCCCGTTTCCAAAGGCGCATTCCAGGTTAAGCCATATTCGCTACGTTTTAGGGAGCCTTCCACACTAAAACCGGCTTTTTCAGCCCCGCTCATCGGATCCTTCGCAAGCCCTTCAAACGTCACGTTGAACGTTTCAGGTTTCGTTACCCCATGCAAAGAGACATCCCCTGTCAAAGCATATTGGTTTCCCCTTTTTTTCTCCACTTTTGTGGAAAGAAAAGTAAGCTTCGGATAGTTCTCTACATCGAAAAAGTCGGCAGAGCGAAGATGTTTGTCCCGATCATCATTGTTCGTATCAATCGAGCTTACATCGATTTCAAAGGAGATCTTTGCGGTAGTGAGATCATTGGCATCCGCTTCCACCTCTGCTGAAAATTGATTAAAAGCCCCTTTCACTTTCGAGACCATCATATGTCTAACAGAAAATTCTACACTACTATGCGCTGTGTCAACGGCCCATTTGGAAATTGTCATTTGTTATCCCTCCGATTTAGGTTACAAAAAATAACTAACTAATGTTATTATAGTTAAATTGTTTTCCCTTGTAAAGGATTTCCTTTTGGGATTTTGACATCATCAAAGAATAGAATGATAATGGAAGGGATTGAGAAAGAATTGAGAAATCCACAGTAAAACGTAACAAGCTAAGTAAGTAGTAGAGCGGATTCAGAAGGCGTATCAATTTTCCAAAGAAGAGCCAGAACCGGTTACATTGATCCATGGATTTTACTAGAGTGATCGCGAGTCTCCTTTTTCTTGCTTAAAAAAGAAATCATGGTATGATGAATTTATGTGAAAATGATTATCATTATCTGTGGAGGTTAAAAATGTTAGCGACTACATCCATTGCCCGTGTCATTCGGGAAAGAACATCCGTGAAAAAAGGATACATGGACAAAGAAGTCACCCAAGAACTTGTCCTTTCATTATTAAAAGACGCTGTCTGGGCGCCAACCCACAAAATTCGCGAACCATGGCGTTTTATCTTTGTGTCGGGGGAGCGAAGAGAAGCCTTTATTGAAGCCATTTTACCTTGTTATGAAAAAAATAAACAAGAAGCCACTCGTGATAAATTCATCCATGTTCCTGCTTTCCTTGTTGTCATCATCAATGATGACCCACGACAAAAACAAGCGGAAGAGGACTTTGCAGCAGCAAGCTGTATGCTGCAAAATTTGCAACTACTAGCATGGGAACAAGATCTAGGCATGGTATGGAAAACCCCCCAGCATATCCGTGATCCAAAATTCCGTGAGGCTCTTAATGTTCAACCAGGTGAAAAAATCATCGGTGTCCTGAACATCGGTTATTTCGACAAAGCCATCGTCACTCGAAAAGTGCGCCAGCGCACGGACCCGGAGCAAAAAATGACGGTATTCTAAATAGAGTTATAAAAACTGTCCACTATCTAAGTTTGATGGGGGACAGTTTTTTATATAGTGTCTAACTCAACTTTCGCAGTGACAAAACATTGATTAACCCTTGATATAACTGAGTTTACTCAAAAAAGTTATCGAAAAAGCACAAAAAAAGCATCCCTTTTTGGTAAAATATAGTCACCACAACAATAACCAAAGAAAGGGATGCTTTATGGCTAATATTTTACCAAATTCTCAACCGAAAAACGAGGCTGATTCCTATATTTCGCGCTTTTTCAAAGAACTTAAATTGGGCACATTGCTAAATAAGGCAAATATCCGAAAGGAAGATGGGATTTCCCCTCTGGTTCTTTTCCAGTTTATCTTCTCCCTTGTTCTACATATGCATGGTCTCCAACAGCTCAACCCCAAGATCCATTCACTAACAAATAAAGGGTTTGTTCGAAACTGGAGTGACAAAGTGATAGACTTAGATTTATTGATGAAGTTTCCTTAGGGGCGGAACGGGGGAGGGATTTTAATTAAACTAGGACTTGTACGTCATTTTAAAGTAAAGGATGAACGGCCGACTGGGTGGCTAACGGCTGAACAGTTTGCCAAATGGGTGGAGCATTACGATGAGGCTCCTATTTTACCAATGGAAAAAAATAATGAGGAAGAAGATTGGGAGCTTTGTTTGACAAGTGATTTACCACGGGCTGTTCAGACCGCAAAAAACCTTTGTACATGTAAGATGATTGAGACGCCTTTACTTCGCGAAGTTCCGCTCACTGCTTTTAGTCAAAAAAAGTTTAAGCTCCCTTTAGCGCTATGGAATTTTGCGGGAAGGGTGGCTTGGTCTTATTCTCATTCTTCTCAAGAAGAAAAAAGACCAGACACCTTAAAAAGAGCGGAACAATTTCTGGAATTATTAGAGTCTGTCCAACAGAAAAACATCCTGATTGTGTCCCATGGCTTCTTTTTGATGGAGTTAGCAAAGGTCCTAGAAAAGTCCGGTTACAGCGGCAAAAAGAAACGCCATTATAAAAACGGAGAAATGATCATTTTTAAACGACCACCTGCTTAAAGCAGGTGGATTTTGACATAAATGTCGATGACTAAAGTCATATCCCAGGCTGAAGTCCTGCTCAAAGTCCGAAGGCTAAAGCATACTCGAAATAAGACTAAACTCATTCGTCAATCTTGAAGATCTCATCGTTACCTTCATTGAATTGATCAGCTATATAATTTCTGATTATTTCTTCCGTCACAGTGCCAACTGTTGCACAAAAGTATCCTCTTGCCCAAAAATGCTGACCCCAATATCTCTTTTTAAGTTCTGGAAATACATCTTGCAACAATCTTGAAGATCTTCCTTTCAAATACTGTAAGATTTTGCTTGGTGCCATACTTGGTGGGCAAGATAATAACAAATGAATAGGATTTTTTCCAACCTTTCCTTGCAAAATGGTAATACCTCTTGCTTCACAACCTTGTCGTATCAGCTCCCTTGCCCTTATTGCAATCTGTCCATGTAGCACCTTATACCTGTACTTGGTCACCCAAATTACATGGTATTTGATGTCATATACAGCATGACTACTTTTTCTATATCCGTCCAATACCTTCACCTTATCTAAAGTATGGACATTTAAGGGAAAGGCTAAAAGCTGATACCGTCTAAAGACGGTGGAGTTAAACCACGCATTTGTAACTTGAAAAAATGATTTTTGTGTCTTGACAAAGGGATACATTACAATATTTGGGACACCTCCATTATGCAATGGTTCATAAAACAGGAATCCCTTTCTTCAAACAAACCGACAGGGTGTTAAGGAGGGGGCATTCACTAAAATATAATAATCTATCCGTGATTGCCTATTTATTGTATAATCAGGACGAAAGCAAAATGTGGTAGAAGAAAGGAGGCAAAGGAAAGTGAGCATAGACAAAATGCCGAGTCTTTTACATTTCGTTTACTTAGGTAAGCTCCATGCAAAGTCTATATTATGAACAATGGCGGTTGTTTGCATGGAGGTATACATTTGTAACCGCTTATTTCATTCTGACTTGTATGGTGAAAACTGTTGATAGTATAGGCTTTGCTCCCTTAAAATTACACAACTATTTTAAGGAGCGAGCTGGAATGAAATACATGAAGGCACATGCTGTTTTTCCGAAGGATTTATTAAAGGAAATTCAGAAGTATGTTCAGGGGGAGATGGTCTATATTCCAAATGCTGAAGGGGTTCGTAAAAAATGGGGCGAAAATTCAGGATATCGAGAATTTCTAAAGCAACGAAATGTTGAAATTCGTCAACAATTTAGCGAAGGAATCTCCATTGATCAGCTGACCGTTCAATATTCTCTCTCTTATGACAGTATTAAAAAAATTGTCTATTCGAAAAAATAATTAACACGCTCGTGGGTTTGGCAACTCATGAGCTTATTTTTGTTTAAAGAAAAAATAAACTTGCCTTCAATTATTCGTTTACTTGATAGAAAAATATAAGTCTATATGATTCGAAAACCGTTTTTAAATGACTTACTAAAGTGCCGAAAACAATTTAGATTTGTTTTTGATATATCATCTCGTTTGTGAACTCCCTATACTTACCGTTAAAAGGGGAGCATGCTTATGAATCAACATATGGACTTGAAAAGCCTACTTGAAAAATATAAAACGAAGTTACAACCGATTGGCGGACAACATGCGAAAATCAAGCAAATCAGGAGTATCCTCAATGGGAAAAATGCGGATACCGAGATGCTCTTTGCTGTAGAGGGGATCTGGGCTCATCAAAAGCTTATGGAAACAGATATTGAAATAGAATCCCTTCTTTTTTGTCCTGAATGTATTTATAGTGAGGAAGCTTTTCACTTAGTGAAAAAAAGTTTAAAGAAAGCTAAAAATGTATATGTCGTGTCTAAGAAAGTAATGGAAAGATTTAGCCAAGGAAATAAGCTGGATGGTTTAATCTCAATCGGTTTATTTCCACGGTATAACATAGAATCGTTAAAATTAAAAAAGCATCCTGTGGTTGTCATCCTAGATGGTTTGGAGCAAGCAGGTAATATAGGCACGATCTTACGAACCTGCGATGGAGCTGGGGTAGACGGTATTTTTATTTGCAATAAAAAAGTAAAGCTAACCAATCCAAAACTAATCAAAGCGAGTATGGGTGGCGCGTTTACTGTACCAATCATTGAATTTGCCGATGTTACAGCTTGTATAAACTGGTTAAGGAAATATCATTTCCATATATACCTCGCGGATACCCGTGCGAATCGAACGTATAAACAGTATGAATATGAAGGGAATACAGCCTTGGTCATTGGAAGTGAACGATATGGAATTTCCGAGGAGTGGTATGATTGTCACACTCAACAGTTGTTTATCCCCATGCATGGTTTATGTGATTCACTGAATGTGGGAACGGCCACAGCGGTCATTGTGTATGAAATAACGATGAAGAAGGCCGGATCCAAAAAATAGGGTTTCTGGAAAAGTATTCATAAAATGGTCTACACCAGCTTAGAAAGGAGCCAGTTTCAAATGTAGTCAGACCTAAATAGATAAATAGAGCAAGGAGGGTGTTTTTTTATGAAACTAGAAAAATACTCAATCATTAAGGCAGACCCTATTTTGTTCTCAAAATACTATGCCACATATCGGAAAAATGTATGGTTCAGACCGAGTTGGAATTCTTTGAATGAAATGTTGAGTTCTTCTAAGGATTGCTATTGGGCAGTAATAGGGAATGAAAGGGTTGCAGGTGCTTACTTGCCGGACGAATCAATTGGCTTGTTGATTAGCCTGCCTTCTCATTCGATCACAAAACAGCTTGTTCATGATCTAAAAGAGCATATACTGAACAACACGAATTCGCTAGATGATCTATGGGCCTATAATATATTGCCTGAACAGAAATCTGCTTTTCTAGAAGACGGGTTTGTTCATGTGGAAACGAGAGAATGTATGATACGCCCAACTGAGGCAATGACCTTATCATTAAATGAAAATTTCAATTATGAAATACCATGTGAACAGGATATTCCGTTGTTAGTAGAATTATTGGAGGAAGCCTTTGATCATAATAGTCCGGATAAAAAAGATAAAAAGACTTATACAGATGAGACGTTGTCTTATTTTCAACAGGCAGAACCTGAATTATTGAAGACATCAACCGTTATATATAATAAAAATACGAAAGAAATGGCTGGTTTATGTTTAGTCTCACTATGGGAGGGGCTGCCACTAATATATGATATCGCTGTACGCCCGAAATATAGAAGAAACGGATTAGCATCTTTTATGTTAGATAGGGCGATAAATATGTTAGAACCAATTTACCCTGTCGTTCGTTTGTTTGTCACGACCGGTAACAATGCTGCCCAACTATATACAAAAAAAGGATTTCTCTCCGGGGGAAAAACGTCTACCCTAAAATATAACAAAAATCAGGAGAAAACTAGGTACTGAGCATGTAGGGCAAACCTTTAAAAATACCTTTTAAGATTTGCTCTTACACTCACAATGCTGGTAAAGAGCAGAAACGGCTTCAATAGCAATTGGTAGAATAAATATTTCTGCTCGTTTTCAGAACAAGATCGCTAGGATGTTTCCCATATTCTTTGAACATCTATCAGGTTTGTTCCGTTAAATGACAGTTTATAAATATCTGGCATTTCAAGTTTCTTCCAGAAATCAAATCCATATTGATGATCGAAGTAATTCATTATTAATACCATTATATTTCCATGAGTACCAATTACTATGTTTTTACCCTCGTGTTTATTCAGTAACTGTAAAGTTGCTATAACGCCTCTTTTTTGAGCCATTCTATTTGATTCTCCACCATTCCAGTTAAAATCATCCTCCTCCCAAACTTTTGTTATAGCGGCTGTAAAATCTTCTACCGGTTTTTCCGCTAAAACGCGTTCTTTAAAATGATTTTCTATCTGAAACTCTTGACCTATGTAGTTAGCAATCCCATCAACCGTTTGCATGGCACGTTTATATGGACTTGCATACACATAATCAATAGCTTCTTTTTTAAGTAATTCGGTTACAGTTGTTGAATCAACAAAGCCACGTTCTGACAACGGTCTTCCTAACTCGTCTGGTGTATATGTAGAATGAGCGTGTCTAACCAAATACAAGTTTGTCCGCAAATGAATCAACTCCTAAATTTTAATCTTCGCTATTCAATTTTTCTACTCTTTATCCTGGATTAATCGATATGGAGAATAATAGAATATAGCATCTCTTAGCAACGTCATTGTATTAGGTTACTATTACCTGAATTTTGCAATCTAATCAAGCGCAAACAGAGGTACGGAAAACGCCAATATGAGCAGAGCCGCCCACCAAACTTGGGAAATGAGTGGAACAGTTGTAAAAATAATCCTTTTTGAACTAACGCACCAGTTACTTTAAGTAGAAAGGTTCACAAACTAATACCTGTTATTATGTAGTAAGGAGTTATTATGTAGTAAGGAGTTATTAGGTAGGCGTTCCCTGATGGAATATCATTTGCCATTTACCTTCGTTTTTTTTCCAAATAGAACTTCGTAAAGCATATTTACTATCGTTATGTCTGAATGTTTGATACGTTGACAATAGAACATCTGTAGCTAACAATTTAATTTTAAAATCTGTTACTGTAAAACTTATAGAATTATTCGTATTTATTCCTTTAACTGCATCAAGTTGTGCTTTTTTATCATATGAATTTCCTGAACTCCCGAATTCTAAAAAATCATCTGCAAGAAGCTCATCAAATTCTTTATAGTCATAGTTCATTAATCGCTTTTCAAGATTAAGAATATGTTCTACCAGTAATAAATACTCCATCAAATTCTCTCCCCGTTTAATACATTTTCAATAGCCAGGATAGGAGTACATTGAAACGAGATCCTAATTGTATCGACCATTCCATAACTTCTTTCTTTAATAATCATTGCAATCCTCCCATCTATCAAACTTGTGTTATGATTTTATATCATCAATGTTTTTGTGTATTTAACTAATTATAATCGATTGTTTATTAGAAATTTTGAGTTAATGAGGATTTATTCTTTGACTTTTTCCCATAACGAAACCATCGTGTGAATTTTCATTAAGTAGTTGAAAAATCCTGAATGCCCTTACAATGTAAATTCAATAAATGAACAATATTCGTCCTATCCTCATCAATTCGACACAATTAACACTAATCCTGCAATAAAATGGAAATGAAAAAACAATTCTCTATAACGGTATGGATTTTTTGTAAGAGCGGTGGAGGCCATCATCATGTCCAAGTCAAGTATATCCGGAACAATGGTTAAAAACAATTTTTAATTGAGACAGATTTAAAAAATCATTATGTGAATCTCACGGATTGTTGAGAAATCAAACATTATATTAATATTTGTTTATTTCTGATCTGCATAAGGTAAACTTATGTCTTTAAATAATATTTAGGTATTTAACCTTATCAGCAATATTCTCTATACTTAATAAGAAATAATAGGGAAAAGGGGAGGAAGACGAAATGTCATTTTCTTTTAAAAAGATTGATCATGTTCAATTGGCAGCGCCAAAGAATTCGGAAAATCAAGCAAGACAATTTTTTTCGGGTATTTTAGGTTTTACGGAATTGGAAAAACCTGAAGAATTAAGAAAACGGGGTGGTGTATGGTTTTCAGCGGGATTGAATCAACTTCACATTGGGATTGAAGAATCATTTTCACCAGCGAAAAAGGCCCATCCTGCTTTCGAAGTAGTAAATCTGGAAGCATTAAAACAGCATTTATCCAATCATGGAGTTGAGTACATTGTGGACCCGCATCTTCCTGATGCAAACAGAATTTATACGGATGACCCGTTTGGAAATCGGATCGAGTTACTAGAGTGGGAAGACTAAAAAGATAACGCCTTATAACATTAAACAAAGATTCTAAGTTAGAAATGCGTGGTTTAACTCGACCGTCTTTAGATGTTATTAGCTTTTAACCTTTCTCTTATCTGTGCATCCATACTTGGATGAGCTGAAAGTATAGACGGGTACAAAAAAGTAGTTGTGCTGTATTATGACAGTTTCATAAGGTCCAAAATAAGGTAAACCCACTCAAAAAGGGTCTTATAACAGCTTCATAAGGCCCAAAATACGGTAAACCCTCTGAAAATGGGTCTTATAACAGTTTCATAAGACCCAAAATAAGGTAAAACCTCTTAAAAAGGGTCTTAAAACAGGTCTATAAGGTCCAAAATGGAGAAAAACCCAAAATTGGTCTTATTGAATTTAGTCAAATTTGGAGTATGCTTTAGCCTCTGGACTTTGGCAGAACTTCAGAACCGAGATACGACTTTTGTCATCAACATTCATGCCAAACTCTATCTACCGGCAGGTGGTCATTTTAATAATAAAGAAAATTAGGATTTAGAGGCAAAAAGTTTAAACCATTCAAAAATAAGTCGGCTTGTAGCTTCAATAAAATGGTAAGATGAGGTCAGGAAAATATAAGGGGAGAGTAATTGTATATGAATTTAGCAAATAAAATCACTATGTTGCGCATTGGTTTGGTACCAATTTTTCTACTTTTCGCACTTCCGGTACCACAGATTCTACTTACATTTTTTCCAAGTTTAGGATTTATCAATCAATATGGCTTGGTTATCTCTATCATCATTTTTATCCTTGCAGCCTGTTCAGATAAAGTGGATGGGTATATTGCAAGAAAAAGAAATGAAGTGACCAATTTGGGCATTTTCCTTGATCCATTGGCCGATAAATTATTGGTAGCTGCCGCCCTCATCTGTCTCGTTGAGAAAAGTGAGTTGTCTACATGGATCGCTATGATCATTATTGGGAGAGAGTTTATTATCACGAGTTTTCGCATCGTCGCGATAGGTCAGGGAAAGATTATGGCAGCAGACAGGTTAGGAAAATATAAGCTGGTGGCGCAGGTGATCGCGATTGTTTTGGCCTTAACAGCGATTGAACCTATTGGCTTGTTAAGTGATTTTCCTTTACACAATATTTTTATGTGCATCGCTGTCTTATTAACTATTTATTCAGGAATTCATTATATGTATAAGAATCGGTCGGTGCTGGAGGGCGTGGTACGATAATCCAATCAATTCTAAAAGCTTTATGTTTATGGCGGACAAGTAAATGATACTAATTATGACCAATTTTCTGATACAAGTCCCAGCTTTTTAAAAATATCTTGCGTTTTATAATGAGTTATAACCATGAAGAAAGTTGAATGTAAACGGTTATGCGCTAAAAGCATTTGAAAAAGATGTCGAAGACTATACGTTAGTTGTGGTTAACGATAAGCCACCCATTGAGGAAATAGCAGCATGGATAGAAGAAAATGCGGTAAAGAGATCAACGTAAAGCATCATGGTGTGATTTAGAGTTGCTATCCTCTTTTGCTAGTGGTACTGTGGCCTAATATGCGTTAGGAGGGGAAAAAGTGAATAATAGACGATTAAGAAAATCATTTACAGATCTTTCCGAACGGGAAAGCCCACTTCTTCAGAGGTGGGATGAAAGTGAGGATGAATGAGCAAGGCTTTAGAATGTAAATAAATTCAACAGTTGGGTTGTGGAGGAATACACGTTCCGGTATAATGGAACTATAAAGTAAACAGAAAGGAGGTTAGCCAATATGATCGTCACGCACT
>NZ_JALIFP010000008.1 GCF_022867885.1 Lederbergia sp. NSJ-179 | reverse complement strand
TCCCTAGGCTTTTAAAGCCTTAAGACCCCTGAAAGATGATCAGGTTGATAGGTCCGAGGTAGAAGTGTGGTGACACATGTAGCTGACGGATACTAATCGGTCAAGGACTTAATCAATTAAAAAGCGGAAGTGCCCGTTTAGCGACGTACAGGTATAAAGGATGAACAGCTAAATTCGCGCCGTCCTGGCGCAACGCTGTTCTGACCCACATCCTGTGGGCCTGAGATAAAGGAAACACAGTGAGTCCAATAGGACGAACTGATGTTGACTTATCGTAGGAAGAAACGTAGAAGTTTTCTAGTCGCTGGGCACTGGAGCTGGATTAAAAATTGTTGTTTCTCGTTTGTCTTTTCCTTTATCTGGTTTTGAGAGAACAAAGTTCTCTAAAGAATCTACATCCAGTGCAAATCAATCGTCTGGTGACAATAGCGAAGAGGTCACACCCGTTCCCATCCCGAACACGGTAGTTAAGCTCTTCAGCGCCGATGGTAATAAGGGGCTTCCCCTTGTGAGAGTAGGACGTTGCCAGGCAATCAAGGCATCCTCTATGGAGGGTGTCTTTTTTATATATCTGTGGATGCTCAATTTTTCACTTGAATGGTCAGATGATTTACCGAAAAAACTTGCAGTATTTTCAGAATATGGTATAGTGTAGTAGAAAATAAGATACCGTTTTTATACCACTAGGGGAGTCTTTGAGAGACTGAGACACATACGATTATATGTGGACCCTTGGAACCTGATCTGGTTGATACCAGCGTAGGGAAGTGGGGGCTGCTTTTTTCTGTATCCTTTTATAAAGCAATCCGCTTCCTTATTTAGATTAGGGGGCGGATTTTTCTATTTTTCTACAAGACTTTTAAGAGGAGTGAGAAGGGATGGAAAATTATCAAATCCTTCATCAGGTAAGAGCGGAAACACCATTAGTGCATTGCATCACCAATATTGTTGTCGCCAATTTTCAGGCAAATGGGTTATTAGCTATCGGGGCATCTCCTGTGATGGCCGATGCTGTGGAAGAGGCTGCTGAAATTGCTGCAGTTGCCGATTGTACGGTTTTAAATATTGGTACGTTAAGGAAGGACACGGTCGAAGCGATGATTTTGGCAGGAAGAAGTGCCAATACACATGGTACTCCTATTGTGTTGGATCCGGTTGGGGCAGGTGCGACTCCATTTCGAAGGGGAATTGTTTTTCGCATTTTGAATGAGGTGGATGTCTCGCTTATTCGGTGCAATGCTGGGGAATTGGCGGCGATTGCTGGAGTGGAATGGAGGGCACGGGGAGTGGATGCTGGTGAAGGAGATGTTGACTTGTGTTCGCTAGCTAAGGAAACCGCACAGCGCTTGAATTGTCTCGTAGCTGTGACAGGTGCTGTCGATATTTTGAGCGATGGGGAACAAGTGAGTGAAGTTGTTGGAGGCCATTCCCTTATGTCAAAAATAACGGGTTCTGGTTGCCTATTAAGTGCAGTAGTAGGCGCTTTTTTGGCTGTTCGTCCTAATCAAAGCTTTGATGCGGCCGCTGAAGCCTTAACGTTTTATAAAAGAGCTGGAGAGAAGGCCGCCCAAAATTCTCAAGCACCCGGTCACTTTGCTATGCACTTTTTGGACGAATTGTACTTATTAGGCGAAAAGGAGAAAACACAAATATGACTTATGTAGCGTTGACGATCGCTGGGTCTGATAGTGGTGGTGGGGCTGGGATTCAAGCAGATCTAAAGACTTTTCAAGAATTGGGGGTATTTGGGACCTCTGCCTTGACGGCGGTTACCGCACAAAATACACTCGGTGTTCATGGGGTGTATCCGCTGAGAGCAACCGAGGTGACAGAGCAAGTCCGTGCCGTGATGGATGATTTTCAAGTAGGAGCCGTTAAAACAGGAATGCTCTTCTCGGCAGAAATCATTGGTGAAGTAGCCCAAACATTAAAAGGATACCCATCTATTTCTCTTATTATTGATCCGGTTATGATTGCAAAAGGAGGAGCGCCCCTTTTACAAAGAGAAGCGATCCGTGCATTAAAAGACGAGCTTTTGCCAATGGCTTCGATCATCACCCCAAATCTTCCTGAAGCCGAAATACTTGCTGAAAGGAAAATAGACTCAGAGGCAGACATTGAAAAAGCGGGAGAAGCCATATTAAACATGGGTGTCGATGCTGTCGTGATGAAAGGTGGACATCTTGACAATAAAGATTATGCAGAAGATTTATTTATGTCCGCCAATGGAAAGAAATGTATCCTTCGGTCAAAGCGGATTGATACGAAGGATACACATGGAACAGGTTGCACCTTTTCAGCTGCAATGACAGCTTCTGTTGCAAAAGGGAAGGGAATCGAGGAGGCGGTTATGGATGCGAAGTATTATATTTATGCTGCGATTAAGGATGGTCTGAAACTTGGCAAAGGCCATGGTCCGACCAATCATTGGGCACACCGGCTCCAAGGAGAGGAATCCCGAAAGGAAGTGGTTTTGCTTGATTAGAGATATGTTGCGATTGTACTTCATAATGGGTAGTACCAATACACAAGAAAGAGATCCGTTGGAGGTATTAGAAAAAGCGTTACAAGGTGGTGTGACCTGTTTTCAGTTAAGAGAAAAAGGAACAAAATCACTAAAAAAACATGAAAAATATTTGTTTGCTGAAAAATGTCAAAGGCTTTGTAACAGCTATGATGTCCCCTTTATTGTGAATGATGATGTGGCGCTGGCACTTGCTCTTGACGCAGATGGAGTTCATATCGGACAAGAAGATGAATCTGCAACGATTGTTCGAAAACAAATCGGTCCGCAAAAAATTCTGGGAGTATCGGTACATAATTTGGAAGAAGCCTTTTTGGCAAAGGAGGCAGGCGCAAATTACATCGGGATGGGGCCTGTCTATGCGACATCTTCTAAAAAAGATGCAAAGGCTCCTGCTGGAACAAGGATGATTAAACAAGTCGCTGCCACTTGTCCTGATCTCCCTATTGTGGGGATTGGCGGCATCACCGAAGAAAATGTAGGGCCTGTATTGGAAAGTGGAGCAGCAGGGGTGGCTCTTATATCGGCGATCGCCTCCTCTCAAAATCCCTTTGAACATGCAAAACGTTTGCGAAAAACAATAGAAGAAGCCTTTGAAAAAGAAGAGGACCAATCATGAATATCCGTAAAATGATCGTGATGACGATGTTTGTTGCGATCGCAGTAGTTGGTTCAATCTTTGTCTCGTTTCCCGCAGGAATCGCACGGGCTTATCCGATTCAACATGCGGTCAATGTAATTGCTGCCGTTACACTTGGACCTATACCTGCCGTTGTGATTGCATTTTTGACAGCCCTCATTCGCATTTTGACAGGGACCGGTTCCTTATTGGCATTTCCGGGTGGTATGATTGGGGCCTGTCTAGCCGGACTTTTGTTTAAACAGTTTGGAAAAATATGGCTTGCTGGGATGGGCGAATTAATTGGTACCGGATTGTTCGCTTCCCTTTTCGCCGTTCCATATGCCAAAATATTAATGGGAACCTCGACAACGGCCCTATTTTTCCTACCCTCTTTCTTTGTTTCCAGTGCAAGTGGTATGCTCATTGGAATCATTTTAGCGACCCGTTTGCAAAAAACAGGTGTGTTGAAAAAAATGAATCATTTGTCCTTATAATAACGGAAACCTATTCTATAATTGGGTAAAAGCAGTGAAGAAAGGTAGATTACATCGATGAAAAAGGAATTTGAAGTGATGGAGAATGAAAGTATTGAGGAATGCTTAGAAAGAATGAAACAGGAAGGATATACACCGATTAAAAGGAGTGAGCAACCGATTTTCAGAGAAGAACATCATAACGGAAGTACAAAATACATTCCAATTTCACAAAAAATCGTTTTCCAAGGAATAAAGTACGGTTAGAACACGAACGTTTGGATTTTACTTAATAAAATTGTTCGATTTTTAATTGACTTTCTCTTCTTATATTTGTTAAGATAAAAGTATCAAGAGATAGCCTCATATATAATGGGGATAGGGCCCATAAGTTTCTACCTGATCACCGTAAATGATCGGACTATGAGGAAGTAGGACTTGGGAGCAAGTACATATTTTTTTAACAAAACTCCCGGATAGTCTGCTTTCCTTTAGAGAATGCAGACTATCCGTTTTTTATTTTAAAGAATGGAGGGGTGGATATGGAAGCAAAAGTTGGCATTATTATGGGCAGCACATCAGATTGGGAGACGATGAAGCATACTTGTGATGTGCTGGATGAATTAGAGATTTCTTATGAGAAAAAAGTGGTTTCCGCCCATCGAACACCTGATTATATGTTTGAATATGCAGAAACGGCCGTGAAAAGAGGATTAAAGGTGATCATTGCAGGTGCAGGAGGTGCAGCCCATTTACCGGGAATGGTTGCCGCGAAAACAGTGTTGCCAGTGATTGGGGTCCCTGTTGAATCAAAAGCATTAAAAGGAATGGATTCCCTCCTATCGATTGTGCAAATGCCGGGTGGGGTTCCGGTGGCCACCGTAGCAATCGGGAAAGCAGGAGCCATCAATGCGGGGCTATTGGCGGCGCAAATACTAGGGGCAGAAAATAAAGATATCCAAGAACGCCTGCTTCAAAGGAGAGAGTTTTTAAAAGAAAAAGTATTGGAAAGCAGTGATCAGCTTGTCTAATCATCCATTTATTACACCAGGTCAAACCATTGGCATTATTGGCGGCGGTCAGTTAGGGAAAATGATGGCATTCTCGGCGAAAGAAGCTGGATTTCAGGTGATCGTATTAGAACCAACCCCTCATTCACCTGCTGGGCAGGTTGCGGATGAACAAATTGTAGCTGCCTATGATGACCGAGTTGCTTTAAGCACCCTTGCCAAAAACAGCGATGTGATCACCTATGAGTTTGAAAATATCGATTATCAGGCTTTAGATTGGTTAGCAGAAAAAGCTTATCTTCCACAGGGCTCCCAATTAATTAAGATGACACAGGATCGAATATTAGAAAAGCAAGCCTTAACGGAGGCTGGTGTGCAGGTTGCCCCTTACGCAGTCATTCACGAGAAGGCAGATTTAGCAAAGGGACTACAAATGATTGGATATCCTGCTGTATTAAAAACAGCCTGTGGTGGCTATGATGGCAAAGGGCAGTTCATCATTCGGAAGCAAGAAGATGTAGAGGAAGCGGCACAGTTGCTAGAAAATGGAGCTTGTGTCCTTGAAGCCTGGATTTCGTATGAAAAAGAAATATCGATTGTAATGACCAGGAGCACAAATGGTGATTTTGCTTGCTTCCCAATTGGAGAAAATATTCATATTGATCATATTTTGCATGAAACGATTGCTCCTGCAAGAATTTCTACAGATGTGGAATATGAGGTTCATCAACTCGCAGAAAAGATAGCCCAGCATCTTCAATTGGTCGGAACGCTGGCGGTGGAAATGTTCTTGACGAAGGATAAGCAAATTTTTGTCAATGAACTGGCACCAAGGCCTCATAACTCAGGACATTATACGATTGAAGCCTGCAATATTTCTCAATTTGCTCAGCATATAAGGGCGATTTGTGGCTGGCCATTACGGAAAATTCAATTGTTAAGCCCGGCGATTATGGTCAATATATTAGGACAGCATGTTCACCCAGTCATGGAAGAAATACCTAAAAGACCAAACTGGTCGATCCATCTATATGGAAAAGAAGAAGCGAAACACAATCGGAAAATGGGGCATTTGACCATTTTAACGGAAAATTTGGAGAGAACAATGAATGAACTGGATGGATGCGGTATTTGGTCATAATCAAACATTATCATGTGCAAAGTGAGGAAAAAAGATGATTGAACGATATACAAGGCCAGAAATGGGTGCTATTTGGTCGGAGGAAAATCGCTTTAAAGCCTGGTTGGAAGTGGAAATTCTCGCCTGTGAAGCATGGGCAGAACTGGGGGCCATTCCGCGGGAAGATGTCCAGAAAATTCGCCAAAAAGCAGCTTTTAATGTGAAGCGAATCAAAGAAATTGAGGAAGAAACCCGCCATGATGTCGTGGCTTTTACAAGAGCGGTTTCGGAGACACTTGGTCAGGAGAGAAAATGGATTCACTACGGATTAACCTCAACAGATGTAGTAGATACAGCATTGTCTTATTTGCTAAAACAGGCGAATGAAATCCTGCTTGCGGATTTGCAAAGATTTATCGAGATTTTATGTGTAAAGGCAAGGGAGCATAAACATACCGTGATGATGGGACGGACTCATGGTGTTCACGCCGAGCCGACGACCTTCGGTTTAAAAATTGCTTTATGGTATGAGGAGATGAAACGCAATCTTGAGCGATTCAAACAAGCAGCGGCTGGGGTGGAATTCGGGAAAATTTCTGGTGCAGTCGGAACCTATGCCAATATTGATCCTTTTGTAGAGCAATATGTATGCGAAAAGCTTGGACTATCTCCAGCGCCTGTATCCACACAAACGCTACAGCGTGATCGCCATGCAGCCTATATTTCGACACTGGCCTTGATCGCAACGTCAATAGAAAAGTTTGCCACCGAAATCCGCGGTTTGCAGAAAACGGAAGTACGTGAAGTGGAAGAGTATTTTGCGAAAGGGCAGAAAGGTTCTTCCGCGATGCCGCATAAACGTAATCCCATTGGATCCGAAAACATGACAGGAATGGCACGTGTCATACGAGGACATATGGTGACGGCTTATGAAAATGTTAGCCTCTGGCATGAACGGGATATATCCCATTCTTCGGCGGAACGGATTATTTTACCGGATGCCACGATTGCTTTGGATTATATGTTGAATCGTTTTGCCAATATCGTGAAGAATTTAACGGTATTCCCTGAAAATATGAAAAAAAATATAGATAAAACATATGGTGTTATTTTTTCGCAACGCGTCTTGCTTGCATTAATTGATAAAGGAATGACACGTGAAGAGGCTTATGATCTCGTTCAGCCAAAAGCCATGGAGGCTTGGGAAACGGGCGTCCACTTTCGCCAACTGATTGAAAAAGATGTTCAGATTAAAAACAAATTAACAAGCGATGAACTCGACAATTGTTTTGACTATACCTACCATTTGAAAAATATCGATGCCATCTTTACAAGAATTGGACTGGGGGCTTCCGAATGAAAGCAAACCTATTGTATGAAGGGAAAGGCAAAAAAGTCTTTATGACAGAAAACCGACGAGGTACATTGGTCCTGTCCTATAAAGATGAGGCTACCGCATTCAATGGTAAGAAGAAAGCGAACTTCACGGGAAAAGGAAGATTGAACAATGAAATTTCAGCCCATATCTTTTCTAGGCTGCAAAAGCAGGAAATTGAGACCCATTTTATTAAAAAACTAAATGAAACAGAGCAACTTGTTCACCAAACTGAAATCATTCCTTTGGAAGTCGTGATCCGGAATATGGCGGCTGGAAGTATTACAAAACGCTTGGGGATGCGGGAACAGACTGTTTTTCAGCCACCACTTGTGGAATTCTACTATAAAAACGATCAGCTGGGTGATCCGCTTATAAATGACGATCATGCAAGGTTATTATGTCATATCAGTGATTCCGAAATAGCTGAAATAAAAGAAAAGGCATTGCAAATCAATCAACAACTGATTCACATTTTTGCTGGAATAGATGTCAAGCTAGTGGATTTTAAGCTGGAATTTGGCCGTTTACCAGACGGTTCGATCATTTTAGCGGATGAAATTTCACCGGATACATGCAGACTATGGGATAGGCATACAAATAAAAACTTGGATAAAGATGTATTTCGACAAGGAACAGGAGATTTATTGGAAGTATATCAGGAAATATACCAAAGGCTGGAGGCAAGGTCATGAAAAAGGTTACTGTTTATGTCACGTTAAGGGAAGCTGTATTGGATCCCCAAGGGAAAGCGATCCAAGAGTCGCTTCATTCACTAGGTTATGAGGAGATCCGGGACGTCCGTGTTGGAAAACGGTTGGATATTTTGGTAGAGGATAAAGAGGATCTTGAACAGCGTATCATCGAAATGTGCGAAAAGCTGCTCGCAAATCCAGTTATTGAGGATTATCGCTATGAGGTGGAGGAGGTCGTCCACTCGTGAAATTTGCCGTAATCGTTTTTCCAGGATCCAATTGTGACCATGATATGTATCATGCTGTGAAACATGTTCTCAAGGAAGAAGCAGATCTTGTATGGTATGAAAATAGTAGTCTAGAAAACTATGATGGAATTTTGCTTCCAGGTGGTTTTTCTTATGGCGACTATTTACGCACAGGGGCCATCGCGTCCACCTCTAACATTATGAAACAAATCAAAATGTTGGCGGAAAGAGGAAGGCCGATTCTTGGTGTTTGCAATGGATTTCAAATTTTGTTGGAGGCTGGACTGCTACCAGGAGCCATGCTGCGCAATAAAAACCTGGCATTTAAATGTCAACAAGAACGATTGATTGTTCAGAATAATCAAACGATCTTTAGCTCATCGTTTGAAAAGGGAGAAATTGTCCATTTCCCGATCGCGCATGGGGAAGGAAATTACTTTTGTGATGAAAAGGCATTGGCAGAATTACAGGCTAATCAGCAAATTGTCTTTACCTACCAAGATAACCCAAATGGTTCCGTCGCCAATATTGCAGGCATCATCAATAAAGAGGGGAATGTGCTTGGCATGATGCCTCATCCTGAACGTGCTGTTGAAAAAATCCTTGGCAGTATGGATGGATTGAAATTATTCCAGTCCATCGTCAAAAATTGGAGGGACTCCTATGTTGCAAACGCATGAGATCAGTCCAGAGAAAATCGAACAAGATAAATTGTATCAAGGGATGGGACTGAGCGATCAGGAATATAAGAAAATAAAAGCCATTTTGAATCGTCGACCAAATTTTACAGAAACGGGTATTTTTTCTGTTATGTGGTCAGAACATTGTAGCTATAAATCATCCAAACCATTGCTTAAAAAATTCCCGGTAAAGGGGCCGCAAGTCCTTCAAGGTCCTGGTGAAGGTGCTGGGATCATTGATATTGGCGATGGCCAGGCGGTTGTGTTTAAAATTGAAAGCCATAATCATCCCTCTGCCGTTGAGCCGTATCAAGGTGCGGCAACGGGAGTCGGAGGCATCATTCGTGATGTGTTCTCCATGGGAGCACGCCCAATTGCATTAATGAACTCGCTCCGGTTCGGTGACTTGAATCATGAACGTGTCAAATACCTTTTTCAAGGGATTGTGGATGGAATTGCCGGATACGGTAACTGTGTCGGGGTGCCAACAGTCGGAGGCGAGGTGCAGTTTGATGATTGCTATGAAGATAATCCACTTGTCAATGCGATGTGTGTTGGACTTATTCACCATGATGACATCCAGAAAGGGATTGCGGCTGGTATCGGAAATACCGTTCTATATGCAGGGGCACCTACCGGACGGGATGGGATTCATGGAGCGACATTTGCTTCCGATGATTTAGCAGAGGATGCTTATAAGGACCGTCCAAGTGTGCAGGTTGGTGATCCTTTCATGGAAAAATTATTGATAGAAGCCTGTTTGGAGGCGATCCACTGTGAGGCACTCGTTGGTATGCAGGATATGGGGGCAGCCGGACTCACCTCATCTGCCAGTGAAATGGCAAGTAAGGCAGGAACCGGTATGGAGATGAATCTGGACCTCGTCCCACAACGGGAACAGCATATGAATGCGTACGAGATGATGCTTTCCGAATCCCAGGAACGGATGCTTATGGTGGTGAAAAAGGGGCAGGAACAGGAAATTATTAATATCTTTGAAAAATATGGTCTAGAGGCCGTGGCGGTTGGAACGGTCATCGAGGAAAAGACGTTCCGGATTAAACAACATGGGGCAATCGTTGCAGATATTCCGGTAGATGCTTTAGCAGAACAAGCGCCTGTTTATGAGCTCCCTTCAAAAGAAGCTCAGTATTTCAAGGAATTTCAGAAGATGGCGAATACCATTCCTACGATCGATGATCATGCCGATATGCTCAAAAGACTATTGCGCCAACCGACAATCGCTAGTAAGGAATGGGTCTATAATCAATATGATTCAATGGTTCAGACCAATACAGTGATAGCACCGGGTTCAGATGCAGCCGTTCTTAGAATTAAAGGAACCGATAAGGCATTAGCGATTACAACGGATTGTAATTCTCGCTATCTGTACTTAGATCCTGAAACAGGTGGAAAGATAGCCGTTGCTGAAGCCGCAAGGAATATCATCTGCTCAGGAGCAAAACCGATTGGTCTAACAGATGGTTTGAATTTTGGGAACCCGACAAATCCAGAAGTATTTTGGCAAATGGAAAAAAGTGTGGAAGGGATGAGTGAGGCTTGTCGCATTTTGGAAACGCCAGTGATTAGCGGGAATGTATCACTCTATAACCAGTCTAGAGGAAATTCCATTTTTCCGACGCCGATTGTCGGTATGGTTGGTTTAATCAATTCGTTGGAACATATAACATCAAGCTTCTTTCAAAAGTCAGGCGATCGGATTTATCTGATAGGTGAAACGAAACCAGAGTTCGGTGGAAGTGAGGTCCAAAATATTCTCTTTGGAAAATATGAAGGGCGGGCACCTGCAATTGATTTGGAGATAGAAGCGAAACGTCAACAGCAATTGCTCTCCGCTATTCGTCTTGGGTTCGTGCAATCTGCCCATGATCTAGCTGAAGGAGGATTGGCTGTGGCATTGGCTGAAAGTGCCTTTACTGATAGACAGCTTGGTCTAGAGGTATTTCTGGAAGGAAATCCTACGGTAGAATTATTTAGTGAAACACAATCACGTTTTTTAGTAACGGTAAAAGAACAGCATCAGGAGCAGTTTGAACAACTTTTTGATGATTGCAGGTTTATAGGTACAGTGACAGATACGGGCAAAATGAAGATTGACTTGAATGGTGAGGTTCTAATCGAAGAAAAGATCAGCCAGCTCAGTGAAATCTGGAAGGGAGCTCTTCCATGCTTGCTGAAATCAAAGGCATAAATGAGGAATGTGGAGTGTTTGGTATATGGGGACATCCTAAGGCGGCAGAACTTGCTTATTATGGTCTTCATGCCCTTCAGCACCGGGGGCAAGAAGGAGCGGGAGTGGTCGTAAATGACGGATCAACATTAAAAGTTCATAAAGATTTAGGACTTGTCAACGATGTGTTCAAACAAGCTGAGTTTTCGGAGTTGTCAGGACGGGCTGCGATTGGTCATGTCCGTTACTCAACACAAGGGGATAAAAGTAAGAATAATGTGCAACCTCTATTGTTTCACTCGCAATCAGGAAGTATGGCGCTTGCTCATAATGGAAACATCATGAATGCTTATCAACTTCGCGGTGAGTTGGAGGCACAGGGAAGTATTTTGCAAACATCCTCAGATACCGAAGTACTTGCCCACTTAATCAAACGAAGCGGTAAAATAAAAATGGAAGAATGTATGATTGACTCTCTTCAGAAAGTGATCGGGGCTTATGCCTACTTGGTTCTCACAGAAGAAAAGCTATATGCAGCCCTTGACCCAAGAGGCATCAGACCGTTGTCGATCGGCCGGCTTGGTGAAGCCTATGTTATTGCATCAGAAACATGTGCATTTGATATGATTGGGGCAAGCTTTGAAAGGGAAGTATTACCGGGAGAACTTATTACCATTAGTGACAACGGGATAGCATCAACCCGCTTTAGCGAACAGAAACAACGTAAGTTATGTGCCATGGAATATGTTTATCTTTCAAGGCCTGATAGTGACTTAAATCATACCAATGTCCATGCATCGCGCAAAAAGATGGGGATTGAGCTCGCGAAGGAGGCGCCAGTTGAAGCAGATGTCGTGACGGGAGTACCAGATTCAAGTATCTCTGCAGCGATTGGCTATGCTGAACAGAGCGGATTACCTTATGAAATGGGCGTGATCAAAAATCGGTATGTAGGAAGGACCTTTATCCAACCCTCTCAGGAATTGAGGGAACAAGGGGTGAAAATGAAGCTATCACCCGTCCGAAAAATTCTTGAGGGAAAACGGGTCGTGATGATTGATGATTCCATTGTCCGCGGAACAACAAGCAAAAGAATTGTTAGAATGTTGAAAGAGGCAGGGGCTAAGGAAGTACATGTACGGATTGCTTCTCCAGCTATTACAAACGCATGTTATTACGGGATTGATATGTCCACAAAAGAGGAATTGATTGCGGCTAACTATTCAGTTGAAGAGATATGTGAAGTCATCGGTGCAGATAGTATTGCTTTTCTGTCAGAGGAAGGTTTGGAAAAGGCAATTGTCCAAGCGAAATCGATTCATCAAGGCATTTGTACTGCATGTATGAACGGAAACTACCCTGTTACACAGGAGAACGAAAAGGTCATTTCGTATACGAGATGTTAAGAAAAGGGGATTGTGATATGACGGGGAGTTATCAACAAGCAGGTGTAGATGTAGAAAAAGGGTATGAAGCGGTTAAGCGAATGAAAAAGCATATCGCCAAAACAAACAGGCCGGAAGCGATTGGGGAAATAGGTGGCTTTGGCGGACTCTTTGATTTGACCGCTTTTAAATATGAGGAACCAGTCCTTGTTTCAGGTACAGATGGAGTCGGGACAAAGCTAAAGCTTGCCTTCCAAATGAATATCCATCATTCCGTTGGGATTGATCTAGTCGCCATGTGTGTCAATGATATTGTTGCTCAAGGAGCGAGTCCTTTGTTTTTCCTCGACTATATCGCATGTGGGAAAAACAATCCAGACGTCATTGAGCAAATCGTGAAAGGGGTAGCTGAAGGGTGTGTGCAAGCTGGTGCTGCCCTAATTGGCGGCGAGACGGCTGAAATGCCTGGGATGTATGAAGATCATGAATATGATTTAGCAGGCTTCGCGGTAGGAATTGCCGAAAAGTCAAAGTTAATTACGGGGAAAGCCATCGATGCCAATCATGTTCTGATTGGATTCCCATCTAGCGGCATTCATTCCAATGGGTATTCCCTTGTTCGGAAAATAGTAGATGGTCTTGATCTTCATAAAACATACGATGGATTAACGGAAACTCTTGGCGAAGCACTGCTCGTCCCAACGAAGATCTATACAAAACAAATCCAGTCAATACAACAAAAATACGAGATTAGCGGGATAGCCCATATTACAGGGGGCGGTTTTTATGAAAATTTTCCAAGAATGCTTCCGGCTGGACTGGGGGTCGAACTGGAGCCCTCAAGTTGGCAAGTTCCGGCTATCTTCTCATTTTTACAAAAAGAAGGAAACATTCCTACTGATGAAATGTATGGTGTCTTTAATATGGGAATTGGCATGGCGATCGCCGTTTCGAGAGAAGATGCCAATGGGATTCTCGACATTTTGCATCAACAAGGGGAGTATGCCTCGATTATCGGTAGAGTCGTAGAAGGGGAAGGTGTGCATTTTAAACGATGAAGAAAGTAAAGGCTGCCGTATTTGCTTCAGGTACAGGTACCAATTTTCAAGCAATAATGGAAAAAGACAATCTTTTCTGCGAAATTGTTTTACTAGTCTGTGACAAACCTGGTGCGACGGTCATCGAAAAAGCTAAGGGATATGGCGTTCAAGAGTTTGTTTTTCTGCCAAACTCTTATTCCTCAAAGGTAGAATACGAACGAGAGCTGCTTGAAAAACTACGGGAAAAGGATGTGGAATGGATTTTTCTCGCGGGTTATATGCGAATTGTCGGACAAACTCTGTTAGATGCATTTGAACACCGGATTGTCAATATTCATCCTTCCATGCTTCCAAAATTTCCCGGGAAAGATGCGTTTCTTCAGGCATTTCAGGCTGGGGTGAATAAGACGGGAGTAACGGTTCATTTCGTTGATACGGGGATTGATACTGGACCGATCATTGCCCAACAGGAAATCAATATTTACCCTGATGATACGCTTGAAACATTGGAAGAGCGCATCCACAGGGTAGAGCATCAACTTTATCCACAGGTCATTAATCAGTTGATCGCAAACGAAAAAGAATAATTCTTTTTGAAGATAAAGGAGCTTTTATATGAAAAAAAGAGTACTTATCAGTGTATCCAATAAGGAAAAGATCGGAGAATTTGCCCGCGGTTTGGTTGAACTTGGTTATGAA
This sequence comes from Lederbergia sp. NSJ-179, assembly GCF_022867885.1. Taxonomy (GTDB): domain Bacteria; phylum Bacillota; class Bacilli; order Bacillales; family Bacillaceae_C; genus Lederbergia. The sequence continues at coordinate 145,598 of NZ_JALIFP010000008.1, read as the reverse complement.
ATTATTTCGACCGGTGGAACTTTGCAGGCCCTACGTCATGAAAATATACCGGCTATGAGTGTGGAAGATGTGACCGGTTTTCCAGAAATCCTTGATGGAAGGGTGAAAACATTGCATCCTTTCATCCATGGTGGACTTTTGGCGAAGCGAAATGATCCGGACCATCAAAAACAATTGGCAGACAATGGGATTGAGCCGATTGATTTGGTTGTCGTGAACTTGTATCCATTTAAGCAAACACTTGAACGAGGAGACGCAACGGAATCAGACAAGATAGAAAACATTGATATCGGTGGACCGACGATGCTGAGAGCGGCAGCGAAAAACTTTGCTGATGTGGCTGTCGTAGTCGATCCGGAAGATTATGCGGATGTCCTACAGGCATTGAAGAAAAACGAGTTAGATGAACAAAAACGTAAGGCGTTGGCGGCGAAGGTTTTCCGCCATACGGCTACTTATGATGCACTGATTGCTGAATACATGACCGAACTTGTGGGGGAGGAACAACCTGAGAGTGTCACATTTACATTTGAATTAAAACAAAGCTTACGATATGGGGAAAATCCGCATCAAAAAGCGGCCTTTTATAAGCAGCCTTTAGGATCAAAATTTTCGATTGCGAATGCCGCTCAATTGCACGGTAAGGAACTATCTTACAATAATATTCGGGATGCCGATGCAGCTTTGCAAATGGTGAAGGAGTTTACGGAGCCCGCCGCCGTTGCTGTGAAGCATATGAATCCTTGTGGAATTGGGATTGGTGCATCGATTTCGGAAGCATTTAAAAAAGCGTATGAAGCAGATACGACTTCGATTTTTGGTGGGATTGTGGCGGTAAACCGGGAAGTGGATCAGGAGACAGCTCGTCAATTGCATGAAATTTTCTTGGAAATTGTGATTGCGCCTTCCTTTTCACAAGCAGCCTTGGACATTTTACAAGCGAAAAAGAATATTCGACTGTTAACGATTCCGTTTGAGGACGCCAATAAGCGTGAAAAATTATTGACCTCTGTAGAAGGTGGACTGCTTGTACAAGATCAGGATACCTTTACCTTTGAAGATGGCAACATCTCGATTCCGACCAAACGAGAGCCTACGGCAGAAGAGCTTGCATCTTTGAAACTCGCTTGGAAAGTAGTCAAACATGTCAAATCGAATGCGATTGTTGTGGTGGGAGATAGGATGACCCTTGGGATTGGCGCGGGCCAAATGAACCGTGTCGGTGCAGCGAAAATTGCGCTCGAACAAGCAGGAGAACGGGCGAAAGGAGCCGTTATCGCCTCAGATGCCTTCTTCCCAATGAGTGATACGGTAGAAGAAGCGGCTAAAGCTGGAATAACGGCTATTATTCAACCAGGTGGATCGATTCGTGATGAAGACTCCATTAAAGAAGCCGACAAACATGGTATTGCGATGGTATTTACCGGAGTTCGCCACTTTAAACACTAAAAGAAAGCGGAAGGCGGCCGCTTAGGGGCGACAAGCAAATGTTCTGAAGCCGCAGAAGGGCGCCATTCCCTTCGAAGGATTCAGGTTATTTGACCTCGAGCCCCTGCCGCCTGGAACTAGACAAGGATAAGGAGTAAGGTCAATATGAACGTATTAGTCGTTGGTGGGGGCGGTAGGGAACATGCCCTTTGTAAAAAGGTGAAAGAAAGCAAACTCGTTTCTCAAGTTTATTGTGCTCCTGGAAATGGGGGGATTAGTGAAGATGCTATACTAGTGCCCATAAAGGAAACTGACTTCTCTAATCTTATTCAATTTGCCAAAGAGAAAAAAATTGATCTTACGATTGTGGGACCGGAAGTCCCGTTGACTGCTGGAATTGTCGATAAATTTGAGGCAGCCGGCTTGAAAATCTTTGGTCCACGGAAAAATGCGGCGATCCTTGAAGGCAGTAAATCTTTTGCCAAAGATCTCATGAAAAAATATAAGATTCCAACGGCTAGCTATGAAACATTTACTTCTTATGAAGAGGCGAAAGCGTATATTCGTGAAAAAGGTGCCCCAATCGTGATCAAGGCAGATGGTCTCGCGGCTGGTAAAGGGGTCGTAGTGGCAATGACGCTGGAGGAAGCAGAGCAAGCTTTAAAAGAAATGTTAGTAGAATCCAAGTTTGGTGAATCCTCTGCTCATGTCGTGATTGAAGAATTTTTAGAGGGAGAAGAATATTCCTTAATGGCCTTTGTCAACGGTGAAGCTGTGTATCCGATGGTCATCGCTCAAGATCATAAGCGTGCTTTTGATGGAGATCAGGGACCGAATACTGGCGGAATGGGCGCTTATACACCTGTTCCACACATCTCTGCAGATGAAGTTGAAAAAGCTGTAGAGGAAATTCTTCTTCCCACTGCCAAAGCGATGGTTCAAGAAAACCGTTCCTTTACCGGAATTTTATATGCTGGATTAATTCAAACGCATGCGGGCGCCAAAGTCATCGAATTCAATGCTCGCTTTGGAGACCCTGAAACACAAGTCGTTTTAGAGCGATTGGAAACAGATCTTGTTCAGCTGTTGCTTGACCTGTTAGATGAGAAAACACCTCATATAGAATGGTCAGATACAGCCGTTGTCGGTGTCGTATTGGCGGCAAATGGTTATCCAGGAAGTTATCAGAAAAGAATTCCTTTACCAGAAATGATCGTAGAAAACCCCAATGTATCCATCTACCATGCGGGAACGATCCGAGAGGAAAGCCCTGGTTCTTATCGATCCAATGGAGGCAGAGTATTACTAATGTCAGCGAAAGCGGAGACCATTGCAGAAGCGAAGGAGCAAGTCTACGCAGAAATGTCTAAAATAAATGAGGATGAATTTTTTTACAGAAAAGATATTGCGGATAAAGCATTAAGAAAAGTGGACGGGTGATTTCACCCGTCCCTTTTTTACGCAGAGTAAAAAGGATCATAAAGGTCTAATCATACCCATAATCATGAAGAATGTTAAAACTGATCATGATTAAGGTAGTCTCGTTACAAGATCATTACCGTTTGATTACAATTCACAAAATGTACGAATGAGGGATAGACCGGAACAGCTTTACAGGGTATAGTATGTTAGAATCAAAATATCAAGACAATAGGCTAATGGGAGGATGAGAGATGGTAGAACAGAGATTCAGGTGGAAAAACAAACAAATTCGAGAACAAATATCTGTTTTAGACGGCAAGAGATCTCCTACAATTTTACTGAAAAACGCCCGCTTTTTGCATTCCGTGTTAAAAAAATGGGTTGTTGCAAATATATGGATTTTACAGGATCGTATTGTTTATGTGGGGAAGGAACTGCCCCGGAAACGAGAAAATTGTGAAGTGGTGGATTGTGCTGGAATGACACTTGTCCCCGGCTATATGGAACCCCATGTTCATCCATTCCAATTGTATAACCCACAGACATTATCTCGTTATGCTGCACAAACGGGAACTACCACTTTGATTAATGACAATATCCTTTTCTTTTTACATTTAAATAAAAAGAAAGCGTTTTCCTTAATGAATCAATTGAATCAATCCCCCCTTACGATGTATTGGTGGAGTCGGTATGATGCCCAAACAGCTATGGATGGTGAAGAACGCATTTTTACCAATCGAGATGTGAAAGAATGGCTTGAACATAAAGATGTTGTGCAAGGAGGAGAATTAACCGGTTGGCCGAAATTACTTGATGGTGATGATTTAATGCTGTATTGGATTCAGGAAACAAAGCGACTGGGAAAAAAGGTGGAAGGTCATTTTCCGGGAGCTTCGGAGAAAACTTTGGCTAAAATGAAGCTTTTTGGTGTGGATAGTGATCATGAAGCCATAACCGGGAAAGAGGTATATAAGCGTCTTTTTCATGGATATACCGTTTCACTTCGGCATTCTTCGATCAGGCCTGATTTGCCTGTTTTACTAAAGGATTTGAAAAGAATCGGGCTAACAGATTATGATTCCATGATGATGACAACAGATGGGGCGACACCCGCTTTTTATAGGCAAGGGATGGCTGATTATCTTATTCGAATCGCATTAGAAAATGATGTTCCGGTCATAGATGCCTATCATATGGCTTCCTATAATATTGCATGCCACTTTAATCTTCTTTCTCATCATGGTCAAATTGCAACAGGCAGGATTGCGAATATCAACTTTCTTTTAAATGAACATGAACCTACACCTGTATCGGTTTTAGCTAAAGGACAATGGATGCGAAAGGAAGGAAAAGAAGAAATCATCGATTGTACAATAGATTGGGAACAATATGGATTAGAACCCCTCCAGTTAGAATGGAATCTTCATGCAGATGATTTACAATTTTCCATGCCGTTTGGGATAGAAATGGTCAATGATGTGATTACCAAACCTTATACGATCAATGTTGATTTAGCCATAGACCCACTACCTGAAAATCAGGATGAAAGTTATCTGATGCTTGTTGATCGCAAAGGGAAATGGCGAATTAATACAATATTGAAGGGCTTTGCGAAATCTGTAGATGGATTTGCATCATCCTTTTCTTCCACAGGGGATATCCTATTACTTGGAAAAAGAAAAAAAGATTTGCTGCTAGCTTTTCAAAGAATGAAAGAAATGGGTGGAGGAATCGTCTTAACTGAAAAGGGGCAAAGCATTTTTGAAATAAAACTTCCCCTTGCCGGATTGATGTCAGATTTACGAATTGAGGATCTAGCGAAGGAAACAGAAAAATTAAAGGCACTTTTAGTTGAAAGAGGGTACCCTTTTACAGATCCGATATACTCTTTGCTCTTCTTTTCAGCGACACATCTACCTTATATTCGGGTGACACAAAAGGGATTATATGATGTAATGAACAAAAGAGTACTCTTTCCGGCATTAATGCGTTAAAATAGTAAGTATCAATTTTCAACAAATTTAGGAGTTGTCGTTTTTGTTTTATAAAAGAACAGTATGTATACTTTTGCTCATGAGTATTTTGACACTGGTTGCCTGCAATAAGAAGGAAGAACAGCCAAAACCTGAAGAGGGTGATTCTCCTTCTAAAACGGAGGAAAAGGAATCTCCATCATCATTTGTTTACCCTCTAACTGGAATGCCTACAGAAAAGGCTTCTAACCAAAGGGCGATAGCAGTTACAGTGAATAATCATATGGCGGCAAGACCTCAAAGCGGACTATCAAAAGCAGATATTGTATATGAATTACTTGCGGAAGGATCGATCACAAGATTTTTAGCCATTTTTCAAAGTGAGGTTCCCGAAAGAATGGGACCCGTTCGCAGTGCCCGTGATTACTATATTGATATTGCGGAAGGATATCATAGCTTATACATTGCTCATGGCTATAGTCCAAGTGCCAAAAAAAGGTTGAACGCTGGTGAAATCGACCAGTTGAATGGGATTAAGTATGACGGCACATTATTCAAACGGTCTTCAGATCGCAAAGCTCCTCATAATTCATATATTTCAAATGAAAATATTGAGAAAGGAGCGAAACAAGAAGGTTATCATTTGGATGAACTTCCATCCTCATTAGATTTTCTAACAGAGGAGGAAGTGGAAAGGCTTCAGGGGGAACAGGCAAGGCAATTACAGGTTGCTTACAGCAAAAATGACCAATTTGTTGCAAACTATCAATATGATCAAGAATCAGAAACATATACGCGTGAATCAAATGGGGAACAAACAATAGACTTAGAAACAGACGCCCCCATTTTATTAGATAATCTTGTTGTCATTGAAGCAGAACATCAAGTGATTGATGAGAAAGGAAGACGTTCGATCGACTTAACCTCTGGAGGAAAGGCTTTATTATTTCAAAAAGGCCTGGTGAAAGAAATAGAGTGGGAGGATAGCGACGGCCGCCCTTTACCGTATGAAGATGGTCTTCCTGCTAAGCTAGTACCTGGCAGAACATGGATCAGTATCGTACCAAGTATGGAAATTGTTTCTTATAAAGAATGATGAAATGTAAAAATGCGTGTTCAAAAAGGAGGATAAAAAGGACCAAGAAGTTCGAGACGGCGCAGCTTTGAGCAGCGGAACGTATGCAGTTAATACGTGAGCAGCGGAAAAGCAAGCCAACGAAGAAATTCGAAGTGTCATTTTTACCGGACTTTTTGAACATCCTCTAAAAGGAGAATATGGGTGTATGCAAATTGAAAAATTAAGAGGAAAAGAATTAGACCAGCTTTTTGATGCGATCCTTACGTTGAAAGATCGAGAGGAGTGCTATCGCTTTTTCGATGATTTATGTACAATCAATGAAATACAATCATTATCACAACGGCTAGAAGTGGCAAGAATGCTAAGGGAAGGCAATACGTATCACAAAATTGAAACAGAGACAGGAGCTAGTACCGCGACCATTTCAAGGGTGAAGCGCTGTTTGAACTTTGGAAACGATACGTATGAAATGGTGCTTGACCGTGTTCAAGAAGAAAAATAAAGGGAGACATTAACCGGTGGGGGGATCTCACCTCCCACTGAAAGCAACGGCTGTGCTCCCTTTTCAAGTTATTGCCAAATTCGGGACCAGCCGGTTCACTGGCTGTGCCCCAATTTCAAGTATTTGTTAAATTTAGTAACAGCGAACTTACTGACGTGCCCCTTTTTCATGTTTTTGTCAAATCCGGGAACAGCGAGATCAATGGCTGTGCCCCTTTTTTGTGTTATCTCATACTGATTATATAAAATTTCCTCAACTACTTTAGTGTCACCATCCCAAAATGCTATAATGATAGAGGCCAAATAGAAATGGAGGACCCTACTGACATGTACGATGTAAGAAAGTGGCGCCATGCCTTTAAACTTGATCCTTATAAAGAGATTTCAGATCAGGATCTTGAAAAAATATGTGAATCAGGGACAGACGCCATTATTGTTGGTGGTACAGATCATGTGACATTGGAAAATGTTCTACATCTTCTGTCCAGAATAAGAAGATACACGGTTCCTTGTGTGTTAGAGGTAAGTAATCTTGAATCGCTTACTCCGGGGTTTGATTTATATTTTATCCCTTCTGTCTTGAATACAAAGGACATCCAATGGTTTACAGGTCTTCATCATAGAGCCATAAAAGAATATGGAGACCTAATGGATTGGGATGAAGTTTTTGTGGAAGGTTACTGTATTTTAAATCCTAACTGCAAAGCAGCAAAGCTGACAAATGCGCTTGCGCTACTTGAAGATGAGGATGTTGTGGCCTATGCCAGAATGGCGGAAAAAATGTTTCACATGCCCATCTTCTATATGGAATACAGTGGTGAATACGGCGATCCGAAACTAGTAGAAAAAGTAGGTAATCATTTATCAAACACAACCCTATTCTATGGCGGTGGCATTAAAACGGCTACTCAAGCAAAGGAAATGAACCAGTTTGCTGACTGTATTATCGTTGGAAATGTGGTGTATGAAGATATAAAAGAAGCGCTGAAAACAGTGAAGGTTCTTCAGTGACTTTTCATTAGAATGAAGGTATAATAGAAACAAATGTTCTTTATTAAGGAGGTATACATTTGCAACTTTCAACTACACGTCTCTTGGGGGGGTTAAATCCTGAACAAAAAGAGGCGGTTAAAACGACAGAAGGGCCTTTACTTATTATGGCGGGAGCAGGTAGTGGAAAGACAAGAGTCCTGACCCATAGGGTGGCCTATTTAATGGTTGAAAAAGAAGTGAGTCCTTACAATATTCTAGCGATTACTTTCACAAATAAGGCTGCTCGCGAAATGAAAGAGCGGATTGGGAACATTATGGGAGGCACGGCAGAAGAAGTATGGATTTCCACATTTCACTCTATGTGTGTAAGAATTTTAAGACGTAATATCGATCGCCTCGGATATAATCGAAATTTTACGATTCTGGATTCCACCGATCAATTATCGGTCGTGAAAAATGTAACCAAAGATTTAAACATCGATTCAAAGAAATTTGATCCAAGAGCTGTTCTTGGTGCGATTAGTAGTTCGAAAAATGAGCTAGTCACAACAAAAGAATACGAAAAAACCGCAGCAGGTTTTTATGCGCAGACAGTCAGCAAAATCTATACCGAGTATCAGCGCAGATTACGTCGTAACAATGCGCTTGACTTTGATGATTTAATCATGGTCACGATTCAACTATTTGAGCGCGTGCCAGAAGTATTGGAATATTACCAACGGAAATTTCAATATATTCATGTTGATGAATATCAAGACACCAATCGCGCCCAATATATGCTTGTCAAAATGCTGGCAGACCGACTTAAAAATATTTGTGTGGTGGGAGATTCAGACCAATCGATTTATCGCTGGCGTGGAGCAGATATTGCGAATATTTTATCATTCGAAAAAGATTATCCGAATGCCAAAGTCATTATGCTGGAACAAAACTATCGTTCTACAAAGTTTATCTTAAAAGCAGCGAATGAAGTAATTCAACATAATTTTAATCGAAAACCGAAAAATTTATGGACCGAAAATAAGGATGGGCAAAAAATTGTCTACTATCGTGCCGATAGTGAACAAATAGAAGCTCAATTTGTTGCAGGCAAAATTAAGGAATTAAGTGCCAATGGGAAAAGAAAGCTATCCGACTTTGTCATTCTTTACCGCACGAATGCACAATCACGTGTGATGGAGGAAATTTTATTAAAATCCAATATCGAATATAAGATTGTGGGCGGTACAAAATTCTATGATCGCAAGGAGATCAAAGATTTACTCGCTTATTTACGCTTAATTGCTAATCCGGATGATGATATTAGTTTACAGCGAATTATTAATGTCCCGAAACGGGGAATTGGTGCCACTTCCATTGACCGAATGGCTGCCTATGCGAGAGAACGGGATCTCTCCCTTTACCAGGCTCTTGCTGAAGTAGATTTTATCGGACTAACGGGAAAAGCCGCTAATGCCGCTGCTGAGTTTTACGTTTTGATTAAAAATTTTACACAAATGCAGGAATATCTTTCCGTCACTGAACTAGTGGAAGAAGTGATTGAAAAAACAGGTTACCGCGATATGTTAAAAGCCGAAAAATCATTGGAAGCGGAAAGTAGACTTGAAAACATTGAAGAGTTTTTATCTGTGACGAAAAGTTTTGAAGAGGGCAGTGATGATAAAAGCCTTATTGCTTTTTTAACCGATTTAGCGCTTGTTGCTGATATTGACCGCTTGGATGAAGAGGGGACACCTGACGAAGGTGTAACATTGATGACCTTACATTCTGCAAAAGGGTTAGAATTTCCAGTTGTCTTTTTAATTGGTATGGAAGAAGGCGTCTTCCCGCATAGTCGTTCCTTGATGGAAGAGGAGGAGATGGAGGAAGAACGGAGAATCGCGTATGTAGGGATCACACGGGCTGAGGAAGAATTATACTTAACCAATGCGCAGATGAGGACTTTGTTTGGACGAACGAATATGAACCCTGTTTCTAGGTTTATTGCAGAAATTCCTGAAGAGCTGCTAGAAAATGCGAATGAGCAAGAAAAGCAAAGAAGGATCTCCTTTGAGAGCAAATCCGCTAGGCAAGAACGGAGAAAGCCTGTTACAAGATCCATGCCGACTTCAAATTCTACCACTGCGGAATGGAAAGTTGGCGACAAGGCGGAGCACAAGAAATGGGGCATAGGAACAGTTGTCAGTGTGAAAGGTGACAGCGATAGTATGGAACTGGATATTGCCTTTCCAAGTCCAATCGGGATTAAGCGTCTGCTCGCTCAATTTGCCCCCATCCAAAAAGTCTAGAGCACATCACGTTGTGGCATAATAGTGTGTAATAGACAATGTAAAGTATCGGATTTTGCTGGAAAGGTTGATGGATGGATGGATCGAGAAAGTATTGAGAAGCAAGTAAAAGAACTGCATCAATTATTAAATCAATATGGGTATGAATACCATGTTTTAGATAATCCCTCTGTTCCTGACTCTGAATATGATCGGCTTTTACGAGAACTGCAGGATTTAGAAGAACAATATCCAGAGTTTATAACCCCTGACTCACCTACACAGCGGGTTGGGGGAGTCGCTTTATCTGAATTTAAAAAGGTACGGCATCAAACACAGATGTTGAGTTTAGCCAATGCCTTCTCTGAGGCAGATCTTCGTGATTTTGATCGAAGAGTTCGCCAAGCAATCGGGGATGATTTTTCCTATGTATGTGAATTGAAAATTGATGGACTTGCCGTTTCATTACGCTATGAAAATGGAATTTTCGTTCAAGGATCAACAAGAGGAGATGGAACGGTCGGGGAGGACATTACGGCCAATTTAAAAACAATCCGCTCGATCCCATTAAGATTAAAGGAACCATACTCGCTTGAAGTCCGTGGTGAGGCCTATATGCCAAAAAAATCATTTTTAGAGCTCAATAAAATAAGAGAAGAGCAAGGAAAGCAATTGTTTGCAAATCCACGGAATGCGGCTGCTGGATCCCTCAGACAGCTTGATCCTCGGATTGCGGCTTCCCGAAATTTAGATATCTTTCTTTACGGAATTGGCGATTTTGGGACAACAGGTGTGACTTCCCATCACAAAGGTCTGGATTTGCTTGAAAAGCTTGGATTGAAAGTGAATAAGGAAAGAAAACAGTGTCACTCAATGGAAGAAGTTCTTGAATATATTGAGAAGTGGACAAATGAACGTTCCCAGTTAAATTATGATATTGACGGGATTGTCGTAAAAGTCGATTCCCTGGAACAACAAAATCAATTAGGCCAAACAGCGAAAACACCTCGCTGGGCGATCGCTTATAAGTTTCCGGCAGAAGAGGTTGTGACAAAACTGACGTCTATTGAACTTAGTGTCGGAAGGACTGGCGTAATTACGCCTACAGCCATTTTAGAGCCTGTACAAGTGGCCGGAACAACGGTACAGCGTGCATCCCTTCATAATGAAGATTTAATTAAAGAAAAAGATATTAGAATTGGCGATTGGGTTGTGATTAAAAAAGCTGGCGATATCATTCCTGAGGTCGTTTATGTTTTAGAAGAGAGAAGGAGCGGGACGGAAATACCGTATCAAATGCCTGAGCACTGCCCAGCGTGTGAAAGTGAGTTAGTTCGTCTAGAAGGGGAAGTCGCGCTGCGCTGTCTAAACCCGAAATGTCCGGCGCAAAGAAGAGAAGGTCTGATTCATTTTGTTTCACGAAATGCGATGAATATTGATGGATTAGGTGAAAAAGTCATTGGGCAGCTTGTTGCCCTTGAGTTGATTAAGGATCCTGCTGATATTTATTATTTGACAAAAGATCAGCTTTTAACAATGGAGCGTATGGGTGATAAATCAAGCACCAACTTGATTGAGGCAATTGAAAAATCAAAATCAAACTCATTAGAAAAGCTATTATTCGGCTTGGGCATTCGCCATGTAGGGGCCAAAGCGGCGGCTACCCTTGCCGAACATTTTGAGACGATGGATAGACTAGCCTCAGCCACAATAGAGGAATTGTTGCAAATAGACGAAGTCGGAGAAAAAATGGCAGATGCGATTGTGACGTACTTTGAGAACCAAGAAGTCGAACAACTATTGACAAAATTAAAACAAGCTCATGTGAATATGACATTTCTTGGTCAAAAAAGAAGTCAAACAGCAGATGAAGATTCCTATTTTTATGATAAAATAGTGGTGCTGACAGGTAAGTTACAGCAGCTATCCAGAAACGAAGCAAAAGAGAAAATCGAATCTTTGGGAGGAAAGGTAACCGGAAGTGTCAGTAAAAACACGGATCTAGTGATTGCCGGTGAGGATGCAGGGTCTAAATTAACGAAAGCGAATGAGCTTGGAATTGAGACCTGGGATGAAGTGCGATTTCTGGAAGAGTTGCCATAATAGTTTTTTCAATGATAGTGAAATAAAAGAGGATGTTCAAAAAGTCCGGTAAAAAGACATAAGCGAATTTCTTCGTTGGCTTGCTTTTCCGCTGCTCACGTATTAGGATAAGGATCTTCCGCTAAAACCGCCCACGTCCTGTGGGCAACACGGAAGTCAGTACATCCTGTACAAGTCCGCTGCTCAAAGCTACGCCGCCTCGAACTTCTTGGTCCTTTTTATCCTCCTTTTTGAACACGCATTAAAAGGTGGAAAAATCCATGAAAAAATGGTTTGCTAGTATATTAATCGTGATGCTGATAAGTGGCTGTGCCCCGCAACTGAATAAGGAAAATGAAAATGAAGTGGTTCAAGGAAAAGATGAGAAGAAAGAAACATCGATTATTCCCAACTACCAAATATCTGATTCATTGTATCGATCGATCTTGCCATTTAAAGCAAGTAAAACAAGAGGGATGGTTGTGGATAATTTGAATTCCTCTTATGATATTAAAGAATTCGAGACAGGCCTTATGCGCGTAGCGAAAGAGAATTTTTCAACCGATACGTATTTGTTTCAAGAAGGCCAAAAATTGGATCAAGATACGGTTCGAAAATGGCTGAATCGTAAATATACTAAGGCTCAATTAAAGGAGTTAAAACTGGATGAAGAAGATAATGTTGGGCTCAACCCGGTAAATGACGAAAAAGGTTCTATAGAGAAACAAAATGAAAAAAGCCCTATTTATCTCGCTCATATCCTAGAACATGATTATTTGGTTAAAGATGGTAAGAAGGCAAGGCTTAGCGGCGTTGTGATTGGTCTTGCCTTAAATTCCATCCATTATTATCAAAAGGAAGAATACGGTGCAACGTTTGAACAACCGATTAAGCATGAAAAATTGGAAGCAGAAGGAAAGAAGATGGCGGAGGAGGTTCTGAAACGATTGCGTGCGATGGAGGGGTTAGGAAATATTCCGATTACGATTGCCTTGTTTGAGCAAAATAGTCGGAGTGCTGTAGTGCCTGGCAACTTTTTTGCGTATGCGCATGCTGCCCAAGGAAGTTCCTCGCTCGGTGATTGGAAAGACATCAATGAAAAGCATTATTTATTCCCCTCAGCAAAAGCAGAGGATGACCATCGTGAAGATGTTGATCGTTTTATGAGATTTAAAGATGAAATAGAAAAGTATTTTCCAAATTATACCGGAATCATTGGCAGGGCCTTTTATAAGGATGATCAAATTGTCAATTTAAAAATTGATATTCCGATTCAAGTGTTTGGAGAAGCTGAGATTATCGGTTTCACCCAATTGGCAGCCTCGTCAGTGATGGATAGTTTAGATTATTTTAATGTGGATGTCAATATTTCTTCTATCAATGGGGCAGAAGCATTAATTTCCAAAAAGTCGGGGGATAAAGAGCCTTTTGTTCATTTCTATAAATAGAGGTTGTTAAAAGGGATCAAGATCACTGATTTAAAAATCAAAAGAATAAGCATCAGGCTTGAATCCCTCTCTTGCTTGTTAGCAAGTGAATTTGATATGATCAATAGTATTGTAAGCCACGATTTTAATCTGGAGGTGTTAAGAATGTCAAAAATTTCCAAAGAACAAGTTCTCCATGTCGCCCATTTAGCTAGATTAGAAATGAGTGAAGAAGAAGCGGAAAACTTTTCAGAGCAGCTAGCCGATATTATTACGATGGCAGAGAAATTAAATGAACTGAATACAGAAAATATTGAGCCGACTTCCCATGTTTTTGCGCAGAAAAATATCATGCGTGATGATAAAAAGGAAGAAGGTTTGCCACTGAAAGATGTCATGAAAAATGTACCAGAACAAGAGGATGGTCAAATCAAAGTACCATCCATTATAGAATAAGGAAGGGGGCAAGAAGATGACATTATTCGACCATTCTATCAAAGAATTACATCAACTTTTACATAAAAAAGAATTAGCTGTTTCTGACCTTGTCGATCATTCTTTTAAAAGAATTCGGGAGGTAGATGATCAGGTAAAGGCATTTTTAACACTAGATGAAGAGAATGCTCGAAAGAAAGCAAAAGAGCTTGATGGACAAACAGGAGAATCAACTCTTTATGGGATTCCGACGGGAATAAAAGATAATATTGTGACGAAGAATTTGAGAACAACCTGTGCGAGTAAAATGCTTGAAAACTTTGATCCTATCTATGATGCCACTGTTATGGAGAAATTGAATCAAGCAAAGGCAATGACCATCGGAAAAGTAAACTTAGACGAATTCGCGATGGGGGCCACGACAGAAACATCCGCCTTTCAAGTAACCAGAAACCCCTGGAATCTTGATTTTGTTCCAGGAGGATCTTCTGGCGGTTCTGCTGCAGCCGTTGCCGCTGGACAAGTTCCTTTTTCACTAGGATCAGATACCGGTGGATCGATTCGCCAGCCAGCAGCCTTCTGCGGGGTTGTTGGAATGAAACCTACATATGGTCGAGTTTCCCGTTATGGGTTGGTTGCTTTTGCCTCTTCCCTTGATCAAATCGGCCCGATTACAAAAAACGTGGAAGATAATGCCTATGTGCTACAAGCTATTGCAGGCTTAGATGCTCATGATTCGACTACAGTTGATCAACCGGTCCCAACATTTACAGAGGGTTTAACAGGGGATATAAAAGGATTAAAAATTGCCGTTCCGAAAGAATATTTAGGTGAGGGAATTGGGGAAGCCTCGCGTGAAGCTGTTTTATCAGCCTTGAAAGTATTGGAAGGCCTTGGTGCCACTTGGGAAGAAGTATCCCTTCCTCATTCCCAATATGGTGTAGCTTCTTATTTCTTGCTCGCCTCTTCAGAAGCATCCGCAAACCTTGCTCGGTTCGATGGAGTACGCTATGGGTATAGAACAGCTAATCCTCAAAATTTGATGGATTTATATAAAAGAAGTCGTTCTGAAGGATTTGGTGATGAGGTAAAACGCCGGATTATGCTTGGAACCTATGCGCTTAGCTCTGGTTTTTATGATGCTTATTATAAAAAGGCCCAACAAGCAAGAACATTGATTAAACAAGATTTCGACAATATTTTTGAAACATATGATGTTGTGATTGGACCGACGACACCAACACCAGCCTATAAAATTGGTGAGATGTTGGATGATTTGGTGACGATGTATGCAAGAGATTTGTTGACGATTCCAGTAAATCTCGCTGGGCTACCAGGAATTTCCGTTCCATGTGGATTTACAGAAGGTTTACCACTCGGTTTACAAATTATTGGGAAGCATTTTGATGAACAAACCGTTTATCGTGTGGCTCATGCCTTTGAACAAGCAACAGACTATCATCAACAAAAACCACAATTGTAAGGGGGGAAAACCATGAATTTCGAAACAGTGATTGGACTTGAGGTCCACGTTGAATTAAAAACAGAATCAAAAATCTTTTCACCTGCTCCAAACCAATTCGGATCGAAACCAAATACGAATACATCCGTAATCGATTTAGGATATCCAGGAGTATTACCAGTATTGAATAAACGAGCCGTTGAGTATGGCATGAAAGCAGCAATGGCCTTGAATTGTGAAATTGCAACAGAAACCAAATTTGATCGAAAAAATTATTTCTATCCAGATAATCCGAAAGCCTATCAGATTTCGCAATTTGATAAACCGATTGGAGAACATGGCTGGATTGAGATTGAAGTCGATGGTGTCAAAAAGAAAATCGGGATTACCCGTGTTCACCTTGAGGAAGATGCAGGGAAATTGACACACGTAGCAGATGGATCACTGGTTGATTTAAACCGTGCAGGTACACCTTTGATTGAAATTGTCTCTGAGCCAGATATTCGTTCTCCACAGGAGGCCTATGCCTATTTAGAGAAACTGCGATCGATTGTACAATTTACCGGAGTATCCGATTGCCGGATGGAAGAAGGATCCCTTCGCTGTGATGCGAACATCTCATTACGCCCAATCGGCCAAGAAGAATTCGGCACAAAAACAGAATTGAAAAACTTGAACTCGTTTAACTTTGTTCGGAAAGGGCTCGAATTTGAAGAAAAACGTCAAGAGAAAATCCTCCTTTCCGGAGGTGAAATTTTACAAGAAACACGCCGTTTCGATGAAGCAACAGGTGAAACAATTCTGATGCGGGTTAAAGAGGGAGCTGACGATTATCGCTATTTCCCTGAACCAGATCTTGTGCAACTTTATGTGGATGAGGAATGGAAAGAACGAGTTCGGGCGGAAATCCCAGAGTTACCAGATGCACGGAAAAAACGCTATGTAGAAGAGCTTGGTTTGCCAGCTTATGATGCGATGGTTTTAACTTTGACAAAGGAAATGTCCGATTTCTTTGAAGAGGTTTTAAAGGCTGGTGCAGATGCGAAGCCCGCATCCAACTGGTTAATGGGGGAGGTCTCTGCTTATCTGAATGCGGAACAAAAGGAATTGCATGATACCGCCTTGACTCCAGAAGGATTAGCAGGGATGATTAAACTGATTGAAGATGGAACCATCTCTTCGAAGATCGCCAAGAAAGTATTCCGTGAACTGATTGAAAAAGGCGGAGACGCTGAAAAGATCGTCAAAGAGAAAGGGCTAGTGCAAATTTCTGATGAAAGTGCACTGCTTCCAATCATTACGGAAATCCTTGATGCAAATGAACAATCAATCGAGGATTTTAAAAATGGAAAAGGCCGGGCACTTGGTTTCTTAGTTGGACAAGTCATGAAAGCGACAAAAGGGCAAGCAAACCCGCCAATGGTCAATAAATTATTGAAACAAGAAATTGAAAAACGATAAACAAGCTAAGGTGTAGGCTATCATTAGATGGCTTACACCTTTATTAATAGGAAAATCATTGCCCAACACTGAAATGGCCTTTACTATCGGATAAATCAGGTTTACTATCGGATAGATTGAATTTACTATCGGATAGACTGGGTTTATTATCGAATACATCGAGTTTACTATCAGATAGACCAAGTTTATTATCGAATACATTAAATCTACTAACGGATAAGTACGATTTACTTTTAAATAGAACTTTTCCAGCGGAATTCCAGACTATGACTAATTAATTGGCTTGTTTTTCCAAAGTCGATATAATATGAATGAATAACTTGAATGAAAGGGGAAAGGATAATTGAATCTTTCACAATGGTTTCAAAAAGGAATTCCTGCAAATGAGTATATTCAATCGATGAAGCACCATCAGGAAAATACAAACTATATTCGAGAGCATTTTACCGTCCCTACAGAAGATACTGAATTTTTCCCTACACTAAAACAAGAAAAATTACGAGTTATTGCCATAACAGAAGACTGGTGCGGGGATGCGATGTTGAATATTCCGATTCTACTTAACTTAGCCGAAAAGGCAGATATGGAAGTAAGAATGCTTCTTCGTGATCAAAACTTAGAGTTAATGGATCAATACTTAACAAATGGGACATCAAGGGCCATTCCAATTTTTATTTTTATTGATCAAGCTGGAAACGAACGGGCCGTCTGGGGACCAAGAGCCGCTTCTATTCAACAATTTGTAGAGGAAGAACGGTCGAAACTTCCGGAAAAAGAGGATCCAAAATTTGAAGAACAACAAAAGGACATGTATGAAAAGATGACGAACAGGTATGTAAATGATCCTTCTGTTTGGGATGCTGTTTATGAAAGTATAAAATTAACATTACAATGATCTGGAAGTAGAAAATGAGGTGTTGAAGCTTGCAACAGGCTGTGGACCAATATTTACGTTATTTGCGATTGGAAAGGGAACGACCAACAATTAACTATTTGCAACGTCTCATTCAACACCAGTTGACTTTAGTACCATATGAAACGTTTAGCAAGTTCTATTATTTTTCACTGGCTCCTGACTATATTCCTCCGCTCCCACTATTTGTTCAAAACTTAAGGGAAAAGGGGTGGGGAGGGACTTGCTTTACATTAAATATGAATTTTGCTCGTTTATTAACCGAGTTAGGGTTCGCTTGTTCGTTTGTCAGAGTAGAGCCAGGCCATTTAGCGATTATGGTCGAAATTGGCCATAAAAAGCTATATGTTGACGTGGGCTACGGTTCTCCGATCATGAAACCTGTGGAATTAGAAGCAAGATTCCAGCATAAAATGCATGGATTTGGTGAGGAAATCATCATCTCTCAAACAGGCGCAGACCTATATGAAATCGACCGTAGATCAAATGGGAAAACATTTGTCAAAAAGCGAATCATTTGGGAGCCGCTTTCAGAACAGGAGATCCTTGAAGACATCCGGTTATCCTATTTAGATCAAGATGAAAATATTACGATGAGAAGAATTACGGCGGTACGTTTTAATGGGCATCAATGTTTTTATTTGCGGAACGAGACCATGAAGGTGATGACCTTCCGAAATATTCAAGAAATTAAACTGAATTCCTTGCAAAAGTGGTTAAAGGTCGTCCATGATGTTTATCAAGTAGAGGAAATCTCCCTAAGAGAATCCATTGATTTTCTAGGGGAAAGGAATATTTTTCTTTTTTTAAATTAAGTCTAGACAGGAGATTCATAGTTAACTATTTTTAAGGGTATAAAAGCCGGGAAGGTGAGGAGAACAAATGGGGAAAAATGGAAGTTTACGTGTGATGACTTATAATCTACGAAATAACAGTGATGTCCCACCAAATTCGTGGGAGGAAAGAAGAGGGCTTATTCAAGCCTTAATTCGGCGGGAAAAGCCGGATATCATTGGAACACAAGAGGGACTTCATCCACAAGTAAAGGATATGGAAGAACTGCTTCCAGAATATGGTTGGATTGGTCTAGGAAGAGATGGCGGAAGTCATGGCGAATATATGACCATTTATTATAAAAAAGAACGCCTTGAAATAATGGAATATGATCATTTTTGGTTATCCGATACACCTGAAAAAATTGGCTCCACTACTTGGGGGAATGCTTGTACTCGGATGGCGACGTGGGTTCGTTTTTTTGATAAAGAAACAAGAAAGGCTTTTTATCACTTAAACACACATTTGGACCATGAATCGGAACTGGCTAGGGTGAATGGGGCAAAAATAATTAATCAAAAAACGGAACAGTTCAAACCTAATGTGCCTATTATCATCACAGGCGATTTTAATACACTAGCAGATTCAGAGACCCATCGTACCTTTCTTGAAGAAGGTCAATACGTCGATACTTGGCTGGATGCAAAGGAACGAGTCAATGAAAATTTAGGAACATTCAATGGTTTTAAAAATCCGTCTGGTGGAAACGGGCGAATTGATTGGATTTTGTATAAGGGAAAAATGAACACATCTAGAGTTCATATCGTGAACGACCAAGTTGATGGGCGCTTTCCAAGTGACCATTTCCCTCTAGTAGCGGATCTTCAATTTAATGAAAATGAGTAGAAAGAAAAACCTGTAGCTAACAAGGCTGCAGGTTTTTTAAAAAGATAGGGAACTTAGGCTGAGTATACAGCTCACTAGTGCGTATTTATTCCGATAATTTTGTCGACAAAAAGAAAAAGTGAAGGGGATAAGGAGAAGGGATGCGTTCGATACTCGCTCACCATTTATCCCTGTATAATAGATAAAGCTAAAACAGGTAACAGCGAACCTAGTTGGCCGTGCCTGAAACTGCGGAAAAGCGTGAAAAAGGTAACAGCGAACCGGATGGCCCGTGCCCGAAACCGGCGGAATGTTAGAAAAGTCGTTTGAAAAATATTATTCCGTAAAGTGTAGGGGAATGCTCGCAGTTTACGTTTTTATACATAGAGGCAGGCCGATAAGGAAGGGGGGAGAGAAGGCTTGGATGAAGTGCTCATTGAAAAAATAAAAAATGGAAATGATCATGCTTTTCGTGTACTTGTCGAGAAGTACCGAAATCGGATTTTCCATACGGTATATGGTGTGCTTCGCAATGAAAAAGATGCGGAAGATGCGACACAGGAAGTGTTTTTAAAAATCTATACTTCTCTCCCCCGATATGAGAAGCAAGGTTTTAAATCATGGATCACAAGAATTGCGGTCAATCATGCGATTGATATAAAACGTAAGAAAGTAAGAAGAAAAGAAGATCAACAGGTTGAGTTTGAAGAAGCAGACCATGCCCCCCAATCGCAAAACATTGAACTATTAGTGATTCAAAATGAAAGAAAACAATACCTAAGGGAGCGGCTGCAAGAGCTGCCTGATAATTATCGTGAGGTTGTCGAAGACTTTTATATTCGAGAAAAAACTTATCAGGAAATGGCTGAAAAGGCGAATGTAAAGACCAAAACAATTGAAGTCAGGTTATATCGGGCAAGACAATGGATGAAAAAACACTGGAAGGAGGATGAATTTTCATGAATCACTATCGCATTGATCATTGGCTGCAATATGTGCGAGATGAATTGGATGATGAGACTCGGATTCAATATGAAAACCATCTGTATGACTGTGACCATTGTTTAGAATTATACCTACAAGCAGTGGACGCGAACGAATTCCAAATGCCTGAGCTGGCTGAACCCAATCATTTTACGGATTCGATCATGAAGCAAGTACAGGAAATAAATACAAAAGAGGATCAGCCAAAGATACGAGCCAAACATTCGTATAAACAAACATTTATTCACTATTCTATTGCGGTTGCTATGACATTTATCCTTATGTCCACTGGTGTTTTTTCTCAGCTATTAAAAATGCCCCATACAATCGAAAACAGCGAATCAAAACAATCAGAGTCTTTTATCCAAAGTTTTCTTAATAAACAAGGATCGATTATCAATAAATTTGAAATGGATGTTCACTTTAAGGAGGGAAAACACAATGAATAAAAATCCGTTTATCGCCTTTTTGCTCGCCTTTTTCCCGGGTGGGGGTTTAATGTATCTTGGAAAGGTGCTAAGAGGCCTTTTTTATATGGCAACGGTGATTGGGATTCCACTTTTCTCGTTCATGATTGCATTTGCGACCTTGAATGATGTTTTTACCATTTTATCACTTGGTGGGGTTCTTCTTTATCTCGTTAACTTCATCGATACGGCTGTCACAGCTTCCAAACTCTATCAACAAGGAAATCAGGTGTCGGAAGGGACCGTTGCAGAAGAGAAGCCACAAGAGTCTGAGCGTTTTTTCACGATTATTCTTTCTTTTGTCCCTGGACTCGGACATTTTCAACTCGGCTTGGTGTATAGAGGCACGACATTATTGGTTGCTTTCTTTGGAGCAGCGATGATGATCTTTTTTGTAACCTTGATGACCGAAAGAAGCGAGTTTCTCATCTTCCTAGCCTCCCTTCCGATCATCTGGTTCTTTGGCTTCTTTGATGCTTTAAAACAACTGGACAAAAAGCAAAAGGGAGAAGAACTGGAGGATAAATCGATTTTAGAAGACCTTGAAAATCGCAATACCGAAGGGAAAAAAAGCAAAGCGATCGCCACTTTATTAGCCATTTTTCCTGGAGCTGGGCATCTTTATCTAGGACTACAAAAACGCGGCATCCAGTTGATGGCAGCCTTTCTATTCTCCATCTATATTTTAGACGTACTTAGACTAGGGATCTTCTTATTTATTGTTCCCATCATCTGGTTCTTCAGCTTTTTTGACGGTTTGCAAAAAGCATCGAGAGCGGGCGAGGAATTAGAAAATGAAGACGTACCGATTGTCTCCGTCTTTGTCAATCATCAAAAATGGGTAGGCATTGGTTTCATTGTTTTAGGGATTTATTATATTGGATTGAATGTAGCCCTACCGATTGCGGAGCCTTTTATCCAAAAATGGTTTTCAATCGATCTTTATTATTGGGTCCGCGAATATGTACAAACAGCGCTTATCTGCCTCTTGCTGATTGGCGGGGGAATCAAATTATTAACAGGAAAAAAAATTAAATCTGATCAAAAAAGAGGTGAAGCAAAATGAGAACATGGCGTGTCGGCTCCTTTTCAATGGGAGGAGCCCTTGTTTTCCTCGGTGTCTTTTTGCTATTGCAGCAGTTTTTTGGCTGGGATCCAGCTCTTGTCTTAATGTCTTGGTGGCCCGTTCTGTTCATCGTCTTAGGAGTTGAGATTCTCCTATACCTTTTTATGGCAAGAACGGAAAATAGCCGGGTCAAATACGATTTTATTAGTATCATTTTCATCGCATTCATTGGTACAACGGGAATCGGAATGGCGGTCCTGCATTCCATTGGATTATTTGATTTTGCACAAAAGGTAGTCTCAGCAGAAGTTCGTGAGATGGATTTACCCAAATATGAGGAAAGTAATTTAACAGGGATTAAACGGCTGCAGGTAGAGACAGGCCCATTCGACCTTTCGATTGAAACAACCGATCAAAAGGAAATTTCAATTTTTGGTACTTATGAGGGAGATGGGTTCGCCAATGAGACAAGGATCAAAGAGGTTTCTGATTATGCGATGGTGGAGAAAAAAGGGGATACCATTTATATTAAAATGAAGGAGATCCCCTATAATCATTTTTATCGGTCAATGGATACAGGGGAAGCCACTCTCTTGATACCACAAAACATTGCCTTAGAGTTGAAAGGCAATTGGCAACCTATCAAAGCTGCTCCTAGAAATCTTCTTAGTGATTGGAATATCGAGGGTGCAGAAACTGTCCATGTGAACGTAGAAAAAACATCTAACCTAACAGTAGCAGTAGATAATGTTGATTATGTAGATGATCAGGATTGGGATGAAATAAAAAAGACAGATGCGGATTCGGTTGAATCTGCATTGCGGAAATATGGAAAAGGGGAACATCGGCTAACGATAAAGGGTGCGAATACTGTTCATGTAAATGAAAAATAATTTGAGAGGGATGACTTTGTCATTTCTCTTTTTTTACAGGTACTCTCGGACGATCATTTGTGATTGGATTTTATTCTATAAAAAAGGTATGATAAATTAGATAGACTTGCAATAATTGCATTGAAAAACAATGCCTATTTTGTATGAATGGGTGATGAGATTTGAAAAGGGTACGAATTATTTATAATCCGACTTCTGGAAGAGAGATTTTTAAACGAAGTCTTGCAGAGGTCCTATTTAAGTTGGAAAATGCAGGCTTTGAGACATCTTGTCATGCAACGACTGGCGAAGGTGATGCGATTCAGGCAGCAAAGATTGCGGTAGAAAGGGAATACGATGTCGTGATCGCGGCCGGTGGAGACGGGACAATTAATGAAGTCGTGAATGGATTGGCTGAACAGAAATACCGTCCTAAATTAGGGGTAATTCCAACAGGAACAACGAATGATTTTGCGAGAGCCCTACATATTCCAAGGGATATTGATGCAGCCATCAATGTGATTATTCAAAATGAGACGATTCCCGTTGATATCGGACGTATGAATGATCATTATTTTATCAATATTGCTGGAGGTGGACGGTTAACAGAGTTGACCTACGAAGTTCCAAGTAAGCTAAAAACTGTGTTGGGCCAGCTTGCCTACTACTTAAAAGGAATAGAAATGCTTCCCTCTATTCGTGCTGCGGAGGCATCGATCGAATACGATGGAAAGCTATTTGAGGGAGAAATTATGCTGTTTTTAGTAGGGTTAACCAATTCCATAGGAGGGTTTGAAAAATTAGCTCCTGATTCATCCATCAACGACGGTTTATTTACACTGATGATTTTAAAAAAGACGAATTTAGCCGAATTTATCAGAATTGCGAGCTTGGCCTTACGTGGCGAACATATTCATGATCCCAATCTTATTTATACAAAAGCAAACCACATTAAAGTGAAATCCCCAGTTAAAATGCAATTAAATATTGATGGGGAATTTGGAGGCTTGCTGCCAGCAGAGTTCTACAATTTATATCGCCATCTTGATGTGTTTGTCCCAATTGATAAAATCAGGCAGCAAGATAAACTACTGTAAAGAATGGATCACATGATTAGACAGAGTAGGGAAATCGCTTTAAAATAGAACTAGCTAGCGGTTACAGAATAGAGATGGATAAAAAGGAGAGAAATGCATGAATATTACCATTTGGAATGAAAATAAGCATGAAAAGTCCAATCCAAAAGTTGCAGAAGTCTATCCAGAGGGCATTCATGGGGCTCTGGCCAAAATTTTTGCAGGAACAGAGCATCAGGTTCAAACAGCTACATTGGAACAACCTGAACATGGCTTGACAGAAGATGTTTTAAATAATACGGATGTGCTTTTTTGGTGGGGACATATGGCTCACCATGAGGTATCGGATGAAATTATCGATCGTGTACATAAAAGGGTACTTGAAGGAATGGGCTTGATTGTCTTACATTCGGGACATTTTTCAAAAATCTTTAAAAAGTTAATGGGGACCTCCTGTGATCTTAAATGGAGAGAAGCGGATGATCGGGAACGCCTTTGGGTTGTAGATCCGACACATCCAATCGCGGAAGGAATCGGGGAATATTTTGAGTTAGAAAAAGAAGAAATGTATGGCGAACATTTTGATATCCCGGCTCCTGATGAGCTTGTCTTCGTTAGCTGGTTTGAAGGTGGAGAAGTGTTCCGCTCAGGTTGCACGTATAAAAGAGGGAATGGAAAGGTCTTCTATTTCCGTCCAGGACATGAAACTTATCCGACATACTATAATAAAGATGTGCAAAAAGTTTTAATCAATGCAGCAAATTGGGTGAAACCAGTTGATCATGCCTATCCAAAGTATGGGAATGCCAAGCCAATAGAGGAAATCTCTCCTAAAAATTAATGAGAAACCCATGGGGAAGCAGCATTCTCCATGGGTTTTTCATTGTTATTTTTTTGACAAAGAAGTGAAATAGCGAAAAAACTGTTGTAAAAAAGTATAAATATGGTATATTACTAATTGAGAATGAATATCATTATCCAGGAGGCTCAGGAAGGTAGTTTTTTTATTGCATGATCTTACATATAACATATACTATAGATGAGGTGTGGAAAATGAAAAAGTTAGGTTTTATGTTTACTGTTTTGCTTTTAGCGATTGGATTAGCTGCTTGTGGTTCAGGCTCTGAGGCAAAAAATGATAATAAGCAAGCGAGTGAAGGAAATGGAAATGATCATGAGCAACAAGAAGAAACATTGACCATTAAACATGAGTTAGGAGAAACATCTGTTCAAAAAAATCCAAAAAAGGTTGTTGTATTTGATTTCGGTGCACTAGATACTTTAGATGCTTTAGGTGTTGAAGAGGTTGTTGGACTTCCACAAATGAATGTTCCTAATTATTTGTCCAAATATGAGGGAGACGAATATGAGAATGTTGGAAGCTTAAAGGAACCTGATTTTGAAAAGATTCATGCTTTGAAACCTGATTTGATTTTGATCTCAGGAAGACAGTCAGATATGTATGATGAATTTACAGAAATTGCTCCAACGATTTTTGTTGGCTTAGATACATCGAGATATATGGAATCTTTTAAAGAAAATGTGAACACATTAGCTAAGATTTTCGGCAAAGAAGATGTAGCGAAAACAGAAGTAGAAAAAATTGATGATAAAATTGCCGCTCTACATGAAAAAGCAAGCAAGGATGATGGAAAATCCCTTGTGGTTTTAGCGAATGAGGGAAAAATGAGTGCATACGGACCAAGCTCTCGTTTCGGGATTATTCATGATGTGTTTGGATTTGCTCCAGCAGATGAAAATATTGAAGTTTCTACTCATGGTCAAAACGTATCGTTCGAATATGTTCTTGAACAAAATCCTGACTACCTCTTTGTCATTGACAGAGGAACGGCCATTGGTGGCGAGTCAAGCTCCAAACAATTAGTTGAAAATGAGCTGATTCAGAAAACGAATGCTTATAAAAATGATAAAATCGTTTATTTAGACCCAGAAAATTGGTACCTATCTGGGGGAGGACTAGAATCCGTTTCTGCCATGGCAGATGAAGTAGAAGTTGTGCTAGACTAAACGGAGTGCTTGGCACGTCTCGAATTTTGTTGAATTGGGATAAAGCTGATTGAAAGGATATTCTTTCAATCAGCTTTATTGTGTTTTAGCGTGGTTTCAATGGTACAATGATGGCATCGATTTAGTTAAATAAAAAGGGAGGTGAGAAGGTTGTTATCCCAATGGTTGAAGGAATCGAATTATACGGTCGTATTAACAGGGGCGGGGATGTCAACGGAAAGTGGGCTTCCTGATTTCCGTTCTTCTGGAAAAGGATTATGGACGAAGAAGGATCCGAGTCAAATTGCTAGTACGGAAGCACTGAATCAAAATGTGGAGGAATTTTTCCAATTTTATCGTCAGCGTGTTTTGGGCTTGAATGAAGCAAAGTATCATCAAGGCCATGCCATTCTAGCCAAATGGGAAAAAGAAGGGTTGGTTCGGAGTATTATTACGCAAAATATTGATGGCTTTCATACAGATGCAGGGAGCGAGAATGTGATCGAATTGCACGGAACGATGAAAAAGGTGCATTGCCAATCATGTGACCGCGAGTATGGAAATGAAAAATATGCCAATGAGCAATTTATCTGTGAATGCGGAGGCAAGCTGCGTCCTTCTGTTGTGTTATTTGGTGAAATGTTACCTGAAGAAGCGCTTGTACAAGCAGCAGAGGAAAGTGAAAAGGCCGATTTATTCCTCGTTCTTGGTTCCTCATTAAGTGTGACACCAGCGAATCAATTTCCATTGATCGCCAAGCAAAATGGGGCTAAATTGGTGATTATTAATATGGAACCTACTGAGCTTGATCTTTACGCTGATCTTGTGATTCATGATCGGAAAATTGGGGAGGTTCTAAAAGAAATCGATAGGTGAAAACATTCATGGCCTCTCGTTTGAAGGATTCCACGTTTCTTCATGCTTCATGAGCTTTTATACAAATGGTGAGGATCCTCTTCTATCCTCTTGTCTAACATTCGTATCACAGAGATAGCAAGTCATTTGAAACATATTTCAAAAGATAAATAAAATCCCTCCGCCTAAGTTGTAAGGCAGAGGGATTTTATTTATCTTTAGCGACATAAGCAGGTTACTAGAAAGAAGCCTATTTTACGCCTTTTGTCCACTCATCCACAAGATCTGGATGGTCCTTCATAAATTGTTGGGCAACGTCTGCAGGATCTTTGTCCTCATCGAAGACTGGTGGCATTAGTTCCTCTACCATATCATAGTCTTCTGTATATTGTTCTAGGACTTTATAAGCTGCTGGAGCATCTTCTTCTAATCCTTTGCGGGCTACGATGTAAATTTGATCACCGTCTCCTCCGTAAATTCCCTTAGGATCTTCCAACATTTTCATATCCATCACACCAAATACCCAGTGTGGTTTCCAAAGTGGAACAACGATTGGCTTTTCTTTCTCATAGGCGGACTTCAATTCAGCAATCATCGCCGCTTCTGAACTCGATACCAGTTTCCAATTGTCCAATCCATATTCTTCTAGGGCCGTCTCTGTATTTGCCATAATACCTGCACCAGCATCAATACCAGTAATCGTCCAATCGACAGACTTACCTAGTTCTTCATTGTCTTTTAAGTCTTCAATCGAATTGACATCTTTCATATAGCTTGGTACAGCAAGTGCCAATGGTGCCTTATCAAGTACTTCATTTACTTTTACCACATCATCTTGATATTGTTCCCAATAACTCGCATGTGTTGTAGGTAACCAAGCAGATGCCATGAAATCAGCAGAACCATCAGCTACACTAGACCACATCGGACCAGCTTCTACTTGTTTAACATCAACATTATACCCTACATCTTCGAGAACAGCGGCTAGCAAATAACTAACAGGGGTTTCCCGTGCCCATGCTACGTAAGGAAGGGTTAAATCTTTTTGCCCTAACTCAACTCCACTACCTTTGTCCGTGTCTGTTCCTGCCGAATCTTTCCCATTAGATCCATCATCCGCATTATTTCCGCACGCTGCCAATAGCATGGACAGCGTAAGAGCAAAAATCAAACCTGAAAGATAAAACTTCTTCTTCATAATGTAAAGGTCCTCCTAAATGATCATTATTTGTAACCCCCAAAAGGGGATACTTACTTTTTGTTTACTCCTTGTGTAATACGATCCAGCACCATGGCAATAATAACAAGTGCCAAACCACCTTCAAATCCTAGCCCAATTTTAATTTGAGTGACTGAACGATAGACAATTTCTCCAAGACCAGGTGCTCCTACAAGCGAGGCGGTGACAACCATTGATAGTGATAACATGATCGTCTGGTTCACGCCTGCCATCATCGTAGGCATGGCAAGTGGAATTTGTACTTTTCCAAGTCTTTGCCCTGTTGTTGAACCAAAGGCATTCGCTGCCTCTATTAATTCTCCGTCTACCTGACGGATACCAAGATTGGTCATTCTAACTGTCGGCGGCATGGAAAAGATGATCGTTGCGATGACTCCTGGGACCATACCAATTCCAAAGAAAACAACAGATGGAATCAAGTAAACGAATGCGGGCATTGTTTGCATGAAGTCAAGAATCGGTGTGATTGTGGACTGGACGGAATCTTTTTGAGACATCCAAATGCCAATCGGTACCCCAATGATAATGGAAAAGATAACCGATATAATGATGAGCGATAATGTATCAAGCGTCTCTGACCAATAACCGAGATTATTAATTAAAGCGAGGCCAATAAGTGAAAACAGTCCTGTTTTCCAACCTGCTACTCGCCAAGCAATAAGTGAGATGATCGCGATAAGGATGTAAGGTGAACCAGGAATATGACCAATGGACAATAGCCATACGAATGCATCCGTCATACTTTTAATCCCGGTAGAGATCCCATCAAAGATGACTCCTAGATGATCCGTTAAAAATTTTACGAAAGCTTCAACCCACTCTTTTAATGGGAGTTTAGGAAAAAGTTGATCTTCCATTATGAGATCACCCCATTTCCATTAATGACCTCATCATTCCCAGCCATTGCGCCCATAATCGCACCTTTCACAACGATGCCTTGCAATCGGCCTTGATCATCGACAACAGCTAAAGGTACATCCGCTGAAGCCATCGATTCAAACAAATCGGTTAAAAATGTGTCCGGACTAACGGTCGGGACATCTTTGGTCATGACATCTTCAATCGACTTCTTTTCTTTAATGGCATCTGATGCTTGACTTGCCGTCACATAACCTAATAGCTTTCTTTTTTTGTCCATCACATACACAGTGGAAATACCTTGGTCACGCATCATTTGTAGGGCCACACGCGGTCCCTTATCAGGGGTTACATTTTCAGCTCTTTTCATTACATGACTAGCTGTCAATACTTTAGAAAGATCGACATCTTCAACAAATCGCTCTACATAATCGTTAGCTGGATTCATTAATATTTCTTCAGCTGTACCTATTTGGACAATGACACCGTCTTTCATTAAAGCGATCCGGTCACCAATACGTAACGCTTCATTTAAGTCATGAGTAATGAAAATAATGGTTTTCCCAACAGATTCATGTAAATCTAGTAACTCATCTTGCATGTCTTTACGAATCAGGGGATCAAGCGCACTGAACGCTTCATCCATCAATAAAATATCAGGATCATTCGCGAGTGCCCGTGCTAATCCCACACGTTGCTGCATTCCACCCGAAAGTTCATTTGGATATTTATCCGTATAGCCACCAAGACCAACTAAATTTAATGCTTCACTGGCCTTTTTGGCCCGTTCTTCTTTGTCAATTCCTTGTATTTCCAAACCATATTCAGCATTTTGTTGGATTGTTTTGTGAGGGAGCAAAGCGAATTTTTGAAACACCATACTCATTTTTTTTCGACGGATTTCACGTAATTGCTCTTTGTTCATCTTCGTAATATCTTCCCCATCAATCCAAACATTACCTGACGTTGGTTCAATCAAACGGTTCAACAATCTAATAAGCGTGGATTTTCCGCTCCCAGAAAGCCCCATGATCACAAACACTTCACCCGAAGCAACCTCGAATGAGGCTTGGTTGACACCAACGGTCATTCCAGTTTCCTTCAGGATCTCATCTTTTGTTTTATTTTCTTTCAACAATTGAACGGCTCGCTTAGGATGTTTACCAAACACTTTTGTCAACTTTTCTACTTTAATCTCAATTGTTTCCTTCCCCATACTGTTCCTCCTTCAGTTACCTATATAATGTTACGGAATGATGACGGGAATGACAAAGAGCATATATCGCTTCATTCAGTTGATTTTGTATGTACAGAATAAACTGTACAAAGCAAACGGAGGGTTTTCTTAAACATCCTCCCATTTCCTGCTGATTTCTCCCACATCTAAATCTTTACTTTCAGTCAGTTCTTATAATAAAGTATACAATAGAGAATAGCTGTTTAAATCAATTGCAGAAACGAAAGAGAACTTTTTCCGTTATTTTATATAGGGAGAGAGAATACGTACAACTCCCATTCGGCACTATTTATCATGATTGAGGATGTGAATTAGGTGGAAGATATCGAGCAACTTGATAAAGCACGTGAGAGAATTATTGAGACCATCGCCCAGAACATCCATTTATACGGTCTGACACCCTCAGCCGGCAGACTATACGGGATGATGTTTTTTCATCGAGAGCCCTTAACATTAGATGAGATGAAGGAAGAATTAGGGATGAGCAAGACGAGTATGAGTACGTCTGTTAGGGCTTTATCTGATTTGAAAATGGTTGAGCGGGTTTGGAAAAAGGGTGTAAGAAAAGACTTATATCAGGTGGAGGAAGATTGGTATCAAAGCTTTATTGATCTATTTTCAACCAAGTGGAAAGGGGCCGTTTCTGTCCACAAAACGGCGATTAAAAAATCCCTAGCCGAATTAAAAAATTTGATTTCAGACGAACAGACAAGTACAGATGTGATAGAATTAGCAAGGGAAGATATAAAAAAATTAGAATATATCTATACTTATTATGAATGGTTAGAGAGAGTTGTAGAATCATTCGAAAATCATGAAATTTTTGATTTAGTACCGAAAAGAATAGAATAATGGGCTTGAGGTGGACAAATATGTTTGGCAAGGCATTGGTGGATGATATTAGTAGTCAGGCAATGTATATCGATTATTCAGGAGTCATTCCTGATACATTGCTTCAATGGTTATATGAGCAAAAATTATTTAAATTATTCGTTCCTGAGGCATTAGGAGGGAAAATGCTAGAATTACCCGATGCGTTGCGAGTATTTCAAAAAGTATCGGAAATAGAAGGAAATGCTGGATGGTTGACAGCCATTGGGTCAGGTGGTGGCATGTTTGTTCCGAATATACAAAAGCCACTGGTTGAGCATTTATTCAAGGATGAGAAAGCGGTCATTGCGGGCAGTGGTTATCCTAATGGCGAGGTTAGAAAGATTGATGGCGGTTATATTGTCAGCGGAGAGTGGAAATATTGTAGTGGCTCTTCATTTGCTTCCTTTTATACGGCGAATAGTACGACGGAAAATGGAGAGATCATCAGCTTTATTTTTATGCCAAATCAAGTAGAAATCATAGAAGATTGGAACGCCTTAGGATTAAGGGGGACAGGTAGTCATACGATCAGGGTGAGAAATGCTCTTGTTTCGGAAGAGTACACCTTCCAATTGGCTGTTCAACAAAATGAATATGCTGGTCCTGTTCATCGTTTTCCATTTATTCCTTTTTCTCAAGCTTCCTTTACGTCTGTTTGTCTAGGAATAGCCATGCATTTTTATAAAGAGGCAAGGAGAATCGTTAAAAAACGAGCAAAGAATGAACCAAAACGATGGGAAGCAGTTACCTTGTTATTAGATGAACAGGAAACTAATTTCCAAGAGAAATTAGAAATATTTTATACGGAGATTGAAGCCTTATGGAAGCTTCATGTGAATGAAGAAACAATATCTGAACAAAATATTGACCAGTTTAGCAAAACTTGTAAAGAAACCGTTCAAATTGTCATCCAAGATGTGGACTGCCTTATTCGTTATTTGGGAATGGATGCCATTATGGAAACCGCTACAGTCAATAAAATTTGGCGAGATTTGCATACGGCTGGTCAACATGCTTTTATTACACCAAGATAAATGTTTTTTACTATCAATTTGCAACGTAGTTTTATAGAATAGAGAGGAAAGGATTCATACATTATAGGGAAAAGGGAGTGTCTGATTTGATAAAAGTAGCTTTACTTAGTAGATGGCATGTGCATGCGGATGATTATGCAAGGAGTGCTCAGAAGAATCCAGATCTTTCCATTGAGCTTATTTGGGATGAAGAGGCAGAGCGTGGGGAAAATTGGGCGAAGGAGCTAAATGTTCCCTTTGAAGCCGATATTGATAAGGTCTTATCCAGTCCAGATATCGATGCTGTGATTGTCAGTACGCCTACTAATCTACATAAAGAGATTATTATCGCGGCCGCAAACAATAAAAAGCATATTTTTACCGAAAAGGTTCTCGCTTTTACTGTGGAGGATTGTGAAGAAATCTATCAAGCAGTGGAAGAAAATAATGTGAAACTAATGTTATCGCTTCCGCGTTTAACGGAAAACTATTATCTGTACGCACAGGAAGCCTTAGATTCTGGTAAACTTGGAAAATTAACGGCTATTCGTTGCCGTCTCGCCCATAATGGCGGTGTGGGACAAAATGGGGCGAAAACAGGCTGGCTTCCTGAACGATTTTTTAATAAAGAGCAAGCCGGCGGCGGTGCCTTAATGGACCTTGGGGCCCATCCTATTTATTTAACCAATCGTTTGGCGGGTCCAGCGAAAGCGGTTCAAGCACAATTGCAACAATCAAGTGAGTTTGAAGTAGACGATAATTCGGCTGTTTTGGTTCAATATGAATCAGGGGCGATCGGCATCATTGAATCAGGCTTCATTTCCTACGGAAGTCCATTCCAATTGGAATTGTATGGAACGGAAGGCGTATTATTGATCGAGGAGGGAAACGTCCGCATTCAAAGCAGCCAGTTTGCCGAACGAGGTTGGCAGACACCCGAATTGCCAGATGCCTTACCAATGCCAATGCAACAGTGGACATCCGCTATTCTACATGGCACCACACCATCAATTACGAAAGAAGATGTACTCGGATTAACCGCTATCAATGAAAAAGCGGCTTTATCTCAAGAAGAGGGTAAAAGGATCGAGCTGTAACAAATTTACATGCCCGTATGATGGATCATCACCTATTTAAAGGGTGGTGATCTTTTTTTTCTAAAAAAAGTAAACGCGAAAAACTTGGTTGGATTCATACTGACTTCCCTAAGCTACATATACATAAGAAGAGAGAAAAAAACGAATGAGGCAGATGCTCATTCGTTTTTTCCGGATGAAGGAATGGAAAAAATAAGAGTGAGGGGCTGGGGGACGAATGGCCATTCTTGTCACAGGCGGGGCCGGTTATATCGGCTGTCATACATGTCTTGAATTATTAGATGCAGGTTATGACGTGATTGTCATTGATAACTTTAGTAACAGCCATCCAGAATCATTAAGACGAGTGATGGAGATAACGGGGAAAAAACTGACGGTCTATTCGCTTGATTTATTGGATAAGAAAAGCTTGGAAACCGTGTTTCAGCAAAATCAGATTGAGGCGGTCATTCATTTTGCTGGTTTAAAGGCAGTAGGGGAGTCGGTCCTGTTTCCTCTATCCTATTACCAAACCAATATTTTGAGCACTGTTAACTTGTGTGAAATGATGAAGAGATATGATGTGAAACATTTCGTCTTTAGTTCTTCTGCAACCGTATACGGAATTCCGGAGCAAGTACCAATTTGTGAGAAAGCAAGTCTGCGGGCAAACAACCCATATGGTCGCACAAAACGAATGATTGAAGAAATATTAAGAGACCTTTTTCAATCTGATCCAAACTGGAGCATCGCGCTTTTACGATATTTCAATCCAATTGGGGCTCATGAAAGTGGCAAGATTGGCGAAAATCCAAAAGAGATTCCGAATAATCTTATGCCCTATATCACCCAAGTGGCAATAGGGAAATTGCAGGTCTTATCCATTTATGGAAATGATTATCCAACCCGTGATGGGACGGGAATACGGGATTATATTCATGTCGTCGATCTTGCCAAAGGCCATGTCAAAGCACTTGAAAAAATGATGACTACAACCGGAGTAGAGACCTATAATCTCGGTACCGGAAAAGGATATAGTGTATTAGAATTAGTTGCAGCCTTTGAAAAAGTATCGGGCTTAAAAATCCCATATAAAATAGTTGAACGCCGCCCAGGTGATATCGCAGCAAGCTTCGCAGATGTTTCCAAAGCCAAACGAGAACTTGGATGGGTAGCAAGTAAAGGAATAGAGGAAATGTGTAGAGATGCTTGGAAATGGCAAACCCAAAATCCTTATGGTTATGAGAGTAGAAAGGAACAATAGATACGGATTAGCGCCTTATTCTTTTCACTCGACAGCAAAAGAGAAAATCATTGCAGTAAATCGCTGTGAATGGAATAATCAAAGATAATGCGATAAGCTTTTTATTTATAATGAGTAAGGAGATGTTCTGAATGAAAATTGCCTTTATTTCAGATATTCATGGGAATGCAACCGCTTTAGAAGCGGTGATAAAGGATATGAAGGAAAAGGCGGTAGACCAAGTTTTTGTCTTAGGGGATCTTTGCTATCGGGGTCCAGAGCCAAAGCGGTCGCTTGAGTTAGTCCGATCTTTAGATTGTCCCGTCATTAAAGGAAATGCAGATGAATGGGTTGTCAGAGGCATCGAGGTAGGGGAGGTACCGGGACAAGCTTTGGATATCATGAGAAAAGAGCGGGAATGGACCTATTCGCAATTGGATGAGGCGGATAGGGACTATTTAAAAAATCTGCCAACCGAAGTGAATACTGATGTGAACGGTGTTCAAATTTATGCTTTTCACGCCACGCCGGATAGTTTATTTGATGTTGTCCAACCATATGCAAGTGATGATCATTTACAAGAAAAACTAATGACCACTGAAGCAGACATTTACCTTTACGGTCATATTCATACACCTTATATTCGCTTTTTAAATGGGAAAGCGGTGATTAATCTCGGGAGCGTTGGTTTACCTTTTGATGGGGTAAGCAAAGCATCCTACTGTCTAATTGATATTCAAGATGGCCATTTTCAAACTTCGCTTGTGCGCGTTGATTATGATATCCAGCAAGTGATTGATCAGCTAAAAAGATCTGATTATCCCAATATTGATTTCCTTGTGAATGTTTGGCAAAGTGGAAAGCCATGATATGACATAGGGAAATCCTCTCATAAGTTGCGATGGCAGGAAGGAAGGTTCAAGCATTTGAAACGGAAAAGAAAATTAAGCAAAACGTATCTCATCCTCTTTATTGCTTTCTGTGCGGTGCTTTTTTTTGCTATGAAAAATCAACCGTGGTTTCGTTTAGATGCTGCTCAGGTAACGATCGCTTCGACAGCAACTGGGGAAAGGGAATTTTCAAGCCTTCGCCCCATTATATTGAAAAAGGAGAAGATATACCCGGCATTCAGCGAGCATCCTGTCCCTCTTCATCCATCCGGCTCATTAACAGAGGAAACCGACGAGAGAAATCCCAATGGGGAAGCCAAAAACAAGAGCGGGGATAGCGGTTTGGGAACCAACTGGCTATGTTTTAGATGAATAATTACATTAAAGGATCGATGACGAGCATTCAAGATGAAATTTGCCAGGTATTAATAGAATCCACTATATAATCATAGAGTCAGTTCTTTCAAAAATAATGCGGGAACTGGCTTCTTTTTAATGTGGTTCGTTTCCTCTTTATTATAGGAGATTTCTCCGTCTTCACTTTTTCCCCCCTCTTAATTGACAAAAATTGCTTCTTTCTTTTTTATTGAAAACTTCGTATGAATAATATAAACTATATTATATATTAAACATATATATTATGGTCTATAATTGATGGAGGGTCTTTATGGATGCCGATGAGTTTAAGACATTTCTTTTGTGTTATACGAGAGAAATAAACGAAAATACCAATATTGCCTTTAATCCGATTATTGAACGATTTGGTTTGACGATGCTACAAGTAAGAATACTTTTAGAAATCCACCAGAATGGTTCTCATACAATTGGAAGTCTCGCAAATCGGATAAAAATGGCAGGTACAAATATATCGACCATGTGTAAAAAGTTAGAGAAAAGGGAATTTTTAGAACGGGTAAGGAATCCAGAGGATGAAAGAGTTGTGTTGGTTATCCTTACTGAAAAGGGAAGCGAAATCGTATCCTATATCGATCAAGTCATCATTGAAAAACTCTCAGAAGAATCAGCACAGACCTTGAATGATATTATGATTGGGTTACAAAAATTAAACAAACTACTACAAAAGTTTGGAGAAAATGAGAAGTCGTCATTCGAATAAAGGAGAAAACATACATGAACATACAAAAGAATCCGAAGAAGCCACTCATCTATTATGCTTTAATCGCCATGATGGTTGTCATGATCCTAAACGCTTTTGTCTTTCCCTTTATCATAAAGGAAAAAGTCACACAGGTTGATTATGGCACCTTTCTAACACAAATTGAACAAGGAAATATAAGTTCCGTTGAAATACAAGATAATCAAATCGGTTATACCGTTGTCGATGGCAGTGGAAGAGAAGATGTATTTGTCACAGGACGAATGGATGATCCAGACCTTGTCAATCGACTTTATGATGCTAAGGTAAAATTTACAAGGGTGATTCCAAAAGAAACCTCACCACTTTTTAAGTTTCTATTAGCTTGGATCCTGCCTTTAGTGATTTTTATTGCGCTCGGCCAATTTTTCGCACGGAAATTACAGGGCAAGCTTGGTGGTGGCGCAAATGCAATGACTTTTGGAAAAAGTAATGCGAAAGTGTATGTAGAAGCGCAAACAGGTAAAACCTTTGCCGATGTGGCGGGGCAGGAAGAAGCGAAGGAAGCTTTACAAGAAATTGTTGATTTTCTTCACAATCCAAAAAAATATCAAGAAATTGGCGCTAATATTCCGAAAGGTGCTCTGTTAGTTGGCCCACCAGGGACAGGGAAGACATTGCTCGCAAAAGCGGTTGCAGGTGAATCAAAGGTTCCCTTCTTTTCCATATCAGGTTCTGAATTCGTGGAAATGTTTGTCGGAATGGGGGCTGCGAGAGTCAGAGATCTATTTAAACAAGCCCAAGCAAAAGCTCCATGTATTGTTTTTATAGATGAGATCGATACAATCGGGAAAAACCGAAATTCAGGCGGTCCTAGTGGCAATGATGAAAGAGAACAAACCCTTAATCAGCTTTTAACGGAAATGGATGGATTTGATGCAGATAAAGGGGTTGTCATTTTAGCCGCAACCAACAGGCCTGATACCCTTGATAAAGCTCTCCTTAGACCAGGAAGATTTGATAGACGTGTACCGGTAGAACTGCCGGATCTTTTAGGTCGGGAAGAAATATTAAAGGTTCATGCAAAAAAGGTAAAATTTGCGGATGATATTGACTTTAATGCGATCGCTAGAGCAACATCAGGAGCCTCCGGAGCCGATTTGGCCAATATGATCAATGAAGGAGCACTTCGCGCGGTAAAAATGGGTCGAAATGAAGTAAACCAAGCTGATTTGGAAGAGTCGGTAGAGGTTGTACTAGCTGGCTATCAGCGCAAAAATTCTTTAATTACAATGAAGGACAAACTAACGATCTCCTATCACGAAATTGGACATGCTTTAGTTGCGGCAAAACAAAGCCATTCCGCACCTGTGCATAAAATCACCATCATCCCGAGAACATCAGGTGCATTAGGCTATACGATGCAAATAGAAGAAGGCGAAAAAGTGCTCATGAGTAAAGAAGAAGCCTTGGATAAAATCACGACCTTTATGGGGGGACGTGCGGCTGAGGAGATTATCTTTAACCGGGTCACTTCAGGGGCATCCAATGATATTGAACAAGCAACGAAAATTGCAAGATCCATGGTCACGAGATTTGGAATGAGTGAAGAATTTGACATGATGGCACTCGAAACCGTGAATAATCCGTATTTAGGCGGAGACACCTCGCTCTTGGTATCGGCAGAAACAGCCGCAAAAATTGATGATGAAGTCTTAAAAATCATTAAATCCTGCCACAAGAAGGCTATTCAAATCTTAGAGGATAATAAACAGAAATTGCACGAACTAACGAAATACCTTTTAGAAAAAGAAACGATCTCCGGCGAAGAATTCATGACCATCCTAACAGCAAAAGAATCGAATCTATAATAGTAAAAGAGCGGCCCCCACTGATTCATTGCGGTGGAGGGCCGTTTTTTTTTTTTTTTTTGATGGAAATAATATAGAGTAAGGCCAATTTTTAAAGTGGGAAAAGGTCCTGCCAGTGCGATTGGCGAGAATATAAGAATTTTCTCTCCGCAGTTGTTATGGATGTAAAGGAATTTATGATAAGATGAGTATAAAAACATTATGCACATACGTTTTGTAGGAAAGGAGAATGGAAGTGGCAGATATTCAATTTGAAATCACAAAACAAATTGCTGTCCTCTCAGAATCACCCAAAGGATGGACAAAAGAACTGAATCTAATTAGCTGGAATGGTCGTGAGCCGAAATATGATATACGTGATTGGGCACCCAACCATGAGAAAATGGGGAAAGGTGTTACATTAAGTGAGGCGGAACTTGAAAAGCTGAAGGATGCATTAAAGTAGGGAGTAAAGTGGAAGTTAAAGTGAATCTCCAAGAATATTATCTACCATAATATGGTGAGAGTAGGGAAGAATATATGGAACCACTGAAAGATATTCGTTGGCGGCAAAGATTTGAAAACTTTGAACCGAATGTATGAAAAACTGTCGAAGGAAGTAGATTGATGTTTGGCTTAATAGATCAAGACTTTTATTATATAACAAAAGCATTGAACACCTTTGAGGAAATTGAAAAAGCCATTGTGTTTGGGAGTAGGGCCTTGGGCAATTATAAAAAGGGTTCAGATGTCGATCTTGCGATATATGGACAGAAGGTAACAAATAAAACAGTCTTTCAATTAAATGAATTATTAAACGAAGAATACCCACTTCCTTATTTTTTTGATATTGTAAATTACTCCGAAATAAACAACCCAAAACTGAAAGAGCATATTGATAAGGAAGGAAAAATGTTTCCATTTTAAGTGAAAAGGACGACAACAATGGGGAAAGCACAACGACCAGTTCAAAAAAATCAAATCATCGATGTCACTTTTGAGGATTTAACGCATGATGGAAATGGTGTAGCCAAAGTGGAAGGTTATCCGCTTTTTATTGCCAATGGACTACCAGGTGAAAAAGCGAGAGTGAAGGTAACCAAACTAAATAAAGGCTATGGGTTTGGGAAAATCATGGAAATCTATGAAAAAAGTCGATATCGGGTCATTCCTGAATGCCCGATTTATGAGGAATGTGGAGGCTGTCAACTCCAGCATTTAAGCTATGAAGGACAATTAATGGCCAAGGAAAAACAAGTTCGTGATTGTGTACAACGGATTGGAAAAATAGAAGATGTCACCATACATCCTGTTTTGGGAATGGCCCAACCATGGCGATATCGAAATAAATCGCAAGTTCCTATAGGGGAAAGGGAAGGCGGATTAATCGGTGGTTTTTACCGACAACGAACGCATGACATTATCGATATGAAAGAATGTCTGATTCAGGTGGAGGAAAATGACCATGTATTAAAAAAGGTGAAAGAGATTTGTGGAAAATACGGGATCAAACCGTATGATGAAAAAACGCATAAAGGGTTGCTGCGACATGTGATGGCACGCTACGGAAAAGTAACCGGTGAAACGATGATCGTGTTCATTACAAGGACATCGGAACTGCCAAATAGGAAAAAGATTGTCGCAGAATTGGTAGAGGTCATACCTAATCTCAAATCGATTGTACAGAACGTCAATTCTAAACGGACGAACGTGATTTTTGGAAACGAGACAAAGGTGCTTTGGGGTAGTGAAACGATTACTGATTATATTGGCGACATTCAATTCGCGATTTCTGCGCGCTCGTTCTATCAAGTCAATCCAGAGCAAACAAAGGTTTTATATGAGAAGGCACTGGAATACGCAGATCTGAACGGTGCGGAAACCGTGATTGACGCATACTGTGGAATTGGCACAATCTCGCTCTTTCTCGCGCAAAAGGCGAAAAAAGTATACGGAGTCGAAATTGTTCCCGAAGCGATTGATGATGCTGAGAGAAATGCTGAACTAAATGGATTGGAAAACGTGGAATTTGCAGTGGGGGAAGCAGAAGTGATTATCCCAAACTGGTACAAGCAAGGGATCGAAGCGGATGTACTTGTCGTAGACCCACCCCGGAAAGGCTGTGACCAAGCTCTTTTGGACACAATCATACAAATGAAACCGAAAAAAGTGGTGTACGTTTCCTGCAACCCAGCCACCCTTGCCCGTGATTTACGCCTACTAGAGGATGGAGGCTATAAGACTTTAGAAGTCCAGCCTGTCGATATGTTTCCGATGACGGCGCATGTCGAGTGTGTAGCATTGATGTCACGAGTGGATAATTAGGAGGGCGAGAAAGCTCATAAATAAAGGGTTTCCCGACATTGAGGTTTTCTCACGGCTAATGTGCCGGAGGTGCCAATGTTGGGAAACCCTTATTTTTTTATTGTTCAAGGTAACATATCAACTACCCTGAAAGTGATAGGGTTGAGTTGACAGGTTAGATTTTTGCCTGGGGTTGAGGAGACAGGATAGATATAGAATTTAGTCTTCTCGCACAGCATCTCTATCGAATATTTTATCAAGTCCCTCGTCCGATGTAATACCGCGAGCCTCATTCTAACCGTTGTTTTTTCCATGGCCAGCCGATAGAAATGTTCACGATCGTCTACACCTTTTTTTTTAGTCGGATAGGCTGAATCCTGCCAAATTTATCCCAATGTTTCTCTGCAAATAAGCCTATTGCCTTGAGGTAATTGTCCTTGCGGCTGGGGTCATGGAGCTCTAGGATATTAAAAACGCAACCTTGTGAATCAGCTCTAACCAACCATTGTTGCAAGCATCAATGCAATTGATGTATTAAAGGAAAGTTACCCGAAAGGAACGAATATTTTAAAACTAACAATCTATTTATTGAAAATAAGCCTTTTCGATATTCAGGTCTTCTTGTACCTAAATTCAAGTTGTTAAAAAGGCAGTGTATATTTTGTGCATAAAATTTCATTTTTTGTAGATCCTACAAGATGTAAATACCCTGTTTTTTGACATCTTCATGATTATTCTATATTGGCTTCATTTGATATTCTAAAAATCGGTTCAATGCCGATTTTTTTAATGCTACTGCTATTCGGAAATATAAATGCATGTGAAATCGATTGCGAAGCTGAAGTTGGGTTTATCTAACAAAAATAATTATTTCTGATTCAGACCTCGATTCAAAAATAATACTTTTCCGATTCCAGCGATTTTAATGCTTAGTCCAACAAAACACACCAAAACAATGGACAATAACCAAATGAAGAGATGTCAGGAGAAGAGATCTCTGTTAAAATAACAGAATACAGATCTTTTTAGAGACACGAAATATTATGGTGTAACTCTTGGATTATTTTTAAAGAAAGAGGGAAAATTATGACAACTGGTCAAACTTCCTACCAATCGCCGACACAGGTGAAAAAAGCACCCATTATGATTGTACTCATTTCCGGTGCATTCGTTGCCATCCTAAATCAGACATTACTCGCGACAGCTCTGCCGCATATTATGAAGGATTTGCAGATTGAGTATAGTACGGTTCAATGGCTGCAGTCTGCGTTCATGTTGGTGAACGGCATCATGATTCCGATCACAGCTTTTTTAATTGGACGATTTACGACACGAAAACTGTTTCTTACTGCCATGGGTTTATTTGCATTAGGGACAGCCTTGTGTGCGCTGGCAACCAATTTCCCCATTTTGTTAACAGGTAGAATCTTACAAGCATCAGGTGCGGGAATCATTATGCCTTTAATGCAAACGATCCTGTTTATGATTTTTCCTGTAGAAAAGCGCGGTACCGCTATGGGAATGTTTGGCATGGTGATCGCCTTTGCCCCAGCTATTGGTCCAACATTATCAGGGTGGTTAGTAGAACAATACCCATGGGAGAGCTTATTCTATGTTGTTCTTCCGATTGCTTTAGTGGATATTCTGATTGCCTTTATGGTACTAAAAAATGTGACCAAACAAACTTTTCCTAAGGTTGATCTAAGTTCCATTGTATTATCCACTCTTGGTTTCGGTGGTTTATTATACGGATTTAGCTCTGCGGGCAGTGAAGGATGGGCAAGTATGCATGTTATTATTTCTATGATTATTGGAGCCATTGCCTTAGTATGGTTTATCCTTAGACAATTAAAGCTAGAGCAGCCAATGTTGGAATTCCGAGTTTTTAAAAATAAAACGTTTGCGCTCACCACCGTACTTGGGATGGTGACATTTCTTTCCATGATCGGCGCAGCTGTTGTTCTTCCACTTTTCATGCAGGATATGCTTGGTTTTAATGCACTTCATTCCGGTTTAATGCTTCTCCCTGGGGCAATCATTATGGGAATCGCCAATCCGATAACGGGAAGATTGTTTGATAAATTCGGAGCAAGATATCTAGCCATTACGGGACTAGCGATCCTAATCATTACCACTTTTATGTTTACGATGTTTAATGACCAGACTTCGTTCGCTTATCTGGCCATTATCAATGCGTGTCGAATGGCGGGAATTGCGATGGTCATGATGCCTGTTACAACAGCAGGATTGAATCAGCTTCCACCGCGATTAATTCCGCATGGTACTGCGATGAACAATACGATGCGCCAGATTGCAGGTGCAGTTGGAACGGCGTTACTTGTTACCGTCATGACTACGGCTGCCCGTCCTGATGAAGGGCTTAATGGCGCGATTCACGGTGTGAATATGTCATTTGTTGTTGCAGAAGTATTTGCCATTGTTGGCTTCGTGTTCGCATTCTTTATTAAAAAACCACAGCCAGATCCTGAACGAATAACCAATGACGAGAAAAACTAGGAGAACATAAAAACAGTTTGAAAAAAAGGTTAGGCGGATCGCAGTCAAAAAATATAAGCTAGTTCAAATGACCCGTATAGTTCAGCATGGAAGGCAGTTGGCTCCCAATTTATCTTTTGGATGTGTTCTGTACTACTCGTATGGCGATTGGAAGCAAGTGAACTATTTTAATTCTTCATAATCTGCTTTCCAGTGTTGGGCAAATCGTGATGTAATTGTATAAATAAACGTATATACTACTTATGCTACCTTGATTAATGGTGGATATATATAGGGAGCGCTTGGTCCTTCCAATATTGTCCACTTTTCTACCTTTATCACGGGCATTTCAAATCCATTATATGTCGTGACATTTAGAGTACCTTCTATTTCAAGCCAAGTGTCCTCCTGAAACGTGCTTGCTTCGTCAAATTCACTTAAAAAACCTACTATACTTGCATCCGCGACACAGTGAACCATATAAAATCTTGAAAGAACCAACTGGTTTGATTCTAAACCATCTTCTTTATATACAAATCCTTTTGCTATAATTTTCTTTCCTATGAATCCTTTTGGATTTGCGGTAATTTCGTCATAGTAGGCTGCATATATAGTCTCTTTCATATGGATAACTTCTGATTTATACAGGCCTTCCATAGCCTGATCATACTCCTTTTCGGAAAAATAATTATTATTCGTTACAGGTGTCTTGTGCTCCAACTGCGGGTTATCTATATTAGAAGAAGGCTTCTTCCCTACTATTGAATCAATTTTATTGGATGCGCCCACATTAGTATTTTCACTTTGACTAGCTCGTGGCAGTATGGTACCTTTTTTTGCGGCTATAGAGGAGTCTAACGTTGTTGGTGACAACATAAATCCGGTAAGTAAGGGTGTGATGATAATGGCGTATCCGATAAACCTTTTCATAAGAGAACTGGATTCATGATGGTGATGACCACAATCCGAACAAGAAGTATGATTCTTATAAGTAACTTCCCACACCCTAAACAGCTGGATGACGGATAAAAAGGCAAATATTCCTAAAGCGATTTGGCTTATAATGTCATACTTTGGATTAACATAATTGGCTATTTCACCTGTATAATGCAATTTAATAAAAAATGCTGTAAATCCCGCTAAAATGATTGACCGTAAAAGCTGTCTGATATTAATGCGCATCCTTTCTCACCACCCTAATAAACTGATTATACGAATACATAAAAATACTACTAAGGTTATGATTACTGATAGAACAAGCACAAACCTCGCTCTAAATGCTCCCCACAACATAATCGCATTTTTTAAATCCAACATTGGCCCATATACTAGAAAGGCTAATACGGAAGCTGAGGGAAAAAAGTGACTAAACGAAGCACCAATAAAAGCGTCTGCTTCCGAACATAGGGATAAGAGGAAAGCTAAGATCAT
This sequence comes from Lederbergia sp. NSJ-179, assembly GCF_022867885.1. Taxonomy (GTDB): domain Bacteria; phylum Bacillota; class Bacilli; order Bacillales; family Bacillaceae_C; genus Lederbergia. Next base: position 101,563 of record NZ_JALIFP010000008.1, on the reverse strand, counting down.
CATCATAATAGTAGATCCAATCACACCATCACCAAACACGAATAAAGATGATGTTGCCACATTTGTCTGAACAAAAGCTGCGATAAAGGCTCCAATAAATAGGTATTTTCCCATATCGAAAAACTCATCAATCGAATGATTCATCATTTCTCCAAGTTTTTGATAAAAAGACTTTTTACGGGCCGCCTTACTTATTGGAGGTGTGTGATTCAATGCTGTATCTTTTAATTGGTTGGATTTATAAAGATAGCTAATAGCGAGTGAGATAAATAGTGCTGCAATAAAACCCACTCCCATTCGTAATATTGCCATCCTTAAATCATTTCCAAATGCCATATACGTTGAAAAAATAACAATAGGATTAATTAATGGCCCTGTCAAAAGGAATCCCACTGCCGCATGAATTGGCACCCCCTTTGAAGCTAAACGGCGTACGATTGGCACAATACCGCACTCACAAGCAGGAAATAAACCACCAATAACACAACTCATTAACACCGCCATATATCTGTTCTTTGGAATCCATTTCCTAATAAATTCTTCCGTAACAAAAATTTGAACAAAACCCGCAATTAGAACGCCAATCAACACAAAGGGAATCGCTTCTATTAAAATACTGAGAAAAATGGTATTCAATTGTTGCAAGGAATTGGGTATATGCATTGAAAATGTTTTTCCAATTAATTGACTAGTTGAAATGAAGAAAAATACAATCATGATGACAAACATTCCTGTAACATCAAGTGAATATGAGTAAAGTCTGTTCATTCTAAAATACCTCCCCTTTATTTTGAATCGTAATCTATATTAATGCCCTTGATGAAGGATAAGTAATGTTGCCCTTCTCTAGGCTTGCTGATCTTGTCTCGGAACATTTGCTTGTCGTCGATAGGCGGCCTTGCGCTACTCTTGTTAGAAACGACAATAAGATATCTATACACTATTTGTTAAGCAAGGAAATACAAGATGGAAAATCCAATCGGAATCATTACTATAGTTATTCTATTAATTAAAATCTTGATTATACTAATTTATGATAAAAAATTTAGAATTGCATTTGCGTTAAGGTTAATGTTTTTAGTGAGGGGAATCTGACTAGTAGTTTCATGTTTGTCACGCCCAACTCTCTTATTTTATAGAAAAAGTTAAGGTGAAAAATTGGTGCCACGCAAAAATCATAATCTTTCCTATTTACATTCTAAATAAAATGATGTATTATAATGCTACATAAATCGTAATGATTACGATTTATAATCATCTATTGATATAGAAGATGTTATTATTCTCAAAAGGAGTAGATCAAATGGCTAAAAAGTCTAAAATTGCAAAAGAGAAAAAACGCCAGCAAATTGTTGAACAATATGCTGCTTTAAGAAAAGAGCTTAAGGCCAAAGGAGATTATGAAGCACTTCGTAAATTGCCACGAGACTCTTCGCCAACTCGCTTGAAAAATCGCTGCGAGATTACAGGCAGACCACGTGGCTACATGCGAAAATTCAACATGTCACGGATTGCCTTTAGAGAATATGCTCATAAGGGACAAATACCAGGCGTGAAAAAAGCCAGCTGGTAATGGCTGATTAAACGATTATCGTTTAGAAGAACTAAAATATGTAGGAGGGGCATCTTAACGTGTTGTCCCTGTTTGTGTGCTAAGGAAGTATAAAACTTTTAGCGTTTTCTGATGATCAAAAAGATTTCATGTGAATGAACACAAGAGGAGGGAAGCACAATGTCAACAGAAAAAACAATTCCGGTAACGATTTTAACTGGGTTTTTAGGTGCAGGTAAAACAACATTACTGAATAACTTATTAAAGGACATGCCTGAACAAAATGTTGCAGTGATCATTAATGAATTTGGTGATACAGCGATTGATAGTCACCTGGTGATATCAACGAGAGAAGAGATCATTGAAATTAATAGTGGTTGTATTTGCTGTAATGTACGAGGTGATTTAATCCATATATTAAGTAATTTGATCACAAAAGGAGAAAGAATCGACCGTATTGTGATTGAGACAACGGGCATGGCAAATCCAGCTCCGGTTATTCAAACCTTTTTAATGGATGAAAAAATGGGGAAGGCATTTGAAATCGATTGCGTAATTGCGATGGTGGATGCCAGGCATATATGGCAGCACTTAAAGGAAGAGGAGCCCGGGCAACAAATTGCTTTTGCCGATGTTTTGGTATTAAATAAGATGGATTTAATTTCAATCGATGAGAAAAAGGCACTCGAACAACAGCTGATAAAAATGAATCCACATGCGAAGCGGCTTTACACTACTTATGCAAATGCAAATATCCTAGATTTGATAGGCAACAAATCCTTTGATGTAACGAACGTTTTAAAAGTAGACCCAAGTTTGTTAACTGACACACACCACCATCACCATAATGATCAAGTAACATCTTTTGTTTATAGAGAAGAGCATCCACTTGATTTGGAAAAAGTAAATAAATGGTTCGCTTATTTAGTCCACTTTAAAGGAGAAAATTTGTATCGTTATAAAGGTGTACTTCATATAAAGCAACTTGAGAAAAGGGTTGTTTTTCAAGGTGTACATATGTTGTTTGCAGGTACAGAGGGCGCTCGTTGGACCGACAATGAAAAACGTGAAAGTGAGATAGTATTTATAGGGAAGCATTTGGATTATCAGGAACTAGCAAACGGCTTTCAATATTGTCTTGCTTAATTTTTTTGTGATTCAAATCGTAATGATTTCGTTTTGAGAGATGACCATTGTGAATAAGATAGATGATGTCATGATTATAGGAGCTGGTTCATCTGGAATTGGTGTCGCAGCGTTATGACAACAAATGAATTGCACATCCTATTTTCATGCTGCTGGATCATATTTTTTATGATGAAAGAGGAGGAATAATAAATTGAAAAAGATCCCTGTTACTGTATTAAGCGGTTATTTAGGTGCTGGTAAAACAACGTTATTGAATCATGTCTTACATAATCGAGATGGATTGAAGGTAGCGGTCATTGTCAATGACATGAGTGAAGTCAATATTGATAGTGAGTTAGTTCAAACGCAAGGTGGTTTTTCTCGGACAGAAGAAAAATTAGTAGAAATGTCAAATGGCTGTATTTGCTGTACATTACGAGAGGATTTATTGGTAGAGATCGAGAGGCTCGTGAGAAAAGAGGATGTCGATTATATTCTGATTGAGTCATCAGGGATTAGCGAGCCTGTTCCAGTCGCACAAACTTTCTCTTATATAGATGAAACGATGGGAATTGATTTAACAAAATATTGTCGCTTGGATACGATGGTTACAGTGGTTGATGCGAATCGTTTCTGGCATGATTTTGGTTCAGGAGACAGTTTGCTGGAGAGACAACAAGCGGTTGGCGAGGAAGATACGCGCAATATTGCCGACTTATTAATAGATCAAATTGAATTCTGTAATGTACTTGTTTTAAATAAAACAGATTTAGTGAAAGAGGAAGATTTACAAAAGTTAGAGCAAGTCATTCGCAAACTACAGCCTGAAGCGAAAATCATCCGTACACAACATAGCAAGATAGAACCAAAAGAAATATTGAATACCCGTTTATTTGATTTTGAAAAAGCCAGTGAATCGGCAGGCTGGTTGAAGGAGCTCAATGCAGGGGTAGAAAATCACACGCCGGAAACAGAGGAATATGGCATAGGCTCGTTCGTCTATACATCAAGGCTGCCTTTTCACACGGAACGATTAGTGAGCTGGTATCGAGATTTACCGAAAGAGATTGTCAGGCTAAAAGGTGTGATGTGGTGTGCGACGCATAATGACATAGCATTATTACTATCACAAGCTGGTCCTTCGGTAGATGTGGAGCCATTAGCCTATTGGGTCGCTTCACTACCAACAGAACAGCGAAAGGAACTATTAAGAAATAATCCGGAAGTTAGAGATTTATGGGATCCTGAATTTGGCGATCGTCATACAAAGCTTGTTTTCATCGGGATGGACTTGGATATTGAGCAGATAACCAACGACTTGGATCGTTGTCTATTAAGTGAGTCAGAAATGGCTGAAGACTGGTCACAATTCAGAAACCCATTTAATTGGAGTATTTCGTAAAGGAGAGGAAAAAACTGAAGAGACTACTTATTGGTTTATCAAGTTTATTACTAATAAGTATCTACTTAACAGCATGTCAAGGAACAAAAGGTGAGCAAGTGGATGGAACAGGGAAAGGAGAATCAGAAGTACACACAGATAAGGAAGATGAAGGTGAAGAACATAATCATGATGATGGTGATGGTGATTCCAATGATCATAAGGTACCAGAAGATATAAAAATCGAAGGAGTCGCTGATCACTATCATACCGGAGATATGATCGATCTAACTGCAGTTTTGAATATGGTGGGGCCACATTAAGCATGAATCAATTTTTATTTGGTTCCATTGTCACCATTAACGATCAACAAGTATGGATGTTGTTGGGCTTAACGGCAATTATAGGCTTACTCTATTTAATTTTCCGAACACTATGTATATTCTTGCATTTGATGAGGAAGCAGCCTTTACCGCTGGCCTGCCTACCAAAACCATGTCGATTTTGTTTAATGTATTAACAGGAGTAACCATTGCAGTAATTATGCCTATAGTCGGCGCTTTACTTGTCTCTGCCATTATCGTTTTGCCTGCTGCTATCTCGATGCGATCAAGCAAAAGTTTCAATGGTGTCATTTTGATTGGAATTGTCATCGCATTCATTGGCATGTTGAGTGGCTTCGTCGTTCTTATAAATTAGGTTCGCCCCCAGGAGCCTCTATCACATTAATCTTAATTATGATATTTGCTGTCACTACACTCATTAGGAACATCTTGCGCCATCTACAATTAGAGAGACTATTTAATAGAAGTGATGTATCATGAGTCTAAGCTAAAATGAATGATACAGTAAAGAAAATATTAGAATGAGTCGCGACGTTTATAAAAATGTCGCGATTTTTTAACAGGATAGAAAAGTATAAATTTTGGCTAATGTTGGATCTAGCTCCAGCGCCCAGCGACTAGCAAACTTTCGGTGCCTTCCTACGATAAGTCAACATCGATTCACCCTTCGGGTTCATCGTGTTTCCTTTATCTCGTCAGGCCCCTAAAAAGTTTGTACGTCGCTAAACGGGCGCTTGCGCTTTTCTTAAGAAAGCATAGAGCGTCCGGAGCCTAAATTTATCCAAAGCAGATAGAAATCCCGTCGAACAAGAAAATAAAAACGCGTAGAGGTGAACTTTTGGATTTCAAAGATTGTCTAGCTAGCATTAACTAGATAAAGCCAATCATTCGGCACTAGGTGGAGAGGTTTAATAAAATAAGGTATATGATAAACTATTTATAAGCAGTGTCAGAAACTGCCTTACATCCTAGAGTTAAAGCGCGGTAAATAGAACATTCTGAAGCCTTTCAAGACTTAAATCGTAGTAACTTATAGTTAAGGAGGAATTACGTTGAAAAAATACTTATTGTTCGTGGGGAGTTTTAGTGTAGCTTTTATAGTACTGGAAATATTATCCGGTATGTTATTAACAATGTTTTACACACCTAGCATACCATGGGAAAAGGCTCCAACCCTACCGTCTCACGTTGAGTTTGGAAGTACAAGTTCTATTCCGCCCCTTGTAATATCATTAATAGCTTTGGGAATTGCTTTTGGTATTACGAAGCTATTCAACAAAAAGGCGGTATAATTAAGAAAGAGGCTGGTACTAAAGTGTTTCTATCAAAGTAAAATCCGAACTAACTAGAAACTATGGTTGATGCATATAATCCGCTCAGGAAATATACTTCGCTTTCCGTGGGCAGCTGGTGAGCCTCCTCAGTCCTACAGGATGTAGGTCACAAAGGCGTTTCGCCAGGACGGCGCGTACTTAGCCTTTGATCCTCATTCGCACTCCGGGGTCTCACCGATGCCTTTCATCCCACAGGAGTCTACGTATATTTGGTTTATAAAGTAATTGATAAAGAAACTGGGGAAGTTATTGGGCATCTCTCTTTGGGGAAATTTGATAGAAAAAACAAATCTGCAAGAGTTGGAAAAGTATTAGTCGGTAAAAAACGCAAGGGGTAAGGGAATAGGTCAGCAAATGATTAAGGAGGGGTCATTCACTGTTTCTGCAATCGTCTGTTACGAAAAAGCAGGGTTTATAAAAGAAGGTTTACATAGAGATTCAAAGAGAAATGGTAATGAATACTGGAGTTTATGGGAAATGAGTATTTTAGAAAATAAGTGGTTGAAAATCAAAAATGTTTAATTCTTCTTCAACTAAAGCGCTCATAATTTAAAATTTGTATTGTAGGAGGGCTTCAATTGTCAAATGGAGTTATCCATCACATTGAAATTAATGTCTCTAATTTAAAAAATACAGTAGATTTTTGGACTTGGTTTTTAGACGACTTAGGATATAAAGTTTATCAAGAGTGGGAGAAGGGACAGAGTTGGAAATTAGGTCAGACTTACATTGTTTTTGTACAAGCTGAAGAAAGGTTTCTTGATGTACCATATCACCGATGTAGAGTCGGTCTAAATCACCTAGCTTTTCACGCATCCTCTCGTGCTCAAGTGGATAAGGTTGTAAGTAAGTTAAAAGAAAAAGGCACGAATATTTTATATAGGGATAAGCATCCTTTTGCAGGAGGACCCGATCACTACGCTGTGTACTTTGAAGATCCCGACAGAATTAAAATAGAATTGGTGGCGCCTTAGCCCTAAATTCCACATCAACAATATCAGCCACTAATTGGAATGAACTCCTATCCTTTTTTGGTATAGATTTTGATGATGAGTTAAATTTGTAGAGGAAATGGTTCTACCTAATGAATTTAAGGATGTATATCCCAACTTGCAATTGTGACTCCTACAGCCTGTGATTAGGGCCATATTAACTATTAAAGGCATTGTGTTTTTAGGGTTCAGTGAATGAGATTATTTTGCTTATAAAATTTTTCCACTATGTAAACTAGACTTATACATAGCAATCAAATCATATGGAGGGAAGATCTGGATTGGGAACTCCTATCGATAACGTGAATTGGGAAGAAAAAAGTGAAGGTATGAATGCTTTATTAAATCAGAAGGACAGTTTCACCATGCATCCAATCGATCAGGGATTTGAAGCTGAGGTAATCAAAATCAATTCAGCTAACAAGAGCTATGTATTGAAAATTTGGAATAAGAATTCTAAACCCGATATTCGGATGCAATTTCGGTTGTTGAATTTTCTATTTGAGCAAGGATTATCAGTCTCTAAACCATTGGGGTGGGGAACAAATGCCGCTGGCGACAGGGTATTATTCACAACGTTTAATGGAAGGCCGGTTACGAAAGTGAGTGTAAAGAATATGAAGGATATGGCGAACATCTTTCATACCATTCACGTTCAAGATATTAAAGATATCCAGTTGCCTAAGTACGATTTTATCGAATATTTTTTTCCAGGAGTGATCGAACACTCTGACATCTATCATGCATTACTATCTCTTGTTCCAACAACTGAAATGAAACAAAAATGTATGATTCATGGTGATTTCCATTTAGAAAATATTTTGGAGCAAAACGGGCGATATACTGTGATTGATTGGACAAACGTACAATTAGGAGATCCAAGATACGATTTTGCCTGGTCATATATGCTCATTAAGATATATTTGTCCGATCGATATGCCAATATCTTTCGTTCAGCGTATCTACTTGAAAGCGATATTCAAGAGGAAGAGCTGGAAATATTCGAAGCTCTGGCTTGTCTCAGATGGATTTTATTGAATCGAAATGGTGGCACACCCAAAGGGCCAAACTCGACGAAAAGGGTAAAAAACGTAATCGACAACAATCAATTCCTAAAATCATTACCATTTAATGATTTTCAATAAAAAGACCTCTTATCGATCGTGAATAAGAATGAAAAGCAACTGGAGAATGGATACACCTAATATTTTGTGGAATTTGGTTTATCCTTCTCCAAATCACGAATACCTTTGGAAGGGTGTATATTCTGTTAACATGACTATCTATTCTTTTGGTCGGATGACTAAGTCATTAGAAAAGGAAAACTAAAATCCCTTTATTACTTTACTCCTTATCCAGCTGAGGACCTGCCCCTATACTTTGCCCGATGGCTGTAATAATGGCGCCGATTGCTTGTATCCAAGTGCCGATTTCATTTATTTTTTGTCCATTTAATCCACTTTGCTCTTTTATACCCGAAAAGGCCTGTAATGAGCTGCCAATTATCTGAAGAAAGTTTCCATAAATAGTATAAAGCTGTTCTGGAGAGGGTTCACTACTGAAACCATCAGCTAGTGATATTCCTCCACCAACTGCCTGTAGTAAATCTCCCTTGATATTTAATTTTCGTTTTGAGGCTTCATTGAAGTCAATTACTATCCCTACTATGGATGTTGAGTTTCCGATTGCTTGGACCTCATTTCCTAATTTATCCAACGTGAAAATTCGCGCGCTATCTGCTACAAGTGAATTTCCGGTTGCTTGCAGCACATTCCCGTATAAATCTAAATCGCGGCGGAATGAATTCTTAATCTTTAAAGAAGATGTGCTTCCGATTGCAGATAGTGTTGTACCTATAGCTTGTACCCAGGAACCAAATATTGCTAAAGATTCATTATTTATAACGACCACCTACCTTAGAGTTCCTATAATAGGATATTCCAAGTGAATGATTTGGTTATGGTGCTTTAACACAGGGGATAGTCTATTTTGCGTAAGGATTGAGGTCAATCCCACAGCCAAATTAATTTAGCTGGTGTTATGTTCAAGAGATCGCACAACTATTAGTGTAAAGATGTTTGTGTTTTTCTTATAGCCATTCCTTGTCCTCATTGGCTTATACCTGCTATGCATCTCTCTTTTAAAAGGCGTCTACCAAAATTTTATTTAGCCCAATGCCACATCAAGAACCATCATTAAGGCGAACCCCACCATTAAACTCATAGAGGCCAAATCTTTATTCCCTTTTTCTTGTGAACTTGGAATCACCTCTTCGGCTACCACAAAGATCATTGCCCCGGCCGCAAAACTTAAAGCATAAGGTAATATAGGTTCGATAAATGTGACAGCTAGCGCTCCGATCATCGCAGCGATCGGTTCAACCATGCCTGAGAATTGTCCATAGAAGAAGCTTTCCCTTCGAGACATTCCTTCCCCTCTCAAAGGCATGGAAACCGCAGCACCTTCTGGGAAGTTTTGAATACCAATCCCAAGTGCTAATGTCAAAGCACCTGCCAAGGATGCCTCCGTTCCTCCATTCGCCAGTGCACCAAAAGCAATCCCGACGGCTAACCCTTCGGGGATATTATGTAGTGTGATGGCGAGCACTAACAATGTACTTCTTTTTCTTTGATTTGGATAATATCCTTCCGCCTGGCCAATCGGGGTATTCGGATGAAGATGAGGTAAAATTTTATCAATCCCCCATAAAAAAATCCCACCTAATAAAAATCCAGATGCTGCTGGAAACCAGCTTCCTATAGCATGGTCATCTGCCATTTCGATGGATGGAGCTAGTAAAGACCAATAACTGGCTGCAATCATTACACCTCCAGCAAAACCTAACATACTATCCAATAGTCTTTGGTTTAAGGACTTTGTGGCAAAAACGATACTAGCTCCCAATGCGGTCATTCCCCATGTAAATAAAGTAGCAATTAAGGCCTGTGTCACAGGATCAAAATTCTGAAAAAACTCTATCATAATGGAAGAACTCCTCTTATAAAAATAATAGTAAAGATAGATTAAAGTTAAGTGAAGCTGTGTTTTATGAAGGATTATCTATTTTTAATTCCCTTCATTATAATCATTTATTTTTGTTAGGACAATAAGAAAATCATAAGTCTCTATTTTTTAACCACCTACCTTACATTCAGTACCTGTATCCTCCTTCAAATCGCCTGATCTGAATAATCCTAAACGTACATTCATATTATGGAAGAAAGGAGGGTTTAGAACATTGAGTGATGAACGTAAAATAAATGAAAACAGTAAAGATGAGCAATTGGAGCTATTTCGGGTTGTTGATAAAGGAAAAAAACTAACGACTAATCAAGGATTAAAGATGGCTGAAGATGAGTTTTCTTTAAAAGCTGGTGAGCGCGGACCAACTTTAATGGAAGATTTTCATTTCCGTGAAAAAATGACGCATTTTGATCATGAGCGAATTCCAGAACGGGTTGTTCATGCACGTGGGTTTGCTGCCCATGGTGAGTTCCAAGTATATGAAAGTATGAGAAAGTATACGAAGGCTAAATTTTTACAGAACCCAGCAGTAAAAACACCCGTTTTCGTTCGATTTTCAACAGTAGTAGGTTCTCGTGGATCTGCTGAGACGGTTCGGGATGTACGGGGTTTAGCGACGAAATTTTATACGGAAGAAGGTGTCTATGATCTAGTCGCGAATAATATACCTGTATTTTTTATACAAGATGGAATTAAATTTCCAGACATTGTACACGCCATTAAACCAGAGCCAGACAACGAAATTCCACAGGCCTCATCTGCTCATGACACATATTGGGACTTTGTGGTGAGCAATCAAGAATCGGTACATATGACCATGTGGTTAATGTCAGATCGAGCTATACCACGAAGCTTCCGCATGATGGAAGGATTTGGGGTGAACACCTTCCGTTTTGTAAATGAGAGAGGAACAGCCTATTTTGTTAAATTTCATTGGAAACCGAAGCTAGGGGTACATTCACTTGTTTGGGATGAGGCTCAAAAAATTTCAGGTGAAGATCCTGACTTTCATCGCCGAGATTTATGGGAGAATATAGAGAAAGGAAATTTTCCTGAGTTTGAATTAGGGGTTCAGATTCTTGACGAAGAGGATGAATTCAAATTTGATTTTGATATTTTAGATGCGACAAAGCTTTGGCCTGAGGAAGATATTCCAGTAAAAATCATTGGAAAAATGACGTTAAATCGAAATGTGGATAATGTATTCGCAGAAACAGAGCAAGTAGCTTTTCATCCAGGTCATGTTGTACCGGGAATTGATTTTACAAACGATCCATTATTACAAGGACGTTTATTTTCCTATACAGATACACAGCTAATTCGTCTTGGTGGTCCAAATTTTCATGAAATACCGATTAATCGTCCAGTGTGTCCTTTTCACAATAATCAGCGTGATGGCTATCACCGTCAAACGATCAATGTAGGGAAAGTAAGTTATCATAAAAATACATTGGCAGGAAATACACCCACGCCTGTAGGGGAAGAAGAAGGTGGATATGTTCATTATCAGGAAAAAGTGGAAGGGTGCAAAGTGCGCGCAAGAAGTGAAAGTTTCAAAGACCATTTTTCGCAAGCAACGCTTTTCTGGAATAGTATGAGCAAACCTGAAAAAGAACATATTATCGATGCTTTTCGGTTTGAATTAGGGAAGGTGAAGAGCAAATCGGTAAGGCAACAGGTAGTTGACATATTTGCTAACGTAAATTTAGATTTTGCTTTGGCCATTGCTGAATATATCGGAGCAATGCCACCTAAAGGTGGAGGATCCCCTATAACAAAATCCTCTCCTGCTCTTAGTCAGTTAAACACGAAATTTAGTGCAGATACACGAAAAGTTGCCGTCATTTTGACAGATGGCTTTAATGGCAGGGATATAGAGTTTGTATTGGAAGGACTAAAAGCAAACGGTGTGCAGCCTGAAATCATTAGTGAAACATTCGGAAAAGTGAGAGGATATGATGGAGTTATACTTAAGGTTGACCACACTTTCTTAACAGCTCACTCCGTTTTATTTGATGCTGTTTATATCGTAAGAGGAAGCAGTAAAAGTGTAAAATTTAATAAGGAAGCTGGTCAATTTGTTTATGAAGCATACTCACATTACAAACCGATCGGTGCCACGCATGATGGGAAAAAGTGGTTGGAAACAGATGAAATGGGCCAGAGTGTAGGGGTGGTCCTAGAAGATAATACGGAAAGATTTGTAAAGGCATTTGTGCAAGCGATCGCAACCCATCGGTATTGGAATCGTAAGATCGTTTAGAGCAGTTAGCTCAGAATTTTGAAGATCATGATTATAAACGAACATAATATGAACTATACGTATTACACGTCTATGAAAAGTAATGTAAGTTTAGCTGAGGGACATATTTTTTAAAAGTTGAAACAATCATCGCCTTTTTATTTATTGATAATGCTCCCTCTTTTCTATAGAAAAAAATTCCCTTTCCCATCTATTAGTATGAATTGGAAAGTTTATTCATCTGACCTGTTAATGTTCTCCCCTTTGAACAACACCGTTTTCCTTCTATAAACAACGGAAATCTATCAAATCTAACACTTCGGTCTTTGAAATTTTTCTTTTCGGGTTTATACTAGAATAATCAAACGAAGGAGTATTGTGCGCCTCAATCCTTTAGTACGATAATATGGTAGTGTGGTGAACCCCATTGGGGATTTCCGTAGTAATAGAGAGCTAATGTAAGGGGAGAGTACCTGTGAAAAATATAGCGATTTTAGGAAGTAGTGGGGGAAATTTATATAATTTAGGTGGGAAGGATCCAGAGAAGCTTCTAAAGGAAATATTTATTCAATGTGATTCTGCTGGAATCAATATAAAGGCCGTGCAATTTATTGGAGCGGAAGTTTCGATGGATATGGCGAAGGAACATTCGAAAGCAGGGCTATATATTTTAAAAGAAACAAAGCCAACTAGAATATTTGAAGGAACCTTAACAGAGGTAAATGATGAGGCGAATTCAATCGATTCCGAGATGGCCCAAAACATTCGGGATGGAAAAATTGATGGCTTGATCGCAATGAGTATTGATCCAGAAGGGACAAATAAGGAAGCCATTTTAGCGGCTGTCGAAAAAAGAATTCCGGTTGTGGGGACAGGAGGCACATCGATGGCCATCACGGCCTCTAAAGGGGCCAATGTGATTTCGACATCTGGTACAACAGGGACTTCGAATCGCACGAGAGCCGTATCCTTTACTTCTTCTTTGTGCAAATTTTGGGGCATCAAATACCAACCGGTGATCGGTGGACCATCAGAGACAAAAGCAGGAAACCCATTCAAAAGAATCAATATTAGAGGGATTATGATGGCTTCCTTGCCAGCCTTTATAGCGCTAGCTCTTATTCTCGCATTGAGTAAGATTCCTGGATTGTCGGGTCTGGGCGAAGTCTTTGATTTATTATTACAGGCCCTGCCTGTTGTGATTGCAGCTATTGCTGCCAAGCAAGTCTCCGATTTAGATGAAGTATCCATCGTAGCTGGTATCATTGCTGGGGTATTATCGATCGATGGAGGCATTATTGGCGGAATGATTGGTGGAATTGGGGCTGGATTACTCGTGCAATTTTTATTTCTTAAATGTGTCCAATGGCGCTTTCCGATGACGACTGTTAACATCGTTGCGGGCGGATTTTCAGGAGTTCTCGCCGGTTTACTCGTATTCTACTTAATAGGGCCGTTGGCCTTAATGCTTGGCGGTTATATCAAACTAATTATTGAACAGGTGATCACATTCAGTCCGATCCTTGCTGGTGCAGTAGCTGGTTTACTCATTTGGCCGGGGATTCTAGGTGGAATCTATCATGCAGCCATTCTTCCAATCGTATTACTTGAAATGGAAAAAAGCGGGAACAGTTTCTTAGGTGCTGTCGATATGGTTTCTTTAGTCATAGTCGCCGCAGGCATTAATTTCGCGAACATCATTGCGCCACGTGATAAAGGGAAAGCAGCCATTGCGGCTCCTGGCTTTATGATCAACCTAGGTTTCGGTACTTTCGTAGAATCCGCCTATCCCTTTATGTTTTCCAATAAACTCGTTTTTGGTGGAGCTCTTTTTTCTGCCGGAGTTGGTGGAGCATTAGTTGGCGTCTTTAACGTAAGAGGCACCGCCTATTTACCTTCTTTTGTCGCACCATTTGCATCGGATAATGTAGTAGGATTTATCATTTCCATGATCGGCGCTTTTGTTTGTTCTTTTGTGATTACGATAGTAGCGAATAAAATGATGAGAAAAAAGAGTGTTGCGGTTGTGGAGAAAGGTGGGACCATAGGGGTGGAGTAAAGAGCTTTGGGAGCAGATCAAAAATTCGAGGATTAGTGTCCCTGCCCCTCCTAGAACAAGGCTATGAGACGTGATGGACAGGCTTTTTTATTTTTTGGGGTTATAATATAATAAAAGGGATAAACGGATCGAGTCCTGAATCGAAGACTAGATAAGGATAGATTCAAGATGGCAGTGCCAACATGGGAGCATTTTTTTATCGTTTGTCTAATATATTAAATATCCGGAAGACATCCGTAAGGGCCCGCTTGACACGTCGCACCTTTTATAGCAGCGAATAATGTGATGAAAAAAGATAATAGTAAAATCGTCGGAACGGAACGACAGTATATTAGGAGGATGATTTGTAAATCTTGAGATGGTAGAATTAAATTCTAGTTCGCACTAGTAAAACCATAACAGTTGCTGTATTTAAACATATAAAGGTAATTATTATAAAGCCTTTTCTTTTTTGAACCGTAACATACGATGTAAAAAACTCATTCTTAATTAGAATGGGTTTTGAACTAATGAATCAATATAAAGGTAATTATTATAAATAATACTTGATTATGAGGATGGAGTCATTTATACTGTATGTGAGTTAGGAAAAATATACCAGTAAAGGAGGAAAAGGATGATTTACTTTGAATCTGTTGTCACGGTTTTATTAAAAGAAGATGTTGTGTCCGATAGAGTGCAGGAATTTATTGGGAAATTCCTAAATCAAACGATGCTTCTTGATAGTGAATTGAAATCCCTACATAAAAAGAATGGACTAAAAGGGTATGTGTATGATTCATTATCACCAATTGAATTCAAAACAAAAATCTATAAGACTGCCAATATTTATGTTTTTCGCATTAGAAGCCTCTCTAAGTCATTTTTGAAACAGCTAGAGCGGTGCATGAAAATGAACCATTCAAACCAGATGGATGTGATTGCGGTAGAACATAGAACGTACAAAGATAAACAAATTGATAGTCTATACACAGTCACTCCTGTGATTGTAACCGTAAACAATCAGCCGTGGATGCAAGAAGATGATGTAGATTTGTTTATTAGACGTTTGGAAGATAATGCAGAGAAGAAATTGAAAGCTTTACTAAATGAGGAAGTGGATCACTGTCGTTTTATAGAAGGTATTGAGTTTACAAACCGCAAGCCTGTACCCGTCGCCTACAAAGGGATTACCTTATTGGGACACAAAATAAGAGTTAAAATCAAGACAGATACCGATTCGCAAAAACTAGCTCATGTGGTTTTGGGGAGCGGAATTTCGGAAAAAAATGCTATAGGAAATGGATTCTGTCTAGCTCATTTTATTTAAAGGAGGTGACCATTGTGCTTAAAGATATCGTGCCGCAAATTTCAGAAACTGTACAGAAAAATCCAACTTTTTTATTTGATAACTATTCTTTAAAAGAAGGATTGTATATTAAACTTCCTTTTAGAAAAGATTTTTCTAAAGAAACGGTTGAAACAATGCTGATTGATAAGAAGACTGATGAAACAAAATTAGATGCTCAATTGCTTCATTTTTTCAAAGAACGGGACATACTAAGTTCTGTTCTTAATGATGATATGAACAAATCACTAGATATACCTAAAAAGTCTGTCCATAACGTTAATGTTTTTACATTATTTGCAAAAAAAGAATATTTATATGGAAAAGAAAACGATCAGGATTTAAGCGCTGTGCAGGAACATTATTTTAAATTTTTTAACGAAAAAATATTGCATGTAGATGAAAGGTTATTAGATCTCTACCCAATGCGTGCTCGCAAGAAAAAGGATAAATTATTGGAAGCAGAACGTAGAGAAGCTTTTTTCAAAGAGAGATTTAATGAATTGATTTCATATATTCAATCTGAAAAACGACAACAGAACTTAGAAATGATTCAACAGTTTTGGCGTACACAGTTTGAACAGGTGATGGAATATGTACGTTTATTGGTTCAAGAAAACAACGTGAAAAACTATGTGAAGCTTTATTTTGATGTCGATCTTTCCTTATACGAAAAGGAATATGATATCTATGTTTTACCACGGATATTCAATGTCAATACGTACAATGAATTGTTAGAAGACGAAATAGTTGGACTCCCGGCATATGATATTAGTATGAATTCGAAAAAGCCATTTTATGAAATGAAGACACGTAAAGATGTTGTTCCAACAAGGGTTTCTTTGGAAGAGGCATTGATGATGACTAATTTGCGTCAATGGTTATTAAAAAAAGGAAAATTCAAAGAAATTAAGCTGTCATTTGAGCAACCATTTGGTCCAGGAACAGAAAAAAAAGAAAAAAAGAAAAATATCGCAAACGGAGCCTATTATTTAGCCCTAGATAAAAATGGTAGTATCGATGATTATGACAATGTCCCATTTGATGCAAAAGAATCATGGGTTCTTCTAGTTGAAAACGTACTCGAAAGGCAAGAAAAAATGGGGGATCAATATTTTACCAAAGCTTATGAGCCGATAGAAAAGAAATCAGGATTAAGAGCGGTTATCAATCAACTCTTTTTTAATAACTATATGCCTAGGAACCTATTAGACCGTGAGGCACCGAAACCAAAAGAAAATGTTTTTACGAGTGAGATGGTTTCTATTTATATGATGACAAGGCAGGCTTTGTTTGATTATCTTGTCAAAGATACACCAAAAACAATCGAACCCTTTATTAAAAAGTATTCGTTAGATCTGATTGAAAATCAGTTGCTTCAAACAACAAAAGGCCATCGATTTCATAAGATCGCTGATGCTTATCAAGTTCGATTAGCTTTGTTAAAAGAAATAAACGAGGTGGAGGGAATAAAATTGGCAGACGAAATAAAGGATATTTACACGACTTTAAAAACAAAACTGAAAACGAAGAAGGATATGGTTGCTTGTGAAAGCGATACCGAATTTTTTTTCTTAGCAGGACAAATGGGGTCTTACCTATTATCACAATCGGTAGCCGATAAGGAAAATAAAAACTATGGACTCGCCGAACCGATTATCAAATCTCGCAATGCACATATCCTCAAAAATAAATTAACTGATTTATTTGATACGTATAAGCACGCGGTTTGGATGAACCATACTTCATTTAACAATGGAATGGCGATGTTACAAGGTTATCAGACAGATGCAAAAATTGCTGACCATAATCGTAGCATGTTGATTGCTGGATTATGTGCAAATAATCTATTTTATCAAAAGAATGACGAGGAGGAGAAATAAAATGGTCACAATGAAAAAACGTGTATATGGGGTTGTTGGAATTGCCTCGCATATGGCAAATTGGAATGCTGATTTTACCGGGCGTCCGAAGACAATTGGTGATGGAACGATTTTCGGAAGCGATAAAGCGCTAAAATATTCTGTGAAGAATTTTTGGGAAAAGCAAGGAGAAAAAGTGCTTTTTTATAAATCATATACAATTCCAGAAAAGTCAGGTGAGAAAATACAACCTAGGAATTTAACAGAACGCTATGATAATATATTTGGCGGAAAATTAGATGATAAAACTTCATCTAAAGACGTGTTAAATAACTTATTTTCGGCACTAGATGTGCTTAATTTTGGTGCGACATTTGCCGTAGAAAAACAAAATATCGCGTTAACTGGCGTTGTCCAAGTGGGACAAGGAATGAATAAATATGAAGATACAGATGTGCAAGTACAAGATATTTTATCGCCGTTTCGAAATTCAAAGAAGCAGGATGCCGATGCTTCTTCACTTGGTAAGAAAATTGTCAGTGATGAAGCACATTATGTTTATCCGTTTAGTGTTAATCCCAATCATTATGATGAATATATTGATTTATTGGATGGTTTCGAAGGATATACTGTTGAAGCATATGAAAAACTACGGGAAGGGCTGATGAAAGGAGCCACCGTATTAAATACGAATAGCAAATCAGGTGCAGAAAATGAACTCGCTTTATTTGTCACTTGCAAGGAAGGAACGGATTTATATTTGCCTCAATTAGATCAATATATCGGTGTTTATAAAGGTAGTGATGGAAAGATAGTCTATGATTTTGAAGCGCTATCCTCATTCTTGCAATCTGTTCAAGCTGATATTGAACAAATAGAGTTGTTTTATAATCCTTATAAAGTAGCGATCGAAAATAGTAGCGATGCGTTTATAAAAAAACATCTTTATACACGTGAAGAATTGAAGTAGGGATGTGAGGTAATGGAAGCTTTAGCATTTGAACTTAAGGGAAAGACTGCCTTTTTTAAAAAGCCAGATGTGAATGCAAATGTATATTTCACTTATAGCCAAATTCCTAAAATCGCTCTTTTGGGAATGCTTGGTGCAATAGCTGGCTATGGTGGCTATCATGAGCAAAAGCGCAGTATCCAAGAAGAAGGTCCAACAGAGGAAAATCAATATCCTGAATTTTACATGAAGCAACAGCATTTACAAATTGGGATTGTTCCAAAGGGCGATCGAAGCTATTTCTCAAGAAAAATTCAAACATTTAATAACAGTGTCGGGTATGCCAGTGGTGAAGCCGGTAATAATTTAGTGGTCAAAGAACAGTGGTTAGAACATCCGCATTGGACTATATATATTGCAGATGATGGCTCGGAAGCCTATCAAGTGTTGAAAGAACAAATGATGAATAGAAAAACAACTTTCGTGCCATATCTAGGAAAAAATGATCACCCTGCTGATATTCATGCTGTCCGAATTGTCCATTTGCAATCACCAAATGAAGTAGAACGAATCCATTCCCTTTTCCAAGCAACTGATGCAGAGCTAGGTGGATTTGCCAGAATTACCAAAAAAAATCAAGAAAAAGGTTACTTTTATCGAGAGAATTTGCCATACTCTTTGGATGAAAAACTTAATAGTTATGTTTTTAAGGAAATGATTTGTACCAACCGACGAGTGAAAACTATCAATCAAGATGTCATGCTTTCTGAAGTAGAGGATCGTATTGTTTCTTTTTACTAAACGAAAAGTGGGGTGAACTTGCCCCACTTTTATGATATGGAGGAAAGAGAATGGAAATAGAAAAACTATTACTTCATGCAGAAAAAATATTTGCTCATATTGGAGGAAAGCAAGATGAAACATTAGGCGAACATACGGAACTTGTGATGTCATTTGTAGAGCAATTACAGAGAGAAAATGGTTTAGCTAAAGTTGTCAAGAAAACGATTCAGGCTATCACTTTTGAAGGAAAATCACTTACAGCAGAAGAATGCGATAGGATTGAAAAATGGTTTTATGCAGCTATTACTTTACATGATTTAGGAAAGATTAATCCAGCCTTTCAAAAAGTGAAGATGAAACAATCAATTCATTTTGATGGTCCACTTATGACCAAACATTCATTATTATCAGCTTTACTTTATTTAAATGAGTTTGAAGAGGATATTGAAGAAATAGAGGATGAAGAGAAGCAAAGTTTTTTTACGTACGTTATACTGATTTTTTCCTATATGATTTCAAGACATCATACATACTTGAAAGACTTCAATTTAAAAGATTATGAGAGTGATTTAATGGTTCTTGCACATCAGTTGCAAGTTAACCCTCAGTTTCTAAAATTTTACCAAAATAAAGAAAAATATTATGCTGATTTTTATTTATCTGCCTTTGCAGCAGAAGAAAATATTGATGATGAAAGTCATAGTCATTACCCATTTTATATATTAAATCGACTATTGTATTCTACGCTTGTGGCTGCTGATTTTTATGCAACCTACACCTATGATAAGAATGGGGAGCGGCCTTCCTTTCGATATTTACAGAAAGAGGATATTGCGATTTTGCGTGAAACTTATAATAGCACGAAAGTCGTTCAGGGGATTGAGGCGTATAAACAGAATACCAATTATTTTAAAAGTACACCCATTAATCAGCTGCGTTCTGATATGTACATCGAGGCGGAGAAAGAAATCCTCCAATATCCAAATGAATCTTTATTTTATTTAGAGGCGCCAACTGGTGGGGGAAAAACTAATATCTCCATTAACTTGGCTTTACATTTGTTAGAGCAGCAATCCAATTTGAATAAAATTCTCTATATTTTTCCATTTAATACACTTGTTGAACAGACAAAGAAGACAATGGATCATATTTTTCCACAAAACTTACAAAGAACGTATCCGATCAGTGTGGTCAACTCGGTTACCCCCATTGTTCGTGCGGTGGAGGAAAAATCAGACAATGAGCATGTAGATGTTTCAGAGCAAACTGGGCAATCTTTTTTTGATTATAAAGAAGAAGTTTTATATCGC
The DNA here is from genome assembly GCF_022867885.1 of Lederbergia sp. NSJ-179. Lineage (GTDB taxonomy): Bacteria > Bacillota > Bacilli > Bacillales > Bacillaceae_C > Lederbergia. The sequence continues at coordinate 81,276 of NZ_JALIFP010000008.1, read as the reverse complement.
CAAATGCTACAGTATCCGATTACGTTAACTTCTCATGTAAACTTCTTTAACTATTTATTTGGTGTAGGGAGAGAATCCAATCTTGCTTTCACACATTTGTGCAATAGTGTCATTATTCTGGACGAAATTCAAAGTTATCGAAATGATCTTTGGATGGAAATTATTGAGTTTTTGAGGCAATTCGCCGATTTATTAAATTTGAAAATTATTATTATGTCAGCCACTTTACCGAAGCTAGATCGTTTACTACCAAAAAAGCAACAAATCGTTGAATTATTACCAAATGCGAAACAGTATTTTTCTAATCCTCTATTTAAGAATAGAGTGAAATTTCGTTATGATTTACTAACGAAAAGTGGCATAACAGAAGATGAGCTTAGTAAGGAGATTGTCAAAATAAGAAAGAAACAAGGTCCTAAACGGATTTTAGTTGAATGTATTAGCTTAGAATCATCTGAAAAGATGTATCAACTTTTACATGAGGAATTTGAAGGGGAAGGAATTCCAGTTATACGGCTGAACGGCAGTCATCATGCTCATTATCGTAAAAAAATTGTTGATGCATTAGGAAAAAATGAAGATGGGACGTTTAAGTTGACTGATGTCATTGTTGTCACAACTCAAGTAATTGAAGCAGGTGTAGACATTGATATGGATATTGGATTTAAAGATTATGCTTTATTAGATGGCGAAGAACAATTTGCCGGTCGTATTAATCGTTCATGTTTGCGAACGGATTGCTACGTGTATTTCTTTAATTTAATTGATGCCCAAAACATTTACCATGGTGATTTTCGTTTACCTTACAATGTGTTAGACGAAAAGTATCGATCTATGTTAGAAGTAAAAGACTTTAGCCCTTTTTATGAAACTGTGTTTATGGATGTGGAGAGATATAAAAAACAACATAATGAACATCATATTGATGCATTTCATCAACTTGTTCAAAAAATACAATATGAAGCAGTAGCAAACCATATGGAATTGATTAATGATTCTAAGTATGATGTGTTTGTAGCCTATGAAACGACACGAGTAGATGGCACTTTTATAAGTGGTAAGGAAGTTTGGCGACAATTTGTTGAGTTAACACTTGATAAAAAGATGGACTTTGCAGAACGGCGAGTGAAACTCTCCTTGTTAGCAGAAGACATGAGTTATTTTCTCTTTTCGACATATATCAAACCAGTTATTCAAGATCAAAATGAAGATCATAAAATCGGCGAAATATTTTATATTGAGCATGGGGAACATTTTGTAGAAAAGGATGAATACACAGGTATGATGGTGTTTAATGAAAAAAAGTTAAATAATTATGGAAAGGACTTGTTTTTATGAAAGTTACTGGAACGATAGTTAATTATTATTCCCATTGTAAACGACAATGTTGGCTATTCGCCAATAAAGTTAATTTAGAAGATAACAGCGAAAATGTCCGCATAGGGAAGGTTTTGCATGAATTAAAAGCTGAGAAAGCAAAGAAAAGTGAAGTAGCGATTGAGAATATTAGGATTGATAAAATTACCGATGATTATTTAGTAGAAGTAAAAAAGTCTGATGCAGATATCGAGGCGGTAAAATGGCAAACACTCTATTATTTAAAAATACTAAAAGATAAAGGAATTGAAAGAAAGGGAAAAATTGAATTTATTGAAAAAAATAAGCAAGAAAAAAAGACGATATATGTAGAATTAACGAAAGAAAAAGAAGCGGATCTCGAGAAGCGCCTAGAAGAGATTCAAATTTATATTGAAAGTGACCAAGTGGCTGGGGTATTGAACGAGCCAAAGTGTAAAAAATGTGCTTACTATGAATATTGCTATATTTGAGGTGAGAAATAATGAAAGCGGTCAAGTATTTAACGTCTATGGGGGAATTAAAACGGAAAGATCATTCATTGATTTTCCGAAATGAGCGTGGACATACCTATATACCGATTGAAGGGGTAAAGGAGATTTATTGCTTAAATGAGGTAAGTATCAACAGTAAATTATTTGAATTGCTCTCTAAAGCTGGAATAACGGTTCACTTTTTTAATTACTACCAACAATATACAGGAACGTTTTATCCAAAGGAAGGTTTGGTAAGTGGGCGATTGACAATAAAGCAGGCAGAAGCGTTTCATCAAGTTCGCATGCCGATAGCTAAAGCGATTGTTGGGGGAATAGCAAATAATATTTATTATGTTTTATATCACTATTATACGCATGGTTCAAAGGAATTAAAGCCATTTTTAAATTGGCTGCGCAAAGAAGTGCCATTATTACTAGAGAAAGATATTAATATTCCACAGATACTTTTTATTGAAGGAACAATTTGGAAAAGGTTTTATGATTCATTTCAATATTTTTTACCAGAAAGTTTTCTCTTTAACAAACGAGTAAGGCGACCACCAGATAATCCGATGAATGCACTGATTTCATTTGGTAATTCACTGTTATATGCGAAAACTATTTCTCAAATATATCGTACACATTTGAATCAATCGATTAGTTTTTTGCATGAGCCATCAGAAGGACGCTTTTCATTAAGTTTGGATTTATGTGAGGTGTTTAAACCAATAATTGTGTTTCGAACCATTTTTGAAAATATTAATAATCGTAAATTACAGGTAGGAAAGCACTTTGATAAAGAGTTGAACTATTGTTTGTTGAATGATTCAGGAAAGAAAATTTTTATCCAATCGTTTGAGGAAAGAATGTCTAAAGCGTTTATGCATACAAAACTAAAAAGAAAAGTGACATACCATACTGCGATTAAGTTAGATGCTTATAAATTAATCAAGTTTATTATGGAAGGTGAAGTGTTTAGACCATTTGACGATAAGGAGAAACAATAATGAAAAAATCGAAACAAATAAATGCAAACTATGCCTTTGTTTTATATGATGTCCACGAAAAAAGAGTCCATAAGGTTTTTAAAGTTTGTAAAAAATATTTGACCCATCATCAAAATTCAGTTTTTCGTGGAGCCATTACTCCTTCGAATATTATGAAGATGAGAAAGGAAATCGAAGCGATTATCGAAAAGGATTATGATTTTGTTTCTATTATTACAATGATGAATGAACATGCTTTTACTGAGATTACATTGGGTACGTCATTAAAAGCAGATGGAGAAGCACTATTTCTATAAAATTCTCCAACCTTGAAGTTTAAGATACATGCTGTATGTATTGGTGTAAATGGTTTCTCGGCTATTTATCTCTTATTTGCACAATACAAAAAGATACTTGGAGAAAAAACTCTATAAACATTGATATATAAGCAATTTTGCATTAAAATTAGGATATAAAAGCTAGTAATAAACGGCGCAGAACAGTAACATTGGATGTATTTAAATTCGTACCACCGCCAGAACTCGTCGACTTAACGACTGCAGAACAGTAACATTGGATGTATTTAAATCCTCACGACGCAAGGCTTCGCGGTAAGGTGTCCGGCAGAACAGTAACATTGGATGTATTTAAATATGCTCGCGGACAATTATCGGAAGCTGGCGAAAGGCAGAACAGTAACATTGGATGTATTTAAATTTAGAAGGCGAGATTGCGGAAGGCGACGTATTTATGCAGAACAGTAACATTGGATGTATTTAAATTCTATCCGCGCCTTTAGAGTCGCATGGTCATCGCCGCAGAACAGTAACATTGGATGTATTTAAATGTGGATTGCGGACGAAGCCGGTACTACCGCGGAAGCGCAGAACAGTAACATTGGATGTATTTAAATAAGAAAACCGCTAACGGATTTCCTATCGAAAATTTGGCAGAACAGTAACATTGGATGTATTTAAATTACCGACAGATTGTTCAATGGAATAAAGAGAAATACGCAGAACAGTAACATTGGATGTATTTAAATACTTCTACGACGGTCAGTTTGACGCCCGTACTCGGCAGAACAGTAACATTGGATGTATTTAAATCTTACTATTACTAGCACTCGCGGCCGTCCTCGTGCAGAACAGTAACATTGGATGTATTTAAATGCTATAGCCTTTTTAATGGCCTTTTCAGCTAGTCCGCAGAACAGTAACATTGGATGTATTTAAATATCTGACAAAGGTTTTGGAAGGTGGAGAAGAAGATGCAGAACAGTAACATTGGATGTATTTAAATAGCGGTTTGTAGTGTTGTATTCCGTCATATTCGATGCAGAACAGTAACATTGGATGTATTTAAATATCGTTGTTTTATCTGATTCTCCTTGTCGGTTTCGCAGAACAGTAACATTGGATGTATTTAAATTTTTGTGTGACCTTTTAGAGGCCCTCCACATCTTGCAGAACAGTAACATTGGATGTATTTAAATTTTTGTCCGCCCACATAATGATTCCTCCCTTATCGCGCAGAACAGTAACATTGGATGTATTTAAATATTAATATATTCATGAGAGCTTGTTTTTCATCATTTGCAGAACAGTAACATTGGATGTATTTAAATTGAATACGAGTTTTAGAGCTATAACAGACGATTTAAGCAGAACAGTAACATTGGATGTATTTAAATTCTTCTGGGCGAATCTTGCCCTCATGGAGTAAAAGCAGAACAGTAACATTGGATGTATTTAAATCTCGCTCCCGGAACCTGCGGCCACTCTTGGATGTGCAGAACAGTAACATTGGATGTATTTAAATAAATGCTCAAAAAGGCGTAGAGGTTCGTGGCGCTTTGCAGAACAGTAACATTGGATGTATTTAAATAAAAAGCCTTCTACCATTAACTCCAAATGGCTATGGCAGAACAGTAACATTGGATGTATTTAAATACTTAACAGAGAAGAATTAAAAGAAATACTTAGAGAGCAGAACAGTAACATTGGATGTATTTAAATACCTTAGGGGATGTTATAAGTTCTCTAGATGAAATGCAGAACAGTAACATTGGATGTATTTAAATAAAGGGTGTTGAAGTGCGCGGTGCTCTTGCTGCAGGGCAGAACAGTAACATTGGATGTATTTAAATTACTAACTCATGGGATTCGGACGACCGACCTGTCGCAGAACAGTAACATTGGATGTATTTAAATACTAAATTGGCGGCTAGGAATAAAAGTTAAAAGGCGCAGAACAGTAACATTGGATGTATTTAAATTTCGGTTAACTCCCGCTACCGATGCGGCGAGACGAGCAGAACAGTAACATTGGATGTATTTAAATTGGGCTAACTCTAAGAATTGTTTAACAAGGTTTCTGGCAGAACAGTAACATTGGATGTATTTAAATCCTCCAAAGATTTCTTTGCACTCTGTAACCAAACTGGCAGAACAGTAACATTGGATGTATTTAAATAAGTAGACGGAACTTACCTATTCGAATATAACTGTGCAGAACAGTAACATTGGATGTATTTAAATAGTAGTTTCCTTACGTTCATTCGGTCGCCTGCTTTGCAGAACAGTAACATTGGATGTATTTAAATTTATTCTTGCCCAGCAAAATGGTTTGGAGTTAGTTGCAGAACAGTAACATTGGATGTATTTAAATGTCGGCAAATCCGCTGACCTAGGTAACGTGTATTGCAGAACAGTAACATTGGATGTATTTAAATTATCTTAGCAGATGCAGAAGTGGTCAAGTCATCGGAAGCAGAACAGTAACATTGGATGTATTTAAATTGTTTCTTCGTTCAGAATGCTGATAGCAAAGCCTGCAGAACAGTAACATTGGATGTATTTAAATTACGAAAATGCGCGTTACACTAGCGGACGGAACGGCAGAACAGTAACATTGGATGTATTTAAATATGTGCACCATTGGTGTTGATCCATCCATATAAAAATGCAGAACAGTAACATTGGATGTATTTAAATGCCTCTAGTGCACGTAAGCTACGGTCTGTAAAATCCGCAGAACAGTAACATTGGATGTATTTAAATTCGCCAAGAATCCGTCAAAAAAGTCAGCAAAAGGATGCAGAACAGTAACATTGGATGTATTTAAATAGTGATGCCGCCATCGCTACAGTTGATAGCAATGGGCAGAACAGTAACATTGGATGTATTTAAATTTTATGAGTTACTATCTACAAATGGATTTAAAGGAGCAGAACAGTAACATTGGATGTATTTAAATGCTTGCTCTTGCGGTATTTGGGGTTGGTTGTTTTCGCAGAACAGTAACATTGGATGTATTTAAATATGCGGAAATCCTGATCACGTCCCACGTGGTTAGGGCAGAACAGTAACATTGGATGTATTTAAATACAAGAGTCCACATTTTTTCTAGTTTATCCAGAAAGCAGAACAGTAACATTGGATGTATTTAAATCACAGCACGCTAAGGAACTAAAAGCAAAGGCTGAACGCAGAACAGTAACATTGGATGTATTTAAATGTAAGTCCTTAAATTCGTCCGTATCGAGTATTAACGCAGAACAGTAACATTGGATGTATTTAAATATGTTACCGGAAAAGGTAAACTCCGCGGACAAACTGCAGAACAGTAACATTGGATGTATTTAAATTATGCGGCAAAAGACGGGGATGTCACGCTAAAACGCAGAACAGTAACATTGGATGTATTTAAATTCTTGTACGTGAATGGAGCGAAGCGCGCGTGGGATAGCAGAACAGTAACATTGGATGTATTTAAATTGTATAACGGTGACAATAGCGGGAGTATATACATCGCGCAGAACAGTAACATTGGATGTATTTAAATATGGGAGACCTTACCGGAGCATACGCCGGTCAATACGCAGAACAGTAACATTGGATGTATTTAAATAATGGATTCGCGCTAGTGAAGGTGTATCGACTATCGCAGAACAGTAACATTGGATGTATTTAAATTAAGCATGAACTTCTTCAAATATCACACACCCATCGCAGAACAGTAACATTGGATGTATTTAAATTTAACTGCAAAATGTACGGGAAGAAAGAGTGCGATTGCAGAACAGTAACATTGGATGTATTTAAATTCTACTAGTGCAAGCTTAGGATAATGTTCCAACTCAGCAGAACAGTAACATTGGATGTATTTAAATTCGTAATAGTATTCCATTTCACCAGGAATTGTAGCGCAGAACAGTAACATTGGATGTATTTAAATTAAGGGATAGTTGCTTCTCCCGATTCATTAACTATGCAGAACAGTAACATTGGATGTATTTAAATACAAAAAGGTGCAACGCTGGAAGCTATGAATTTACCGCAGAACAGTAACATTGGATGTATTTAAATATTGTTACTGTGCCAGCTTACAGTGAGACACAGGTGCAGAACAGTAACATTGGATGTATTTAAATATTCGACAAGGACAAAGAGGCAGTGCGCGCTTATTTGCAGAACAGTAACATTGGATGTATTTAAATTTATTTCCTTCGGTTGAGTTCGTTCATCAAGCGTCAGCAGAACAGTAACATTGGATGTATTTAAATGTCAGCTAAGTACGGACATTAACCTCCGGGTTAAAGCAGAACAGTAACATTGGATGTATTTAAATTTATTTCTTGGGCTTCTTTTAATTCCTCGGCTGCGCAGAACAGTAACATTGGATGTATTTAAATGCCGCCTAGAACAAACGGTTGACCGCATAAGTGCCCGCAGAACAGTAACATTGGATGTATTTAAATAATGCAATCTGTATTTAATGGTATGGATTTAGTTAGCAGAACAGTAACATTGGATGTATTTAAATAATGACAAAACCGAACGGAAAAGCAGGTGCCCCCGGCAGAACAGTAACATTGGATGTATTTAAATTCTGTCCATCCCTAAGAAGAATATTAACCTTGAATTGGGCAGAACAGTAACATTGGATGTATTTAAATTCAATAAACGCCTGTGCGCCCGCCCGCATGTCACCGCAGAACAGTAACATTGGATGTATTTAAATTTGAAAATTCGCCATGGCTCACTGTAAGATAATTCAGCAGAACAGTAACATTGGATGTATTTAAATTTCATTTTCGCCTGTATTTCGGATTGTTTAACATAGCAGAACAGTAACATTGGATGTATTTAAATTCTTCTGCGTTGATTCCATTTTGTTGGATGTCTTGCAGAACAGTAACATTGGATGTATTTAAATATGTTACCGGAAAAGGTAAACTCCGTGGACAAACTTGCAGAACAGTAACATTGGATGTATTTAAATTCATATCGTTCCAATCAAAGTTAATCCGAAGTTAAAGCAGAACAGTAACATTGGATGTATTTAAATAAAAGAAAATCACCAGAGCATATAGATGGATTTGTGCAGAACAGTAACATTGGATGTATTTAAATATGGAACGTTGGAAACTACTGTCACACGGCTGTCTGGCAGAACAGTAACATTGGATGTATTTAAATTTTCCTGAATCTGTCCGTATTTATCCTTTCCTAATTGCAGAACAGTAACATTGGATGTATTTAAATAGGGGTTGAGGTTATTAAAAGAAACCTGGAAGAAGGGCAGAACAGTAACATTGGATGTATTTAAATTCCAGTAGATTAATAACCGCCTTTGTCCCTTCGTCGCAGAACAGTAACATTGGATGTATTTAAATCTAATGACAGGATGATTCGGCGCCGGTGGGTTTAAGCAGAACAGTAACATTGGATGTATTTAAATAAGATCATCGCCGCTTGATTGTTACTTCGCTCCCCGCAGAACAGTAACATTGGATGTATTTAAATCTTGTCTTAGCTCCAATAGCCTGCCAACACCTAACTGCAGAACAGTAACATTGGATGTATTTAAATTCACGAGTGAGCCAGCCATCTCTTAGGGCACTGTGAGCAGAACAGTAACATTGGATGTATTTAAATCAGGTCGATTTTGACGCCCATGTTAAAGACGCTACGCAGAACAGTAACATTGGATGTATTTAAATCAAACGAAGATAGCACATACCGCGCTCAACACATTGCAGAACAGTAACATTGGATGTATTTAAATACAATGATTTCGTTTGTTCCGGTTAAATCTGCAAGCAGAACAGTAACATTGGATGTATTTAAATAAATCAAGCTCTGTTTGAGCACTTAATATAGCCTTGCAGAACAGTAACATTGGATGTATTTAAATTTTTCACCTACAAATATAGTAGTTGAAATAAATAAGCAGAACAGTAACATTGGAATATTTAAATTTTTCAAATTTGCTGATATCCGATTGACTGACAAAGCAGAACAGTAACATTGGATGTATTTAAATATGTTGACTTGCCCTGGGCATTATACCGCCAAAAACGTAGAACAGTAACATTGGATGTATTTAAATGGCTTTTGGACGTACGCTAAAGGCTATGCCGATTAGTAGAACAGTAACATTGGATGTATTTAAATCCCCACTTCACGCATTTTTCTAAATCTAGCTGCAGTAGAACAGTAACATTGGATGTATTTAAATGTGTGTCTGACATGGAAAAGGAAGCCACTGACTTTGTAGAACAGTAACATTGGATGTATTTAAATTAAAGTTACCCTAGTAACGGTAGGGGAGAAGGAAAAAGGAATGGTGCGAAAATCGGCTAGAGTAGGGCTATTTGTTTATAATGGCGCCGCTGCGGTACTTCGCGCCGTTGGTGACAGCCGGACGCCATTACATTTCTTAATTCTTTTTTCTGTTTTGAACGTTGTATTGGATTTATTATTCGTCATAGGATTTGGATTGGACGTAACAGGGGTTGCGATTGCGACGATAATGGCCCAAATTATTTCAGCTGTACTATGTATTATTTATATGTATAAAAAGTTTTATAATTTTCGGGTTTCCAAATCGGAATGGCACCGGCATTGGGGAAATATCGAGATGATTTCTAAAATTGGTCTACCAATGGGATTGCAAAGTCTATTAATCTCTGTTGGAGAAATGGTCGTAAGTGGTGTTGTCAATACCTTTGGCACAATGCTGTTGCGGCTTACTCAACAGGCCTCAGGGTCCAGCAATTTGCAACACTTGCTTATTTTAATATGGCGCAAGCCTTTGCAACCTTTGCCGCACAAAACTTAGGAGCAAAGAAAACGGATAGAATCGAAGACGCCTTTAAAAAGGTTGCCTTTATTTCGATTATACTAAGCGTCATCTCTTCTATCGTGATCTTTTTCTTTGGCGACTCCATTGTTAGCTGGTTTATAGCGGATGATGATGCCCATCGTGAAATTATTGTGGAAATGTCCAGGCAATTTTTGACCATTAGTGCTTATTTCTTCCCTTTCCTTGGATTGATTTGGCTTTATAACAATACATTACGCGGTATGGGGGAAGTGCCAGCTCCATTGATATCAGGTATTGTAGAGTTAATATCAAAAATAGGTCTTTCCTTGCTACTCGGAATGATGTTTGGCTATATCGGTGTTTGGTATGCAGGACCAATCGGGTGGGCACTTGGACTCGTCCCATCCTTTATTGAATACCATCGTAAAAGATGGCATCGGCTGGCAGATCGGATTGTTGGAAGTTGATTACGGAAAAATTGGAAATAGCCATACGGGCTGTGCCCTAAATGATTTTATCTATAAAATGGGAGAGCCTCCTTGATAAGTGCCAAGGAGGTTCTCTCGTACCAACTACGGAAATTCCTAACCTTCCAAGCTTTTAAAAGAGTTATTTCAAGATCACGCTGCCTAAGTCTCCGTATAAACTTATCCCGAATCGAGGTTGTCACAAACGTGGCCTCTTTAGCTGTGATCCTTATCAGGTTTAAATTCCCCGCTCTTCACAATAATCCTCCACTAGCTCTTCAATTTGATCAAGCTCAGGATATTTCCCGGAAAAGGAAAATGTGATTTCCTCCACAAACTCTCCATCCTTATAAACATGAATGGCCCCATTCTGGGCAATTATACTATGCTCCGGCTCAAAGAGGTAACTACCTCGTTCGATTGCACCCAATCAAAACACTCCTTAAAAAGCGATATATCGCTTATTATTCCCAATTTCGTTTTGTTAAAACGAGGAGTTGGATTTGTATCTAAAAATTAATGTTGGACCGATCCTTTTCAAATGATACGTCTAAAACAACCTCATTTGTTCAGAAGCTGCCCCTTCTACGCTATCCCTTCTGGAACCTTTTTTATGAAGTTTCTGACCTATATAAGAGAAAAAGTAAAACAAACATCGTGATATCCAAACGCGCTTCGAAGGCGAATTTCAAGACATCCGTAGTGAGAATCGGGACTTTTGTGATAATGAGCGCGGCGATCATGATCGCCATTAGTGGAATCGTTGCGAGTTTTGTTGCGATATTGCATAGAAGAAAACCACCTGCAATGACCTCAATGAAGGCTACGGCATAAAGCATCATTTGTGGGTAGGGCAAGCCCAAACTAATAAAATAATGACCAAGCTCGGGGCTGAAAACTTTCATCAAACCGGAAATGATAAAAACATACGCAACTACATATCGAAGTATTTTAAATGGTAACATTGCGATTTTTTACCCCCTTTTCACGTATTTATCCCATATATATGCTGTCATTTGGACAAACAATACTAGAAGGCAAATGGAAGCAGCTTTTTAAAAATCTTCCTCTTATATGCGTAAATTCCCTGTTATTGTAAATAATACCTTCTAATACATGATGAAAGGAGTACGGGAATGAGTGACCAACAAGATAAAAAGGGTATGACACGGAGAGAGTTTATTCGAAAAGGTAGTTATGTTGCGGGTGGTGTTGTTGGTGGAGGAGTTCTAGGAGGCCTTATCACACAACAAACCCTTAAAACGAACAGAAAAAGTGAGACGTCTCCGGAAGAGGGAAGAGGGAAGGGTCCGGAAGTCAGTTATCAACGTGCCATGATGTACTTTTCAAATCCGGAGGAGTTCACGGTTCTGTCTCAGGCATCTGAGCGGATTTTTCCAACTGATGATCTTGGCCCGGGAGCGATTGATCTGGATGTTCCCTATTACATCGATCATCAGTTGGCTGGTGCATGGGGAAATAATGCGCGAGATTATATGATGGGACCTTTTTATCCGGGGATCGAAACACAAGGTTTTCAATCTCACCTGCGGAGAAATGAAATTTTTAGTCAAGGGATTTCAAGAATTCAGTCCTATAGTCAAGAAAAATATAAGAAGGAATTTACCGATTTAACGGATAAAGAACAGGATGAGATTTTAACTGATTTTGAAAAAGGCAATGTGAAAATGGCTGGGGTCACGTCCAGTGATTTTTTCACATTACTACGGATGGTTGTGTTGGAAGGTGTTTATGCTGATCCCCTTTATGGTGGGAACCGTGACATGGGAGGTTGGAAAATGAAGGGCTTTCCCGGTAACCAAATGAGCTATATTGATAAAATCGAAGCGACTGAATTTTTGGAAATAGAGCCAGTTAGTTTAACGTCACATATGCCAACACAGAAAAAGTCTAATGGTTAAGAAAGGATAATGGATATGGCGAAAACCTTACCGAAAACAGATGTCGTTACCGTTGGAGTAGGTTGGGCAGGAGGAATTATTGCTGCGGAATGTGCAAAAGCCGGATTAAAGGTAGTGGGACTAGAAAGAGGAGGGGATAAGCGGAATCCAGAAGACTTTTCAATGGTCCACGATGAATTACGATATGCGATCCGCTATGATTTAATGCAGGATGTGTCAAAGGAAACGATTACCTTTCGGAATAAACGGGATCAAAGAGCATTACCAATGCGCCAATTAGGGTCATTTTTGCTTGGTGAAGGAGTGGGTGGAGCAGGTGTCCATTGGAATGGGCATACGTTTCGCTTTCTTCCCTATGATTTTGAATTGAAAACAAAAACGATTGAAAAATACGGTAAAAATAAAATCAAAAAGGATTACCTTATTCAAGACTGGGGGATCACCTATGATGAATTAGAACCCTATTATGATAAATTTGAGAAAACATGTGGAATCTCAGGTGAACCGAATCCATTAGGCGGAAAGAGAAGTGATGATTATCCAACTCCCCCAATGAAATCTACGGTCATGACGAATAAATTTAAAAAAGCGGCCGAAAAGATGAACCTGCACCCATATGTAATGCCATCTGGAAATCTATCTGAGAGCTATACAAATCCGGATGGCGAAAAACTAAACGCTTGTCTATACTGTGCCTTTTGTGAACGGTTTGGTTGTGAATACGGAGCTAAGGCCGCACCGAATGTAACGGTTATTCCGACAGCAGAAAAAACGGGCAATTATGAACTAAGAACCCATGCTAACGTGATTGAGATCATCCATAAAAACGGGAAGGCCACAGGGGTAAAATATATTGATACAATCAAAGGGGAAGAAGTGATTCAACCGGCTGATGTCGTTGTTTTAACAAGCTATGTGATGAATAACTCCAAGCTTTTGCTTGTGTCCAAACTGGGGACTCCTTATAATCCTGAAACAGGAACCGGTGTTATTGGCAAAAACTATTGTTATCAGTTGAATCCAGGGACAACGGGATTTTTTGAAAAAGAAAGGTTTAATTCCTATATGGGTGCGGGAGCACTTGGAACAACAGTGGATGATTTTAATGGGGATAATTACGATCATGGGGATCTTGATTTTATTCATGGTGGGTCTTTGGTTGTAAGCCAATCAGGTTTCAGGCCTATCGGAAGCAATGCCGTCCCATCAGGAACTCCATTATGGGGGAAGGAATTTAAACAAAAGTCAATCAAGTATTATACAAGAACGATTGATGCATGGTTTCAAGCCGCCTCCATGCCTTATAGGTATAATTATTTAGATCTTGATCCGAATTTTAAAGATGCATATGGTGTGCCGTTACTTAGAATGACGTATAATTTCACTGATCAAGATCGTAACTTAAATGATTATTTAAATAAACAAAGCGATAAAGTGATGAAAGAAATGGGAGCCGATATCATCGAAAACTATGGAAAGCTTGAGGATTATAATATCGTCCCTTATCAAACCACACATAACGTCGGTGGCGTCCCAATGGGGAATGACCCATCGATTTCCGCGGTGAATAATTATTCGCAAATGTGGGACGCTGATAATGTATTTGTTGTGGGGGCATCTTCTTTTCCACATAACAGCGGGTATAATCCTACAGGAACTCTTGGAGCCTTGGCTTATCGGGCTTCAGAAGGAATCATTCAATATAGTAAAAAAGGCGGACAACTAGCCTAGAAAGGAGTCAGATATGTTTTTTCAACAGATTGGTGTTCCGGGATTAATCATTATCCTCATCATCACTTTGATTGTTTTTGGACCTAAGAAATTACCGGAAATTGGCGCTGCCTTTGGAAAAACCTTGTCAGAGTTTAAAAAATCCGCCAATGAAATAATGGGCGCGGATGAAGCAGAAAAGCAGACGAAAAATAATTCTGTTGAAGTCATTCAGCCGGCATCAGAGTCTACGAAAGAGTAGGTTTTTCTAATATGGATGAAGAAAGAACTTTAACTGAACACTTAAGTGAATTACGAAAAATGCTCATTTATTCAAGTATATTTATTGGCGTTAGTTTTATGGTGATTTTAATCTTTACACAGAAAATGATTCCCATCATTACTAAAGGGCAAAAATTGACAATGTTAGGACCCTTGGATGTGATTCGTTTTTATACAGGAATAGCAGGCAGCTTAAGTTTAGGGGTGTCTGCTCCCTTTATTGGTTTGATGGTCTGGAAATTTATTCGCCCGGCTTTGACCGATTTAGAGAGTAAAAAGGCATTAAGATATATTCCTGCCATGCTTTTCAGTTTTATGAGTGGACTTCTTTTCGGTTTTTATATTGTGTTTCCTTTTTCCTACCAATTTTTATTAAAGCTTGGGACAACTAATTTTGAGATGATGATTACGACTCAAAGCTATTTTTCCTTTTTGCTGATGACGACCATCCCTATGGGCTTTTTGTTTGAAGTGCCCTTTATCTTAATGTTTTTAACGGCGATCGAAATCCTTACCCCTGAACTATTAGCGAAATCGCGGAAATATGCCTATATTGTGCTAGCGATCGTATCTGCGATTATTACACCACCTGATTTTGTTTCCCAACTGATTGTGTTAATTCCATTGTTTATCCTGTATGAACTGGGAATTGGCTTATCGAAAATGGTTTTTCAAAAACAACAAAAAGAAGCAATACAGACGGAGCGATTGCCACAAACATAAAAGGTTTAAAGCACAGAAAAAGGAGTCCCTCGTGAAGGTGCGTGAGGGGGAGGGGCTCTATCTATTT
The DNA here is from genome assembly GCF_022867885.1 of Lederbergia sp. NSJ-179. Classification (GTDB taxonomy): domain Bacteria; phylum Bacillota; class Bacilli; order Bacillales; family Bacillaceae_C; genus Lederbergia. Next base: position 66,174 of record NZ_JALIFP010000008.1, on the reverse strand, counting down.
GCACGAAAAGTCTCAAGTCACGACAAAATTCATTGATTAAAAGAAGATACATTGTTTACGAAGTCGTCATAGTGTACGGATGGAGAAAAAAAGCAAATAAGTTGATTATGGAATCTTCAAATTGCATGAACAACGGGGAAAAAAGAGAATACGTTGAACATGAAGTGGTTTTAGTCATACCAAATTTGATATAAAGAAATCACACCCACATCATATTTTTTCCGATCAGATGAACTTGCGCTGGTCCAATTTTAATAAGTAGGTACTTGTCCATTGTTCCATCTTGACCAAACAAAAAATAGTATAGTATGATAATCTTTGTTTCACTTTATTCAAACATAGAAAGGAGCATAGAGGTTAATTATTTTAAGCGCCAGAACTAATCATCGAACGAGAAAATAAGATTAGTTGACGAGGTGGAGGTTATCGAGGATTCGGCGGGTACCTCCCGGCTGGGACACACAGTCGAATTTTCTTTCTTAAAACATCGAGGCGACTCGGTGGACAAAGGAAAGAGGATGTGCACATACAGATAAACATCAGAGAGAAGGGGGTAAGTATGCCCCCGTGCTGCTTGCCTCCTTTCCAAAGGAGGAACTGGAAATGTGCGGAATTACAGGTTATGTAGGATACGAAGAGGCGAAAGAAATTTTATTAAAAGGGTTGGAAAAGCTTGAATATCGTGGCTATGATTCAGCAGGAATCGCTATGATGGATGAGACCGAAGTTCAAGTTTTTAAAGAAAAAGGACGAATTGCTCGGTTACGTGAAGTGGTGGATGAACATGTCAAAGCCCATGTGGGAATCGGACATACACGTTGGGCGACGCATGGAGTGCCAAGTCGTTCCAATGCACATCCGCATCAAAGTGCTTCAGGTCGTTTTACTCTAGTCCATAATGGAGTCATTGAAAACTATACATTGTTGCAGCAGAAATATTTACAGGATGTTTTATTTCAAAGTGACACCGATTCTGAAGTGGTTGTCCAATTGATTGAAAAGTTTGCGGACGAAGGAATGGATGCAGAAGAAGCAATCCGCAAAACCTTGCCGTTACTGGAAGGATCCTATGCGATTGCGATTATAGATATGGAAAACGCAGGCACGATCTTCGTTGCTAAAAACAAGAGCCCATTACTTGTTGGGGTTGGAGACGGATTTAATGTCGTGGCGAGTGACGCGATGGCGATGATTCAAGTAACGGATATGTATATCGAATTGATGGATCAAGAAATGGTGATCTTGAAAAAGGATGAAGTGACGATCAAAAATCTTGCTGGTGAAATTGTCAACCGTGAACCATATAAAGCAGAAATTGATGCGAGCGATATTGAAAAAGGGACATATCCGCACTATATGTTAAAGGAAATTGATGAACAGCCTCTAGTCATGAGAAAAATCATCCAAGCATACCAGAATGAAGAAGGGGAACTGGAAATCGCAGAAGACATTATAGAAGCTGTGAAGGAAAGTGACCGCATCTATATTGTTGCATGCGGAACAAGCTACCATGCAGGGCTTGTCGGAAAACAATTTATTGAGAAGTTGGCGGGAATTCCCGTTGAAGTCCATGTTGCCAGTGAATTTAGCTACAATATGCCGCTTTTATCTGAAAAACCATTCTTTATCTTTATTTCTCAAAGCGGTGAAACGGCAGACAGTCGAGGAGTTTTAGTCCAAGTAAAAGAACTGGACCATAAAGCCCTAACCATCACCAATGTTCCAGGTTCAACATTATCACGTGAAGCAGACTTCACGATGCTTCTCCATGCTGGACCCGAAATTGCTGTTGCTTCAACAAAAGCCTATACTGCACAAATCGCTGTACTAGCCATTCTAGCGAATGTAGTGGCACAATCTCGCGGATGGAATCCCGGATTTGACCTTATACACGAACTCGGAATCATTGCAAATGCCATGGAAACCCTCTGCGATTCAAAAGAAGAATTTGAAAAAATCGCAAGCGAATTCCTGCCATTTACACGGAATTGCTTCTTTATCGGGCGTTCTCTTGACTACTTCGTCTGCTTAGAAGGAGCCTTAAAGCTAAAGGAAATTTCCTATATCCAAGCAGAAGGCTTCGCTGGTGGAGAACTCAAACATGGAACTATTGCCTTAATTGAAGACGGAACACCTGTCATCGCCTTGGCAACCCAAGAAAACGTCAACTGGAGCATCCGCGGCAACGTCAAAGAGGTCGGCGCCCGCGGCGCCAACCCATGCATCATCTCAATGGCAGGTCTTGAAACAGATGAAGATCGTTTCGTATTGCCTGCTGTACATGAATTACTAACACCTCTTATCTCTGTTGTTCCATTACAACTCATTGCCTATTACGCTTCTTTACATCGTGGCTGTGATGTCGATAAACCTAGAAATCTAGCGAAAAGTGTGACGGTGGAGTAGGGTGGATATATATTGTGAGAGTTTTTATGGATTTGAAATAAAGTCGCGACGTTTGTAAAAAAGATGCGATGTTTAAAACAAAGTCGCGATGTTTATAAAAAAGTTGCGAAGCTTTACCCCTTTGGATATGATTCTCTAAAGGGGTGTTTTTGTGGCGAAAAGAAAAAGAACTTCTAAAGTCGATAAGTGGATTAAAGAAGGTAGAGGAACTGGGAGTGGGGCAAATTATCAGCCATGGCTAAAAATTCAAGATGTTTCCTTAGGTATTCGTGAACAATTTCCTTTATTACCACAAGAAGAGACGATTGTTATTGCGGAAGAGCTTGGAATTAAACATCCGGCTGATCCAAGAACAGGTAATCCTATTGTCATGACAACGGACTTTTTATTAACAGTTGATAAAGGACAAGGCGTATATGAAGTCGCTCATACTATCAAAATGAAAGAAAAGCTGTTAGAAGAACGTGTGTTAGAGAAGTTCGAAATTGACCGGGAATATTGGAAGCGTAAAGGCATTGGTTGGGGCATTGTTACAGAGGAAGAGATTGATAAGACCATGGCTAGAAATATTAGTTATATCCATGAATATTTTGATATTCGAAACGATGATGTATATCGAGAAATGGCTAACCAGCATATTGAAGATTTATCAATGTCTCTTATGAATCGCCTATTGAGTAATTCGCGAAGTATCCGAGAGATTGCTAGTGAGTTTGATGCAGATACACACTTGCCTTTTTGAAGTGGTGTGACGCTGTTTTATCATTTGCTTGCTAAAAAAATCATGGTTACAGATATGCACAAGCCTATCGATTTAAAGCAGCCAATTGATGTTAAGTATAATGATGAAAGTAAACTGGGGAAGGTGAAATACGGATGATTTATATTAATCAGGTATTTCAATATGTAACAGATTCAAAGAGAATTCGGATAATAGATATTGAAGAGACACATGTTTATATTGTTAATATTGATACGAGTAGCGCTATGCCCAGAAAGGAATTATATTCCAGCCTAATTATAGATATCCAGCAGGGTGAACTGCTTGCGATTAGCGACCCTTACGCAAAAGTGATTTCTGAAAGCGACTTAACATGAGCCATACCCTGAAGAATTAATTATTCAGCGATAGCACGTTATCACTTTTACAGTGGAAATATTGATTACAAAGATACATTGGAAGAAGTGTTTCAAAGACGTTCTGTAGTGCCAAGTATAGAGATTGGTAGTCATTTCAATGCGTTGTCTCAACAAATAGGAAATCATTTCTCAGTAGAAAAATTGTTAGGAAAGCATACAATTTATCCTTTCTATGCTCCATTTCTTTCTAGAAAAAGGCAAAAGGAAATAATGCAGGATGTCCAAGACGATGGCAAGGGTCTTTATACAAGATTAGGGATGGTTGCCGGAAGTATTTGTAAAAAAGACGGATTTTATTATTGTCCATTATGCGCAGAAGAAGATATTAAGAAATACGGATATTCATCGTGAACATCAACTTCAGGGGATTGAATTATGCGCTCTCATTATTTACGGTTGAGGAAATATCCAATTGATTTAACTACACAAAGTAGAATTGAGTTTATTCGGTTTGATGAAAAACGAATGGGTTATTCAACTTTACAAAAAGTAGAGTCTCCTTATTATTTTGATATTCAAGTTGCACTCGCGAGGATGGCATATCAGCTTTTTAATGTCGATATGGTAGCGCTTTCACATGAGGGTGTTTTTAAAAGATATCGTTTGCTCCTTAGGGCAAAGAATTTAATTACTACATCAAATCGAGTTAGGCAAATGGAATTATTTGAAGCCTTTCAAGCAAAGTTCCCTAAAGGGTTTTTGGAAACGTACAAGTCAGGACTAAATGCAGAAAATGAATACAATTGGTTAAAGGTATTAACACGTAATATAAAGCGCCATGTACATCCATTCCGACATTTACTGTTTCTATATTTTTTGGATCAAGATATTGAGCTTTTTTTGCAAGTAGAAGAAGATGCGGGTCCTTTCGGTAAAGGTCCATGGCCATGCTTAAATAAGGCTGCTGCTCATTATAAGCAACTGGTAATCCATCATGTAAATATTACAAGAGATTATTTAACATTGGAAAAAGTTTTTGCTCACATTCTTGATAAAGATAAAGGCTTGATAGCTGAAAACTAAACTAACTGGAAAATGCCGCAAAGGGAGCTTTCTCGGAATAACGGTATTCATTTCTAGGGCCGTTTTATTGAAGGAATAACTTAGCTGAGCCAAGGAAGGATTTGAGGGAAAGGGTCCGAGATTGTATCGGGCTCTTGTCTTTTAGTGTTGCCCAAATACGCGGTTAGGTTGGAGGAGTTTACAAGCCCCGGAAGACCTGGCTTTTGTCCTTCTCGACAATTCAGTAATCGATTCAATGTCTTAATCGGTTAATAGGTCCAGGAAATGTTTGCGTATGGCCATTGAAACGATGGGACGTGCATCATCCAATGCTGATTTTCCAGTGGCAGTGATAATGACTTGAACACCACGATCAGTCTCTAATGGTCTCCTCAGAACGAGATCACGTCGTTCCATCCGCGTCAGATGGTGGGACAATCGACTCTTCGTCCAATCCATCGAGTCAGCTAATTCCTGTTGGCGAAGCTTACCGTTGCCGTAAAGATCTAACCGGTCTAATATTCCAAAATCACCATCTGATAGCCCGGTATGCTCGGACATATCTTTGACTACACGACCGAAGATGTCCTGAAAGGTACCCTTCCACATATGCCATATTCGCATTTCTTCTTCATTAATCTCATTGTTATTCATAAAAACCTGAATTATTCATAGCTTAAAGATATAATCACAGCCAAACCTGCTACATCAGTTATTTTTACGGGAAAGGACTTTCACCTAAAAAGTGAAAGTGAAAAACAGGAAAAGGAGCCCAACTTTTGGTAATCTAATAGGTGTCTAAACCAATACCAAGGGGGCTCCTATAATGAAAAGTGTAAACGAACAAAGCATGAATTTCAAGAAAGATGTGAAAGTAAATTTTGATGGCGGCGAATGAACAGTTGATGCCGGTATTCTGCTATACAAAGAATTCGACAATGTGATTGGCATGAGCACTGCCATTAAAAAGATGGTGCAAATTAAGGATGATGTTACTCACCGGGATCATCAAAATTGCGATGTGATTATGCAAAAAATTTTTCAAAATACGGCTGGTTATCACGCCGATGATCATGCGGATTTTTTAAAACACGATCCGGCTCTAACTACTGTTTTGGATAAAGAAGAACTTGCCTCTCAACCTACGATGTCCAGATTAAATCAGAAATTGGATAAAGACACGATGAAACAATTTCAAGAAGTGAATCGGACAATCATCGACCGTTTTCACGAGCTGGATGTACCTGAGATTTTAGTGTTGGATATTGATTCAACCAATTTTCCGACCTACGGGGATCAGTATGGCAGTTCCTTCAATTTCCATTACGGTGAAAACGGCTACCATCCCATTCTTATGTTCGAAGGCGAAACAGGAGACTGCCTTAAAGCAGCGTTGCGCCGTGGCAGTGTTTACACATCGAGACAAATCCATGTGTTCTACGGGGAATTTACATACAAGGCGGGCAGTTGGAACAAAAGTCGAAAAGTAATGTTGAAGTTGGAAAAACCGGCTGACGAACTGTTTTTCATTCCAACCTTCGTCGTGACAACGCTGGCAGACTCTCCAAAGAAAACGATACAATTTTACGCTGCACGTGGCACAATGGAAAATTTCATCAAAGAAGGGAAATTAGGCTTTGCTTTTGGCAAAATGAGCAGCACGGAATTTGAAATCAACGCAAATAAACTGCAAATCGCAGTACTGGCCTACAATTTGAATAATGGTCTGCGTCGTTTTGGCATGCCGAAAGAAATGAAAAAGCATCGAATCCAAACCATCCGCATGCGTCTGATAAAGATAGCGGGAAGAATCATCCATTCCGGCAGATACATAACATTCAAGCTATCCAGCAGTTCGTTATATAAGGGCGCCTTTTTCAGTACGCTAAATCGAATACAACAGCTACCGGTCATTGTCTAGCAATCGGTGGTGATTGAAACCAGTTATATATAAAGAACATTTTGGACTCAACGGGATACGTCTGACCTTTTTTAGGGTGAAAAATGAAATGAGTGTGCTTTTTAACGAAAAGGACACTTTGTATACCCCAATTCCAATATATGAACTGAAAAGTCATCCCGAAATTTGGTATTTTCCACAATACAGCAGTTAAATTTATTTCTATGAATAATTCAGGATAACTTCTCTCTATTTACATTATGTGTAATCAACATCAAGATTCCTTTCAAGCAATGATCCCAAACGTTGTGCCATGAAGGAAGGAGGGTAGGGCTTTCCATTCCTGAACCACCATTCCATTACCCCTACGATAGCACCTCCTAAAAATTGAATATCAACATCCTCACCGTCAGTTAATCCTCGACTGCTATCTTCCGGGATTTCGTTCTCATTTTTCTTTAACTCTTGGAGAAAAAACTCTAGGAATCGATTGTGGAAAAAATGCCCCCCCTTGCTCTCAAGTATTGCGGAGAAAAATAAATAATGACTTTCAAAATAATCAAACCATAACAATACCGCATCCATATAATGGGAGTCATTGCCTGCCAAATCACAGAGTTCCCTCAGCTCTTCAATATGTTCTTCGATTAGCTTATCCAGGAGATCAAATTTATCCATGTAATGAAGATAAATGGTTCTTCGGCTAACATCTGCCTTATCGGAAATATCCTGTATCGTAATCTGATCAAATTTCTTTTCAATCATCAGATCAATAACAGCCATTTTTATTGCATTGCGGGATTTACGTATCCTTCGATCAGGCTTTAACACTTGATAATCACCAGCTTTCCTGAAATTAAATACACAATTATAAAGGATTAGTGTACTAATGCACGGACCCTGCCTTTTTAACAATTGTAGAATTTCTATTTTCGTTTACCATTATACATAGTTGATTATTAATATACAAATGTGCATTTTATGTGCGCATTAGCGGATAGAGTTAAACATGATCAACAATCGAAGGAGGAATATCTCAATGAAAATAACGGTTATTGGAGCAACAGGGGGAACTGGAAGGAAAGTGATGGAGCGGGCACTTAAGTTGGGCCATGAGGTTGTAGCCGTGGCTCGACGGCCGGAAGTTATTTCCCCCACAAAACGGCTCATTATCCGGCAAGGGGATGTAATGGACAAGGCAAGTATGGTCCAATCCATTGCCGGTTCAGATGCAGTAATCAGCTGCATTGGTCCGTCTAGCAACTTCCGGCCGGGTGACGAAAAGAAGAAATTCCAGAATATTACCGCGGCCCAAAAAACCATGGCGGCAAACTTCTCGCCGGGGACCGTCATGTCGGAGGGAATCTCGAATATTGTTGTGGCCTGTCAGCGTACGGGAGTTAAGCGCCTGGTTATGCAGAGTGGCATTAATTTGAGCGATGGAAGAGAACTTTCCGCCGTCAATCGATGGGCAGTAGTCATGATGCGCCGCATCTTCAGAAGAGCGATTGAGGATAAGGCGATTGCCGAGCAGGAGGTAATGCGGAGTGGACTGGAATGGGTCATTGTACGAGCGTCCGTGCTTAAATACGCGGATGGCACTTTAAAATATACAGCAGGTCCAGCAGCTCGCATCGCGCCATTCCAGCCGCTACCCTTTGGAGATTGTGCCGACGTCCTTGTGCGGGCGGCGACGATCGAGCCTGCATGGATCAGGAAGATCGTTAATGTTGGTCAATGACATGTTGATTCGATTATTCCAACGGCGCTTTAAAGATGACAAGCTAATAACAACCCTGTATATTTTATCGGAAATCCTATAGTTAATGCCAAAATGCCAGATTTCCATAATAAATGAAATATGAATGTAAATCCAACACGAATAAGGAGGAACGATTATGGCAGAAAGAAAATGGACATATGATCATATTCCCAGTCAGAGCGGGCGGGTTATCCTCATTACGGGAGGAAACTCAGGACTGGGGTATCAGGAAGCGCTTATGATGGCAAAAAAAGGAGCAGAGGTTATCGTAGCAGGCCGTGACAGAAATAAAGTCAATACGGCTATAAAAACGATTGCAAAGCAGGTTCCCAATGCAAAGCTGTCCAATGTAATGTTGGATTTAGCTGATTTGAATTCTGTATCCAATTGCGCAAAAGAAGTTCAACAGACATATGAACGGATCGATCTGCTGATCAACAACGCTGGCGTAATGATTCCATCTTTTTCCCGTACCAAGCAGGGCTTTGAACTTCAATTTGGAACCAATCATTTGGGCCATTTTGCACTCACGGGTCAGTTGCTCCCGCTCATTTTACAAACGCCCAATTCGCGAATCGCATCGATGACAAGTTTAGCAGGCATAGCGGGGTCTATCGATTTTAGCGATCTCAATTATGAGAACAGGCGCTACATGAAAATGCTGGCTTATGGTCAAAGCAAGCTTGCGAATCTTATGTTTATCAACGAATTGGCTAATCGGTTAAAAAATGCTGGTTCAAAAACTATAGCGGTTGCAGCACATCCTGGAGGTTCCCCCACAAACTTACAGCGAAGCGGTGGATTTTTCTTTCGGCGAATATTAACACCTTTAACTTCACAACCGGCATCAAAAGGCGCTCTCCCCATTCTTCGTGCAGCATGTGACCCCAAGGTTGATAATGGTTCTTTTTGGGCACCTTCTGGCTTATTCGGCTTAACCGGGTCGCCGGTGGAAGTTAAGATGCCACCCAAAGCGGTAAATAAAGCCCAATGTGAACAGCTATGGGATATCAGTGAAAGGTTAACTGGAGTATCTTATGCGAAATTCTTGCCTGCTGGTAATTAGTCTGCAATTCTTTGTTATAACCTTAGGTAAACATAGGTCGGTTCTCCTGCTTTCCCAATTTCTCTCCAACCGTTTGTACGATCAAAGTTAACCTGTGGCTTTAGTATTCTATAATGCTATACTTGTTATAAAGATTGGTTTTTAATTGCTATAGTCTTCCGCAAACGGGCGCAATTGTTGTATAACCCTTAGATTTAAACGACTTTATTGTTTTATTTTTGGTATAGAAAAAATGTTTTACATGAAAATTAAACAACTTTATTTAACACCGCCCACATTTACGGACGGTGTTATGCGAGTTTATAGCATTGAAATTAAATAGTCGCCGATCAAATAGATAAAGCTCAGTTCCTCTTTGGAATTGAGTTTTTTAATTTAGAGTTACCACCGTTGTAATCCTAAAAATGAATATTTCTAAAAGTGGGGTAGAGAATATAGATGCTTTTCATTCTGTAAGAAGGAAGCAAAAAACAATTTGAAAGGAAGTAGCCAATTGCAAAAAAACAAGCGCCGCTAACGTCATCCGAACTTGCAACCCTTTGGATCATTTATCAAAAAAAGACCATGATGGTAAGAGTGATTGAATCTTTTTTATCACATAACCAGGATCCAGAAGCTATAGAAATATTGCAGACGTTTCACGAAGGAGAAAGTAATTTTGTTATTGAATTAGGTAATCTTTTTACACAGGAGGGGGCAGTAGTTCCAATTGGGTTTACAGAAAACGATGTAAACCTTAATGCGCCACAATTGTTTGATGACATTTATGAGGTCATGTAGTATGTACTCAATCTTGATTTAATCAGAAATTAATTAAAATTCGAGGCTGGGTCCAATAGTGGTCCAGCCTTTTTCCTTTGTTCAATATCCTTCCAATCCCTTCTCCAATAAGGGTTTCAGTCGCTTTTTTAATCCATAAATCCCTAGGATTTTCAATATCTACTCAGTTAGTTTCCTAACTGTAACACCATCCCAATATTGCTACATTTCCCGTCTTTTCTCCTAATTCTTTCTTCCATTCAGGGAAGAACTTAATAACATTGCCCGAATATTCGATACAATCCAAAACGAAAATATAGCAGAAGGAAGATTGGAAGAAGGAAGAGGAGAGAGGGAAGAGTCTCAGAGCCACAAGGGTTTGAGAGGAGTGCGGGGGAGGGGTTGGGGAGATACCTACTTTTTGGCAGACTAATATAGTAGAGGTAAGAAAAGACAAGGTTTAAGAAAAAGTAGCACCATTGATTGTTAGATAAAAAGAATCCGTTTTGAAAAAGATTGATCAAAATGGATTCTTATCTTGTGAATTAGTACTCATATGGATATGAACTTTTGGCAATTATGAATGAGCGAAATTATGAGTTGTTATTAAATGATTAAGTTGTTATTTATAAAACGGAAAGAAAAATAGATGTATTCAAATCAGGAGTGCCTTTTGGGCACTTTAATTTATTAGTAAAATAGACACCGTTATGCAATGACTTACATGGCATTTGATGCTTTTTTTCACAAGATACCAGTCGGCGGGATAGCTTGTGCAGAAGCCAACTATCATCTCAATTTGCATCATGAACCAAAAGGCTGCGGTTTTTAGTTCAGGCGTTTCAACAAAAAATACATAATGGGTGAGAGCTATCCATCCGAACATGTTAACTGCGTAATCAGTTAAAAGCATTGGGCCTGCAATGAGAAAACCTGTATAAAACACCAGAGGAGCACCAATCATATCACCAAGTGAACAACCGCTGTTGCAATGCGTGGTTGATACAAAAACACTTTGCCAGAACGGCTTTTCCGCATGTGCAAATGATGGTGCATGTCGCCATGATTCTTATGTTCCATGGGCTGTGATCATGACGATTCAAGCTATTTTTAAAACATGAAGTTATTTGTTGACTTTTTATACTATATGGGGGTATAGTATAAATATAACGAAAAGGAAGTGATTGATTTGGATAAATTGCTACATGATCACCCGAGTCAACCAAGAACAAAAAATGAGAATCGTTGTAAACCGTTTAAAGCGAATTGAAGGTCAAGTTCGTGGAATACAAAAGAGGTGGAAGAAGATCGTTATTGTTGGTGCAAATTCCGCATTAATAAATGTCGGTTTTTCTATCGGCGGAACGACAAATCAATCATTGTGTCAGTGATGCAATTCGACAAGGTGAGGGTAAAGAAACCATTGATGAATTAATGTAGTGTATTAAAGCAGTTTTCTAGGTGAGGAGGATGCTATTATGAGCGAAATAAATCATACAACACTTGGAATAACAGGAATGACCTGTGCCGCATGCTCCAACCGTATTGAAAAAACATTAAACAAAATGGATGGTGTGAAGGCACAAGTTAATTTAACTACAGAAAAGGCAACGGTAGACTATGATTCAGGAAAAACTTCCATTGAAGATATTACAAAGAAAATCGAAAATGTCGGCTACGGAGTTTTAATGGAAAAAACAGAATTAGATGTTTTTGGAATGACCTGTGCGGCATGTTCGACCCGTATTGAAAAAGTGTTGAATAAGCAAGAAGGGGTTAAATTTGCAACCGTCAACTTAACGACGGAAAGTGCGACAGTCGAGTACAACCCCGAAATCGTTGATCAAAAGGCTTTGATTGAGAAGATCCGAAATATTGGTTATGATGCAAAACCAAAAACGGAGACAGAGGAAAAACAAACTTATAAAGAAAAAGAGTTACAGCATAAAAAGACGAAGTTAATCATTTCAGCCGTACTATCTGTACCATTATTATTAACAATGCTCGTTCATTTATTTGGCATGAATTTACCGGAAATATTTATGAATCCATGGTTCCAATTTGCTTTAGCAACGCCCATTCAATTTATCATCGGATGGCAATTTTATGTTGGTGCATATAAGAACCTGAAGAGTGGTGGAGCGAACATGGATGTTCTTGTGGCTTTAGGTACGAGTGCTGCCTATTTCTATAGTTTATATGAAGCACTTAAGACCATTGGAAATCCAACTTATATGCCGCATTTGTATTTTGAAACAAGTGCTGTATTAATCACGTTGATTTTATTTGGTAAGTATTTGGAGGCAAGAGCAAAAAGTCAGACAACGAATGCACTATCCTCGTTACTTAATTTACAGGCAAAAGAAGCTCGTATTATAAGAAATGGGAAGGAGATCATGATTCCTACCCATGAAGTGGTTGTTGGTGACCGATTAGTTGTAAAACCAGGGGAGAAAATACCTGTAGACGGTGTGGTTGTAAAGGGAAAAACATCTGTCGATGAATCGATGATTACAGGTGAATCCATTCCAATTGAAAAGGACATAGACGCTAGCTTAATTGGATCGACGATCAACAAAAATGGCTCGATTGAAATGGAAGCGACAAAAGTAGGGAAAGATACTGCCCTTGCATCGATTGTCAAAGTTGTGGAAGAAGCACAAGGATCAAAAGCACCCATTCAACGTTTAGCTGATGTCATTTCCGGTTATTTCGTACCAATTGTTGTAGGGATTGCCATTCTAACATTTATCATATGGATAGCGTTTGTCCAACCAGGTCAATTTGAACCTGCCTTAGTTGCAGCGATTGCTGTACTTGTTATTGCGTGTCCATGTGCTTTAGGGCTTGCAACTCCCACTTCTATTATGGTCGGAACAGGAAGAGCTGCTGAGAACGGAATTCTTTTTAAGGGTGGAGAACATCTAGAAAGAACGCATCAGTTAGAGACAATCGTTCTTGATAAAACAGGGACCATCACAAAAGGAAAACCGGAAGTAACGGATTTTACTGGTGATGAAGAAACATTACAATTATTAGCTAGTGCAGAAAAAGGATCAGAACATCCACTTGCAGGAGCGATTGTGGCATATGCAACAGAGAACGATATTGATTTTGTGGAAGTCGATGAATTTAACGCCATACCAGGCCATGGTATTGAAGCTAAGATTTCCGGAAAAAGTGTCCTTGTTGGGAATCGAAAATTAATGCAAAATCACCAAGTTGATGTCGGTGGTGCGGAACAAGAATTGATTGATTATGAAGTTGAAGGAAAAACAGCGATGTTGATTGCCGTTAATGGAATGTATCGCGGAATTGTTGCGGTTGCAGATACCATTAAAGAAACAGCACCACAAGCAATTAAAGAGTTACAAGAACAAGGCTTAGAAGTGATCATGTTAACAGGGGATAACGAAAGAACAGCTCAAGCTATTGCAAAACAAGTAGGAATCAACCAAGTGATTGCTCAGGTGTTGCCTGAAGAAAAAGCGGATAAAGTCAAAGAAATTCAAGGTAGAGGTAAAAAAGTAGCAATGGTTGGTGATGGTGTAAACGATGCACCTGCCTTAGTTACTGCCGACATTGGAATTGCCATTGGAACGGGTACAGAAGTGGCAATTGAAGCGGCTGACGTAACGATTCTTGGTGGAGAACTATTACTCATCCCAAAAGCAATCAAAATCAGCCATGCGACGATGAAGAATATCCGTCAAAACCTCTTCTGGGCCTTTGGCTACAATACAGCAGGAATCCCGGTTGCTGCCATTGGTTTACTTGCCCCATGGATTGCCGGAGCAGCCATGGCATTAAGTTCGGTAAGTGTTGTTTCTAACTCACTTCGCTTAAAACGAGTGAAATTATAATTATTCCGATTTAAAGGAGGTGGAAAGGTCATGGAGAAAACGTTAAATGTACAAGGCATGTCATGCGGGCATTGCAAAATGTCAGTGGAAGGTGCATTAAAAAAATTAGATGGCGTATCAGCAGCTAAAGTTAATTTAGAAGCAGGTAAAGTCGATGTTACTTTTGATGAATCGAAAGTAAATGTTGATGCCATGAAAGAAGCTATTGAAGAACAGGGCTATGATGTTGAAGCCTAAATATAAGAATGAAAAGCTGGTTTTCTGTTATGAAAATCAGCTTTTCTATTTGAAAAAAGTAAAGCAATGAAAAAAGCTAGCCGTGGTAGGCGGCAGTAATGATGACTTAGCATTAGTCGAAGCCGCTCTTAGGTAACGTGGCTGATTTCAAACAACTGCTGCTATAATGACAAAGGTTTCGCAAACCAATGTCGGGACATCCATATTGGATAAATCAGGTTTATCACATACAAAGTGGAATTGCATGTATCATATTGTGTTTATTCCTAAATATAGACGGAGAACAATGTATGGAAAGCTGAGAAAAGATGTTCGTGAAATAATAAGAAAGCTTTGTGAGTGTAAAGGAATTGAAATAGTAGAAGGAAGTGTATCTATTGATCATGTCCATTTATGTGTCAAAATCCCACCAAAGCCTAGTGTTTCAACATTTATGGGTTATTTAAAAGGTAAAAGCGCGTTAATGATATTCGATAGGCATCCGGAATACAAGAAGAAAGGGAATAGGCACTTTTGGGCAAGAGGATATTATGTGGATACAGTAGGAAGAAATGAAGAGGTGATTAAAAATCCTGAGCTGACACACCGTGCTCAATCTTTTGCCCACCCCCAAAAACACTTTCATTTCCGCTTTGATTTCCCATATTAATCAAGGTGAATCGGTCCAACCTCAATGCCCATTTTCATTTGTGTATTTTATTGCATTATCAAATAAACATTTAATTTGGAAGGGAAATCTAGGGAAAAAGAAAAAGGAATATTCCTTTATTTGTAGAAGTATATATTTGAATTTATGGAGGTTTTAATCATTTAAATCATACAAATGGGAGGAAACTGAAAATGAACTCAATAAAAAAGGTAAACCATCAACCCGAAGGAATGAAAACAGTCAACCCTTACTTAATGGTTGACAATGTGGAACAGCTAATAGATTTCATAGAAACAGTATTCGACGGAAAATTAAAGTATAAACTTGACAGACCGAACGGAACCATTATGCATGCTGAGATTATTATTGGAGATTCTATCATTATGGCAGGTGAGCCTATGGAGAAATATGGGTTAATGCCGGCATCCATTTATCTTTACGTTCCAGACTGTGATGCCATTTACGAAAAAGCTCTTCAAAATGGAGCTGAACCGATAATGCCTCCAACTGATATGAACCACGCAGGTGAAAGGTACGGTGGAGTAAAAGATATTTCAGGTAATATTTGGTGGATTGCGACTCATATTGAAGACTTGACCCCTCAAGAACAGGCTAAGAGAATTCAAGAAATGAAAAATAACTGGGAATAAAAAAAGAATTGTAATGCCTAATTAGCTAAACAGCTCAATCCTCTTATTATTCTGGAATAGCGCGATTGTTAAAGATAAACAGTAGAAAGTGATCAAACTTTTTTATAAAAATTGGGATAATATTTCACAAATGGGAATTTTTGAGCAATCTTTTTTTTAAACGGGTTCTTTACTAATCCTTGAAATTGTTAATAATAATAGAAATGTTAAATCATTTCAATCCTTAATTTGTGCAGTGCATTTTTTTGACGAGGAGGGATTAACCTTGAAGCAAGTTTCGTTATTTGAAAACGATCAAAACCGTCCCTTGGCCAGCAGAGTTCGACCTCAAAGATTGGATGACTTCGTTGGACAAAAACACTTGTTAGATAAAGGGAAGGTTCTTAGGGAAATGATTGAACATGACCGTCTTTCTTCCATGATCTTCTGGGGTCCACCCGGAGTTGGGAAGACAACATTGGCGAAAATTATTGCTAATCAAACCCAATCAAAATTTATAGATTTCAGTGCTGTCACAAGCGGTATTAGAGATATTCGAAACGTGATGAAAGAAGCTGAGGAATATCGTCAATTAGGTGAAAGGACTATTTTATTTATTGACGAGATCCACCGATTCAATAAAGCACAACAAGACGCCTTTTTACCGTATGTCGAGAATGGTAGCATTACCCTGATAGGTGCAACCACTGAGAATCCATCTTTTGAAGTCAACTCGGCCCTGTTATCCCGTTGCAAAGTTTTTGTCCTCCAACAATTAACAAGCAGTGAAATCGTGGAATTATTAAAACAAGCCATCGTAAACCCAAATGGGTATGGAGATCAAAAAATCCAAATCGAAGATCGAACATTATTGGCCATAGCAGAATTTTCAAATGGAGATGCCCGTATTGCGTTGAATACGCTGGAGATGGCCGCCCTGAATGGAAAAAAACAGAACGGCTCAATTAAAATCAGCAAAGAGGCTCTAACTCAGTTGATCAACAGGAAATCATTATTGTACGACAAAAAGGGAGAAGAACATTATAATATTATCTCTGCATTGCATAAGTCCATGCGAAATAGTGATGTCAATGCGGCTATTTACTGGTTATCACGGATGTTGGAGGCCGGGGAAGATCCTCTATACATTGCCCGCAGGCTTGTCAGATTTGCAAGTGAAGATATTGGTTTAGCGGACAGTAGGGCTTTAGAAATTGCGATATCCGTTTTTCAAGCATGCCAATTTATCGGCATGCCTGAATGTACTGTACATTTAACTCAAGCTGTGATTTATCTTTCACTTGCCCCGAAATCAAATTCAGCCTATTTGGCTTACATGAAGGCGAAGAAAGATGCCCTGCACTCTATGAATGAACCTGTCCCCCTGCATATACGAAATGCACCTACCAAGTTGATGAAAGACTTGAACTACGGCAAGGGATATCAATATGCTCATGATGCAGATGAAAAACTAACGACAATGCAGACGATGCCGGATTCGTTAATCGGTCATGAGTATTACCATCCCACAACTCAAGGCTCAGAAGCCAGGTTCAAAAAAAGACTTGAAGAAATTTCAGAATGGCATAAAAGAAATCGTAAAACGTAATTTGAACAAATCGTATTTATCGTGAACAAACACCAACTAAAGTTAGAGCAGGTTAATAAATAACGGGCCAGATTCATCGCAGTGGCTGACTATTGATATGGCTAATCCCCTAAATGATGTACTTACCCTAACTGGCGTTTAAATTGTTTACTGGCGAAGAAGTAAGCGATGACCATGATGCCGATGCACCAGGCAAGCGCGATCCAGATATTGTTGCCAACAGACCCATCATACAAAAGGGCACGAATCGCATTCACGATTGAAGTCACGGGCTGGTTCTCAGCGAATGCACGGACAATTTTAGGATACGGTTTGGGGGACGGCTAATGCGGAAGTTGGAATTGATGCCATATAACGAAGATTGGGCAAGGAGTTTCAGTGAGGAGTCTAAAAGAATTAAGGCAGTTTATGGTGGAGAACTTCTGAATATATATCACATTGGAAGCACTTCAATAGTTAGATAATCAGCGGTTTTGGGGGGATATTTCACTTCAAAATAATATGTTGCAATGAAAACTTAGAGTGAGTTGATAGTAATTTAGCGTAAGGAGGTAAATGATGTTTATTGTAAATGTTGAGGGTGCAATATTTAAAGATGATAAGTGGTTGATTATTGAACGGAGTAAAAAAGAAGAACATGCAGGTGGTTTGCATTCACTTGTTGGTGGAAAAGTTGAACGGGAAGGAAATTCATCAGAGATATTAGAAAGAACGGTAATACGGGAAATTTATGAAGAAGTGGATCTTAAAGTTAAAGAGGATTTAAAATACATACATAGTACTTTATTTGTTACAGATTCAGGTGAAAATGTAGTTGATATTGTATTTCTATGTGAATATGAGTCTGGCAATGCGGCAATGCAATACCGAAAAGTCCAGATGAAGTAGAGGCTGTGAATTGGATGACAGCTCGACAAGTATATGAACACCCCAATGCTCCCGATTATTTAAAAGAGAGTATTAAACGTGCTGAGAACATGAAGAGTGTAAATGGATCCTTGTGAGGTTTAAAGGAGGAAATATGAATACAAATATTTACATAATTAGGCATTGTGAAGCGGAGGGGCAATCTTCTGATTCACCATTAACAGAAAAAGGGTTCATTCAAGCAAATGAACTATCTGATTTATTATCTGATAGAAAGGTTGAAATAAGCAGTTGATCTGTCTCCGAGCGAGGCGGATTTTCTTTTTCCTGGTGGAGGCATGCATATGGAAGAATCCCAATTATCTGGTTCCTGAGGTAGAGCCATTAGCACAACATTCAGAAAAAACCATAGAAGGTGCCTACCCCGAGAACATTACGATCTCAAACCCGCTCAAAAATCCAGAATTTGGTGAAAAGCGGCCAATCCGTATGTATAATGGCAAAAATTAGGTCGTAATAACGGCGAAACTAATTTAATGTGCTAAAAGTAAAAACTCCCTAATAAACCCCGTATCTACTGAGCTTAACAAACAATCCATTATTTCAACAGAAATTGTGTGCCGTTTAATGGCCCTTTTCTTGAATAACCGCTTGCTTAAACAGTACCACATATCCCTTGCAAGCCCTTTTTTTAGTGCCCTTTTTATTACTCAACTGCAATTTTTTTTCAACAACCTAAGTTCACTTCATCAGCTCAAAAAGCTTTATTCAATTATCTGGCTCTTTTCTAGTCTGGCCCATTTCTGTTTTGTTCATTAATTTTAAATAATAGCACTAGCATGTCACCTTCGTTAATGAGTTTTGTAACTCGCTTTCCTTTTAAAAACGCTAGGTAGAGAATGATCAAACTTTTTTATAAAAAAACAAACTTAATACCGCAAGAAAAGAATTCATTTTGATCATCTTTCAAAATGGATTCTTTTTTATTTAACGTGAAATATGGATTTGAAGGGGTGTTTTTGATCACTTTATTTCAAAGTTACAGTATAAAGAAACGGTGCTATTGCTATTGGC
The DNA here is from genome assembly GCF_022867885.1 of Lederbergia sp. NSJ-179. Taxonomy (GTDB): domain Bacteria; phylum Bacillota; class Bacilli; order Bacillales; family Bacillaceae_C; genus Lederbergia. The sequence goes on along the minus strand of NZ_JALIFP010000008.1, from coordinate 47,211 downwards.
GATGTCAAACCTCAAAAATGTGAAAAATGAAAAAATAATAATTTTACATACCATTTACATACCGTTAGTACATCGTTAATAATTACGATTTATTATAGATATATAGCAACTAGACAAATGATACGAGCAAAAAGACCTCCAATTTAAATAAATTCACGTTTTATCTCAGGACTTTTTTATTGCTCTGTATGTATGGAGGTGAAATATGTGAAAGTAGCACTCAATTATATTGGTTGATAAGTTCATAATCTGTAGACTTTCTTATGACGATGAAATGTCTATTTAATATAATATCATCTACGGTTTAAGAGGAGATTTAACTTCAATAATTAAATTATATTATAAGGAGAAAAAATAATGAATTCATTCATAAAACTGTTAAGTATATTTTCACTAGTCTTTACTTTAGCGGCTTGTAATAGCTCAGGAAAAGCATCAAATGATTCATCAACAAAAGACGGTGAAAAAACGGTTATTGAGTACTGGCACGTTAATGCAGAAACTCAAGGTGGACAAGCAGTAAAAGAATTAGTAGAAGAATTTAATGCTCAAAGTGAAACAACAAAAGTTGTAGCTAAATATAACCCAGATATGTATAAAGGGTTAATGCAGAATTTACAAGCCGAAGCAGCGGCAGGAAATTTCCCGGCGGTTGTACAAGTAGGGTGGGCTTTCTTAGACTACTTTTCAAGTAACTTTAGTTATGTGTCGCCGCAAGAAGTAATCGATCAACATTATCCGAAAGATAAAACATTTTTACAAGACTACTTTTTGAAAAATGTTATGAATCTAGCTGTAAATTCAGATGGGAAACAAGTAGGCATCCCCTATTCTTTAAGTACACCAGTACTTTATATTAATAAAGACATTTTAAGAGAAGCAGGATTAGATGAAAAAGGTCCGAAAACATGGGAAGAAGTGAAAGAATTCTCAAAAGTAATAAAAGAGAAGACAGGAAAATTCGGTGTATATATTCAAGAACCAGCTGATAACTGGGCTACACAAGCTTTACTTGAAAGTAACGGCGCTAAAATGATAACAGATGGTAAAGCAACATTTGCTTCAAAGGAAGGGAATGAAGCGTATCAATTATATGCTGATATGATTTTAAAAGATAAAACAGCCACTCATTTATCTTGGGACCAAGGGGTACAAAGCTTTATCGATGGTAATGTAGCCATGGCTTATACAACAATCGCGCAACGATCAAATATTCAAGATAATGCACAGTTTGACGTGGCTGCCATCAAATCGCCGGCTTGGGAAGGGAAAGAAGTAAAACTGCCAGCTGGTGGCTCAATGTTGGCTATCACAGCACAGGAGGAAGAACAACAAAAAGCAGCATGGGAATTTATGAAATATCTTTACAGTGTTGAATCAATGGCGAAATGGACAGAAGAAACAGGATATGTACCGCCACGTAAGGATGTAGCAGAAGCAGAAAATGGACTTAAAACGTATTTAGAAGAAAATGTAATGATGAACGCAGCTATTGAACAAATGGACAATGTTGTTCCTTGGACATCATTCCCTGGAGATGCTGGGTTGCAAGCTGAACAATTATTATTAGACGTACGCGATCAAATCCTTGGGGGTGATATATCAGTTGAAGAAGGATTAACATCAACGGAAGAATCCATTAACAAATTGTTAAAATAATGACTAGGTAATTGATAATGATTAACCTGATGTCTACTAAAGCTGGTTAATCATAACTGTTTTTAGTGGGAGAGGGGTATAAAAATATGAGCGGTTCAACATTAATAAAAAGACGAATGAATAAGGAGAATTGGAAAGCTTATTGTTTTTTATTCCCTTCTATCCTTATCTTTGCAATCTTTATGTTTTGGCCATTTATATACACGGTTTATTTAAGTTTTTTTGAATGGAACTTGATTAGTCCGACAAAAGAATTTGTAGGTCTGCAAAATTATAAAGAGGTTTTGTCTGATCCTAACACATATAAAATATTTGGAAATACATTTATCTATATTGTTATTTTATTACTTTTAAATTGCATCGTACCATATGTTTTTGCATTCGTTATCGATTTAATTTTAAAAAGATTTAATGGTTTTTATAAAGGTGCACTGTTCTTACCAGCATTTATTTCATTAGTAGTAGGTTCCATATTGTTTACTTGGATATTAAATCCAATATCAGGGCCAGTTGCCATCATCTTAGGTTGGTTTGGTCTTGAAATGCCAAATTGGAGTAAAACAGATGGTTGGGTCATATCGGTATTGAGCTTAATTACTTCATGGAAAGTATTCGGTTATAACTTTATTGTACTCTATGCATCTATTAATGGTGTTTCACGGGAGCTAATAGAAGCCGCACGGTTAGATAATGTCCCTTTATGGAGAATCTTTTTTAATATCGTTTTACCAATGAGCAGTGCAACTGGCATCTATGTCCTTATTATTACTATAGTTCAAGGACTGCAGTATGTTTTTACCCCTATCAAAGTAATTACACAAGGCGGACCTAATTATGCCAGCTCAAACGCTATTTATCATGCCTATCACGAAGCCTTTGTTCTATATCGAACAGGACATTCAGCAGCATTATCAATCTTAACGATGGTTATCTTCCTAGTATTATTGATTATTGAATTTAAATATGTTGAGAGAGGTATCTACTATGAAAATTAGCCGCTTAGTATCGATGCCTTGGCACATCATTTTTTTCATAACCGTATTTATTCTTATCTTTCCTATTATCTTTGCGATTGGAACTTCGTTTAAACCATTAGAGGATGCATATAACAATGTATTAAATATCATTCCATTGCATCCTACATTTGAAAACTATATAACCTTTTTTGATAGCTTACCCGCTTTAAAAATTACGATGAATACGTTCATTATTGCGTCTGTCGTTACCATTTTTAAAGTTATAACATCGTTTTTAGCAGCGTATGCGTTCGTATATTTTCAATTTAAAGGAAAAAACATGTTGTATTTTATATTAATAAGTACAATATTTATCCCATTTACCGTAACAATGATCCCTAATTACTTGATCATTTCTGATATTGGGTTAGCCGATAATGTATGGGGGGTTATTTTACCTCAACTTGCAGATGCAATAGGAATCTTTTTAATTAGGCAGTCGATGAAAACAATCCCATACTCTTTAATTGAGGTCGCTAGATTAGATAATATGGGCCACGCATTAATTATGAAAGATATCATTCTTCCGTTAGTTAGACCGGCTGTTACATCAACAGGCATCTGGTTTTTTATTACTTCTTGGAACGAATATGTATGGCCAGTACTCATTTTAAAAACGACAGAAAATTATACATTGCCCCTAGCTTTGCAAATGTATATTAGTTCGGAAGGTGGAACTAATTTTACAGTGGCGATGGCGGTATCTGTTATCACAATGATTATACCTTTAACTTTATATTTAACTTTCCAAAAATATATTATTGGTACATTTACTTCTTCTGGAATTAAGTAACGGAGGTTTAGGAATGAAGGAAATTAGATTTGAAAATGTTTGGAAATCATATGGAAAAACACAAGTCGTAAAAGGGCTAGACCTTACAATTAAAGAGGGTGAACGCTTGATTCTTCTAGGACCGTCTGGGTGTGGTAAATCTACTACTTTACGAATGATTGCCGGGCTTGAGGATATCACATCAGGTGATTTATATATGAATGATAGAAGAGTAAATGATATCCCTAGTGGGAAAAGAGACGTAGCAATGGTATTTCAAAACTATGCACTATATCCACATATGAATGTTGTCGATAATATTACTTATGGATTAAAGGTACAAAAGGTGCAAAAGGATGAAATTATAACAAGATTAAATACAGTATTAGAAATGCTTCAACTTAAAGGTTATGAAGATCGATTCCCTAAAGATTTGTCTGGTGGACAAAGACAACGTGTTGCATTAGCAAGAGCTGTCGTAAAAAAATGCGATTTTTTCTTACTTGATGAGCCATTATCGAATCTAGATGCCCAGTTAAGAGTTTTAGCTCGTAAAGAATTAGTGAAAATCCATGAAATGTATAAACAAACGATTGTTTATGTAACACATGACCAAATTGAAGCGATGACCGTTGGGGACCGCATTGCGTTAATGAATCAAGGTCAATTACAAATGCTTGACACACCGGAAAATGTTTATCATCGTCCTGCAAATATCTTTACAGCTAAGTTCATCGGTTCACCTCCAACTAATATAGTAGATATGGCTTATCAAAATGGCAATGTTGTGATTGGGGAGCAAATTTTCCAATTAACTCCGATGTGGATAAATCAGATGAATCAAAGTAGTGTGGATAAATTTGTATTTGGTATTAGACCAGAACATCTTGAAATATATAAAGCTCCTCTGGAAAATACATTAAAAGGTAATGTGAAATATGTAGAAAACCAAGGAAGCAATTATGCTATTTATGTTGAATTAGAAGGGAATGAAGTGATTGCAATGAGTGAAAAAAACAAGTGGTATCCAAGTGAAGAAGTTTATTTAAGACCAATAGTAGATCACATTCATATTTTTGATAAGGAAACTACGAATTCCATTGGATATCCGAAGGAATTAAATCATTCATTATTATTACCTTAAAACAATAGTTCTTTTATCAACAATATATACGAAAGAAGGATGATTAGAGATGAATCAAAAAATCTGTTATTCAGACTTACTACTTCTAACAAATGATATTTTTGAAAATATGAATGATTTAATGGAATATGGTGCGGATAAAGTGGAACTATTAATGGATGGGGATAAATGGGATTCTATGGAAGAGTTATTTCAGAAATTTTCATCAAAACTAAAAGAACTACCTGTCGGTTATACAATTCATCCACCGGCATGGGATATCAATCTAACGAGTGAAAATAAAGCAATTAGAGAAGCTTCATTTTTTGAATATAAGAAAGCAATCCAATTTGCTGGGATGGTTGGTGCCAATCACGTTGTCATTCACCCTGGGTTCTGCTTTTCTCCGGTTTTTAATAAGAAACTGGCACAACAACGTGCCGAGGATTATATAAACAAATTGTGTGAAGTTGCTAAACCTTTCAATGTAAAGCTTGCCGTTGAAAATGTAGGATATAATGGAAGTTCGATTTTTACTCAAAATGAGTTTACGAGTTTTCTAGAAAATATTGATGAGACGGCCGGATATTTAATTGATACAGGACATGCAAATTTAAATGGGTGGGATATTCCACAAGTAATAAAAGATGTAAAGAATCGACTGCTTGCACTCCACCTTCACGATAATAATGGAACAGGGGATGACCATTTGCCGATTGGTGAAGGAACTATTCAATGGAAAGAGATTTTTTCTGCGATTAATGAAGATTCGATCCATTGCCAACTTATCTTAGAATACGCACCAGGTACTTCATTAGAAAAATTGATCGAAGGGAAGAAGATTCTTCTTAGAGAAGTTTCAACAACTTGAGATTGGTTGGGACTTTTCCTGATCATCAGAGCGTTCTGAGGTTGGGACAAAAGAGTTTCTATCAAAGTAAAATTTGAACGAACTAGAAACTATGGTTGTGCCTATAATCCGCTCCGGAAATATACTTCGCTTTCCGCGGAGCGTTATCGATGAAATTCACCAAGAAAGAGTAAATTCAAAATTAATCCCATTTAAGGATATCGATAATGAGATAATTCAAATGCTTCAAAAGTTGAAAGAACAAAAGTGCAATGCAAATATACCAGGTTTGTGAAGGAGGAAATATGAATACAAATATTTACATAATTAGGCATTGTGAAGCGGAGGGGCAATCTTCTGATTCACCATTAACAGAAAAAGGGTTCATTCAAGCAAATGAACTATCTGATTTTTTATCTGATAGAAAGGTTGACCGAATTATTTCCAGTCCTTTCTTAAGAGCTATTCAAACGATAAAGCCATTTGCAGAGAACAAGAATATAGAAATTGAGATGGATAGCCGTTTAAGCGAACGTGTCCTTAGTTCCAGTTTTTTTCCAGATTGGATGGATAAACTGGAAGCGACATTCAGGCGTATGGATTTAAAGTATGAAGGTGGAGAATCCAGTAACGAAGCCATGAATCGTATTGTAGAAGTTGTAAATGATATTGTGGCAAGTGATTCTAAAAATACGATTATCGTGGCACATGGAGGCATTATATCTTTATTATTAAATCACTATGATAACAATTTTGGTTTTGAGCAATGGAAAGGTCTCAGTAATCCTGATGTGTATTTATTAAGACTTACAAATAATAATGCTAATTATAAACGTTTGTGGAAAGGCTAATTAGTTTGCCGACAAATGTGTGTTAGACATGCTCATTCAACCTATACGCTAGACGAGTTAGAAAGACCTTTGGCTGAACCCAAAATTTTCACTGATGGTACTTTTATATTTCTAGCATACGTTTTAATCATTTTGTTACATGAGAATGAAGATGGTAAACGAAAAGGAAGCAAAAAAAAGGAATTTGCGGTATGATTAAAGGACAAGAAACAAGGACTGGAAGGAAGTAAACTCCAAATCAGGAAAGGAGTGAAACATCATGGCTGAGCGGAAAACTAAATTTGTTTTAAAACATAAGAAAATCTCGGTTGCGGAAATCGAACTAGATGAAGCAACCGGATTTATTGCCAAAATTGGCGAGGTCTTTGATGAGCGACATGTTCCCGTAGGTGTTCCCGTAAAACGGGGGAAAATAGATCGTACTACGCTGAATGAATGGTGGCGTGGACGTGCGATTCCGGCAAGTCGCAATGGGATTCGTGAAGCACTGGAAGAATTGAAATTATCAACAACACAAAAATTGCTTGATAAAAGCTTTGGTCTCAGCTTATCGGATCAATACTGGATTTGCCCAACAGACGCGGCGTTGGAATGGGGCGAGCTGAATTTCTTTCACCATGACTTTTCCGAAGATGTGGGAAATATTTTGCTTGGAAAAAAACGTGGTTCAGGGGAAGAAATCAGTTTGATGTCACCAGACAACACATCAGATGGCTGGCTAAGGAAAAAATGGACAATTCTTAATGGCAAGCGTTGTTTGGTTAAAGGCGGAAGCGGGGCAACCCAACAGGAGCCTTATAATGAAGTGTTGGCAAGCCGAATCATGGAGCGTCTGGGAATTCCCCATGTTTCTTACACGTTGCTGGTACAAGACAATTACCCTTACAGTGTCTGTGAGAATTTTATTACGCCTGATACAGAGCTGGTGACCGCATGGTATGTGATGCAGACGCAGCCAAAACCAAACCATGTTTCTGTCTATCAGCATTACATCAACTGCTGTGAAACGCTTGGTATTCCTCAGATGGTCGATGCACTGGATCGAATGATTGTGTTGGATTACCTGATTGTCAATGAAGATCGCCATCAAAATAACTTTGGTGTCATTCGCCATGCTGAAACGTTGGAATGGGTTGGTGCAGCTCCGATTTATGATAGCGGTTCCTCCCTGTGGTTCTCCAAACCGAATGGCCTGATTTCAGCGACAAGTAAAGTGACCTGTAAACCGTTCAAAACGGACCATGAGGAGCAATTGAAACTGGTCAAGTCATTCAATTGGCTGGACCTATCCAAATTAGACGGAATTGAGGAAGAACTAAGGGAGATCATGAGCGGCTCGCTGTTTGCGGATGAGGCCAGGCAAGATGCTCTTTGCACTGCATTGCGTCAACGTATTGAAATGCTGCAACAGTTTATACAGACGAGTGCGAAACAAATATGGACAGACGATCAGCGCATGGATGTGCAAATGAACCTGGCTTATAGCGGTTCAGAAAGCAAAGAAGATAGGGAGTCAGAGCGTTAGGTTCCAGGTGTTCTCCTTTGCCAGATGCTCTCAGCAAGGATATAGAAGAGGAGTACATTGCGCCGCGTTTTTCATATTTTACTGCTTTCGTCATCTAAGTCAGATAAAACGCCTTAAAATAAATAAAGCGGAACACACGGCCCAAGCGGATAGGTAAGATCATCGCTTGGGCTAGTTCTTCGAGTATATGCTTTAACCCTCACCCAGCAATCATAAAGCGACGAGCCATTCCTACAAGAGGATGTTCAAAAAAGATTGAAATGGCGTTAAATAATTATTTGCAAAAAAATAAATAATGTAGGAATTGGGACACCACACTGCCTGGTGCTAATATGCTGACATCATCAGGCTGTTCCTTGGCTTGGCTCTATTCGAGACATGTTTGCCATAGTGTGCTTTTGGAAACTGTTGCACAATTTATTTCCCATTGTGCAACAGCCCCAATCCATTCATTTTGTAAACTCTTTTTCAAATTGCTGCATCATCATCATTTTCGCCGTCATGCCACCGTTTGCTGCTGCATCAATCAACTGTCCAGCAAAGCTCTCCTTTGCTTCTCCTGCCACAAATAGACCTGGGATACTGGTCTGCCCTAACGAATCGACTTTAAATTTCCCTGTTTCATCCCGCTCAATTGGTAAAGACTTGAGAAAGTCAAAGTTTGTATCCCAATTAACATAGGTAAAGGCACCTTCAATCGGAACCTCAACCCCATTTTCCAGTTGAAGTGCAGTCACTTGGCCATCTTGACCTTTCATTCCGATTACCTTCTGATGGTATAAAGGGATCTGTTTCTTTTTTAATAATTGTTTTTCTGCTTGATCCAATACATCTGTTCCGTCTGTAAATAGAATAATTTCCTTAGCGAAATTCGTTACAATTTTAGCTAGGTGCATGATTGCTTGGGTTGGATTAATAATTGCTAATGTCTTATTTCTCATTTCATAGCCATCACACCAAGGGCAATAAAAGACCGACTTGCCATAAAAAGCTTCTATATTATCAATGTTTGGGAGGCTTTCCCGTAATCCTGTTGCTATTAAAACCTGTTGTGTTACATACGAGCTGTTTTTGGTTGCCACATAAAAAAGATTATTTTTCTTCGTTACTTCTATCACTCGATCATCGGTTTGTTTTACATGCTTATATTTGGTCACATCATTTGCTGCCCTTTGCCGGAATAGCCTTGGAGGAATACCGTCTTGTGTTAAATAACCATGTGATTCATCCGTTACTTGATTACGCGGATTGTGATCATCGATGACTAGCGTATGTCTCATTCCTCTTCCAAAATTCAGAGCTGCACTTAAACCAGCTGGTCCACCGCCGATAATAATTGCTTCATATATCATTAAATCACCTTCCTATATATTATAGATTCACAATATCCCTAATTAGACAAGAAAGATCCTAGGCTATGTTAGATCTTTCAATGACTTGCTTTTTAAAGAATGAAGCAAGTTGTTTTCTGCTTCTTTCATAATGGCCTGGATCTTACATCCATCTCCATGATCGAAGCTATCTTCAAATAAGGTTTGTTCACCGTCAATGGCAACGACGATATCGTAAATGGTGATCGAATCCCAATTCTTTCTTAATTGATATCCTCCTTTTGCGCCGCTTGAGGCGGTTATATAACCGGCTTTGACTATTCTGGTGAGCACCTTTGATAGATAGGTGGCAGAAACATCTAACGAGCCGGCCAATTCTTGAACCGGAACCTTTTGGGTGTCGGCATTATGTTTAATAAGATATAATAATGCATGTAGTGCATAATCCGTTGCCTTGGAGAATTTCATTTGTCAAGATCAGTCCTTCAATTAAAGATATTGTGAATCTATAATAACTTAGTTTATACTTGCTTACAAGAAAAAAGTATTCATACGTTATATAAAGTGGAATAGATGGAACATAATGTTTTCAATTAAATTGCAAAAAATATAATACAGAAGATAGAATAAGATTAGCGAAGATCATTGCTACTAGGAATCTCGCAGTCCAAACCTAACTTTTTAAAAGTTTTCCGTTATAGCAGCGTCTGCTAAGACATGGGGGCGTTGGAGAAGCCAGGCTTACCAATAAAATTATGGGAGGAGAAATGAATGGCAATAAGCAAATACCATTGGATAACATACGGTAGGTTCATTTTGATTGGAATTGCAGCAGTTTGGAATATGATCCGAAATAGCGGGATGATTGAAGTAAGACTTTAAATATGGAGGAACGATCATGTCCAAAACACAGCGTTTAATCGAGTTAATGATGACAGTGAATACCAAGCGTAAGTTCACAGCAAGGGAGTTAGCGGAGGAGTTTGGAGTTTCCTATCGTACCATTCTTCGAGATTTGGATGAATTGAGTGCAATCGGTGTTCCTCTCTATTCCGAAGTTGGTGCAGATGGTGGCTATTATGTACTAAACGAACGAATGCTTCCTCCGGTCTTTTTAAAGGAATCAGAAGCGGTTGCCCTTTATTTTGCCTTCCAATCCCCGCAATTTTTCGGTTCTCTTCCTTTTGAAACGGAAACGGGGTTTGTTTTAAAGAAGCTTTATCAATACTTACCTTCAGATGCAAAAATCCGTATTGATTCAATGAAGGATCGAATTGTTTTTTGGAATCCAAACCGTGTTCAGCCTGCCGATCATCTGGAGATCATATTGGATGCCGCCGTTGATCAATCCGCACTATCTATTCATTATGACAGCCGGGATGGCGTAAGGGAAAGAGTCATTCAACCAATTGGTTTGTACAGCTACAACGGGTTTTGGTACTGTCCTGCCTATTGCTTTCTACGCCAGGATGTTCGCTTGTTTCGTGCCGACCGAATTATAAAAGCGGTAGAAACGGATAAGGAAACATCGCTGGACTTGCCCTATAAATCTGTTATGGATTGGATTGAATTATCCGAAAAGGGATGTCCTGATCCAGTTACTTTATCTGTAGAATTTACAAGAGAGGGTGCCCGTCGTGCGATGTCGGAGTTGGATTTGGAACGTTTTTTGATGATATGCGAGGATGGAGCAGGTTTGATTCATACGAAAATCCCCAAATCGGAATTGACCTATTTTGTAGATCTTATTTGGAATTTTGGCTGCGAGGCTATGATAAAGGAACCTCCAGAAGCTATCACGTACATGAAGGAAAAATTGAAAACGCTTGTAGAACAATACCGTTGACCTTCTTTTTAAAAAAATAAGATGAATGTTGACATGATTTGTCACTATTCCATGATAGATTGAAAAGGAAATCAGAAATGGAAGGATGAGCGCAATGAACGCAGTAAACATTTTAAGGAATGAACTTTTGGATGAACTTGAAGTAGGTGTCCGTTCTATGGAAGGTTTACTGAGAAAAGTACGAGCACGGGATTGGGGATATCAGCCAGCAGACAATATGCGGAATCTAGAAGAATTAGCTAAACATATTGTAGCCATTCCGGAGGTAGACCTTAATATTTGGCAGGAAAAAGATCAAGCGACGATTCAAAAATTGGAAGTAAAGTACGATAACTTGGAATCAGCAGATGCGATGATTGAAGCCATGAACAATGGTTTTGAAGGTTATAAAACTTTTATGCTGTCTTTGTCCGACGAAGACTTTTTAACGAAAAAGTCAAAGCCCTTTTATCTGGAAGAAGGCGCTATTCAAGCTCATTGGCTTGTTGAAGAAGTTTCTCATTTCTTTCATCATCGAGGGCAATTTTTCAATTACTTGAAGCAGCTTGGTTATGATGTAAACATGTTTGATTTATATGTCTAATGATTGTAGTGGTTGGAGGTGAATGCATGTTGAATAAGGAAAGAATCATTTGCGAACGACTGAAAAGGCAAAAGCTCGTGGAGCCACTAAGAGACATTCACGATACAGAAGCTTATGAACAGCTATTTCGTTTACTACAGCCTGTCGCTCCTGTCTCTAATAGTCGTCCCGGCAACCCGCCGCAGTTAGTACACAGGACAACCTTTGATGATTCCTTGTTAGCGGGAAACTTACGCAAAAAACATAGATTAGTAAAAGGGCGTTTCCAAGCTGGGAGAATCGGATATGTTTTGGAAGACGATTTGAGTTTGTATGCTACTATTTATCGAAAACCGATTCAAAAAGTAACACTACTTCATGAAGAAATTTTATCGATGATTCAACTTTCTGGTGGAATATCAAAGGATCAGTTGAAAGAAGAATTGCCCTATAAAGCAAAGGAAATCACCGCTGCGTTGAAAAGGATGCAAGAAGCTTTTTTGGTATATGAATCACAAGTTGATACTGACTGGAATACGGGCTGGTTTGACTTTAGGACTGAATGGGGCGAAATTGAAATACAGAAAGATACCGTATCTCTAGTTTCCGATATGCTCTTGCGTTTCTTTAATGTCATTGTCTTCGCTACCCTAGAGCAAATTAGAAGCTGGTCGCAGTTAAAACTCAAAACGATACAAAGTGCTCTAGACCTGCTAATGGAGCATGGACAGATTGTTAAAATAACAATCAATGATCTCGGTGAAGGATTTATACAAAAGGAAGATCTAGGGTTGATTGACGAAAAAATAACTCCATCGGTTTTCATGCTTGATAAATCGGATTTCCTGGTGAGGGTATATATGAATGAGTTAAAAGAGATGTTCAAAGAACGGGAAGTTCTGCAATATCTTTTGATTGATGGGGAGTTTAAGGGAGCAGTACTTGGGCATTGGCGAATCGGTCCGCATGATATTGATGATGTTGAACTTTGCCTCGCCCAAGAAGAAGCGGAAGATAGGAAAAAAGAAATCATGGATGTCATCAGACAAGTTTATTCCGAGGATACAACCTCTATTCTTCGCTTTAATGGAGAGGGTATTTCGTGAAATCGTGTGACGAAAGTTGAAAATAAAATTGTTGAAAGACAATGCCACTTTCGAGGGATTAACCGAAAATATATGAATTTAAAAAAGAAGTAGGAAAAAGGATCGGAAATAATAGTGATCAAAATCTTTCAAGCAACCTTTCTTCCTATTCCCTTACATCATTTGTAAGTGTTTCTAGTCCTTTATCCTGTTTATAATGTGTATAACTCAACTTTGTTATAAAGGAGCGGTACACAGTGGTCAGACAAGGAAAATTACTAGAAGTTCAAGACTTACAAAAAAACTATGGAAAGAACAACAATATCACAAAAGCTTTAAATGGTGTTAGTTTCGATATTCTCCAAGGAGAATTTTTAGGTATAATGGGTCCAAGCGGCTCTGGTAAAACGACATTGTTAAACTGCATCGCGACGATTATCAAGCCAACATCGGGACGCGTGCTTTTAAACGGGAAAAACATCAGCGCTTTTGACAGTAAGGATTTAGCCGAATATCGAGGGAGTCGGATTGGCTATTTGTTTCAAGACTTTGCACTGCTGGATAATCTAACGGGACAAGAAAATATATTATTACCACTGTCTATTCATGGAATGGATTTTGCAAAAGCACGTGCTAAATTAGAGGAATTAGTAGATTTTTTCGAGATTACAGATATTCTTCATAAATTCCCATCTCAGATGTCTGGGGGACAAAAGCAAAGGGTAGCGGCTGCACGTTGTTTGATTTCTGATCCGGATATTGTTCTTGCGGATGAACCGACAGGAGCATTAGACACACGTTCAGCAAGAATCCTAATGAATAAGTTGGCAGGGATTAATAGAAGTAGTGGAAGAACGATTTTGATGGTCAGTCACGATCCAAATGCAGCTAGTTTTTGCTCAAGGATTCTCTTTATTCAAGATGGTGTCATCTTTCATGAACTGCGTCGCAAACATGATGAGTCACAAGAGAAATTTTATGAAAGAATTTTGCAGTTACTCGCTCAGCTTGGGGGAGGAAGCGCAAATGTTCTCTAGGCTGATTTATCGTAATGCGAAACGAAGTCGTAAGGAGAATTTAATCTACTTTGCGACACTAGTTACAGCAGTAGCCTCGTTTTATATTATTCTTTCACTTGGGAGACAAGATGTTATTTTATTCTTAAGGGAGTTTGAAAGTGATGCGATCGATAAACTTTTAGCTCAGATGCCAATTGTATATGTTTTTGCCTTATTTTTATTGTTTTTCTTGATTTTATTTGCTAATCGGTACCAATTAAATCGAAGGAGTAAAGAGTTTGGTCTTTATCTTATGTTAGGAATGCGCAAGGAGCGCCTTGTTCTGGGGCTTTTAGCAGAGGGGGGCATTACGTCTGCTTTGGCCCTGATTGGTGGCCTTTTAATCGGTGGATTTTTAGCAGAGATCATCAGTTTGACGGTTTCTAAATTAGTTGGACAAGGAATTATCGGTCATCAAATTAGCTTTTCGATAGGTGCGATAATATTCACCATTATTGGTTTCTTATTGATCCAGTTTATCGCATTAGTCATTCTTGGTGGAAAATTATTTAATCAAGAGGTCCAGCAATTACTTTATGAGCAAACGGACAAGAAACAAGATATGGGGCATTTGAAAGGCAACGTATTTAATCTATTAGTAGGTGCTGTCTTACTAGGTGTGGCATATTGGATTGTTTTATATCGTTTGATGGATTTTGCAGGATTGCTTCTGTTTGTGGCATTGACACTTGGAAGTTTAGGAACGATCCTTTTTATGAGGGGATTTGGAAAATTACTGGGGTTACTTACAAGCTTATCCGAGCGTAAATCGACGAAAGGGTTGCACACATTTACATTAAGGCAGTTCCAAGAGAACGTGGCTAATAAATCCACTTCAGTTGCAGTCACATCGATTCTCATCACGTTGTCAATCATTTTGCTAGCAAATGGTGCTTCAACGATTATGGGTTTAGAAAATGTCCTTACTAGGGATTCCTCGTTATATGATTTTACTGTGGAGGGGGATGATCAAAAGGTCGAGCAATTCCTTACTTCAGAAAAAATGGCACCATATGTAGAGGACTTAAATTTTCTAAAAATCGGACGAATGAACTATCGGGCTGAACGTGGGGAAGATGACTTGCCTTTATCGTTAGTTGATTGGTCTAAATTAAGAGAGCAAATTATTATGGCGCTGCCAAGCGACTATAAAGAGCAAATTTTATCTGGAGAAATGCAGGGTTACACGATCAGTTCGGAAAACCCTGAAGCATTGAATCTGCTTGGGGTCCTAGAAATTGATGCAACAGCACCTTACCTTATTCCGGAATCATCTTATAATGGGCTCTTAGAAGCGATAGGGGAAAAACCACTGAATCTGCATGCAGATGAAATTGCTTTATACTTTAATCCAGATTTTATGCCTATGGATAATTTAGATCGCATGCCTGTACTAGATCATATTCTCGAAAAGGCGGAAAAAGAAGGGCAAAATTTGATGAGTATTCATGATCAGGAAATGTTTATACGCCCATCCATCCCAAAGAGAGGATTAGTCGCAGACCGTTCCGTAGAAATAACTTCAGCCTTTATCGTCCCTGATCCTATGTTTGAACAATTATTAGATACGGAAACTTATGCGTCCTATTGGAATTTTCGCATCCCACAAAAGCTGCAAGACGAACAAGGTTTAATGAAACCAATGATGGAGGCTAGGGACTTATTAAAAACTTCAGGCTTCCAGTTTGAAAGTTATTTACAAAACTTTGGACGTAAACTTTTCTATGTTGTTGCTGGAAGTTATACGACACTATATATGGGATTCTTATTCTTGATTAATGCTTGCACGGTATTAGCTTTACAATTTTTGACACAGATGAAGCAGACAGGCGGCCGCTATGTAACGCTTTCCATGTTAGGGGCAAAACGTCATCAAATGAAAAAATCGGTGCATCGACAGGTGTTGTTGACCTTTCTGTTACCTATGTCTCTTGCATGTGTTAGTGGAGCTATTGGTATATGGGCCATGATTTCAAATGTTATTATTGACATCGAAGACAATGCGTTACTATATCCTATTGCCTTTAGCTTTGCATGTATGGTAGTCTTAATTTTCGCGATTTATGGAGTAGCCGTTGCCCGTTCTGCTGATCATGAGATTGATAAATTGCGTTGGAAGCCAAATATAGATTAAGGGAAAAATCGAAGGAGGTGCTGAAGTGGCGAGGATTACAATTGTCGAAGATGATGTATGGATGAGAGAAGAGTTAATGGATATATTGCAAAAGGCCGGGTTTGAAGTGCTAGCCATTACAGGTTTTCAAGATATCGTTGCTCAAATCGTCACTTTGGCACCAGACCTAGTCTTATTAGATATCAATTTACCGGACCAATCAGGATTTGACATATGCAAAAGTCTAAAATCAAAAGGGATTGGTCCCATCTTGATTCTTACATCTAGAGATAAGTTACAAGATGAGTTACATAGTCTCGATTTAGGGGCAGATGATTATCTCACAAAACCATGCAATCGAGATCGATTATTAGCGCGCATTCAGAACTTGCTCAGAAGATTTGAAGGACAACCAGGCTTGATCGATGGTGGCAGTTTTTTGCTAGACCCCAATACCTTTACTTTATATAAGGGATCGCAATCATTATTGTTACCAGCTAATGAAGGGAAAATTTTATTGGCTTTAGTGCAGCATAGACCTGAGATTGTATCCAAAAGGGCACTGAGTGAATTTTTATGGGGAACAGATCAATATATAGACGAAAACGCCCTGCAAGTGAATCTAACTCGCTTACGAAAAACACTGCGGCAAATAGACTTGGAGAATCAAATTGAAACAATAAGGGGTCAAGGTTACCGACTTAGGGGGTAGGGGAAGCCATGAAAGGGATAAAGCAAATCTATGATTGTGTTCATGCATACAAACATTGGTTCCTTATGTTGATGGCTACAAGTCTCCTTTTTAGTTTTTTAGCTTGGTTGGCCTATCCCGAAACGTTTAAGGTTTTAGTAGGGCTCATGATTGTTTTTACTATAGCCATGATATCGCTGGCTGTCTTCATGATCATTAGAAAGCAAAAAATAATCGAAGCTGCCTTTCAGGATTTTTTGTTAGAAGCGAATGAGACGAACGAAGAAAGATTATGCCGGGTATCTCCTAAGACACATTGGTCGTTTATCCGTAGAATGGGGGATCTTATAAGATCCTATCAGTCGGAACTGAATGAGCAAGTGATTGAGCTGGCCGATTATGAAAACTATATAGAAGGATGGGTGCATGAAATTAAAAAGCCTCTATCATTGATGACATTGGTATTAGATAATCGCAGTGACGAAATGTCTCCCCTTGTTAGACAACGTATGCTTCATATTAGAGATCAAATGCTTGGAGACGTAGGGAGAATTCTATATTTTGCAAGACTTGGGGCTACGCATAAAGATTATATTTTTGAGCCGATAAACTTAGGCCAATTTTGTAAACAGACAATAGAAGACCATCAAACACTACTAGACGAATCCGGTTTTCATATACGGATTATAGGTGAAGAACAAGAAATTTTATCTGACCGCAAAGGATTAGCTTTTATATTAGAACAAATAATCTTTAATAGTACGAAACATGTTGCACGGAACCAGGATCGTCCAGTTCTGAAGTTTGAAACGGTTTATGATGAAGTGAGTGATCAACCCATTTTACATATTTGTGATAATGGACCTGGTGTATCTAAAGAAGATTTACCATTTATCTTTGATAAGGGCTTTACTGGAGGGCGAGGTACTTATACAAGGCAAGCAACAGGGATGGGACTCTTTTTAGTAAGCAAGATGGCTCATGATTTAGCCATTCAGTTGGATGCAAAATCAGAGCTTGGTTCGGGGTTGACCATATCGCTCATATTTCCAAATGTGAAGCAATAAACTGTTTCACTTTATTCCAAGTGATAGAGGATAGTATATTATACTTAGCTTGTGGAATAACACAGCTGATGGATTAGACTAAAAGTCGGAAATAGATTGTGAAGAATTATACTTAAACTAGCAAGACATAACAGTCTAATTTAAGGAAATAGTGAAATTCAAATGTTAGATACAATGAGGGGAGAAAATGGAATCTAAGCTAATTATTATACGAGGGAATTCTGGGAGTGGAAAAACAACGACTGCGAAACGTCTTCAAAATCATTTGGGACATGGAACATTATTGGTTTCTCAGGATGTCGTTCGCCGTGAAATGTTGAAGGTTCACGATAGAGAAGGGAACCTTTCAATTGATTTGATTCGCCAAATTGCAGAATATGGCAAAGATAAGTGTGAATTTGTTATTGTGGAAGGAATCTTGTATAAAAGTCGTTATGGTGAAATGTTAAATAACTTAATCCAGTTTTATCACCAAAAGACATATACCTATTATTTTGATTTATCCTTTGAGGAAACCGTTATACGTCACAATTCTAGTGCAAAAAGGATGGAATTCGGAGAAGATTCTTTGCGTGCCTGGTGGAATCCAAACGATTATCTTGGCGTGGGTGGAGAAACAATACTGACGAATGATATGTCACAGAACGATGTATTGAAACTGATTTTAAATCAATTGCAAAAGTAATTATATCGATTGGTTTGAAATACTAATGTTCTTCTTCGACTAGCAGCGTCTCGAATATTAAACGTCGCATCAAATCTGGTCCAAAACTGTAGAATCCATTTTGATTGATCTCTTTTTATATATACTTAAATCATTACAAGTAAACACAATAAGGGGGAAACGAACATGACAAAGAGTGATATAATCGGCAATAAAAAGGAGTTGTCACTAGAACAACGTGAAGCATTACTCAGCGTATTGAAAGCCCGTTTTGAGAAAAACATGCACCGACATAAAGGTCTTGAATGGGTTAAAGTCCAAGCAAAGCTGGAAGCGAATACTGAAAAACTGTGGTCGCTCAATGAAATGGAAAGAACTGGCGGTGAACCGGATGTTGTAGGTTATGATAAAAGTGAGGACGAATACATTTTTTATGATTGTTCAGCGGAAAGCCCTAAAGGTCGCAGAAGTGTTTGCTACGATCGAGAAGGGCTGGAGTCAAGGAAAAAACATAAACCGGAAAATAACGCTATGGATATGGCAACCGCCATGGGCATTGAACTTTTAACGGAAGAACAATATCGTTCGTTGCAGAAACTTGAAAAATTCGATATGAAAACGTCAAGTTGGGTGCAAACACCCTCTGATATTAGAAAACTCGGCGGTGCCCTTTTTTGTGATTATCGCTTCGGTCACGTATTCGTGTATCACAACGGTGCGGACTCCTACTATGGTGCCAGAGGATTCCGTGGCTCGTTAAGGGTCTAAACTTTGCACAGACAGCTACATTTGAATTTAAGAACGGATTACCTAGGGAAAGGCTTTCATTTCATTCTTCCTTCCTATCTGTCCCTAATGGAATAACACAAGTAGCAAACGATATTGTTAGGACAGAAAAATACCCCCACTTTAGAGATGGCTAAGAAACCATCTCTAAAGTGGGGATATTACATGGTTAAAAGCACAAATATGGAATGCAGCATATACGCTAGTATTATTGTTTCTGCGCTTCATTCTCTTTCCAATAATAATCTGCAAATACTTCGGCAAAAGCATCAATAGTTCTATTAATTTCCTCAATCGTGTTGTCAACACCTCCTAATTCTATTAATATGGCTCTGTCAGAGACATCTTGGTTGTATACTCCATCTCCGTCATTTTTAGTTTTCAAGAAAATTCCACGACTGATACCGGGATATCTTTTCTCAAGTTCTGTATTAATTTCTTTAGAGAATTCTAGGTTTCTTTCGTAATTTTTGTTTTCTTTCCCTATTATAAAATATAATCTAGCATATGACTTTCCTTCTATATTTTTTGTAGTTACTTCTTTTCTAGCTGAATCACGATGCAGATCTATAAAATATTTATATTTTTTATTACTTGATATCGCTGCATTCACAATTTCATTGGATACTTTGTAAGAATCAGAGTAACTCCATTGCCTTTCTAGTAATTCATTATTCACATTAGTTTTATCATGGCCTGTCCCTATCCCCATTTTACTCAGGTTATTACTTAATCTGGCTCCAATCGCGATAACATTTGCATTATTATTAGAGCTAATAGCTTCATTAGGCTTAGACGCATCTTTGAGTAAAGGAAGGAAAGATTCACGACTATGTGTATGATAGATAAATACACTTTTAGGACCATTCTCCTTCTCATGCTCTTGCTCGGTTTTTTTTTCGTTCGTGTCTTTGTTAAAATGGTCGGAAACTTCTTTTTCTTTAAAGTTTATAGGTGGTGGTGATTCATACGGTAGGGTAGTTAAATCGGTTCCTTCTCCCGCAACTATTATCTTTGTGTCATAGCTTGC
Source organism: Lederbergia sp. NSJ-179 (assembly GCF_022867885.1). GTDB lineage: Bacteria > Bacillota > Bacilli > Bacillales > Bacillaceae_C > Lederbergia. The sequence goes on along the minus strand of NZ_JALIFP010000008.1, from coordinate 27,182 downwards.
TAATCCAGGGATTTCATTAATCATAAAGCTATTGAAATCGGTTGGTTTTATATTAATCGTTAATTTAAGAAGTACCTCTGATATATTTCTAAATGTAAAATAATCATTTTGCTGTGTAGAAAAAAATGTACGGTTTTCAGATTTCATCACTTGCATAAATAATTCTTCTGCTTTTATATCCTCAAACAAATTTCGCAATCCTTCTGATTTATATTCAAATCTTAAGATAATACCAAATATTAGGATTGCAATGATAATTATTATGATGAATAAGGGAAGATCCTTATTGGTATGTACTTTCATTATTATCCAACTCCTAGTATAGTAAGGTTTAAAGTCTAGTTTTTTCTCTTATATCTATCAATATGTTTTTATAGGATTAATATTCATAGGATTTTGATCAGAGCCGTCAAGATATGGATAAGATTAAACAAATGATTGTTTCACATGCCCGTAGGATATGGCATACGAAAATAAGTAAAATCACTTTAAGTTCTTTTTCGATGGTTGGATTTTAACAGACAAAAAAGAAAAGTTCATTATATTTATTAGACGAACCAACCACTAGATTACATCCAAATGATGTCACTCAATTATTAAAATTATTGGATAGACTCGTAGATGCTGGGAATACCGTTATTATGGTGGAACATAATAGCCAAATGATAAGAGCCTCTGACTGGGTTGTTAATTTAGGCCCAGAAGGAGGAGAAAAAGGTGGTCAAATTATTGCTGAGGGAACACCAGATGAGATTATGAAAAGTCTGAAATCTCATACAGGGGAGTATTTGTAACATATGGAACAGGGGGCAGGAAACTCGTTCCACCATTTTTTACAGGGACAACAAACCTGCCCCTCTGTCCCAACAGGATGGCCTCAGGAAATGGTATGAATACGAAAGAGGATGCAGCTAAGGCAATTGGTGCTGAAACTCCACTACCACCCCACGTTGGTGCTGCAGAAGATATTGCAAATGGAATTATCTATCTAGCAAGCGATGACTCAAAATTTGTAATGGTGTTTATAAAGAAAAAAACTAGTTGTTACTCGTAGCTAGTTAATCTTTTTCAAGCTATAAAGGAAAAGCCTAGAAATCTCCATCCTAATAACCTAGGCTCTTTTATCATACCTTCATGCAGGTTGTGCCTCATTATTGGGTTCAGGTGCCAGGTACTGAAACAGTTCCGAATGGTTTCAGTACCTGGCACCCATGCATAAAAACTGGTGGATTATAGTTTGGCAACTCCCAATTCAATTAATAATGTTTGGATTGTGGTAAGGAAGACGAGGTACCTGAATATGTAGTGGAAGAATTTCATTTTGATTTGAAAGAAAATGAAGAAGTGGAGGCAGTCTGCCCTTTTTTGTCATTTCACCATGCGACAAGTGAGGAATATCCCAAGTGAATAATCTTCATTTGGGACACGGAGAGGACTTGCTTTGAAAAAAGTTGCACCGGAACTCCAATTGTGATATTGTATGAATGAAAAATAAAATATTCATTCAGAGGTGTGTAATATGAAGGATATAAAGGCAGAAATATTCAACTGTGGTAAGGCTATATTCCAATCTAAAGGATATAAAGACACAAATATCTCAGACATTACTAAAATGGCTGGGACAGGGGTCGGAACTTTTTATAACTACTACTCCTCAAAAGAGCAACTCTTCTTAGACGTTTATATGAGTGAAAACAAACAAATAAAAAATCGGATTGTAGAATCGCTTGATGTAAATGAAGATCCCATCACGCTTGTGAAGGAATTCATGACACAGAGCTTCGAGGCCATGCATTCAAATAGGATACTGCAAGAATGGTATAACAGAGATGTCTTCCGTAAATTGGAAAAGCACTTCCGTGAAAACCCAAGTATAGATGATGATTCGATCCGCAGCTTCTTCGTGGGGCTGTTAAAACAGTGGAAAGCGGATGGGAAAATAAGAAGTGATATAGATGATGATCTTTTAGCAGCCTTTTTTGACTCCTTAGCTTATATCGATTCCCATAAGGAAGACATCGGGATTCAGCATTTTCCTGAGATTATTCAATACCTTGTAGAGTTTATCATGAAAGGTTTAACCAATTGCCGTAAATAGAGAGAGAAGCGGCATTCTTTATCGCCATAATGTGAATGAATTAAAATATATTCATTCTAATTTCCGAAGGACTATTTTATTTAAACGGAGGTTTATTCATATGAAACGTACAGTAGAAATCGTATTAAGTGTCCTGGGATTTATAACTAGTCTTGTCATGGTTGGAACGGGTGTCGTTTTTTTGTACCTCAAAGATAATGAGGCTTTTCTACGATATTTGGATTCCGGTTGGAGTGAGAGCCAAAATGCTTACACCCTGGAACAGTTGGGTCAAGCTGGTACGATGTTTATTTTGCCCGGAATTATCGGCATTGTACTTGGAGTAGGTGCTGCAATGATATTGAAAGGAAATCGTAGCCCAAAACTTGTAGGATGGGGACTGATTATAGTATCGGTAGTGATTAGTATCATTTCAGTAATCGGAATGATTCCCGTTTTATTCTTTATTATTGCAGGGATTATGGCTTTGGTTAGAAAGCCAAAAGGTAATGCGGAAAGGCAAAAAAATTCCCAGTGGTTCGTTGAGGAGAAGGAGTGAAAGAAATGAAAAATGACGGCTGGATCGCTACTTTTGAAACTTATGTAGAAAAGGTAATGAAAGAATCTCACCTTCCCGGTGTTGCCGTCGGGTTGGCAAAAGATGGGCAGGTCTTTTATGAAAAGGGTTTTGGTTACCGTGATGTAGAAAATCAATTGAAAGTTACGAGGGATACTGTATTTGCCATTGGATCGATTACAAAATCATTTACATGCGTTGCCTTAATGCAATTACAGGAGAAGGGTCAGCTTTCTTTGCATGATCCCATCAAAAAGTATTTACCTGATTTCCACCTTAAAAATGGGAAATATGCCAATCAAATGACCATTCATCATTTTATGACCCACACAAGCGGTATCCCTGATCTTCAAACGTTTCCGATGGTATTGTACGAAAGTTTGACGGAAGACGATTTCAAGTATGATCCAACGATCCAAGGGAACAAAGAAGCGTTTCAACCGATTCGCACGTATGAAGAATATCTCGTCCATATCTCCCAATTGGATTTCGAGTTGTTGGGTAAGCCCGGGGAACAGTGGCATTACAGTAATGATTGCTATGGCTTGTTAGGAGCAATTATCGAACAAGTAAGCGGGCAAAAGTATGAAAAGTACGTCCAAGAACACATTTTAGATCCTTCCGGGATGAAGCGTACCTCCTTTTTTCTGAATGACATTTGTGATGAAAATGTAACAAAAATCTATGTATCCCGTGAGCAGAATGGAAAAAAAACTGTCGTTCCTTCCCCAAACTGGTGGGACACTCCTGTGCAACGAGCCTCCGGTTTTCTGAAGTCGACCGTTTCCGACATGCTGAAATTCACAGAACTTTTCCGGACGGGCGGAAAGGTAGGAGCCGAGCAAATTTTGACAAATGATAGTGTCAAACAGATGACAGAGGTTCATATCTGGAGAAATCCAATAATCAAACAAGGTTACGGGTACGGCCTGTCTATCGTTTCCGATTACCATGGAGCAAAACTGGTGGAACATGCTGGTGGTATCAAAGGCGGGGGAGCACAAATGTATATTATTCCTGAAAAAGGTTTAACAGGAGTAGTTCTCACTAATTTTTTGAGTACGACACCAACTGCAATCATGAATGGGGCATTTAATCGCATGGAGAATCGATTAGCGGAAGCTTCCCATGTCATGTATGACAAATCCGTAGGGGCGAAAGAAGTGTCACAGTACGTTGGCCATTATCAATCAGAGTCGATGAACTTGTCTCTCTCAGTTGAATTGAAAAAGAATCAGCTTCAGACATATGTGCTTGGTTCTCCAATTGTTTTAAAGCCTATTGATAAAGACACCTTTTTATTAGAAGGGACAATGGATTGTGTCAAATTTAATAGAAATGTGCAGGATCAGATCGTAGAAATGGATTATAAAGGGCTAAAATTCAAGAAGGAAAAGGTATGAAGCCTGACCGATAATCCATATTAGTGGAAACCTCATTTCAAATCAAGTAACACCGTACTTAGAAAATAGTGATGAAGGAGTGTAATACATGCATCAATTATATACTTTTTTAGTGGCGATTCACATTTTTGCTGCCATTATTGGAGTGGGACCTGCTCTGGTATTTAATCGGATTTTAAAAACAGCCGGAAATATGCATGAGTTAAAAAGTGCTCACAAAATCATTGGAAAACTGAATCCTTTATCTAGTATCGGCTTTGGCTTGCTTGTAATCACTGGCTTATTAATGGGGCTTATGAATCCGTCATTGTTTAAGACAGTTTGGTATGTGGCGGCACTAGGCTTATTCATCATTTTAGGTATTTACAGTGCGTTTACCATAGAACCCAAAATGAAATCCATGTTGAATATTTCCGAGGCACACGTTGGTGAAAATATTCCACAGGAGTATATACAATTATTAAATAAAAAGGCCCCGCATGATTGGGTACAAAACGCATTACTCATTACTATTTTTATTCTGATGGTTTTTAAACCGTGGTAATTAAAAATAAACGGTTCAAGAGTAAAGCTATGTCTTAGGAGAAAATGTTAATTTATTGGGGAGATAAAATAATGGGTAGAATTAAGATCACTGTCTTTTTTAGTGTTTTTGTCGCGATGTTGGGGGTTATGCTTCTTGCGCCGATAACCCCTTCGCTGATCCGAGAATTGGGGTTAAAAGAAATCCACTCTGGAATTTTGATATCAACCGGATCGATTATGACGGCCGTTATGGCTCCGGTATGGGGGAATATCAGTGATGCGAAAGGTCGGAAACCGGTTATTCTGATCGGATTTATCGGCCTGTCCATCAGCACTTTATTGTTGACGATCACTTTTTATTGCGGTCTCCACCACTGGATTAGCGGCGGACTGTTGCTGTCTTTGATGATCGTAATGCGAAGCATGGTCGGCATGTTCATCCCTGCCATCCTGACAGCATCTCAAGCGTTTATGGGTGATGTAACAGAGGATAAGGAAAGAGGGAGCGCCATGGCAATCATAAGTGCCGCCAACGGGATGGGGTTAATTTTCGGACCAGCCATTGCCGGTATATTCACCTTGATTGGCTTGTTATGGCCGTTATATTTTGGCATAGTGATCACAGCAGTTGCCTTGTTTATCACACTGCTTTTGATGCCCGCAACAAAGCCGATAATCCAGAGAGGGGCGATAAAAGTCAGCCCATTACAACCCGGTTTGCGAATTTATTTATTCGTTGCGTTAGTAACGATGATTGGGCTTTTCACGATTCAGGTCATAGGCGGGTTCTATCTGCAGGATCAGCTGGGTCTCCCCTCTGATCAGTTGGCGGTGACGGTTTCCTTCGGTTTAATGTTTACAGGCTTGGCTGTGCTTATTGCACAGATTATTCAGTCCAAATGGCTAAAATGGGAGCCGCGGCCCATGGTACTGATCGGTTCCTTGATTCTCGTTGCAAGTATGATCATATTCCTTCTTACAAAGCAGCTTTCATTTTACTACTTGGCGTTTTTTGTCTTTGGATTAGGATCGGGATTCATGATGACCGGTTTTATGACTGGCGCTTCTCTTTCCGTGAGAAACGAACAGCAGGGTGGAGTTGCCGGTCTGGTTACAGCGGTGCAGGGAGTTTCGGCTATCATCGCCCCCATTCTAAGCACCTCTCTCTATCATGCAAATAAACATATCCCCATGGGATTGATTGTCTTGCTGGGAACGCTTTTGAGTGTGTTTATGCTGAGCGTATCTCAAAAGAAATTTTTCAAGAATGAAACTCGGGAGATGAACGATCAACCATAAATTCCCATGCCATTTATTTGCCAGGCTGATTTACCGATCGAGATAGGTCTCTAAATTGATCGATTATGTGTTTCTTGTGTTTTGAACGAATCAGCAGGGTTTCATGTTCAATTATGTGGTTCGTCTTTAATTTGTTGCTTCACATGAGATATCCATTCAAATTCAAGCTTCCACCGATTCATTTGATGATCCATTAATCCTTGGATTGTTTGGAAGAAGTAGGTGTTTTGCATGGGTTGTATTTGGTCAGGGTTTTCATCAAACTCTAATTGCTGTTCTTTAATATGATCGATAGCTTTCTGACAATATCGTATATAGTGATCTACCAAATATACTTGATCTTCATAGCATAAGAAATCAAGGTAGGCAGTTTTAGTATGGAAACTCTTTTGGTAGTTCCCAAGGCCTTTTTCAGTTTCCATCATTAATTCATAAAAACGATCTTTTCCCTTATCAGTAATTTCATAGGTGCGGGATGACCGTTCAGATGGAAAGGGGGCATTCTCTGGATTCGCCTCTTGAATAAGCCCTGTTTTATTCAGTTTGTTTAACAAAGTGGAAAGGGTACCCCTGCTAATTGTTTCCCATTGGCTATTTTCGAAATGAGATAGGCATGTAATGGGAATTTCATTAATAATGATAGGACTAGAAGTTCATACAATCGTCATTTCACCTCTTTTTCTAATTTTTGTTTTTTATAAAACCATTTTAAAGATAGTTAGTGATGACGCTTCTTATGTAAACGGTGCAAGTCTGATTGTTGATGATGCTTGGGCTATAAGTGGTTATCCAGATATAAGCAAATTCATGTAAATTCGGGTTTTACCATTACCGAATCATAACTCACGTGGGCTGGATCCAATAGTGGATTCGGTCCTTTTTCGGCAACCGGTTCAGTAAGTTTGGAAAAATCAGCAAGAAAAGCTGTTAAACGGTATCTTGCCAGAGGAACGTCTGCTATTGCGTCGTCTTATGCAACAAATGCTTGAAAATATTTCTTAATATGGATAGCCTTTATATTGAAAAAAAGTTAGCTTGCTAATGAGTTTAGAATGAGAAGGAATAATGTATGCGGTAGACCTTTGAGAAGGCTGAACTTCGGTTTCCAATGAAATACCTAGGAAAAATGGCAGGATGGTCAGGTTTTTCAGGAAAGCTTTTAAGCTACAAAAAATGCAAAGGAAGCGATTTAGTATGGTCAATCACCAAGCAAAAGATGTACAATTATCCATTTTAGATTTGGCAACAATGTTTAACGGAGAATCAGCAACGCAAACATTACAAAATTCCACGGAACTCGTGCAGTTAGCCGATCGTCTTGGTTATACCCGCTACTGGTTTGCAGAACATCATAATACAAAACATCAGATGAGCACCTCTCCGGATTTACTAAGTGCTCATGCAGCGGCTGTTACGAAAAACATTCGTATCGGTTCTGGTGGGATTATGTTGCCCAATCATAGTCCCCTTAAGGTTGCAGAAAATTTTTCCTTACTGGAAGCATTGCATCCCGGGCGAATTGATTTGGGAATTGGGCGGGCGCCTGGGACTGATGGTCTGACTGCACTGGCATTAAGACGGTCGCGGGAAGCGGTTACGACTTATGATTTTCCAGAGCAATTAAATGAATTGCTTGCCTTTTTTTCACATGAATTTCCGAATGACCATCCTTTCAAAGATATTACTCCTTCACCAGATAAGAGTTTGACACCAAATATTTATATGCTTGGGTCAAGTAATGGGGGAATGCAATTCGCTTCACACCACGGGCTTGGGTTTGTCTTTGCAGCCCATATTTCCCCTCAGTTAGCAGTTCCAATGCTGCGTGCTTATCGTGAAAACTTTACCCCATCTTCTTTCATGCCTGAGCCTAAAAGCGTACTGGCTATCATTGTCATTGCTGCAGAGACAGAGGAAGAAGCAGAGTATCTGGCAGGACCAGCAGAATTGCAATGGGTAAGATGGGGAACAGGTGCCTTTCATCTTGCTCCTCCAACGCTTGAAGAAGCGAGTTCCCATGTCTATACACCCCAAGAGGAAGCAGTGCGACGAGAAAATAAAGGTCGCTTTGTGATAGGCAGTGTGGAAAAGGTAGAGAAAAAATTAAGAGAACTTGCGAAAGATGCGATGGTAGATGAAATTATGATTTTGAATATGTTGACCGAAAAAACTACACGGCATAAGTCCTATGAACTTTTGGCAGATGCTTTTGATCTTTCCCCTTCAAATGACGAAAGGGTGTAGTGGCCAAGGAAGGGGAAGGGGATATAAATATAACATTTTTAAATTTTAGTGAGTATTCCACATAATAGGAATGCTTTTTATAGTTACATAAAATAAACATTATAATAAAAACATCATAAGATAGAATAAAAATTTAATGTGAAATTCCGGACATATGGGATCTTGGATTATCCAGAGGAAGGCTATTTTAAAATTTTTGGAGTGCCTTTGTATAGCGGATTCAATGTACGCAAGTGTAGCGATTTATCTTTGGCAGGCGTGGAGAAGGTTGAAGATCGAACTGTTTAGGTGGCCACCGTTTTTAGTCGTTGCCCCCTTGTAAAAATTTTAACGGATCCTTCGAAAATTCAACAAGTGACACATATGAAAAGATCGTTACCACAAAAGGCCCTCCAATCGCACAACTGCCATTGGAAGGCCCTTAAAGCGCGCATATAATTACCTACCGTTACTAAAAACGGTTATTGGCGGTAGATCACATTTAAAGTATCGGCCGATAGCATTATAATGCAGGAATGAAACTAAATTTGGCTATAGATTTTATAGCCTATGAATTATAATGCTGCAAGGTATTTCACAGTACGAATCATTTGGCTGGTAAAAGAGTTTTCGTTATCATACCATGCGGCTATTTTCACTAGTGTATCTGTTCCTAAGTCCGCTACTTTCGTTTGTGTTGCATCAAACAATCCGCCATAATTCATGCCAATTATATCCGATGATACAATCGGTTCTTCTGTATATCCGTATTGCTCGGATTGGGATTGCTTCATCTTCTGATTGACCTGTTCTGCTGTTACGGAGCCGCCCACTACCGCGGTCAATTCTGTGAGTGAACCTGCCATAACCGGCACCCTTTGGGATGTTCCATCCAATTTTCCGTTTAAGGCTGGGATAACCTGTCCGATAGCCTTTGCCGCTCCGGTTGTAGTGGGAATGATGTTTCCGGCCGCAGAGCGTGCTCGGCGCAAGTCATCTTTGGCATGGGGGCCATCAAGGGTATTCTGATCATTTGTATAGGCGTGTATTGTTGTCATAAAGCCTTTTTTGATAGGCCTAAGCTCGTTCAAGAAGTATGCCATTGGAGCAAGACAGTTCGTGGTACAAGACGCAGCCGAAACAATGGTATCTTCTTTTGTCAACGTGTGTTCATTGATGCCGTAAACAATAGTGGGAATATCTTTTCCCGCAGTGGTGGATATCAATACCTTTCTTGCGCCCGCATCAATATGTGCAGCCGCTGCACTTTTTGATGCAAAAAAGCCTGTACATTCCAGAACCACATCAATTTGCAATTCTTTCCACGGAAGTTGGCCGGGATCTTTTTGGGCATAGATGGGAATAGCCACACCGTCCACAATTAAGCTGTTCTCATTGTAACTAATTGCTTTGTTATAATTCCCCTGTGTGGTATCATATTTTAGCAAATTCGCAAGCATTTTGGGGCTTGTAAGATCATTGATGGCCGCAATCCTATATCCCTCCGCATTAAAAATCTGTCGGAACGCAAGCCTTCCAATTCGACCAAAGCCATTTATTGCAATGTTAATATTCATAATAGACACCTTCCTTTTTTAATAAAACCTCGTATTTAACACATTTTTATTATATCATTTGAATTTTGCGGTAAAATGTTGTAAATGAAGTTTTTAACTATACTATCTGTTAGGAGAACGCTATGCCACAATTTGATCGATATAAAAATAGAAGCGTAGATATTGAATTTGCCGCAGTCGAAGATTTTGAAAATCTCCCTTATCCAGAGCGGTTTACTCTGATATTTATTACAAATGGGATTATAAATGCGCAGTTGAATGAACGACCAATAGAAATTTCTGCTCCTGGCGTTTTATGCCTGTCTATGGATGATAAACTGCAAGTTACTAACAAGGATAGTATCTCCGCACAATCCTTTAGTTTTCATCCGGACTTTTTCAAAACATCCCGAATTTCTGAAACACAAACCTACAAGCCAAGCAACGTAAAGATACAAACTGGTCTTTCACTTTTTCAAAGGGACAGTGCTCAAACTGGTGTAACTCATATATCTAGCAAAGCATATCCACGACTGTTTGAATGGTTTTTTGTACTGGGAACAGAAGTGTATGCGCAAAGTAATGCCCTTTGGGTATGCAGAATTAAAAAATATCTTATACAGATATTAGAGCTGCTTGAGAACTTAAACCGCCAATGCGAGCAATCCCCAATTGATTTGGTTTTAGATTATATATACACAAACTACTCCAACAAGGTCACATTGGAGGATTTAACGAACTGTGCACATTTGAATCGTGTATCTCTTAATAAAATGTTTCAAAAAAGATGTGGGTGTACTGCTATGGAATATCTACTGTTATATCGGCTAAAGGTTGCGGGGCATCTTCTCGTTCATACAGATATGACCTTAGATGAAATTGCTCGTTCCATCGGATTTCAGTATGATACTTACTTTATAAAGCAATTTACAGCCAAAAGAGGAATGTCACCCACAGCGTTTCGGAACACCTATCGAAACCCGCAGCTTTATTATATAGGAATTGACTCAAACGGTGACAGGTGAAGCATTCCAGCAAAATGGCAAGCAGGGTCTGTCCGAAAAGTGGAAGTGCCCTCAAGTGTAATAATCAGGAATGTTGATACATCAAGGTTTGAAACATGAAAAGGGGCATCCAAAAGTCGAAAATACGACTTTTTGGACAGCCCTATTTTTAAGAATTTCCCTGCGGTCAACTCTTAAAAATTACTTGTTGGGGCAAGCCGCCCCAACCCTTGCGACTTCGGGCCAAGTTGACCCGAAGTCATACGCATAAGGCTTTAATTTTCCTGCTCCGCTATCCAGATACAGAAACACCGCCCATCTTGTCTAATCGGGCGGTATCCTGTGTAATGTGATGGCCCATATTTTATTTTGATATCCCCTTATTCCGCATAGAATAGGTTTTTTCAGTTTTCCTAATACGTTTGGCTCATAATACCCTCTTGCCCGAAGTGTCTTTTCCCTTTCTTCCTTATATTCTTGATGACAAATTACCAACGTTTTTACCTTTTTCAAAAACCGTTCTAAAGCCCTTTGTTTGGACGTTGAGGAATGTGTTACGCTAGAATTGACTAAATGGTCATTAGGGAAACCACTCAGTCAAATCCTGGTCTTTCCAAAAAAGAATAGAAAGAAGGTTTTTACTGTGGCAAAATACGCGATCATTAACCAAGAAACATGTATTTGCTGTGGAAATTGTGAGGGGTTGGCTCCAGACATTTTCGACCTTGATAAAGATGGACTAGCGTTTGTGAAGTTGGACCAAAATCAAGGAACTGTTCCTGTACCAGAGGATAAAATTGATGATCTGCTAGATGCCATGGAAGAGTGCCCCACGGATTCAGTCAAGGTAGCTGATCAGCCATTTAAAAATGAATAAGATAAACACACGTTTAAATTTTGAAGGGAGTCCTCCTAATGGCTAAAGAAATCATTTCATTGAAAGAGGTCAAAAAGTTTCAGACACGTTCGGAAGAGTTTTTCCCACTTCATTGGTATAAAGACATGCTCAGCTCTCAGCCTGTTTATTTTGATGAGGAAACAAATACGTGGAACGTCTTTAAGTATGAGGACGTTAAACAAGTATTGAATAACTATGAATTCTTTTCAAGTGAAGGACCTAAAACAACCATTTCTGTGGGAGCAAATAACAAAGAAGGAACGATTCCGGATAATATCAACATCATGGTGGATCCTCCGGTACACCGAAAGAGACGCTCCTTGTTATCAGCCGCTTTTACACCGCGCAGTTTAAAAAATTGGGAACCCCGGATCGGGCGGATTGCAACTGAACTTGTCGAAGACATAGAGGAAAATACTACTATTGACATCGTTCAAGCATTGACGGCCCCTTTGCCTGGTATGGTTATCGCAGAATTATTTGGTGTCCCTATCAAAGATCGATCTCGATTTAAACATTGGGTTGATATCCTTTTCCAACCTTTTGACAAAGAAAACCAGGAAGAAATTGAGTACAGAAAACAAGTAGCCGCTAAAGAATATTACCAATATCTCTACCCGATTGTTGTTCAGAAACGATCAAATCCAGCGGAGGATATTCTCTCTGATCTAATCAAAGCTGAAGTAGAGAATGAAAAGCTTACCGATGATGAAATTGTACGAATATCCATGTTTATTTTAGGTGCAGGTGTTGAAACAACCAGTCATGCGCTGGCCAATACGTTTTATTCCTTGCTTTACGATGATCCATCCCTGTATGAAGAACTTCGAAATGACTTAGAATTGGTTCCAAAAGCTGTGGAAGAAATGCTACGCTACCGTTTTCATAACGCAAAGAGAGACCGCACCGTAAAACAAGACAATGATTTATTAGGTCCTGAAATGAAAAAAGGGGATGTGGTCATTGCTTGGCAGAGTGCAGCCAATATGGATGAAGAGATGTTTGAAGATCCCTTCTCTCTCAATATTCATCGTTCAAACAATAAAAAGCACTTGACATTTGGAAAAGGTCCGCATTTTTGTCTAGGTGCACCTCTTGCACGGTTAGAATTAAAGCTTACATTGGAGGCGTTTTTACAAAGGTTTTCTCGTATTGAACCCGTGGAATCCTTTGATTTGGAGGGAAATTTAACGGATTCAGCTCCAGGGCAGTCCTTAACGCATCTTCCTATGAAAGTGTATAAATAAAACACCCGTAATAAGGAAACGAATGTGCATTTAAAATTCAGAACGACGTTGTCAATGAGGCCAGAAGTAATCATGAACCACTCTAACACTTGTTGAGAAAGGAAGATTGTTATGAACACTCCAGACCAAACCATACCAGAAAAAGTAGCATCCAACCTGTTTAGCGATGATGGAGGTGAATTGACTACGAACCCATTTCCGTTATTCGCAGAGCTGCGGTCAATAGGCCCCGTTGTTCCTATTCCGTTCCCGATGGAGGGAACGGACCGCAAAGGATGGATGGTCACGCAGCTAAAAGAAGCTGTGCAAATTCTGAAAGACCATGCGCACTTTACCGTGGACCCTCGCTCCATCGATGGTAGTGTTCCCATAAAGCAAAAGCAAAACTTGGACAAGAGCGATGAATCATCCGATTCCCCTACTTTCTTTACAGGCAGTACGATGCTCACTGTGGATGACCCCGATCATCGACGGTTACGTATGCTAGTATCCAAAGCCTTTACACCCAGATTTATAGAGGGCTTACGGCCTCGAGTGCAAGAAATTGCCGACGAATTGCTCGACCAGGTGCAGGATCAGGGTGAAATGGATCTCATCAAGGACTATGCCTTTCCCTTGCCGATCAATGTTATTTCTGAGATGCTCGGGGTTCCTAAAGAAGATCGGGCGCAGATCCGTATCTGGTCCAACGCACTGGCGCACGGTCAGGGCCTGGGAAAGCAAGATGAGGGGGTCAAGGCTCACATGCAAGCATTTGGAGAATACACAGCAAAACTGGTAGCCGAAAAACGGCTGCATCCAGCTGATGACCTGATCAGCCACATGATTGCGATCGAAGAAGAAGGGGAGCGGCTTAGCGAGGAAGAACTGCTCTCGACGATTACGCTCTTAATCTTTGCAGGCCATGAGACCACCTCCAACCTGATCGGCACAGGCACTTTAATGTTATTGGATCATCCCAACCAGCTTGAGAAGCTCAAAGCGGATCTCAGTCTCGTTCCTTCGGCTGTCGAAGAATTGCTGCGCTTTAATGGGCCCGCCACTATAGTGGGACCGCGTTATGCCACCGAAGATATCGAGATCGCCGGCCAGCAGATCAAAACGGGGGATATGCTCCTTGTCATCCCGGCTTCGGCAAATCGGGATGAGACCCAGTTTACGGACCCAGAAGAGCTGGATATTGCCCGCAAGCTCAATCGTCATCTCGCCTTTGGTCATGGCATCCACGCCTGTTTGGGAAAGCCGCTGGCTCGCCTAGAAGGAGACATTGCCTTTACCACCCTGCTCAAGCGCATGCCCAACCTGCGGCTTAGTGTCCCCCGGGAGAGCATCACCTGGAGCTTCAGTCTTAACTCACGGAGTTTGACTGCCCTGCCGGTGGCTTTTTAGACCAGAGAAAAACCTCCTACATCGTAGGGGACTGATATATTATTCCCTTTAAGTAGATACTTGCTTAGAGGGGAATTTCTATGGGAAGGCTAACTTTATATTACATCCTCATTAAAACACGTTTTGAATAGCGGGGTCTATTCGGATTCTTTTTCTAATTTGCTTGGGTGCTATTTAAATGCGGGTGTAATTAGTCAGGACTCCTCCGATTATATTTTTTCTAATAAAACAAAAAAGCCTAAGAGATAACTGTTAAACAGCATCTCCAAGGCGTTTATCCTTCCGTGGCACAGCAGGGCGGGGAGTTCTTACTTCGTCCAGGAAAACAATGGTTGTTGCGGAATCTAGAAAACCTTTCACATATACAATCATCTGCAATATTTATTAGCCTGTTATTAGGATCACAACGAAATAAGCTGCCATAGCAATCAAACCTACGGGAAACGCAAAGCGCGCATATTGTAAACTAGTAATTTTTAGCTTTCCTGCAGCGATGATATTAGGAATATTTCCTGGAATAAGCATCCCCCCACTAATAAGGAGACCAAGCAATATTGCCTTAATGGTTGGTTCGCTCATGGCTGGACTAATTTCGGCTGCAGCCAGAGTAGCATTGTCCAATACAGCGGAAATCATGTTAATCCAGTATAGTGCAAGTGGACTCATATCAAGCAGGAACTTTTCAATGAAAGGTTGGAACCCCGCTCCCAAGAACGTCAAGGCCATGACGAAAATGTAAATTTTTAAACTACGGACAATAATTTCCGCGTAAGACTCTTTTCCAGCTAGGGAATCCTCATTCGTTTCCGTTTGTATGTCACTATTGTCATGATTAGCATTTTTGTCTGAATTGTCTTTTGGCTTGATCATCCATGCGGCAAGTATCCCGAACACAATCACACCAGGAATCACATAGATACCAACTAATCTCAATAAATAAAGAAAGCTTTCATTTAAACTTCCCACGACAATGGTTGACAATGGTTCACCAATGGGAGTCAACACAGCCCCCATCCCAATCGCATAACATGCTAGTATAACAAGTTTAATTTCGGATTGACGATCTAGCTTTAGAACACTAATGACCGATACGAGAATAACTGCAGCAACAATGGCTGTAATCAGACTGGAAAGCAGTCCAAGGACAATTACAAGCAAGGCAATAAACAAACGAAAGTCAATAGCATTGCTAACGCTTGCGATTCCTTTTTCGATTGGGGTTTTAAACCAGCGGAATAGGAGTCCTGCGACTAGTACGGCTATGGTGATGTTTATTGGATGGAGCAATGCTTCCTTCATTAGATCCCAATCCATTACTCGGCTGACTATTACAGATAGGACCCCCATGATAAACAAGAATACTTCCAAGTTGCGTTCTACCAACTTTGTAAATGGAAGCAACAGAACTAACAACAATATGATCGTTAATCCAATGATCATAATCATTTCTCCCCTCTATTTAAAAATAATTCAATATATCTTCATTTAAGATTCCATTCCTCCTTTCAGTAGAAAGTTGAAAAAACACAAAAAGAGCCCATCTACCAAAGGGCATAATTCCCCCTTGGTGACAGACTCCTCCTAGAAAATTTACATAGTATTTAAATTTAGTTATGGATCCTATTGAGTTTTAGTCTAACATATCCTGAATTGTTTGGCAAAGCCTTTTTTAAAAGTTCCTCGTAAAAAAAAGTCGTAACAAGCGAAAAGCTGCACGGCCAATCCAACCTTTTTACAAAAACAGATCCAAAGTGGAGTTGGATGTACGAAAAGTCGATGGCTCATCGAAAACGTAGATCCAGAGTGGAGTTGGATGTACGAAAAGTCGATGGCTCATTGAAAACGTAGATCCAAAGTGGGTTGGATGCACGAAAAGTCAAGGGCTCATCGAAAATGTAGATCCAAAGTGGAGTTGGATGTACGAAAAGTCGATGGCTCATCGAAAACGCAGATCCAAAGTGGAGTTGGATGTACGAAAAGTCGATGGCTCATCGAAAACGTAGATCCAAAGTGGGTTGGATGTACGAAAAGTCGATGGCTCATCGAAAACGTAGATCCAAAGTGGAGTTGGATGTACGAAAAGTCGATGGCTCATTGAAAACGTAGATCCAAAGTGGAGTTGGATGTACGAAAAGTCGATGGCTCATTGAAAACGTAGATCCAAAGTGGGTTGGATGTACGAAAAGTCGATGGCTCATCGAAAACGTAGATCCAAAGTGGGGTTGGATGTACGAAAAGTCGATGGCTCATCGAAAACGCAGATCCAAAATGGGGTTGGATGTACGAAAAGTCAAGGGCTCATCGAAAATGTAGATCCAAAGTGGAGTTGGATGTACGAAAAGTCGATGGCTCATTGAAAACGTAGATCCAGAGTGGGTTTGGGTGTACGAAAAGTCAAGGGCTCATCGAAAATGTAGATCCAAAGTGGAGTTGGATGTACGAAAAGTCGATGGCTCATCGAAAACGTAGATCCAAGTGTGTTGATTTAAATAAAAAACGCACGGATTGGAAGAACCTATGATGTTTATAGCAAAGCTGAACCGGTTTCACCCCTTTGTATAAGAATCTCAGTCGATTCAATTAGTTCCTTTGTATAAGAGTGTCTTTCTGCATTTTTCCAATCATTTGCTGCAAAACGATCTATTATTTTGCCTTCTCTAAGGACCAAAATCTCGTCACACAATTCCTGGACTAACGAAATATCATGAGAAATGAAAATAAGCGATAATTGCTGTTCCTTAACGATTTTCTGTAACAGTTGTATTATTTTTATCTGTGTTGTCATATCCAAACTTGTTACAGGTTCATCACATATAAGAATTTCAGGATTTGCTAGTAAAGCCCTTGCAATACAAACTCGTTGTGCTTGTCCTCCGCTTAGTGAAATACTTTTCTTTTCTAAAACACTGATTTGGAGATTTACCTCTTTTAAAATAGCCACTATCTTTTGTTTCCTTTCTTCGGTTGAAAGAGAAAAAAAGTTAATCAAAGGCTCTTCTAAAATTTGTTGAACAGTTTGCCGAGGGTTTAGGGAAGAAAGGGAAGTCTGAAAAACTAACTGCATTTTTTTGCCTATCCATTTTCTATCCTTCACACGCGCCTGAATCACTCGATTTTCAAGTTGTACCTTACCATCATTATATGGAAGAAAACCAGTCAAAATTTTAGTAAGAGTACTTTTTCCGCTCCCTGATTCTCCTACAATTCCTAATTTCTTTCCTTTTTCCAGAAAAAAAGACACATTTTCTAAGGCCATTTTTTCTGAATTCTGGTATTTTGCTGAAATATTATGGAGTTCTAGAGACATGAAAACCTTCCTTTCTAAAAAAAGTTGAAGCCTGCTTCCATAATTCTTCCGTATAGGGGTGATGTGGCCGTTCCAGAATGACAGAAAGGGGTTCTACTTCAACAAATTCTCCATCTTTCATTACGGCTACCCGATCTGCAATTTGACTGACAATTCGCAAGTCGTGTGTAATAAACAAAATGGACATTTTATATGTTTCTTTTAACTCTACTAATATCTTAATTATTTTCTTTTGATTAATCGTGTCCAATCCTGTTGTTGGTTCATCCGCTATTAATAAAGCGGGTTGTAACAATAATGACATACAAATCATGACCCGTTGATTCATTCCACCACTTAGTTGAGAAGGAAAGGAGTTTGCAATTTTTATAGGATCAGAAAAATTCATCAGGGACAATTGTTTATGTACCTCTTCCAAAGCCTTCTTCTTACTTAACATCCTTCTGCTTCTTAAGGTATCTACCATCTGAGTTCCTATTTTCAATAATGGATGAAGGGCTAAGGTAGGATTCTGATAAATAAGTGCGATTTCTTCTCCTCTTATTTTTTGCCATTCTCTTTTTGTTTGTTTTGTTAACTCTATTGGCTTTGCTTTATTTAAAAGGATATTTCCTTCTACCTTAAATCTATTTTTGTTTAATAATCCCATTATGGCGCGAGAAGTGATAGACTTACCACTACCTGATTCCCCAACCAAACAAAATATCTCATTTTTGTAAATAGGAAAAGTAATATGATTCACAATGATATTCTCACCTTGCTTAATCGTGAGATTCTCTACTTGGAGTAATGGATCAGTCATCCACTTTTACCCCCTTTCCTATGAAATAAAACAGCATCACAACCACCGCAATAAACGTTGCGGGAATTAATGTAATCCAAGGAGCAATCTGAAAATAACTTTTACCATCCAACATCATTCCTCCCCATTCCGGCAATGGCGGTTGGGCACCTAAGCCAAGAAATGATAAACTAGAAACCATCAAAATAATCGATCCCATGTCTAAAAAAATCATTTCTCTAATAAATGGAAATACATTAGGAAAAAGATGTCGGTAGATTAATTTAGATCCAAATGTTCCACTTAACTGTGCTGCGTGCATATAGGGTTGACTAAGTGTCACGATTGAAAGATTTCGAACAACCCGCGCATATTGAACCCACCAAGATATAAGAATAGCTAATAATGTATGGATGAACCCCGGACCAAGTAAGCCAGTAATAGCAATCGCTAGCAATAAATTTGGAATGGCACTAAAGGAATCCATTACAGCCGTTATAGCAGAATCAATTTTTCGTCCAGTATAGCTGCTGATGAGTCCGATACATGTGCCCATAAAGGTCGAGAAAAGGAGAACAATGGCTGGAAATAGGATAGTATATGGGGTTCCTACCACTATCCTCGTAAATATATCTCTCCCTAAGTGATCTGTTCCAAACCAATGGAGCGAATTTGGAGCAATTAATTTCTCCGTTGGATTTACTTTATACGGATCATATGGTGAAAATACAAGACCGAGTAGAAGACCAAACAACAATATTGCAAAGCATATTGCTGGAATAACCCAGGCTTTCTTCTTTACCATTCAGAATCCCTCTCTTTCCACCTTTGTCTGGGATCTGTCCATCTTAAGAGTAGATCTATGATTAGATACATAAACATTGTTGAACACGCCATTATTAATGTAAAGCCAATGATGACTGGGTAATCCCTGACAGAAACAGCATTAATAATATAACTTCCGATTCCTGGCCAAGCAAAAATCGTTTCCGTCACAATGATCCCGCCCCACAAACTGCCAATATTCGTAGCTATTATGGTTAAAAAACCATGTAAACAGGGAAAAAATAGAATTTTACCATATAAAATTGTATTTTTTACTCCTCTTGATTGTGCAGCCTCAAAATAGTGACTCTCTAGTACTTCCTCCATAATTTGACGAAATAAATGATAAAATACTGCAATTAAAGGTACACATATAGTAAAAACAGGAAGAATAAGATGCACCCAAGAATCATTTCCATATACAGGGAAAATACGCCAGTGAATGGAGAATAATAGAACACAGAAAAGGCCGATTAGATAATTTGGGAGTGATGATAGAAAAATTGCAACATGGCTAATGAATCCGCTCCATTTTTGTTCCCTATGTAAAGAGGAATAGAAGGCAATCATAATTCCACTTAATGTAGAAATAACTAATGATACTGAAGTTAATAAAAGGGTAGGAGTAACCCGTGATAAAATTTCTTCTAATACTGGAAGCCCGGACTGGTATGAGCTACCAAAATCAAGCCTGATCACATTTTTAAACCATTCCATATATTGGTAAAATACAGAAGTATTTAATCCAAGTTCTCCTCTTATAATAGTTAGTTCCTCGTTATTTATAGCCCCTCCTCGGTTCATTAATAGGACCATTTCTGGCGAACCCGGAATGGCTCTAACAAGAAAAAATAAAAATAGGCTAAGGAGACATATAGTGAATAAAATATTACTTAACCTTTTCAAAATAAAACGAGACATCATTTATTTAACCTTTTTAATTTATTCCAAATGACGGGATCATCAATAATTGGACCCCAAGTAAAGTGATCAATCTTTGTGCTATGAACAATAATATCGTTTGGATAAAAGAGAGGAACGGTTACGGCTTCCTCATTCATATAAGACAGTACTTTGTCATATGCAACTTGACGATCCTCTTTACTGATAGCTTGACCCGCATCTATAATCGCATTGGATAGAAATGTATCTGTGTATGCGATCCCTTGCCCATTATCTTGAATGACAAATAAAGAATCTAAAAGTCCCTGCGGGTTAAGACCATCGGAAAATGTTCTGTAAATGAATAAATCATAATCCCGTTTACTCCATAAGGTATCATAATAAGCAGTTGATTCTAAGCTATCTAACGTTATTTCAACACCAATTTCCCTCAGATTATTCTGTATGGTTTCCGAAATTTGTTTCCATTCTGGGAATTCCTCTGTTTGTAATGCAAGCTTCAATTTTAATCTCTTTCCGTTCTTACCGTATCCCGCTTCCTTTAATAATTCCTTTGCCTTTTCTAGGTTATATGTATAACCGGGGCTATTTTCCTCTGTAACAAAGGGAACAGTTTCTGCAAATAACCCTTTTGCCGCTAAACCGTTTTGATCTAATACTTGATTAGCTAAACTTGATTTATCAATCGCGTAATTCAGAGCCTGTCTCACTTTAACATCTTGCAGACTTTCATTTTGATTATTAATAATGAGAAAATAACTGATAGTACCTGGTTGAGATTCTACTTTATAGTCCTCGTTTTCTTTAAAAATATTTAATGACTCGTATGAGATTTTACTCATTTCGCCACCAGCTAACTGGATACTACCTTCTTGTAAGGCTAAAGCACGAGTTTGGGGGTCAGCGATAACTTTCCAAACCATCTCTTTAACTTCTGGTTTCTGTTTCCAATAATATTTATTTGCGGCTAAAACTGTTTCTTTATCTCGTTCATACGATTTAATCGTCCATGCGCCGGTACCAATAGCCTTTACAAATTTACCATTTGGATCTCCAGCAGGCTCAACGGAGTTGGGACTCATAACACGTAGAGGTCTTCCTGCTGTCAGCTCATTCAAAATTAAAGCACTAGGTTCTGAAAAATACATCTTAACTGTATAATCATCTATTTTTTCTACTTTTTCTAATGTAGAAGCAGTCTTTAACCATGCATGTGCTTCTTTTCCCTTCCATCGATTAATGGAAAAGAGGGCAGCATCTGCATTAAATATAGAGCCATCAGAGAATTTTACATCTTTACGTAAATGAAAAGTGTACACTTTTCCGTCATTTGAAATATCCCAAGATTCTGCTAAGGCAGGTTTTATCTCTCCCTTTTCTCCATATTCAACGAATGGATCGTATACAGCTGTATATAATGCCATGGCTCCATCATAATTAGCGGCATCTAGTTTGTCTGCACCACTATCAGTTGTTAGTGCTACATGAATAGATGAATTTTGATCCTCTTTAGAGGTATCCTCTGTTTTACCATTGCAAGCTACCAACATTATAGATAAAGCAGTGAATACGACGATCAGTAAGGTTACTCTTTTTCTCACTTTTAAAACCTCCTCTTAAATAAAATAATTGCAAATCGTAACGATTCCGATTATCATATATTAATAAAAGAAAAAAAGATTGTCAATTACTTTATTTATAAGTGCATGTTCAAAAAGGAGGATAAAAAGGACCAAGAAGTTCGAGGCGGCGTAGCTTTGAGCAGCGGAACGTATGCAGTTAATACGTGAGCAGCGGAAAAGCAAGCCAACGAAGAAATTCGCAGCGTCATTTTTACCGGACTTTTTGAACATCCTCTATAAGGAGAGTGTTCAAAGTGGAACAAATAAAAAGGCACCAATCCTACTGGGATAATAGTACAGAAATATATGATGAAATTATTCAAGAAGAACTTAGTGGATTTAAAAAGGACGCTTGGATACATATTCTTCAGGAACATTTACAAAATAAGCGGCCGCTACAGATTCTTGAAATGGGTACCGGGCCAGGTTTTTTTGCTATATTACTAGCAAAAATGGGACATGAGGTAACGGCTTTAGATTTCTCTGAAAATATGATTAAAGCTGCAAAGAAAAACGCCTCAGACAATAGAGTTTTTGTCCATTTTGTCCATACATCTACTGAATCGCCTTTTTCTAGTACGGATACATATGATGTGATTATTTCACGCAATGTTACATGGACGCTTCATTTTCCAGAGAAAACATATACAGAATGGTATAAATGGTTAAAAGAAGAAGGCCGTTTGCTGATCTTTGACGCAAATTGGAATATTGGTTTAGCAAATAGAGTACATGGGGAGATTTACCAATCAGATATTGAAAGAGCAAAAAAGTTAGGCTTTTTAACGTATGATAATCAAGAACTATTTGACGAAGGGGATGATATTTCAAAAAATTTACCAATGACTTTTGCAATGAGACCCGATTGGGATAAAGCAGTACTATCTCAGTTAGGTTTTAGAGATATTAAAATTAGACAGGACTTTCAAGAACAGATCTATACGGAGGCAGAACAATTAGCTTATGCTTCAATTCCGTTTTTTTCTATCACGGCAATTAAGTAAGTCCATTTGTTAGAATTAAATTTCCTGAGGAAGCGGCAGAATTTCCGATCTATTTGTTTTTTGAGGTTTTTCTTAGTAAAGAAAGGTTATGTTCGTGTTTGCGGCTTTGAGGAGTAAATTTACACTACTTCTTCGTAAATATTTACTTGTGAATAGCCACAACAGGATAATGTAATCCTGCTGTGGCCATTTTGTTGAAAAACAGATTATTTTGGGTTCTCAAAATCACTACTAGTAGATTATCCTACCACATTTACCTTGTATACATAATTGGATAACCTGTAGATTTCAACTGTTACACCATATTGATTTATTAATGTTATACTTAACCTACGAAGAAGAATTTTGCTTAATATGAAAGGGGAATGTATATATGGCAAACAAATTACCTTTGAAAGGTGACCATGTCGGGAGTTTTCTAAGAACGGAACCGATTAAACAAGCAAGAGCAGCTTATACAAATGGGAAAATCGATAAAGCTTCTTTAAGGGAAGTAGAAGATAGAGAAATTGAAAAACTTGTACAAAAACAAATTGAGGTAGGCCTGAAAACCATCACAGACGGTGAGTTCAGACGAATTATTTGGCATCATGATTTCTTTTCCGGCTTTGAAGGGATTGAATTGATCAAAAATGAGAGAAAAGCAACATTTGGTGGTGGTAATAAGCCAAAACCAATTACTATTGTCATAACGGACAAGATTAAAAATCATCATCATTATATGATCGAACACTTCAAATTCTTGAAGAAAACAGTAGATAAATATGGCGATGGAACACAAGTTGCCAAATTTGCCATTCCCGCACCAAGTGTGATTATGTACCGCTCGATTAATGAAAGGGAAAAAGAAGTTTATCCGAATTCGGTGGATATGTTTCATGACTTAGGGGTTGCGTATCGGGAAGTAGTGAATGCTTTATATGAAGCAGGTTGTCGTTATATACAATTTGATGATACGACTTTTACGGCATTTAATGATCCGACCTTTACCAAACGTATGATGGAATCTACCGGATTAAGTAAGGATGAGATTTTAGATTTAATCATTAACACAACGAATGATGCTTTGCAAGATAAACCGGAAGATTTAATCACGACTGTCCATATGTGTCGTGGAAACTTCCGTTCAAAACATCTACATACAGATGGTGGGTACGATTATGTCGCACCTATCTTTGATCAATTACATTACGATGCATTCTTTTTAGAATATGATGATGAACGCAGTGGTGATTTTGAGCCTTTAAAAAATATCAAACGTCGCGATGTAGAAATTGTCCTTGGATTGATTACTTCTAAATTCCCAGAATTGGAAGATCCTATCGCCATTAAAGGAAGAATTAAAGAAGCAAGCCAATATATTCCTCTAGAAAACCTAGCCATAAGCCCTCAATGCGGATTTGCTAGTTCGGAGGAGGGAAATGTTTTAACAGAAGAGGAACAATGGAATAAGATCCAACACGTGATTCAAATTGCTGAAAGTGTATGGGATAAGGTACCTGCCAATAAATGAAAAACATGAAATGAAAGTTGCACCGTTTTCCCCTTTGATTAAAATTATTTAAAGGGGTTTTTTATGTTAAAAGAATCTAAATATTACGTGGGTATAGGAACCGGTACAGACCCTGTGCAGTCGAAAGTTGAGGAACATTAGAAAATACGAGGAAGATGTATGAAGAATGATTATGGTGAATAAATTCTTTAGTATAGAAAACTTTTTTAGCGGTTGAAAGGGGCTGTCCGAAAAGTGGCATCCAAAAGTCGAAAATACGACTTTCTGAACAGCCCCTTTCAGTTAATATAATAAAAAAATAATAGAAATGCTTTTTTTCTAATGATCAATTCGGCCATAAGCAAGTTGATCATCTAACATTTACACTCGTCTTTTCCGATAACATGTTTTTTTTTACTATATCTTCCCTATTTATCGTTGTTTTGAAGCGTATTGATTACTTCCTTTGTTGCCTGTTCGATCAGTTTATCGTCGTAATCTGTTTCCTTTTGGTCGCGACTGGAAAGTATGGCTAGAACAATAGGGTCTCCTTTCGGTGGCCAAATAATTGCAATGTCATTGCGCGTTCCATATGATCCGGCTCCGGACTTATCCGCAACTTCCCAGCCTTTCGGTACCCCGGCGCGAATTAATGTATCTCCAGTAGCATTTCCCTTCAGCCAATCTATTAACATTAAACGTTTTTCCTTTGGAAGTGTCTCTCCGATTGTGAAAGCTTGAAGGCTGGTCGCGAGCGCCTTAGGGGTGCTAGTATCATGGGTTTCTCCAGGTTCAACCTCGTTTAAATTTGGTTCAAATCGCTCTGGATTTGTAATCTGATCACCAATCTCTCTGAGTGATTTTTTAAATTCACTAGGCCCCCCCAGTTGCGCAAGGATGAGATTTCCCGCTGTATTGTCACTGTATCGAAGAGAGGCTTCGCATAACTCGCTAAGGGTCATTCCTGTATCAACATTTTTCTCTGTAATTGGATTATAGTTTACAAGATCATCATGGGTATAGGTAATCCTTTGATTAAGATCTTCTATTGACTTTTGCTGCAACAAAGCACCTACAGCTAAAGCCTTATGAGTAGATGCATATGCAAAGCGCTCCTCTGGTCGATAAGTTACGGTTTCGCCTGTACCTGTATCAAGTGCAAAGATTCCAAGTCTCGCATCAAATTTGTTTTCGAGTTTAGCAAAGTTATTGTTTTTTTGTTTAGGTTGAGTAGAATGGGCGCTGTCTTCTGAACAACCAGCAAACGCTACACAGGAGAGAAGCAGTACAGATACAACTTTCTTACATTTCATTGTGCTAAACATCGAGTTCCTTCTTTTCATTAAAACTAACCTCTTTCTATCCTTTTTATTTTTTTGCTCCATGCCGGTTACACAATAAGAGAGTGTTCACAAAGGGGGGTAAGAAAGGACCGAGGGCGTCCTGTACGGGTAAAACCTTGTGTGATGATCGACCAAACGTGGCGACATCTCAAACTCTATTAAAATATGCAACCAATGCATGTAATAAAATACTACAACTGTAGTAGTTAAATGTCAAACAATTTTTCATTAAAATCTTCCCTTCATTGTTAAACTCCCGAAAGTTAGTCTCTAGTCATAAATTCTGAATGTACATTTGAAAGAAATCTACACAATAGAAATTACTAAAACTTTGTTCCTTCAATCGTAATCTATAGTTGTATAAAAAAAGCAGGTTGATGATTCTGCTTTAAAGACATCAAGAAAAGGGATGATTGACAAAAACTTATAGAATTGATATATTGTTGACATATCAACGTTGACCAATCAACAACTTTTTCTGGAGGTGATGCCCTTTGAATTCGAATGATCATATTGGTGTTTTAATACACCATGCGGATTTAACGATTGCAAATTATGTAAGAAGACATTTAAAGCCTTTCAATCTCGCTCCGGAGCAAAATTTAATTATGATGTTGCTTTGGAACAAAGATGGAATATCATCCAATGAACTCGTATTACAACTTAAAAAGGATAAAGCTAGTATCGCACGTATGATCACTAGCTTGAAAGAAAAAGGATACATCAAAAAAGTTGAACATCCCGCTGATAAACGTACCTTTAGGGTCCATTTAACGGATGAAGGCAAACGGCTTGCTCATTTAGTCGTACCAGTTCAACAAAAAATGCTTGAAACGATTACCGCCGGGATGACTAAAGAAGAGATTAGCGAACTCCAAAAATTAATCACGAAAGTTATTCATAATGTTTCAGAAGCTTAAACGAAAGGAGTGGTCATAGAATGGGGACCATGATGAGTCTTGGGATTTTGATTATTCGTCTAGTAATGGGATTAACCTTTGCGGCACATGGTACACAAAAGATGTTCGGTTGGTTCAAGGGTACAGGTTTAAGGAAATTTGCTGAAACCCTAGCATCCATAAATGTAAAGCCACCTATGTTGAATGCATTTTTAGCAGCGTTGGCTGAAATCATCGCTGGGCTTTTCATTGCAACTGGGGTCTGGATGGAACTTGGGGCTGTATTAGTGGTGATCACGATGCTGGTTGCCATCATGAAAGTGCATGGTAAAAATGGATATTTACAAAAAGGCGGTTACGAATATAATCTTCATCTTATCGCCATTGCAATCGGACTTGCATTTATAGGTCCAGGAAAATATGTGCTGTTTTCTTGATACTAAATATCAAAAATGTTGATTTATCAGTATTCTTGAGCATGAAAAGGGGCATCCATAGCCGAAAAAAATCGACTTATGGGACAGCCCCTTTTTTCTACTTGTGGCAACATGTGGGTTTAAAAGCCATTTTTGCTCAAATTTTTTTCAAAACCTTAATTTTTCAACGTATAGGTACCATCCTGATATACCTTATATACACCTACAGTTCCAGTTCCTCCATTTTCTTGCATAGATTTAGAGATTAATTTACTCAAGTTTCGGACATGCTAAATAAGCCTTAACGCTTGGTATGAAAGGGATAGGTACAATTCTATTATCATGCTGTCCCAGCATGAAGTAGTGGATTTCGCAAATAGTCAGGTAATTTG
>NZ_JALIFP010000007.1 GCF_022867885.1 Lederbergia sp. NSJ-179 | reverse complement strand
AACAAATGAATATGATCTTTTCCAACGCTTCCTTGCAAAATGGTAATACCTCTTGCTTCACAACCTTGTCTTATCAGCTCCCTTGCCCTTATTGCAATCTGTCCATGTAGCACCTTATATCTGTACTTGGTCACCCAAATTACATGGTATTTGATGTCATATACAGCATGACTACTTTTTCTATATCCGTCCAATACCTTCACCTCATCTAAAGTATGGACATTTAAGGGACAGGCTAAAAGCTGATACCGTCTAAAGACGGTGGAGTTAAACCACGCATTTGTAACTTAAATCCTCCTTAGTGAAAAAGTGAACAAACTATGACAATGTTATTCGTGAAAAAGTGAACATATTTTAACAAGTGCAATCCGAGACAATCATACTGAATTCAGCCTAACTTCGTGAAAATATGAACAAACTATGGCGAAAAAATATAAGGAACAAATGAATTCACTCCTTCTTTATCTAGCATAAAATGAACGACTGATTTCGTGAATAAATGAGCATACTATACTTTTATTATACTATAAATAAGCAAAAATGCTCAGCGATTATGTTACAAAATCGGTACCAAAGTAAGGCTATTTATTGAACACAGCATACATAAAAAAAGTATGTTTCGTTACTTTATTACTCTTTAGTTTACTATTTTAAAAAAGGATAGTGAAGCTTGTCAACCATTTCAACTTCACTTGATGTTTACCAAACTTTCGATTGAGGAATAGGTTACTAAAGTCTTTTATAAAGAGGGATTTTTAGGCTTTTACTCAAGCAATCCCCCCCTATTTTCATACTGTAGAATATGGGGGTGATTTGTTGGTTAGCAGAAACAATCGCGGTTGCCTTTTTCCTGGTTATCGATGGTGCGGGCCAGGATGCAGTGGCCCAGGTGCTCCCGTCAATGATGTGGATACATGCTGTATGAGACATGACCGTTGCCTGAGGAGAGGCGTTCACCCTTGTATCTGTGATGAGCAATTTTTGAATTGTCTTCGTCCCAAAATGGTCCGGCGCTCTCGGGATGGCAAGCATGCCACTCTCATGTATAGGGCGATACAGTTTAAAACAAGCTTTCAATGTCAAAGGTTCGGAAGGTATCGCTAACCCAAGTAGTCGATACCTTCCGAACCTCACTCCTCGTGCTCAAATAACGTAACACTTTCGATATAATTAATAAATTTTCTTAGCTCCTTCGCTTGTTCCCTACTAATTTCTCCTTGTTTATACATAGCGTGGATTTCCGTGCGTTCCATATCCATTACTTTAATGCGGAGCTCTTCTTTTTTCTCCTCTACTTTTTCATTAAAGTCGGAATATGGCCTTTTTAAACGGTTCAACACTCTTTTATAATCTAAAATCACAGCCTGTACCATTTCTTTTTCTTTAAAAATATCCTCATTATTCTCTAGATAATGGACGGCTGCCTGTAAAGCTTTTATTTGGATGATCTGTCCTCTGCGATAGTGGGCCAATCTTCCCTTTTTATCTTTCTGTTTATGGCCTCTAAACCGTTTAAGCCCGCGCAGAATTCGGCCAAATAGGTAGGAGGCTTGGGAACGGGCATTATTAGAGAGAGCCTCCTCTCGATAATCGAGAGATTTTTCGAAGGACTCGAAGGCCGCCTCATCCATTCCTTTCTTCTCCATTACATCATAGATATATTTTCTTTCCACTTTTAAGGCTGCTAATCTTATTTCTCTCATTTTCTCTTGATTAAATTCCTGTTCCGTTGAATCCAGGCGATGCTGAATTTGCCTCAACATCCCCCTATATTCCTCTATTAATTCAAATGCCGCTGCACTATTTTCTTCATTCACTTCCGAGTTAAGCTTTTTTATAGCCGATAATAATATTTTTCTCTTTGCTGATGCAAGATCGATCGTATTCCATTTTTCTCCTGGCATTGATTCTTCCTTACTCAATATAGGGAGAAATACGGTTGCAACGATCAATGTCAATAAGATCACGCCTGCCGCTAAAAAGAGGATTAAAGATCGCTCAGGAAAGGCATCTCCACTCATGATAAAAAGAGGGATCGATAGAACCCCAGCCATGGTAACGGCACCACGAACACCTGTTAAACTAATCAGTAGCGTTGTGATAAAGCTCGGTTTTAAAGGCTCTTCTGTCTTTCCAAAGCGATAATCATAATACGAAAAAACATAGGACCAAACAAACCGGATTCCTAGGATGATAAATCCAATTACGATCACATATCCGATCGCTAACCAATTCCCTATATTGGGGTTGGATACGGCATCCCTCATCGAAGAAGGGATATTTAAGCCCAATAATAAGAAAACAACTCCGTTTAAAATAAATAGAACAACAGACCATATATTTTCTGTTAGAATATATTCTTCCGCATTAATTGTTTCTGCTCTCTCTCTAATGAGTGAATGAATAATCCCCGCCACAACAACAGCAATAACGCCGGAAGCATGCAAGAATTCCTCTGTAATCATAAAAATAACAAAAGGAGTTATAAGCTGCAACAAGGAATGAAACGTCACATCATGAATTCCTTGTTTTCTTAGCATGTATCGTATCCATGTGACAAGCAACGCAAGAATTAAACCACAGAGAGCTCCAACGATAAACATGTATGCAAAATCAACAATCGCCTCTTTTAGCGAAAAATAACCGGTCACCACTGCAGCAACGGCATAGTTGAAGGCCACCAATCCAGAAGCATCATTAATTAAAGATTCTCCTCTTACAAGGTTTAACACTTTTTCCGGAATTTGAATACGTTTCGCAATTCCATTGACGGCAACTGGATCTGTTGGTGACAAAATAGCCGCCAAAGCGAATGCAGCAGCAAGAGGAATAGTTGGGATCATCCAATGAATAAAATAGCCGCCACCAATGGTTGTCAATAAAACCAAAATAATCGCATTTCCAAAAATCGGCGCTCTCATCTTCCACAATTCTTCTCTGGGAAAATAACGACCATCATTATATAGGAGTGGTGCCACAAATAATAACAAAAACCACTCTGTTTTGATTTCAGTGGAAAAATCCTTAAAGACAAGTGCGATCATCACACCAAAAGCGATTTGTGTTAAGGCGGTTGGAATGATAGGGATATAATGGCTAATGACGTTTGATATTAATAAACAAATTAATAATAGGAAAATGGTTGTTAATAGGGCCATTCAAAAGCTCCTTTTTAAAACAGGATAATGTACAGATCTTATTTTCTTATTTTAAACCTATTGGTGTCAAAAAATCCGCTTAATTTTTAAAGAAAGGATAAGAAGGAAAACTGGCTTTCTATTTTTTTATATAGGATAATGATAGAAGGATATTTAGGGAGGGATTCCATGGAATTACATCATATATCTTTACCGACTGCATATATGATTGAAACACTTAGAAGTCAAGGCATAACCAATCAAGAGATTCTTAACCGAATCAAGAAAAAAGATATCACCCCTTGGGTTCAGATAAATGAACATTTCGATTTCAATGAATTGGTTCGACTTGCTGAGCAAGATCAAGCAGCCTTTACCTCGATTATTTTAGATGGTTACAAAATTAAATTTATAACCATTAGAGGACTACAAACCTTATTAAAGCTCAAATTTAATCTTATTGAAGGTCGAGATTATCAACGGACTGAAAAAGGCATTAAAGATTTACATATAGATGAAAACTCCTTGTCTATCCTCAAGCAAATGTTGTCTAAAAACTGCACACTTTATGAGGAAGCCTCCAGTCAAACTGGCCAGCCAAGTATTCGGATCGAATTAGCTTAAATAAACATATGAAAAGGTTCCTCCGTTCGAATCAGGAGGAACCTTTCTCCTATACGAGATGACACGCAACAAAATGATTGGCTTCAACCTCACGAAATTCCGGAACCTTCACACGACAAATATCTTTTGCTAACGGACAACGCGTATGGAATTTGCAACCTTTTGGTGGGTTGGCTGGATTGGGGATATCGCCTTTAATAATGATTCGCTCTCGTTTCCATGTAGGATCCGGGATGGGAACAGCGGAGAGCAGGGCTTTCGTGTAGGGATGCAGCGGATTACCATAAAGTTTATCCCGACTGGCTAGCTCCATCATTGTCCCTAGATAAAGGACACCTATTTTTGAACAAAGATGCTCGACAACACTTAAATCATGCGAAATAAATAAAAAAGTGATCTCTTTTTCTTTTTGCAATTCACTAAATAAATTAATAATTTGCGCCTGGATCGAAACATCCAAGGCTGACACAGGTTCATCTGCAACAATGAAGTCCGGATTTAAAATAATTGCCCTTGCGATGCCAATCCGCTGACGTTGTCCTCCACTAAACTCATGAGGAAATCGATCATAATGATAAGGAGCAAGGCCGCAAATCTCCAATACTTCTAACACTTTTCCCCTAACTTCTTCCTTACTGCATAAGCCATGATCCAGCAAGGCTTCTCCAATCGCATCACCAATACGAATCCGCGGATTTAAAGAACTAAACGGATCTTGAAAAATAAATTGTAATTTCGGCCGTAAAGCTCTCATTTCTTGTTTGGACAGATGGTGTAAACTTTGCCCATTGTATCGAACTTCCCCCGATGTAATGGAATGGAGTCGTAATATACTGCGGCCAATCGTACTTTTTCCACTACCAGATTCACCAACAAGACCAAAGGTTTCGCCTTTTTCAATTTGAAAGCTCACCCCGTCTACTGCCTTCACAACATCTTTATTCCGTTTAAAAATTGAAGAGGAGTCACCGAAATATTTTTTCAAATGATCGACCTCAATTAAAGGGGCTGTCTCTGTCATACGCTCACCTCTTCTTCATATAACCAACAAGCTACTTCATGACCATTCTTAATCGATTTCATCGCTGGACTTTTCTCCACACAAATACTCATACAATGCTCACATCGATCACTAAAATAACAAGACGGTTGCAAATCAATTAAGTTAGGTACCTGGCCGGGAATTGTATAAAGCAGCTCTTTGCGTTGATTCATAACAGGCTTAGCTTCCAACAAGCCTTTAGTATAAGGATGTTTTGGATGTTTAAATAACTCAACAACGGGCGCATGTTCGATCACTTTTCCCGCATACATGACAATCACATAATCGGCTACTTCTGCGACCACCCCGAGATCATGGGTAATCAGCAACATCGACATCTGGCGCTCCTCTTTTAGTTCCCGCAATAATTCTAAAATTTGTGCTTGAATGGTTACATCAAGAGCCGTAGTCGGTTCATCGGCAATTAATAATCGTGGATCACAGCATAGAGCGATCGCAATCATAATTCTTTGTAGCATTCCTCCACTCAATTGATGTGGGTAGGAAGAAAAAATCTCTTTGCTTCTTCCAATCCCAACGATCTCAATTAATTCCATTGCTTTTTGCTTCGCTTGTTTCTTAGAGATCAAAGTATGTTCCAGCAAAGGCTCTATAATTTGTTCGCCAATCGTTAAGACAGGATTAAGGGAGGTCATCGGTTCTTGAAAGATCATCGCAAAGTCGTTTCCACGCAACCTACGCAAGTCTCCCTTTTTCATTTTAAGCAAATCTTTTCCTTCGAAAATTATTTCGCCTTCACACTTCGCTCCTGATGATTGTTCAATCAATCCCATGATCGACATCGCTGTTGCACTTTTTCCACATCCAGATTCTCCGACCAAACAAACGGTTTGCCCTTCTTTTATCTCAAAACTAACATCATTGACCGCATTCACATTCCCAGCTTCTGTTTGAAATTGGGTAAATAAGTGATTTACCTGCAAGATAGATCCTTGTGACACGTCTATTACCTCCTTTTCATGTTTGGATCGATTGCATCACGCAAGCCATCACCTAGTAAATTAATACTAATCACCGTTAGAAAGATCGCCACACCAGGTGGAATCCATAACCAAGGACGCTTCTGAAAATCCACAAGCGAATTCGCCGCATTAATCATATTCCCCCAAGATGCTGTAGGCGGCACAACCCCTAAACCAAAGAAGCTAAGGACAGATTCACTTAAAATAGCACTCCCTACACTTAACGTTCCCGCCACAATTAATAAAGGAACGGTATTGGGTAATAGATGGTTCAGTAGTTTTCTTCTGTCCCTTATTCCTAAAGCATCTGTTGCTTGAATAAATTCTCGTTCTCTTAAACTAAGAATCTGGCTTCGCACCAACCTGGCTAATCCTGGCCAACCAACTAAGCTCAACATAAGCATCACGATATATAGCCTCTGTTCAGCTGGTACTTTCCACTCTGACATCACCGCCGCCATAATAAATAACAAGGGTAAGCCAGGTAATGTCATCAGAATGTCGGCTGTTCTCATGACAATTTGATCAACAATCCCTTTATAGTAGCCTGCCAGTACACCTAATAAGGCACCAATCGTTAAGGACATCGCCATCGCACCCAGTCCGACTGTTAAGGAAATTCTTCCAGCTAACATCAGTCTTGCTAAGACGTCGCGACCTAACTTATCTGTTCCTAACCAATGGGCAGCACTTGGCGGCTGATTGATATTCGCAGGATCGACCCCAGAAATCGCATAAGGTGAAAATAATGGTCCTATAAATGAAAATAAAAAAATAAAAATAAGAAAACTTAGTCCTGAGAGGGCGATTTTCTTTTTCAGTAATCGTCGGAACACCTGTCTCCATAGAGAGGATTTTTGGTTTCTTGACTTTACTTTCGTATTCACCGTCATGACAGAAGGATTTTCCATATGCTTCAACTCCTTACTTTTCACAGGAAAAGGAACGGATTCTTTCTATCCACTTTTTTCTCTCATAAAAAATATTATTTTAAGCGAACCCTCGGATCTGCGACACCATATAACAGATCGGCCAATAAATTACTGATCACCGTCAAAAGAGCAATAAACATCGTGAAGCCCATTAATAAAGGATAATCACGAACTGTGAAAGCCTGCATGTAAATCGCTCCAATCCCCGGCCAATTAAAGATTTGCTCTGTAATGATGGCACCACTGAACAAAGCAGGCAATTCAAAGGCAAATAAGGTAATAGCGGGTAAAAGAGCATTTCTTAATGCATGTTTATAGACGACAGCTTTTTCCTTCAGTCCCTTTGCCCTCGCTGTTCGGACAAAATCCTGCCGAATCACCTCAAGCATATTGGTCCGGAAATAACGAGCTAACCCTCCAATTCCCAACATTGTTAAAACTAACACAGGTAAAATCATATGCTGACCCACATCTTTCACATATTCCCAGCCGGTATGATTACTCCCCGTTGTGATCATCCCCCCTGCCGGAAACCAGCCAAGGTCAACCGCAAAAAACTTAATTAAGATTAACCCGAGAAAAAAGGAAGGCGTCGCCATCCCAGCAAAAACTAACACAGTCGCTAATGAATCAAATAATGAATATTGACGGGTTGCAGAAACAACCCCAATCACTAGCGCAATCGCCCATGTCAAGATAAGTGAAGCTAAGGCAACAAAAAAGGAACTCCATATATAATTTCCAAGCACTTCGACAACAGGACGTTGAAATTGTAAGGAATACCCAAGATCCCCTTGAAGGAGATTCCCCATCCAGATAAAGTATCGCTTTAAAACTGGCTGATCAAAGCCATAGAGAGCATATAACTCCGCCTTCCGTTCAGCCGTCAAATTCGGATCCGCATCAATAAAATTGCCTGGGACCAAAGAATACAAAAAATAAATAAGCAAAGAAGCTCCAATCAAAGTGGGAATTAAATACAAGATTCTTTTTACAACATAACCTTTCAAACTCTATCTCCCCCCGTATATCCAAAAGGACGATGACCATTTTAAACACTTTCTTATATAATAGGGGCGTACCCGAGTATTAATATCCGGATACGCCTGAATCACTCATCTATCAATCTCTTATATCCCGCAGACTTTATTGTTGCACATCGACTACTTGCAAATTTTTCAAGCTAGGCGCAATTCCTCGATAGCCATTCGGTTCAAAGCCCTTCACACGTGCATTTGTCCCACTTAATACTTTCGTATAAGACATTAATATCACCGGAGGGTCCTCATCTAAGGCTTTATATAGTTCATGAAAGGCCGCTGTCCGTTCATCCTGATCATTGGTCGCAATCGTTGCATCGATCAAGGCATCAATCTTTTCATTTCCATACCCTTTTATGATCGAATCTTTTGTTTTTGTATGGAAACTGTCAATCCCATTATAAGGATCTGTTAGCATCGTCGTGGAGAAGGAAGCAAGATCGTGATCGCCATTTTCTACTCGCGAAAGCAAAGCATTAAAGTCCATTTGTTCTACTTGAAGATCGATGCCAATCTCCTTATAATTTTCCTTCGCAATCGGAATCAGCGTATCTCCTAATCCACCAGCAGACGTAAAGTAATAGACGACTAGCTTTTTGCCATCTTTTTCACGAATACCATTTGCTCCTTCTGTCCAACCCGCTTCTTCTAATAGTTGTTTCGCTTTTTCAGGATCATAAGCTGTACTGCCAATTTCATCTGTGTAAGCCCAAGATGTTGGCGAAACAGGCACATTGGCCACTTGCGCATAGCCTTGGTAATACGTATCAATAATCGTTTGCCGATCTAACCCGTAAATAAACGCTTGTCGCACTTTCGGATCTTTGAAAATTTCCTTTTCATGATTGAACGTGATATAGCCATAAGCAGAAGATGTATACACATTGATATTGGCAAATCCTAAGGCTTGTAAAAACTCAAAATTATCTTGGTTTGCCGCTAAAGAGCTATAGTCCAGTTCACCTGTTTGGAAAAATTGTTGAGAGTCTCCTTCTGTTGTTTTATAGATAAATTGATCGACTTCAGGCTTGCCGTCATAAAAATATTCGTTCGCTTCATAACGAATTTCTTGCCCAGGCAAATAGTCCACAAAACGAAATGGTCCAGCCCCTACAGGTTTTAAATGCAAAGCGTTTAAATAATCAAGATTTCCTTTTTTGTAATCTTTTCCATAGTAATCTTTCTTCAGAACTTGACCGCCAAGTAGTCTAAGGGAACGAGCATTTACTTCTTCTGTTTTAATTTCTATTGTCTTTTCATCGATCACCTGAATACCGGAGATCGTATCAGCATCCCCATTTTTATAATCCAAACCACCCACCACTTTGGCTTCCGTAATATCGGTTCCTCCGCCATAGCTTGGGTCATGCAATAGAGTTAAAGTAAATTCAACATCCTCTGCGGTTAGAGGGGTTCCATCATCAAATTTCAAATCATCACGTAAATGAAACGTATACGTTAATCCATCATCTGAAACATCCCAATCTTTCGCAAGACCCGGGATTGGTTCCCCTGCTTCATTGATATCGACTAATGGTGGAAACATCACGGATTGAACGTTCCCATCGTACCCACTTGAATTAAAATAAGGTGTAAAAATTCCGCCGGGTTCTTGTAAGCCAACCACCACCATGTTTCCTCTATTTACAGCTAATAAAGGGGAAGCGGACGGATCCTCTGC
Source organism: Lederbergia sp. NSJ-179 (assembly GCF_022867885.1). GTDB lineage: Bacteria > Bacillota > Bacilli > Bacillales > Bacillaceae_C > Lederbergia. Next base: position 182,528 of record NZ_JALIFP010000007.1, on the reverse strand, counting down.
CGCAATTTGAGTATCTTCTACAACGCTCGTTGTATTTGCGTTCTTTTCTGAATCCGTTGACTTATTTGGATCATCCTTTGATGTTTCCCCTGAACTGCAAGCAGCGATGATCAAACTGAGCAGAATCATACTTATAAAAATCGTAATCTTTGATTGTTTCATCCTTGTTCATTCCTTTATCTCTATTTCTATTTTAGAAGAATATATTCCAAACTTCATATTTCCACTTTGTCTAGTCGGATTTATCATTAAAATAAATAATGCGCAACAATTTTTACAAATGCCCGTTCAATATGAAGTAAAGCCCGTTCATCAAAATCAAATTTAGCATGATGATGGGAATAATGTGTTTGCTCATATTCATTCCGAGACCCCACGCGGAAATAGGTTCCCGGCCTTTCTTGTAGAAAATAGGCAAAATCTTCTGCCCCCATCGAAGGCTTTAGTTCAATCACAGCTTCATTTGAAAATTCTTCCTTGAAAAGGGTTCTCACTAGCTCTGTTTCCTGGCTGTGATTATAAAGGGCTGGATACCCGAGCAGATAGTCAATCGAAAAGTCTGCTTGAAAGGCGGCCGTGATTCCTTTCACAATCGAGTGGATATCATCCTTTACTTGCATCCTTATTTTCTCATCAAATGTACGGACTGTCCCTTCGATTCTGGCGTTTTCTGCAATCACATTAAACGCATTTCCAGCTTGGAAAACCCCAACCGTCACAACAGCGGATTGTAATGGGTTTACTTTACGACTGACGATTTTTTGTAAGGCGCTCACAATCTCACTGCCGATCACAATGGAATCAATCGTTTCATGAGGCCTTGCTCCATGTCCGCCTTTTCCCTTGATCGTAATGTCAAATTTATCAACCGCAGCAGAAGTAAAACCTTCCCCAACACCGATTTGCCCCAGCGGAATATCAGATGCCAAATGGGCACCAAACACATAATCCACGCCATCTAATACATGGTCTTCTATCATAAATTTCGCCCCACCAGGCGGCAATTCTTCCGCAGGTTGAAAAATAAAGATAATGCTTCCTTTTATATGTTCCCGAAATTGACTTAAAACTTGTGCTGTCCCTAATAATGCAGCCGTATGCCCATCATGCCCACATGCATGCATCACTCCGGGTTTTTGGGACTTATAGGGGACATCTTTTTCATCTTGAATAGGAAGTGCATCAAAATCAGCTCTTAAAGCAATGGTTGGCCCCACTTCTTCTCCCTTCAAGATGCCAATCAGTCCATTCCCGCCAATATTTGTTTTGACTTCTAAATCAAAACTTACTAACTTTTGTTCAATGAACTTAGCTGTTTCTGTCTCCTGAAAGGATAATTCAGGATGCTGATGCATGTACCTTCTCCAATTGATGATCTCTTGAAGATTTTTTTCCAATTCTTTGTGAATCAATGATAATTCACTTTGATTTGTCTGTTGCACTTTGAGATCCCCTTTCTCCAAAACCCATTAAACTCATAGGATTTAATAACTTTGATTTATTGTATGTGATATTCATAAAATTTTCAACCCTTTTTTTCTAAATTATTTTAAAAAATTACAGCTTCGAAATGAAGGGAAAGAAAAATGCCCAGTGTTAACACCATTCACTAAGAATGTATGGTGATCATACTAGGCACTTCCTCGGTTCATTTTCCCTACATCATTTCATTTAATTGTTTTCGAATCCCTTCGATTATGTCCAGTGGTGTAACTCCATATCGTGACAAACGCTTTGCTTGTTCTTCTCCTGCCTTGGCATGCAAATAGGCGGCAGTGATAATGGCTTCTTCCGCCGATGCCCCTTGAGCCAAAAAAGATGCAATCATACCAGTCAATACATCACCGCTCCCACCTTTACTTAAAGCATCGTGGCCATGCGGATTGATATATGTTTTCCCATCTGGGGTAGCGATGATCGATCGATGTCCTTTTAAGACTAAATAAAGTTGATATTCTTTTGCAAAGTTTTCTGCTATTTCCAAGCGATTTTTTTCCACTTCCTTTATGGAACATTTTAGTAAAGTCGCCATTTCCCCAGGATGTGGTGTAAAAATAATGTCTCCCTCATAAGTATGAAGCATATCCAACTGATTTCGCATCAAATATAAAGCATCTGCATCGATGACGACGGATTGTCCTGTAAGAATCGAAAAGAAAGATTTCATCCATGCCTCTCCGTTGGGAAAACGACCCATTCCAGGTCCAAGTGCGATTGTATCCATTTGAGGCATTTTTGTGGAGAGCGTTTCAATCGCTTGATCAGCAAAATGACCCTCCACTTCATCTAACGGAAGATATAAGTATTCTGGATTCTGCCCAGCGATTAGTGGGTAAATATTTTCAGGAACGGCCAATGTTACGAGTCCTGCTCCACTGCTAAAGGCTGAGCGCGCTGCAAAAATGGGGGCTCCAACATAGGAACGTGAGCCACCGAGTACAAGCACATGGCCAAATGTTCCTTTATGCCCATTCGCAGGACGCTTAGGTATAGCTGAGCGAATAAGACTTCTCGTCAAGAGTCGTGGCATTTTTACATGCAGATCATCGATAATGGACGGAGGCACAGAAATGTCAACAACCTGCCATTCTCCAATATAATTCGGTCCAGCTTGTAAGAAAAAGCCCTTTTTCGGTAAAACAAAGCTGATCGTCTTCGTCGCTTGGATCGCCACCCCTTCCACACTACCATCATCACTTGAAAGGCCAGATGGAATATCAACCGACAGAATCATTTTTTTCCCGGCATATTGATTCACCGTATTAATAATCGCATCTATAGGAGAGCGTACAGGACCCTTCACACCCGTCCCTAACATAGCATCCACGATAATATCCACACGCTCCAATTCATCTTGTAGCCTTTCAAGCTGTTCCTTTCGAATATGAAAAATAGGCAACCCACGATTCTTATACGATGTATAATGGACCAAGGCATCTCCCTTGATTCGCTTTGGATCGACTACCAAACCAAGAATAGGTTTTAGCCCTAAATCAAATAGCCTACGTGCAATAACAAAACCATCGCCCCCATTATTCCCGCCACCGGCTAGAATCATTACCTGCGGATTCGAGTGTGGAGCATGATCGATAATCTCTTCCACAATCCTTGCTCCCGCATTTTCCATTAAGACGACCCCTGGTAAACCGATATTTTCGATCGTGTATCGATCCAATGCCTGCATTTCCCTTTGCCCTGCTATAAACATGTCTTCATCTCCCTAATAGTGATGATTTACACTTCATTTTCAATCATATAGAAGGAAAAAGCAAAAAAAGCATCGGTATATTATGTATATTTTTCCTACTATATCTTAACCTACATTTAGAAAGGAGCTGATCATGATGCCTGACGACAAACGCAATATTGATGGAAATTCTGATCCGCATTTTGATGGGGAATATGAAGGAATTTTAAATGATCCTACAGGATCAGGAAGACGTCAGATGGGGATACGATCGGATAGAAAGCAAACAACTAATCCCTTTCAAGTAACAAATCTTAAAAATAATGAGATGAAAGATTTTGAGAGCCTGACAAGAGGAAAAACAGTGGAAGAAGAATGAAAAAAATTCAGGATTTTCGCAGACATTCGTAACGCAAAAAGGAGTATCCAAATGTCGAAACGACCTATTGGATACTCCTTTGCGTAAGGAAGTTAAAAAATTATTTATGCCGCAGACAATTTGGTAGGCTGCGATGTTCTTTGCTTAAGACTTAGCATGACGATAAAAGATATAATATATAAGGCACTCAAATAGATCATTGCGGTCATCATATTATAGTTTTGCAATAGATGCCCAACTAGAATAGGAGAAAAACCGCCTAAAGCCCTGCCGAAGTTAAAAATGGTGTTCGTTGCCGTGCTGCGAATGTGGACCGGAAAATAGCGGCTAATCAAGGCACCATACCCAGCAAACATTCCATTAGAGAAAAAGCCAACAATGGCACCGCCGATTAATACACCATAACTCCCCGTTGCAAAAGAGTATAAAAAGACAGCACTTGCGGACGCAAGCAGAAAAATCCCATAGGAACGTTTTACTCCTAGCCGATCCAAAAATTGCCCAAAAGTCAACATCCCAATGATCATTCCGACTGCTGTACTGATGGTCCATAACGCTGAGCTTGATACAGATAACCCTTGTGATTTCTGCAACATTGTTGGAAGCCAAATCATTAATCCGTTATATCCAGCGATTTGAACGGTCGCCATGATGGCAAGGGTAATGGTTGTCATCGTTGTTCTTGGCGTACGAAACAATTCACTTAATCTTCCTTCCCTTCGTTTATGACTGCTCTTTTTCTCCTTTTGTGCAGCCAACCATTCTGGCGATTCACCTAGATTTCTCCGCACAATAAAAGCAAACACTACAGGGATCACTCCAACGAAAAATAATGCTCTCCAACCTAAATGAGGAAGAATAATCGCACTTAATAGCGCCGCCAGAATAACACCAATTTGTGCTCCTGTACTAACGTAAGAAGAAACCCTTCCTTGCTTCTGTTTTGGCCAAGCCTCCGCTACTAGGGCCATCCCAATACCATATTCTCCTCCTGCACCAATTCCAGCAATAAATCGAAATAAATAAATCTGTTCAATATTCGCAGCCAAGCCAGTTAATGCCGTCCCGATCGCAAACAAAAAAACGGTATAAGTAAAGATTCGGACACGCCCGAACTTATCTGCCAAAATGCCGAAGATCATTCCGCCAAGCAACATCCCGATATTTGTAATAGAAGAAATAAACCCTCCTGTGGCTAAATCAGTATGAAATTCCGCGACGATCATAGACATGGCAAATGAAATAAACATAATGTCCATGCCTTCTAGTGTTAAACCTGTTATGGACGCAACGACAGTTTTCCTTTGGTAATTCATCTTGTTTTTCCACCCTTCTTCTGTTGTAAAAACGTTCTTGCTAGTTTGAAGGAATGGATTTTGAATGATCACTCAAACAAACATCTCCATTCTCTTTTCAAGCCTCACTGGACATTGTTTAAAAGAGGTAAGCTTGTCTCAAATAAGCAAAATAAATACCCTTCCGTCCAAGAGGACAAAAAGGGCATAAATTGACACAGATATAGAAGAACATATCTATATAATCGTCCTTTTCAGCCTCTCGGGACCGGTTTAAAGGTTATATATTCCTTCGATATAGTAGCATATTTATAGATGTTTATCAACGGAAAATTATTCCCGAACCAACACCATTTCATCACTTCGATGTAAAATTAGATTTTTGCATGTCCTATTTTTTGCTCATTAAGAGGAGCTCTTTTGTACGAAAAATAATAAATTGTAAAGTTTTTCCATCCCAAGTTTCACTTATTTCTCTACATACTCGCCTCCTGGATATAATGTCACTGAATATAATCTTTTTTCTTGAGCTAATACACTCTCTTTGAATTTTGATAAAGGAGTAGGTCTGCTCGCGTAAATATAGGCAGTCTGATCGTTATAGACCATGACATTCTCATAACCATTCCCAAATAAATCGGCATGAACGACATATCCATCTTCTGGGAATTGGACAACAGGATTCATGTAGCCATCATATAAGGTTGGTTTTATTCCGCCCCCCCGCCGATAGGCTAGGATGTAATCTAATTCATGATCATCCCAATTCCTCATCGTTTCGATAATTGTAAGCCAACCTTTCGTTTTCCGATCCTCTTTCCAAATTTCTTTCCCATTCGCGTCTAACAAAAATAAACCATCTTTTCCATTTTCATTTCCGCGAACAATCCGATCTAGTCCAGCTATTTGCAATCCAGGCAGATCATCCCGAAATTTCCCTAAACTCACATGCTGTGATTCTACAGACCCCTCATATCGCCATAATTCTTTGCCATATTGGTCATACATAACGGTTACACTGCCACCGATGACAATTTGATATTCATTCGAGATCTCTTTGTTCACCTTTCCTACCCAAATACAATCCGCATGATCTTCTAAATCTATACAAGACCATACCTTTTCCCCATCCGCATTTAGAAAATCATAGCCCGCCATTACTTCATCACGACCATCCCCATTAAAATCAAAGACCCATGGGAAATGGCCCGGATTTCCTTTATAGGTCCAAAGCTGATTGAAGTGCTTATCCATTGCCCATAATTGCTCATACCGATCTTTTAAAATAATATCTTGTGGAAACTTTCCCCCAGTTAAATTCGCAATAATAATACAATCATGAGCATACTCGGAAGGTAAATCAAAAACATTTTTCACCTTTCCAGTTGAGCCTTCTAAAATATGAAACTTCTTATCGATGACAGACAAGACCTCATTCTGCCCATCCCCATCAATATCGTAAATTTGCACAGGGTAATCAGAACCCGGGCCCCCGGGATTTGGATCAGGCTCACCTTTTTTCCATAAAATCCGGCCTTCCAAATCAAAGGCGGTCATCGATTGGACTTGATGGGGAACATATCGATCATCAATTCCCCCATCTGGTTGGACCATTAAAATGTCCATCCTCCCGTCGCCCGTTAAATCGCCCACATACATTTTTGTGTTTTTTCCAGCCGCTGAAATATCGATCTTTCCTATTAAAATAGGTTGAGGAACTGAAATGTCTTGCTTCGCTTTTCTTGTTCCGTGTTCAATACTCATAAAAGTTCTCCTTTCACATAATGAGAAAGTTCAATTCCTAACCCTTTCATCCCTTCACTCACCAATCGCGCCATTTCATTGGCTCCCTTTTCCGTGAAATGAGTGCAATCTGTCCCATTGACCGAAATCATGAAAAATGGGTGAACTTCTTCGTAACCGATGGTAGTGAAATGGTGAATACTTGCTTTCATCAAATCGATTAATAAAACATCTTCCTCCTCTGCCACTTCCTTCATAGCATTGCAATAATCACCGAGATCAGCGAGAAATTCACCATCGACATAATGGAGTCTTGCTACAGGTGTAATGAGGATGGGGACAGCCTTTTTAGCGCGAGCTGTTTTAACATATTCGAATAGATACTTTTTATAATCATCATAAGGATCTGTATAACGCTCAGGGCGTGATTTCGTCGAATCATTATGTCCCATTTGGATGAATAGATAGTCACCCTCCTTTATCGCTTGACCTATTTTTTCTAATCTTCCTTCTGTTATAAAAGTTTTAGAACTTCTCCCACCAATCGCGTGATTGAAAAATTGCACATTATCCGTAAAAAAATCGGAAATACATTGCCCCCAACCAGCTTGAGGCGACCTACTAGAATCATAGGTTTGGACAGTTGAATCACCAGCTAAATAAACATTTATTTTCTTATTTTCCATCTACATCACTCCTCTATGCCCGTTTCTCTTGTAATTTAGCCTGTTTATATTCCAAGCGCATAAACGTTCGATACGCGATCCACATTAAAACGAAACTTGTTAAACTAGCTCCCATTAGAAAAATAAAGACCGGAAGGACAAAAAATAAATACGATAAAGTTAAACATGCCGCAATCGCATAAAGGGTGCGAAATGGTTGATAAAGAGCCATTAATATCGCATTTTTAAAATAAATAAACAGCTTATTTTCATAATGCACATACATAGGGAAAATATAAATCAACATCACCCCAAATATGACTGTAGCGAATAAAAGGATGTAATGACTAAAAGCAGATATCCATTCCCCATCCAATGCTAGAAAATTCAAATTCACATAAAGCATGTAGGCGATCAGCAGTAAAATGATTCCTAAAGCATTTGCCTTGAAAAATTCCTTTTTAAACGTATTCCAGAATGTTTGGAACACGGGAAGATCATCTCGTCCCATCGCCCAATGGCGAAAAATCGTATACATCGCCACTGTGCTGGGACCGAAGCCAAAAATAATCAAACCAAGTAATGTGAAACAAACCCATAAGGCGTTTACATAAAGTAAAAGTAGTACTGTTTCTCCAAATTGATAGAATCTCCCAAAAAGTTTGTTCTCAAACAAATCACGTCTCTCCTTTTTAAGTAGCGATTTCGGAGTTATGGAGCGTTTATGACTACCGAAAAAACAACTTTTCGTCTTTTTCGGGCTTCATGAAGCGTTCTTGACTACCGAAAAAACTATTTTCCATCTCTTTCGGGCTTCATAGAGCGTTCATGACTACCGAAAAAGCCATTTTCCATCTTCTTCGGGCTTCATGAAGCGTTCATGATACCATCTGAACCATCCCATTCTATCTTACTGTATGGAATGGTCACTACTGAGACTAATTTTCCCATTCTTATTTTTATTTTGTTGGTCTATTCCTATTTCCACCTCAACCGGACCTAGTAAGCCTGATTTTAATGGCACTTGATCCATTTGATTCGCAATGCTATTCGTTACTTCTACCTTAATACGATTTCGTCCTTTTTTTAACACAGCAGGATCTAACGCAAATTGATAGGGCGCCCACATCTTCACACCGATTTCTTTTTGATTAATAAATAATTTGGCGATTTCATATACCTCGCCTAAATCGATATTGATTTGTTTGATCGATTCGATTTCATCTAATTCGAAGTTATTTTCATAGGTAATTGTTCCAGAGAAAAACTTCATTCCCTCCCAAGTATCCCATGACTCTAGCGAAGGAACAGGGCCATCTTTGCTTTTCCACCCCTCACTTAAAGTGATTTTCTTCATTTCTGGTTCAGATAATTCCTCTTTCACCATTATCGGCTCTTGACTTGGATCCACACAAAAGACAAGCGATGATCTCCTTGGAAGGATGAGTGAAACCATCCCATCTTCATAAACACTGCATCCCTCTATCGTCGCATTCCATGGATCCCATATTTCAACTTTCCCCTCTTCTTTCAAACAAAATTGTCCTTGATAATTGTCTTCTCCTTCGTTCACAATGAAATAAAAAATAAGCTGATCTTTCCGCACCTTACTCAACCGTATCGATGGGTCGCTAGGGATTAAATGAAACTCATTACGATTCAATGCCGGAATCGCCTCTACAATTTCCTCCGCAGTCGTAATGAAAGTCGCTTCAAGATTTGGTAAAGGGGAGTCCCCCTCATCCCAAATAATCACTTTCCCACCATCAGCCACAAATTTCGCTAATTTCGGAATAATCTTGCTGTCAAAATGGCGATGATCTTCGATTACAACGACTTCATATTTTTGATTGGCAATTCTAATCACTCCTCCATCTACTGTACAGTCGGATTGGAAAAGCGATTCTTCCAAATAATTAAACTCTATTTGATTCTCATACAGTGGTTTGACGATTTTCCATGGTAGAAAATCTTCCTCACATAGAACCGCAATCGTCGTTTCATTTGTACTATCCGTCATTAACCAGCTTAAACGCTTCATATATTGGGCAAATTGTTTATAATAAGGCCACCAGAGGTTATTGGGTCCTACATCAGGTGGTCTTTCATGGCTTCTTCTTTTTCCATCGATCGAATAATAGAAGGCATGGGGACATAATAGATTGACTCCCCTTACGAATAACCAATCCATATACCATTTCATATCTCCCGGACTTAATGCCCATGCGCTTTCTTTCCCACATACTCCTAAAAATTCATTTAAATTCCTGCGCCTCCCACGATGTCTAGCCGCATCTGCAGAACATTTTCCAGCAGTAGAATGGTGTCCTTCGATTGCTTTACCACCCTCAGGACCTACCCATCTCCACACAACATCCTGACCAGGAATCTGAAAATGATCCAATAACCCGATATCATCACTGGCGGCTGGATGCCCTGTTAAGGCGATTTGATGGTCCGCACACCATTTACTAATTGGTTGATAGTAGGATTCTGTCATTTTCAAATGGACGGTTTTCCGATATTTTTTTCTTATGAGAGCTGTTTTTTCTCCGGCATCCAACCATAATACAGGCAAGTCAGTTTCTTCATTCCCATTCCTCTTGTAAAAATCTAGAAACTGATTCGTCCATGGCTTTAATCCCCCTAATGATCCTCTGCCTAATATATCCGGCTCATCTGTAAACATGGCGATAATCGTATTCCCGAAATACCGCTTTAATTTTGCAAAATAGGTATCATGTGTAAGCTGAATAAATTTGTTCACCGCTTCACGGTTTAACAAATCAGTGGATGGCGGCGCATGGGGTTCCCCATCATCCTCCCCGAAGTGAATTCCCCGGATCGTTCCTTGGGAAAAGGTTTCAACAAACAATAGAACAGACCATTCACCATGATCTGGTGTTGTAAATTGAACCTTGTTATTTTTCACTTCCAACAATTGGGTACAGTGATACGAAATGGATGATTCAGATAGCTTTTTAACCGCCTGGACAGAAACAACGGTTTCACCCTTTTCTACATGTAGAACAAATTCATTTGTCCCTCCTTTACAAGGGTACTCGACCATTTTTAAACCACGGCTTGCATAATCGGGGTTTTCTTTTACAACTTTCCCATTTGCGGATCCTGAAGGGTACATGGCCTCATCATACAAAATAACGGACATTCCCAATTGATCAGCTTCTTGAACGGCTATTTCTACAAATTCCATAAATTCATCAGATAAATACTCTATCTCTCTTGGTATCCCTATTCTAGGATGTAAAACAAAACCCGTCACCCCTTTTTCGTGAAAATCATGAATTTGCCTACAGATATCTTCTTTTGAGAGTCGATCGTTCCAGAACCAGAAAGGAACCGGTGTAAATTCCTCTGCGGGATGAAGAAACTGTTCTTGAATGGAACTGTTCACTTTTCAACACTCCTCCATTATTTCAATTTTAACCGGATGAATTCATTTTTCGAAACTGACTTGGCGTAACCCCTACTTGCTTTTTAAAAATACGATTAAAATAACTATGTCTATATCCAACGCTTTCGGATATGTCCTGAATTTTCATGTTCGTATTTAACAATAATTCTTTTGCGTGATTGATTCGGATATCTGTTACGTAATCAATAAAATTAATATTTAATATCTTTTTAAAAGCTTTGCTTAAAGTATATGGGGTAGTCCCCACAACATCAGCACAACTTTCTAATGAAATATCTTCCATATAATGGTTATTTATAAACTCGACAATTTTTTCAATATGGCGCTTCATTTCAATGTCGATTTGCCCTTCTAATAATTGAACATATGGGGAAATGACCTTGTCAATAATCCATTTAATCATCCACTCTGGCTCTCTAATGTCTGAGAGCTCCTCAAACATATTTCTTCCTCCAAATAATTCATTTGGGTGGATACTAGAATGAAGAATTTCATGTTGAATCGTACTAAATAATTGTATGATTCCTGGTTGAATGTTAATTTCATGGATTCCTTTTTCCTTTAGTTCATTCATAAATTTTCGAATTAATTGTTCTGTCTCTTTCACTTGGCCTCTTCTTACGGCTTGAATCACTTCTCTTTCTGTTTCAAAAGGATAAAATACTTTAAACCGATTTCCTTGTTTATTCCATTCTTGCAAATTTATAATTTGATTCATATTTTCAAAGCTTCGATACTGCCTACCTATCGTCATATTTTCAAATAAATAGGGAATTTTTTTCACTTCATTTACTGTTTCACTAATCGTAATGGTAACTTTTAATTTTAGTATGTCATTCATAATAGAGGTAACACCCTCTGAAAAGTCCATTATTTGCTTATGTAATGGTGTATGCAGCGGAGCAATAATGAAAACACCGGCAGATAAATTATGGTAATTGATCACCGTAAATTGGTCAAAATAGTCTTTTCCATATTCCTCAATGATATTGACAATGGTAAATGTGATTAAACTAGCGTCATTCTCGATACGATCCTTTTCAAACTGATAGATGCCTGTTAATTGGATATCAAGTAATAGATATTGTTGATTATGAAGCCGCCACCCATAGTTTTCCATCCGGGTTCGCAATTCTTGTTCAGAATAATCGTATAAATAACCATTTCTAAGTTGTAATAGAAAGCTTTGTTTTAATTGAGGGATATGAGCCGAAAGTCGCTGCTGCAATTTTTCACTTTCGCTTGTGACCTTTATCCAGTTTTCCTTGATGATTTCAAATTCATCTTGATTTTTTGCTAAACTAGCTGCCTGTTCATCCTCTACTAACACAGTCATAAGATTTTTCAGTGGATTATAAATTCGAACGGAAGCAACCCATGTCATGATCACCGCTAGAATAAGTCCTGAAAAACTAATCACTAAAATGAGCTCAGAAATAAAAACAATAGGAGATGTAATCGATGAAATGGGGGCAGCCGAAATATACATCCAATCTTCATTGAGCCTTTTCATCGTACCGAATGAAACTGAAAATGTTTCCTTTTCCCAATCAAACGAAAAAGAGCCTTTTTTTGTCCCTTGCTGTAAAGCAAGATCCCGGATTTTAGCAATCAAATCAGGAGATTCACCCGGATGAGAAGAAACCAATACATCATGATGATCATCCAAAATAGTGGTAACGCCTTCATTATAAGGGGTTAAAGTTTCCAATAATTGAATCAATTTATCCTGATCAATCGTTAAAATAATTGCTCCAAATGCTAGTCGACTAATCCCAGGTACATGATGGGATAGGGTTAATTGTTGTCCCTTATTTTCATTATCAGGATTTTTAAATCGATTCCATTGGATCGATGGTTTATTCATTAGCATCGCTTGATAGAACTCTTTTTCCTGCTCGTCTTGAATGACATTATAATTCGGGTTAAATACTATGGGTTGATCCAAATCTAAATAAAGTTTCACCTTTTCTATCAATGGATTGCTTCCTTGCAAAACCAATAACTGCTTACTAATATCTCTTGTTTCAAGAAACTCCTTGACAAAGTCGATATCCGCTAGGGAATGATCATAACGGGGGTCAAACGCCCAATGAGAGATCAGTACTTCAAGGTATTCTAACTGATCATCTATATTTTTTGCTCGATCGATTATCTGAGCCTCATGAGCTTCTGTTAGTTCTTTTTCCACTTGACCAACCCCAAACCAATATAAGCAAAACCCAGAAAAGATTCCCGGTATCGAGGCAATCAATAAAATCAAAATAAAGTTTTTGCGGAAATACCGACTTCGCCAACTAATGTCTCTTTTATCTCTCAACCGTTTTATTCTTCTAAGCAAAATTTCACCAACCTTGTTTACAAAATGTGAAGCGTTCTTCAATCTCTATTGTAAAACAAGATATAGCCAAATTCACTAAAATTTTTACCACTCACTATTTTACCGACCCTGTATTTAACCTTTCACTGAGCCAAGCATAACACCTTTGGCAAAGTGTTTTTGGAGGAATGGATAGAATAATAGAATCGGAATAGTCGCAATTACGATAACAGCTAATTTAACCGATTCCTCCGGTGGTTCATATAATGTCGCTTCATTTAAATCGCCAAGCCCGACATTCGCTACCATCACCAATTGTTGTAACAATAGCTGAATCGGCCATTTTGTCGTATCTGTAAGATATAAGAGTGCCTGGAAAAAGTCATTCCAATAAAAGACAGCATAAAACAAAGTAAATGTGGCGATCACCGGTTTGGATAATGGTAACATCACCCGCCAGAATGTCTGTATTTCAGAACAACCATCCATTTTGGAAGCATCCTCTAATTCTTTCGGAAGTTCTTGAAAGAATGTTTTTACAATAATGACATAAAATGGATTAATCGCGAGTGGAAGAATTAATGCCCAAAGCGAATCTAGCAATCCTAATCCCTTTACAAGCAAATAGGTCGGAATCATGCCTCCACTAAATAACATCGAAAATAAAATTAAGTTTAAAATAACATTTCTTCCCATCATCTCTTTTCTGGATAACGGATAGGCAAACGTCAAGGTTAAAATCAAGCTAATCAGTGTGCCAACCACAGTGACAAATACAGAAACGCCTAGACTTCTAATAACCGAATCGGTTGAGAAAATATATTGATAGGCTGCAGTTGTAAAGTTCTCCGGTATGATGAAGAAAGGTCTTGTGGCTAATTCGGATTCTGTCGCAAAGGACCCACCGATAATATATAGGAAAGGGACAACGGTTGCGAGTCCCAGTATCCCGAGAAGAATAAGGTTAAAAACATCAAAAATCCTTCCAGCCGTTGTGTTATGCATCTTATGCAATCGAATCAACCTCCTTTTCTTTTAAAATAAACCACCTTGTCCAAGTTTTTTGGCGAGACGGTCCGCTCCAACAATCAGAACGATCCCAACAACAGATTTAAAGAGTCCTACTGCTGTACTATAACTAAAAGCCCCTTCTGTTATCCCAACAAAGTAGACATATGTATCAAAAACATCTGCAACACCGCGGTTTAATGAGTTAGACATTAGGTAGATTTGTTGAAATCCTGTATCAAGGAAATTTCCTAATCTTAAGATAAGCAGAATAACAATCGTACTTCTTAATGCCGGCAAGGTGACATGCCATAATCGACGGAATCGACCAGCACCATCCACAATGGCTGCCTCATATTGCTCTTGGTCTACACTCGCAAGCGCTGCTAAAAAGATAACCGTCCCCCAACCTACTTCTTTCCAAATAATTTGCGTCATAATCATAGGACGAAACCAACTTGGACTCGAAAGGAAATCGATTTTATGTCCTAAAACATTCTCTAGAATGGAATTTACGACACCACCACTTGTTGTTAAAAACACATAACTAATACTTGCGATAATCACCCATGACATGAAATGCGGAACATAAACCAATGTTTGTACAAACCGCTTGTAAAAATTAATCCTTATTTCATTTAATAAAAGGGATAAAATGATCGGTGCCGGAAAGTAAAATACTAAGTCATATAGAGCCAGTATAAAAGTATTTCGTAATAAACGTGTGAAATCAGGATTCATAAAAAAATCTTTAAAATGTTCAAATCCTACCCATGTACTTCCTGTAAACCCTAGAAAAGGGGAATAGTCCTGGAAGGCAATTAAAACACCCCACATTGGAAAGTACTTGAAGACAACAAAATAAACGATACCTGGCAACAACATAATATATAACCATTTAAACTTTTTTAGTTTGGCCCATGTATTCTTTTTCTTAGGAGTTATAAGTGGATCGATTCCAGTACTTTGTTCGAGATTTACAGTTTGCATTTAATCCCCCCTCAGACTATGATCGTATTAATTTGTAAAGGACAGGAGGTGATCACACCACCTGCCTTTTTTCATTTATCTAATTTTTAGATCCTTTATATAACTTGTTAATTTCCTCTATATAATCATTTCCACCGGACTTTTTCCATAATTCAACAGCTTCATCAAGTCCCGATTCATCAATTTGCCCAACAATATACTTAATCCGAGCATCGTTAATGATATTATCTAATTGAGCTCCTTTTTTAGAATACACTTCTGAGATAAAGGCTTCTGCTGGATTAGCGACAACAATGTCCTCATTGGCCAACTTTACCTCTTCCTCCAATTCTCGAAGCGGTGTTGTCTTAGGTGTTAGACTTTTAGCCTCAGGAATGTACATTAACATTTGATTGAGTCCATCCAATTCTGAAAGTAATGCCGGATCATCCTTTGTAAGATTCTCCAATTCCCCATCGACAATCTCATAATGCTTTCCTTCAATCCCGTTTTCAGCAAGGATTTGGGCTTCTTCATCGTTCAACTTATCAAGAAAATTTAACACCTTTTTCAGTTCATCTTCTGTCTTCACTTTGGTTTTTGAGACGGCTAGCATTCCCGAATATCCAGATGTTGGTAAATTGTGTAATCCTGTAGGGCCTTCCACAGCTCCAATGACTGTAATGGGATCCGCATTATCTGGTTCCGCATCGATAATTTTTTCCTGAATCCGATGCCCTTCATCCACCACATTGACTTGCACACCAGCTTTTCCAGAGACAACCGGGTCAGACCATTGTGCAGGATCCATTACCGCAAAGTCTTCATTGACAAGGCCTTCATCATACAATTTTTTGAAGAAGTTAAGAGCTTCCAAATAATTTTTATGTAAAAAGGAAGGCTCCAGTTCCCCTTTATCATTTTCGCCCCATTTATTCGGAACACCAAACCATGTTTGCATCACTTCCCATGGTCCTTCATATTTAGACACGACCATGCCGTACGTATCATCTTTTCCATTGCCATCTGGATCCTTTTCTTTAAAGGCTTTCAACATATTGTAAAAATCTTCAACGGTTTTCGGCACCTCTAAATCCAATTTTTCTAACCAATCTTTACGAATAATCACCCCGTTACGACCAAGATCGCGACTCCGGTAAATGCCGTAAATATCGCCATTGACCGAACTATTATTTAAGATAATTTCGTTTGCTTGACTTAAATTAGGATAATCCTTTAAATAAGGACCTAGCTCCCAAAATGCTCCATCTCTCACGGCACTGACAAAGCTCGGTGATTTACTCGGTACATACATAACATGTGGTAAATCTCCTGAAGACAATGTGATATTAAATTTATCATCTAAATTACTGTTGGGAACCCAGATCATTTTAATATCTGTATCTGTATAATCTTCCAGCGCTTTTAGCACCGGACTGCTATCTTTAGGTGGTTCTGTTGTAAAAGTAGGTACAAACACTTCTAATTCCATTCTTTCTGAATCGGAAGTTCCTTTATTATCCCCTTGCTTTCCAGATTGACTCGTTTCCTTGCCTCCACTACACCCTGCAACGAAGAGTAATGTAAAAATAAGCCCGGCAATGAAACTACTCTTTACAGTTTTTGACATTTTTCTCAATAAAGACCCCTCCATATTTTTTTAGTAGGCTTTTGGAAATTATAAAGAAAACTTCTTAGCCATTCATTTAGTATTTATGGTAGTTTTTAACTTCCAAAGTGGTAACTAAACATCGTGCAAATCTCCAACATTTTTGGACATTCCTCCCTTTCTCATTATTCTTTTTGCAAATTCGACAGGATGTATTTTGCCTACATAAAATTTAAAACGTTTACATTTTTCCTGCAATATTCATTTTTTGTACCTTTTTGCCATAACACTGAAAACATTGTCACGATAGGTTTTATCCACTTAAATTTAAGACTTTTTTTGCAAATAATACTTTTTTGCAAACGCTCTTTCCTAAGAAATAAACGATAGTAAACTTGTTTATTACGAAAATAAGAGAGCCTAACCTCTGAGTTACGCAGCAATTTTAAATATACACATGATCCATTAGAAGAGCATTGAAGCGTATTTGATGTTGTTTCCAACGAACAGAAGGATGTTTTAAACCAAAAACGGGTAGGCATGATACAGAACTTGATTGGATACTAAACAAAATAAAAAATGAATATCCCCACTCGGGCATTCTCTCCCCTTATTCTTCTCTTTTATAACGTGAGTTCCCCAAAGCTAATGTAAATCAAAATACGCTCAGGGCAATGACTGAACATTGTTCCTGAGCGTACTCTAGTAGATCCTGTATATAAAATACTATTATTCAACTACACGTCTCACAACGCCACTGAAATGGCTCTTCCAATAAGAATTACTCATTGAATCGATTGATACTCCATGGGAAGAATTATCGTTTAAAAATGTTCCATTCCCTAAGTAAATACCAACATGTCCATTTGTTTTGTACGTATCAAAGAAGACGAGGTCGCCTCTCTTCATTTCTGAGGCACTTACGGCTCTTCCCTGATTCACAAGTTCACTGGTTGACCAGCCAAGATTCACTCCTGCTGAGGCATACGCCCAATGCACAAACGCAGAACAATCAAATAATCTATTTTGGATATCAGCGCTCGTACGGCCTCCTCCCCATTTATATGGTGAACGACCCACAATGGATGAACCTGTACTAATGGCGGCTTCAATTGCCCCTGATCCTTGATGAACGACAGGATTAGATGGAGCAGTCGTATCAGCTTTCTCTTCTTTTACCGCTGTTGTTTTTGTTGTCGTTGCCGCCGCTGTTGCTGTTTTTGTCTCTTTGCTATTGTTGGACACTGTTTTCTCTGTCTTTTCAACAGCATCGTTGGCAGAAGCATCATTAGCAATAGCATCGTTCTCCAACTGTTTTTTCGCTTCCGCTTCTCTTAGTCTTTGTCTTTCTTTCTCTTTTTCCTTTTCTATAAAAATAGCCTTTTGATTTTCCAAATCTACTAGCTCTCCATTTGCATTGTTTCGTTGTTCCTTCGTTGCAGCCAGCATGCTATTTTTATCATTGATTTGATATGTAAGTTGTTCCTTCAACTTCTCAATTTCTTTAAGCTCTGTTTTTACTTTTTCCAGTTTATTCTTTAGTTCTGCTTCCGAATTTTCTAATGTCTCTTTATCTTTTTTTTGCTCTTTCAAGATACTATTATCGGCATCAACGATCTTTCCCAAAGTGAATGTACGATCAACAAGATCACCAAAATCCTCAGCATTTAATAAAACATCTAGATAAGTAGTGACACCATTGCCGTTTTGCTGAATAGAGCGTGCTCTTTTTTCCAACAGTTTATACCGTGTTTCAATTTTCTCCTTCACGTCCGCAATTTTTACTTTTAACGCTTCTGCTTCTGCTTTTGTCTTGGCAACTTCTTTCTCCGTTGCCGCTATTTTTGCATTTGTTTCATTAACCTTGGCATCCAACTTTTCAACGAGTGCTTTCATCTCTTGTTCACGCTGTTGTAGAGTGGATATTTCTTTCTTTTTCATCTCGATCTGTTGATCTAAATTTTCATTTGCAAACACAACTGAACTAGAAAACGCAGAAAATAATGTACTCGCTCCAATGATTGACGTTAAACTTACGGCCAGTAATTTCTTCTTCATTTTTTCCCCCTGAATTCCTAATATTTGTAATCTCTTAAACCATACATTCAAAGAATGAAAGGACGTTCCTTATTTACGAAATTATGTAATCGTATATTTTCTTTTTTAATCAGCTTTATTATAACATCATCGTTCGACAAATAGGCCCTTTTTCATATTACAATTTCATTTCAAATTCATTACATATTTGTCGAATAAGAGTATAATAATAGAAAAGAGGGAAACACTTACAACAAAAAACGCTTGAAAATGAAATATTTTCCAAGCGTTGACTAAAGCTAATCGTTATTTTCCTAAAAGGTCCCTCGTTTTCTTCAAAATTTCTTCATCTTTTAAACGAAACTTAAATTCTACCCTTCGTGATTCATCTGCACTATATTCCCCATCTTTATCTGTGCGATAATCAGTAAATGACTTACTGTTGACTGTTAATTTATCCTCCAAATGTGGTTGAATTTCCTTATACGGAAAGCGATCACTTAAAATATAATCTGCCACACTATAAGCTCGATCCTGCGCAAGCCGCAAATTATATAAATAACTCCCATCCCGATCTGTATGACCTTCGATAATGATTTCGGCGATATAATCTTCATAACCACTTTTCAGCAAAACGTCTAGGTATTTTGGAACAAACTCATCTAAAAATTCTAGGGAGGCCGGCTTTAATTCCGACTTGTCATAGGCAAATAGAATCTCCGTATTAAAAATCATCGCCCCCGTTTTTTCATCTACCTCAATACCTGCTGTGGAATCTTGAAATTCCTCTTTTAGATCATGGACGAGTTCGGAACGAACACCCATAATTTGATCAATGGTCTGTTTCATTTCTTTGATTTGCAATGATTTGATCACCATCATAATGATAAAAATTAACATAAAACAGAGTAAAATCGTTGTTAATAAATCAGTAAAAGAGGGCCAAAAATGAGAGTCTTCTTGTTCATTTTTAAAGAGGCGCAGATATTTAGTAGTCATTATGGTTCAACCCCGACCCTATCGCACTATTTGCAGGAACGGTTTGTCGGCCGAAACGATTTAATGAGCTCAACCCTCGATTTAAAGTTTGAAATTCTTGGCCTAGTTCCTGTAATAATTGTTGAATCGAACGGAAGCTATTTTGTTGAATTTCTTCTGAACCGCGACGTATTTCTGTAAACTCCCTTTTCATCCCATTTGTGGTAAGATCAATCGATTCACTGATATTTCGAGCAACCTTATCTAGCTTGTCTCCGAGCGTCCCTTCTAAACTGGACACATAGTTAGAAAGGGTCTCTTTTAAAAGGCCAACATTTGTTTCTAATTGCTGATCACGCTGATGAAAGGTTTGATTCATGTGGGACAGGATAGTATTCATTTCTGTGATGACTTGGTTATTTTTTGCTCCCATTTGTTCATACGTCCGGGATGTTTCAAGCATATTCTTCTCAAATGTTGCTGATTGTGTGGAATGATCTTTTAAATGCTGACTAAATGTTTGATTAAATTCCTCCAGCTCACGAAAACGGTCCAATAACAAATGTTTGTATTCGTTTTGTGTTTGATTGATGACTTCTAATGCATGGGGTAATGGAGTAATCGAATCCCCCAGTTGGTCAAAACCGGTTGAGAGTTTACTCAATTGAGTCGTAATGCCCGAAATTCTTCCACTCAAATCCGATCCAAATACTTTTTTGAATTCCTGATTATGCGCCCCCATTTTTTTCACGAGCTCATCATTTTTTTGCGTGATCCTTTCGAATGTTGCTTGGATCATCCCTTGTTCTTCTAGAAGGGAGGAGGTAAAACTTTTTATATCATGGACTGATTCTTCAAATTGAGAGAAGGTATGCCTTTGCGTTTTGAATACTTCTTGCATTCTTTCATACGTTTGCTCAAATGCGGTCGCCATTCGTTCATTTCTTCGATCCGCTTTTTTGAAATAGGCAAATAAAGCAGCAAAGTTTTTATTTAACTGTGTTGTCCCCTCGCTAAACCCATCGGTCACCATTTTCATCTGCTGGAATAATTCTTGAAAATCCTCTACATTCCTGGAGAGTCCTTCATTGAAAGCAGCTAAATCCCGAGCTGATTGTTGTAGCCCGGTTGTATATTCCTGGAAACCTGTAAAAGCTTTTTCAATACTTTGTAAGGACTGTTGATTCGTTTCTTGAAGTCTCAAAATCGATTGATTGATCGTTTCCGAAACGCCAATCAGTCGACTCAGTCCATTTTGTTCATGCCCCTCTAATTGGGTTTCAACCATTAGCATGATATCGGTTAACATATATTCCGTATTAAGTGCCTTGACCAATATCGTCATCAACAACGAAAAACTCATCCCGACAATACTTGTGTAAAAAGCTACATCGATCCCTGATAAAACACCTGTTACATTTTCAACGAGTTGATCTTCTGCGGTTTGAATACTCCCCAAAGAAATCGTTAATCCAATAAATGTCCCTAACACACCGAGCAATATAAATACCGATACTGTCATTTGGACCAGCTTAATCAGACTGACAACGGGCATATTCCACACACGCCAACTTGAAAAACGTTCTTGGACAAAGGTTTCCGCTTTAATGGATTCCGTTTCTTGCCTTTTATCAAACTGTTCCTTAAAAGAACGCAGCGGCTCTATCTTCATATTATTCGTTTCTTTTAGATGGCTACGCAGCTTTCTGAGCTTCATGAACAACGACAAATGAACCAATAATGTGACAACAAAAATAAAAAACAAGGCTAGGAAAATTAGTTCTATGATTGGATTTGCTAACATCGCCTCAGCTTTTTGTTCTGTTGTAAACAATTCTAAAATGGCTTGAATCATTCATCCTCCACTCCCTTTCACAACAATTTGGAACAAGCTTGAACAATGACAACATCGCTTGTCATTATGATCCTTGTCCTTTTCTTTATTGCTATTCGGAGTCTGGTTGATTCATGTGTGAAATTTTGAAGTAAATAGTCTTGAGTCTCTCATCAGCTCCCGCTTGACTTATTGATGACTGAATAGGGATAATGATTCATTATATAGTTAAACTATAGAATGTAACTTTGGTTAAAGGAGGATAAAAGATGACATTTCCATTATTAGAAGGTAAAGTTGCTATTGTCACAGGCGGTGCAATGGGGATGGGTGAAGCTACCGCTAAACTTTTTGCAGAGGCAAAAGCACAGGTAGTTATTGCAGATTTTAACGCCGAAAAAGGAAATGAAGTAACAGAAGCAATAAAAGCAAATGGAGGTCAGGCAGCTTTCATCCAAACAGATATATCAAAGTCTGAAGAAGTACAAGCTATGGTTAAATTTGCCGTAGACACATTTGGCAAGTTAGATGTTGCGGTAAATAACGCTGCTCTAACTCCGGATGACAAACCAGCAGCAGAATTTGATGAAGAATACTGGAATCGTTTAATCTCGGTGGACCTAACCGGTACGGCACTTTGCTTAAAATATGAATTACAGCAACTACAGAAACAAGGAAATGGCGGTTCGATTATTAATATTTCCTCTGTAAGTGGGTTCCGTCCACAGCCGAATAATATTGCATATGTTGCGGCAAAACATGGTGTAGTTGGAATGACGAAAGTAGCAGCAATGGAAAATGGCCCACAAAACATTCGGGTCAATTCAGTAGCTCCGGGTGCAATTGATACCCCTATGCTTCGTGGGGCATTAGAGCAATTTGGTTTCACAGAAGAAGAGTATGCTCCACAATTAAGCCTATTGAACCGTTTTGGCCAGCCAAAAGAAATCGCACAAGCTAGTCTGTGGTTAGCTTCTGACGCATCTTCATATGTCACAGGAACAACCATTCATGCTGATGCGGGTTATACTTCACGCTAATGGCCTATATTAAAAACTCGCAGAAACTTTTAAGCCTTCGTTAATCTTTATAATCCTATCTTGCTAATAGAAGGATACAGTAAGTAGTGGATGGATCCATTGGTCAGTCTTATACAAAGTCCTGTAAAAATTCGACTGGCCTTGGAGCCATTCATCATTTATTCAGCAATTTCAGCTGAAGTGAGCTCTCCATCGATATTTCCACTTACTATAAAGACCCCCAAAACATATCTCCATTGGAAAAGAAAATTGCAAATTCCCCATCTGAATATACTGTCCAGTTTCTTATACCGAATGAACATTTCTTTTGTTAGTTTCGTCCATGTCAGCCTCCTCGTCATTCCTTAACCAATCAGCCATTTATGTGGAAGAGCGGATGATAGGCACCCCCATAGTTTCTAGTTAGTTCGAATTTTGATAGAAACACTTTTGTCCCATCCTCATTTCTTTTCCAAATTTCGTTGGCAAAGTGCAGGCTAAATATTTTCTAGGCTTTGCTTGTTCTATTTATTCCTTTTAGAGTATTTTCAGGCAAGGGAGTATAACTAAGGAAAAAAGTAGAGTATAATATCGAATAGTTATCAAAGCTTCAGTAGTATATAAAAGTCAACTAGTCAGCTTAAAGCAGACAGAGAAATGATCTCACACTCATACTAGATATTGGAGGTTAAAAAAATGGCTTTACCGAATTTCGAGGAAAACTTGCAAAAATATGCACGGCTTTTAGTGGCAAAAGGAATCAATGTTCAACCCGGAGATTGGGTGAAAATGACCATTACAGTTGATCAGGCTCCTTTAGCCCGTTTGATCACAAAGGAAGCTTATCAATTAGGTGCTGAAAAGGTGATTGTTAAGTGGTCTGATGATGAAATAAGTCAATTGCATTACTTACATCAACCCGTAGAAGTACTTACCGACATTCCCGATTACGAGATTCAGGAGTCCGAAGATCATGTTTTAAATCACCGTGTTAGTCGTCTATCCATTGTATCTAGTGATCCGGGATTGCTAAATGAAGTGGATCCCACCAAAGTCGCTGCTTATCAAAATGTGGCTGGTAAAGCGTTCCACGCTCAGCGCATTGCCACCCAAAATGATGATTTGAAATGGACAGTCGCCGCAGCAGCCGGTGCAGGCTGGGCTGCACATGTTTTCCCTGATCTCTCCACTTCTGAAGAACAAGTAGATGCCTTATGGGATCAAATCTTCAAAACTTGCCGTGTCTATGAAGATGACCCTGTTGCTGCCTGGGATGAGCATAAAAAGACATTAAATGAAAAGGCTGCTATATTAAATGACATTCAATTTGATGCTTTGCACTATACAGCACCTGGTACAGATTTAACTTTAGGCTTGCCTAAAAACCATATTTGGGCAAGTGCTGAAAGCTATAATCCTGAAGGAGAAGATTTTATCGCCAACATGCCTACAGAAGAAGTGTTCACTGCCCCTGATACACATCGTATGGAGGGTGTGGTCCGCAGTACAAAACCTTTAAGTTATGCAGGAACGCTCATTGAAGGCATTGAAGTTCATTTTAAAGATGGAAAAATCGTGGATATTTCTGCTGAAAAAGGTGATGAAGCTATTAAGAAGTTGGTTCATGATAATGAAGGTGCAACAGGATTGGGTGAAGTTGCTTTGGTACCAGATCCATCGCCTATCTCTCAGTCTAACATTATTTTTTTTAACACATTATTTGATGAAAATGCATCCAATCACCTAGCGATTGGTTCAGCCTATCCTACAAACATTCAAGGTGGGACGAAAATGAGTCAGGAAGAATTATTAGAACATGGCATAAATACATCCATTGTTCACGTTGACTTCATGATCGGTTCAGACAAAATGGATATCGATGGTATCAAACAAGATGGGACGATTGTTCCAGTTTTTCGAAATGGGGACTGGGCTATTTAGAAGTTCCCCTTTTTGAAAGCAAATGGCCATGAGAGATTCATGCATACAGAGATAATAATTATTAATATGGAGAATAATATGGAGTTTAGAAAAGCAACAGAACAAGATATACATCCTATCATGGAAATTATTGGGCAGGCTCAAGCATATTTCAAAAAAAATCATATTGATCAATGGCAGCATAACTATCCTAATATCCATACCATTATGGATGATATTCTAAAGGGATATAGCTATGTATTATTAAAAGATGAGAACATTGTGGCCACTACAGCCATTTCTTTCGACGGCGAAAAAACCTATAAACATATTTATAGTGGTAAGTGGCTTAGCAATGGAGACTACGCCGTTATTCATAGACTCGCAGTGGATCATCTCCACAAAGGGTTAGGAATATCAACTGAAGTTATAAGAAATGTGGAAAAAATGTGTTTAAATAAAGGTGTCAATAGTATCAAAATCGATACACATGAACAAAATCTATCTATGCAGAAACTTCTCCAAAAAAATGATTTTAAATATTGCGGGATCATTTATTTAGAAGACGGGAGTAAAAGAATCGCTTTTGAGAAGATACTATAAGTGTGGATCAAAAAATAGTCGGGTGGGACGAGGTTTCGCTACCACCCGTTTTATACCTCGGGTAGTGTCTGCTACCACCCTAAAGCCCTAATTCTTTAAAGATATTTTTCAAATCAATTTTAAATTCAGGAAAAATACCAACGGGAAGCAGCCCATCTTTTCCATAAACACCTGTTTGTTTGAAAGAATTTCCATTGAGTTCATATACTTCAATAGACATATTATAGGGGTCAACAATCCAGTACTCTCGCACACCGGCTTTTTCATAACTGTTGAACTTAACCCACCGATCATTTCTAGCTGTGGATGGTGAGAGAACTTCTACTACTAAATCTGGCGCTCCCGTAATGTTTGTCTCTCTGATCTTTTTCTTATCACAAACCACGATTAAATCAGGTTGTACCCAATCTTGAATATCCTCATATTTCGCTTCGTTATCAGCAAATAAACAAACGTCCATAGGCGTCGAAAAAGCCATACAGTCTTTTCCGCGCAAGAACATTTTAAATTCAGCCGTCAGTTCACCTACCACATCTTGATGTCTCGGTGTTGGCGAAGGAGACATACTTATCATTTCACCTTCAATCACCTCAATATAAACATCTTCATCCCAATTCATGTAATCTGCATAAGTATATTTTTTACTTTCTGGAATACTGATAAAGATCACCTCGTTTTCTGAATTATAATTGAAAAACTCCCTAATAAAAATTAATTTCTCCAAATACATTTTAGAGGGAAAACACCGGTATAGCAAATGTCTCTTTACGGACTATCTGTCTCCTCTGGTCTCCAAGACTATTCATTTTTCTTTGCTTTTCATACATGGAGCCTGCCTGTCAAATTTACAGATTCATTTTTTCTCCATACTCCCTCCATCAGTTAGATTTATTTATATTTAAATATTTAATCATTCACAAATTTTCTCTAGCTTCAGACGTCTAAGTATAATAAGTCAATTGGGATTGACCATTATTCGTCGTTTGGTATTTCTGCAATATCCATATCATGAAAAGAACCTCCAATCCAAAAATAGATCAAAGGTTCTATATCTTCATTTTAATCATTTTATTATTTTATTTCTCACTCAGTGCTTTTCAGTGATTTATCAGGGAAAAATCGTCCATTAATATGACCTAAGCTTGTTCTAGTACCTTTGTTTTCCCCTCCGAAGAATGAACGTGGTTCGGTAAGTTTTTGTTTAGACCAAGCACCTGTGCAGTTGAAGTATGAATTTCGTGGAAAAGCTCTGGATTTTCCGCGAGTGACACACCATAAGAAGGAATCATTTCTTTTATTTTTGGTTCCCACTCTTTTAGATGTTGCGGGAAGCATCTTTTGATAACATCAAGCATGACGTGAACAGCAGTAGAAGCTCCCGGGGAAGCACCGAGCAAGGCAGCGATCGAGCCATCGGCTGCACTTACAACTTCTGTACCAAATTGAAGCGTTCCTTTGCCACCGCTAGCAGTGTCTTTGATCACTTGCACCCGTTGACCCGCTACCACTAAATCCCAATCTTCCGCTTTCGCATTCGGAACAAACTTACGTAATTCTTCCATACGTTGTTCTTTCGATAACATCAGTTGCTGGATCAAGTATTTTGTCAATGATAACTCTTTTACGCCTGCCGCCAACATCGTCAAGACATTATGCGGTTTTACGGAAGTGATCAAGTCAAACATTGAACCTGTTTTTAAAAATTTCGGTGAAAAACCAGCAAATGGTCCAAATAGCAACGATTTTTTATTGTCGATATATCTTGTGTCAAGATGGGGAACAGACATTGGAGGGGCGCCAACCGAAGCCTTGCCATATACTTTTGCCTGATGCTGCTCGACAACATCCGGATTGTTACACACCATAAATAGTCCACTTACTGGAAATCCCCCAATATGTTTTCCCTCAGGAATACCGGATTTTTGCAGTAAATGCAAGCTTCCTCCTCCAGCGCCGATAAAAACGAATTTTGCTGTATGGCGTTCAATAGTGCCACTATCCAGATTTTTCACTTTCAACTCCCACAATCCGTCACTAGTGCGTTTCAAACTTTTCACACCATGTTTGTAGTTGATCTCGACATGATGGCTTTTTAAGTGGTCGAACAACATATGCGTTAAAGCACCAAAATTGACATCCGTTCCAGAATCGATTTTTGTTGTCGCAATAGGTTCGTTGAAAGTTCGTTCCTTAAACATAAGCGGAACCCATTCCGCCAGTTCTTCTGGGTCATCGGAAAATTCCATCCCTTGGAACAGAGGGTTGTTAGAAAGGGCTTCGAAACGTTTTTTCAAAAACTTTACATTTTCTTCTCCCTGTACGTAACTCATGTGAGGTAAAGGCATGATAAAGTCCTGCGGATTACGGATCAGATTGCTATTTACAAGATAAGACCAGAACTGTCTTGAAAGCTGAAACTGTTCATTTATTTTTATCGCTTTACTGATATCCATGGATCCATCTGGTTTTTCGACAGTATAGTTTAGCTCGCATAGTGCAGAATGCCCCGTTCCTGCATTATTCCATTCGTTCGAGCTTTCCTCACCTGCGTCTGCGAGTTTTTCAAACACTTTAATTTTCCAGTCCGGTGCCAATTCTTTCAATAGTGTTCCCAAAGTGGCACTCATGATCCCAGCACCAATTAAAATCACGTCTGTATTTGTCTGTCTGTTACTCATTTTTTACCATATCCTTATACCTTAAGATTTGCAGAAAGGATGCAGGCATTCTTGCTTAAGCGTCATAACAATGCAAGACGCGACAGGAATACCCCTTTTCTGTATCAATGATAGTCTAATTATAGTATATCAATATTATTTATAAATGAAAATAGCTACTATTCTATGATTTTGATAAGCAATTGAAAGCTTTTGTTTTAACAACCTTTCAAATAATATCAGCTCCCTCCTATTTAATGAAAATCTTTTACAAACGGTAAAGAAATTTTAGTAGGGACAGTGTCTTAAAATAATGAGCCAATTTTTGTTCAGATATTTAACCATTCACTAATTTCCTTTTGCGCTTTAGAAGTCTGAGCAAAATTAAGCCAATGAGGATGGACTGTTTCTTTATTAGTCGTTTGTATTTCTACAATATCCATGTCATGAATAATCGTATGAATAAGTTTTAATTCACCATTAATCTTTGCGGAAAACATCCTTTTGGCCAAATGTGGATCTAAAGAGAAGGCAAAATCAATAATCGTAGAGCCTTCTGGCAATAACACTACATCCATTTTAGGAGTACATGCTGTTATTTCTCTTTGAAGTAGGTCAAACGAAATAATATCTTGAAATTCAATCGGAGTCTTAGCAATGGTTTGAACGGTACATATGGAATCTCCCAATAACATTCTACCTAAAGTTACTAAATCTTGACCTGATAGATCTTTTTTTAATAACCCGAATACGCCACTGTCATTCATTTTTTTATCACATTCAGTCTGAATGGTAAAATTCACTTTCACATTCCTAATAAGTACTTTGGTGTATAGCTGTCTTAAAAATGGAGATTTCTCAATGGCAATATGATCAATGAATTGATGTTCTATGGGATTGTACAGCCGATGTATAATTCCTAATGCAGTATAGCAGTCTATCGTAGATTTTGTAATCACCTTTATACAAAATAAGTCCATTAAGTCTTGATCTTCTTGTAATAGCGAGGATGCTTTGTATATCGGGACTTTACTCCACTCCAAATCGATGATTACTGCCCCTCCTTCTTTCTTTACTTCCTTAAGACAACGATTAAAAATGTGTGCAAATATATTGGAGTAGTTGTTCATTAATTTTTCAATACGATGAAATTTAGAAGGATTCAGATAACCAAATCCAATTTCTTCTAACTCTTCCTGAATTTTATATAGCCCTAATCTCTCCGCAAGGGGTGAAAAAAAGAGCAAAGTTTCGTTCGCGTACGGTACCTTCTTTTCGACTTTTTTAACAGCAAGTGTCCTCATGTTATGCAATCTGTCTGCTATTTTAATAACGGCAACTCTAATGTCTTTTACAGAAGCGGAAAGTAATTTCTCCGTATTAATGGCATGATATTCTTCTTTATCAAGCTGCCCTTTTTCTACTTTAGTCAAGCCCTCTACAATACTTGAGACTTGTTCACCAAATTTTTCTTTTATTTCTGCGCTAGATATAGGTGTATCCTCCACGACATCGTGAAGCAAGGATGAAATAAGAGATGTGATGTCAGCCCTATATTCCAAAAGAATTTCACATACCGCGATCGGATGAGTAATATAAGGTTCTCCTGTCGCCCTTTTTTGACCATGATGTGCTTTTTCTCCAAAATCAATGGCTTCTTCTAAACGTTCTATTTCATTTTTTAAGAGATAATCGCCCTTTTGGATTAACCGTTCCTTTAGCTCATTCACCATGATATCCACCTCTTTTGAGCCATTATAACACCTACGAAATATTTACAGAAGGCTTTTACGAGGAGAGACACCGTTATTTTGCGGAGATGGATTGAGGATAAAATGGAAGTTCATCCTTCGTAATTGAATATATTGGTAAACCCCTTTAGAGATGAATATCTAAAGGGGTGTTTTTATAGGGGATAGGTTGTCCTTGTTAGTTTGTCATAAATAATACGCCGAGTGTATTCGGACCACAATGGGATGAAATGGTGCATCCGGCTCGTGTCACGAAGATTTCTTTGAAATCAGCGACCTCTTCAATGATCTTTCTAACTATGTCGATATTCTCAGGAGCTGTTCCTGAGTGGGTGATAAAAATCCGATCAAGTTTTAAATCCGATCGCTCGTTTAGCTTATCCATTGTGTACCGTTTTAAAGTCTTAGGCAAAGAACCCCGATATTTTTTCCCTACATTCATATTTCCACTTGTATGATCAACCTCAATACAAGGTTTAATATTTAATAAATTTGCACTAAGTGCAGCAATGGCGGAACATCTCCCACCCTCATGAAGGTAAGTGAGATTATCGATAACAAAACTCGCATGAACTTTAGATTTTAATTGATTCACTTCTTCATAGATTTGAGTGGCCGGTATGCCCTTGGCAATACGCTCAGCCGCTTCGATCACAAGGAGTCCCATTCCTGTAGAAAGATTGCCTGAATCTATTGGATATACATTTCCAAGTTCTTCTGCAGCTATACAGGCATTTTGATACGAGGAAGAAAGGCCCGAACCAAGACTGATATGGATCACCTCATAACCCTGATCTGTCCACTTTTTAAAATAATCGATATATTCTTTAGGATTAGGAGCTGATGTTTTCGGCAAAATGCGTTGCTTTTGATAGGTATCGTAAATGTCATCTGGCGTAATATTGACTCCATCTTCATACTGTTTACCGCCTAAATTAATATGAAGAGGTTGGCAATAAACTTCATATCGTTCTTTCAGTCTATCATCCAAGTCACAAGTACTATCCGCACTTAATATAATTTTCTTCACTTTATTCACCCCCACTTATCATTACATATTTATAGTCTATTATAATGTTATTATAGTAATATAATAGTATATAACTTCATTTAAGCAAAAATTCCCCAAATCCTTTAAAAATCACTCCGCCTATGGTTCAATGCTTCTCCATAAATAAAGGGTGGCATAGCTTAAATAAGGTTCCCATTCTCGACTATACTCCAGCATTTCTGTTTGTGTCGGTTTCTGTTCCAGTGTAAATAATGATTTAATCGCTTTTTGAATCCCAATATCCGCCATCGGAAAAAGATTCGGTCTTCCGAGCCCTGAAAGTAAAAAAGATTGTGCTGTCCAAGGTCCCACTCCACGAATTTTGACCAGTTCTTTCTTAATCTCTTCATCCGATAACTTAGCTAATTCATCCAAATTCAATTCCTTGCTTGCTATTCTCTTTCCTAGGTCGATCAAGTATTCTGCCTTCCGTTGACTGAACTTTAAGGGCCTTAATTGTTCCGGTTTAAGCTCAGCAATTGTAGCAGGTGATGGATAAAACGGGACTCCATCGACTTGAAAACCAAATGTTTGCACAAATGTTGCGGTTAACGAGATCGCAAATTTCATATGTACTTGCTGATGGATAATCGATTTAACTAACGTTGTATAAGGAGTAAAATCTAATATAATCGGTGTTCCGTGATGCACGATAAATATATCTTTTAAAGACGTTTTTAAAAAATGGGCATGTATATCTTTTAATGAAATATTCCACTGAAATATCGAAAAAATCCTTTTTAAAACCTTTTCTTTTGTTTTTTCTTTGTGACCACTTATTAAAAATGCGGGCTGATCTGTTGTTCCAATCGCTTGTACAATCGCTACTTCGGGCTGATCTTCATAGATCGGCACCCGAATCAATCTTTCTTTCTGGTTCAATTGATTTAACGGATCCATTGCTAATCGGCTTAGAGCTAAATCAAAATTATAAGGACCAGCAATCTCTATTTTTTCTTTCCACATACATATAACCCCAATTAGAATGTTTTCTTTAGTATACCATTTAAGAGCATTTATGCTATACTTCATCGGGATTAAAAGAAATTTGTCCAAAAAGGGTACATTGAACGAAAAATGGCCATCCAATAACCGAAAATACCGAAAATAGACTATTGGACGGCCCTGTGATGAAGTGCCCCTACATCGTAAGAGCTGGATTTTTAATCTGCTCTTTCATGACAAAATCATCTAGACTTTTGAATGTGTATCCTTGTTTTTTTAAGTCCTGGATCACCTTTTCAAGGGCTTCTGCATTATCTTTTGAAACCGTATGAAGGAGCAAAACGGCTCCGGGATGCACTTGAGCTAAAATATGATCATAGGCATATTTCCAACCTTTCTGGTGATCCACTTCCCAATCTTTATAGGCAAGCGACCATAATACATGGGTATATCCTGCTTCTTGTGCAACCTTTAATGTTCTTTCACTTAAAATGCCTCGGGGCGGACGAAGATATTGCATTGTTTTTTGTCCCGTTATTCGTTCGGTTTCTTTTTGAACCTTGTTCAATTCATCTTTTATTTTCGGTACGCTCATTTTGGTTAAATCTGGATGACTCCATGAATGATTACCGACAATATGCCCTTCGTTCACCATTCTTTTTGTAATTTCTGGAGCACTTCTTAGATAATGCCCTGTTACAAAAAAGGTCGCAGGGACTTTTTCTTTCTTTAATACATCGAGAATACGTTCGGTGTAGCCATTTTCATACCCGTTATCGAATGTTAAATAAAGTATTTTGTCTTTAGCATTTCCTTTATAAAAGCCACCATATTTTTTCAGTAATGTTTCATATTCCTGTCCTGCATCCGCCTGCTGTCCATTCGAACCTTTTTTAAAACCCCAGTGAATGGGGTGATTGGATATCGCATGTGCTGAATTGACATAACCAAACAATAGCAAAAAGGCAAAACATATACTCATTGATTTTTTCATCTTTTTCTCCTTTACACCTTTTCCTTTAGCTTTTTCATTCCTGCTTTTTTCATGTATGAAAAATTTGGTTAAGGTGTTGCATGAAAGGTGAAATAAAGATGATCTTGAATCGGGAGCCAAGCCCCTATTTTTTGGGAGGTGACGTTTTTTACCACAATTTCCCGCTTCATCCCCCGGATAACTAAATAAACTTCACCATAGGTAACCTCGCCTTTTTCAACAATCGCCGGGACGTAGGCATCTAGATTTCCCACTTTTTTCGGATTGACATTATAAACTTGCTGATGCTTCGTCCCTGCCCCCACCATGGTTTCTAGGGCAAGGGGTAACTGCGTTTTTTGCCTCGCTTTTAATAAGATCATGTTCTGAACATCTTCCGCTTGTTCAAGTTTAGAGGTCAGCCCTCCTTTGATTCTTTTTTGAACCTGCTGAACATAATTCATTTGTTGGTTCGACGTTCCTGAGCTATTATCATACGTATTCGTATTAACCTTTTGGTATTGCCAATTTGGAATGGACTCCTCGGATTTATAATTTAATGGGAATGTCCCCATAAAAATGGTTGCCCGCATACCAAGGGCGAATGGGGATTTATTGATGGATGATTCATTTAGTATTTTGATCAAATACGGGTTTTCAATTGGTTCATCGGATGATTCTAGTAATTCCTTTGTAAATTCACTTGGTTTTAAATGAGGCAAATCTTCGTTTTGATTCGGATTTGTATTTTCGTTTTCAATATTAATGACAGAGGATGGCAGTTCAATGGATTTGTTTTTGGCCTGTTCCTTTGCCAATGTATAAAACGAAGG
The DNA here is from genome assembly GCF_022867885.1 of Lederbergia sp. NSJ-179. Taxonomy (GTDB): domain Bacteria; phylum Bacillota; class Bacilli; order Bacillales; family Bacillaceae_C; genus Lederbergia. The sequence goes on along the minus strand of NZ_JALIFP010000007.1, from coordinate 149,316 downwards.
ACCTGTAATCACGAAGGATACGATCAGTCCTAAAACGAAAGAATATCTCAGCATAAAGGCAAACCCCTTTCTATTCTTTGAAAAAGTTTGGTTGTTTGCCTTTATGTTTTTCCGAATGGCTTAGGTTTATCCATATTACAATAAATAAAAACCAATTCCCATAATTAAATAGGCGGCAAGCAATGTTGCCCCTTCAAACCAATTGCTTTCCCCATCATTGGAGATGACAATATTGAGGAGTACGGCCGTTACCATAGCAACGATTTCCGGAATGGTGAAAACAAGGGGCATTGATGTTGGGAAAAATAAGGAAAATAATACCAAAATTGGGGCAACGAACATAGAAATTTGTAAGGTCGAGCCAACCGCAATTTCCACAGCGACATCCATTTTATTCTTAATGGCCATTAAAACAGCGGATGCATGTTCTGCCGCATTCCCAACAATTGCAACAATGATAATGCCGATAAATAATTCGGTCCATCCCAATTGCTCCCCCACCGTTTCAAAGGTATGGACGAGTTTTTCCGAAATATAAGCGACAGCTAATGTCGCTAAAGCCAGAATAAGAATTGCTTTTCCTTTCTGCCATTCCGGTTCTTCTGCATGAATGTTTTCTTTAGACTCCTTTGTTTGGTAGACTCCGCGATGTGTGACAAGCTTGAATAACAAAGCTGCTATGTAGAGTAGAATTAAAATAATGGAAATACCGACGCTTAACGCCATCGTTTTTTCCTCTGTCAAATTTTGGCTAAACATTTCAGGTATAACGAAAGCTACAATCACAGCAAACATTAATAAACCGGAATTATGTCTCGCATCGAAGACATTAAATTTTTGTACTTTGAATTGTAAGCCGCCAATAAAAAAGGACAAGCCTCCAACAAGCAAGAGATTCCCTATAACAGAGCCAGTTAACGAAGCAAGGACCACCCCGATAAGACCAGCTTTTAAAGAAAAAATGGAGATGATTAATTCAACCGCATTCCCAAACGTTGCATTTAAAAGTCCCCCCAATCTTGGCCCGACGACAATTGTTAAGCTTTCTGTCGCCCTTCCCATAAAACTGGCTAATGCAATGATCGTTAAACAGTAAATGACAAACATCAGAATCGTCGAAAAATGAAGCATGGATCCTAAAACAGATAAAGGAATTCCAATAATCAACATAATAAAAAATATTTTATTCATGGATAGCCAAATCCTCTCGAAAAATGAATTCTCTCTTATTATGTCCAAGTTTTCGCTCCATATTTGGGGTACCTGGCACGCCCTGAATTTTGTCGAATCTCATTTACGTTCTCTTATAAGAGAGTTTAGTTCGCCGCCCACCATGATGATAATGGCTGAGATGTAGAACCATAGCATTAAAACGATAATCGCTCCAAGGCTTCCATATGTCGATGTGTAGTTAGCAAATTCGGATACGTAGTAGGAGAATCCAAAGGAGACGATAATCCAACCGAGACTGGCAAAAAGAGCACCTGGAGCGGCCGTGATAAATTTCACTTTAATACTAGGTGCTAGAAAATAAATAAATAAAAAGACAAAAAATAAAATGATCGGTGTTAATGTCCAACGAATGATTCCCCATATTTGTAAAAATTGCGAAGAAAACCCTAAATTAGAAAAGACGAGCATACCCAATTGTTTCCCAAAAACAGGGACCAATAAAGCAAGTAAAAAGACAAATATCATCGCAATCGTTAAGATGATCGCTAACCCTCTAGCAATAAGATAAGGACGTTTTTCTTCCACATTATAGGCGCGATTTAAAGAGCGCATTAACCCATTCATCCCATTAGATGCGGACCAAATCGTCCCAATAATCCCAAACGATAAGAGACCACCGCTTCGGCCTTCCATAATTTCATCCAATGTATGCTGAATCATATTAAACGTCTCTTCAGGAGCAAAATCTTTAATCATATTAAAAAGATCATCTTGGGATAGCGGGGTGTATGGCAGCAGGGTCGCAATAAAAATGAGCAGCGGGAATAATGATAAAAGGAAGAAATAAGCGAGTTGCGCCGCCATACCGGTCACATCATTATCCATAGTTTTTGTAATCAATCGTTTGGCAAACATTATCATTCGCTTAAATTTTTTTCGCCTCTTGATTTTTCTCTGACGCATTTCTTCCCCCCTCCATTCCTATCATTGTTGTTATTTTACCTTTTTAAAAGTAATTGAAACATATCTTTTTCAAATTGGCTGTGTTTTAGGGTATTTGACAATTTTTAAAAGTCATGAAAGGATATTTAATATGAAAATAAAGAAAGGATGAAAGATTGTGGATCTGTCCCAAAACACACAAGAAACGATTGGATATATGGTCGATAAAATTGTTACAAAAATTAAAATGGTCAATACCAGTGCTGTACAATTTAAAAATATGGGTGCAGAAGAATTTGAAGAACTAAAAGATATTTACGAAATGGTCCAAAGAAAAGACCATTTTAGCCCTAGTGAAATGCAAGCATTGGCTGAGGAATTAGGGAGATTAAGAAAAAAGTAATGTTTAAATATTTGAAAAGGGACAGAAGTTAGCACCCCTGGCCCTTTCCTATTCTCTAGACCGAATCGATAACCTCGATTACAGCAATCGGCTACATTTTCCCTGCCCTATATCACAAATCCAAAAGGATTCACTTATAAGGAAGATACTTTTTCCATACATAACTTTTTAAAAACATCAAGCATATTTTGTATATCTCTCTCGCCAATATCATTCATACATGATATTTGCAACCAATTTCTTTCTCGTAAATACGAGCTTTCATAGTGAAGCAAGTAGCCATTTAAGAAAAGATTATCACCAATCGCAGTCGCATTCATTCCTTCCGGTAGCTCAATCGTGAGAATAAGTGGGGCGGAATGCTCTAATGGCGACAATACTCTGCCACCCGCTACTTCGATCCCAGTCCTAATCAACTCATATCGCTGCTTCATTTGATCGTATACTTTGTCAGGCCGCTCATATTTCTTTAGTGCCTGAGCGAGGGCTTCAACAAGATTGGAAGATTGAGAATAAGGAACACCATTAGCAGCTACATAGGATCCTAAATCAATATAGCGAGGGATACTTTGACTTGGTTGTACCTTTTCCTGATGAAACACAAAGGACAATCCAGTGTAGCTTCCTATCGTTTTCCCGCTCACACTTGAAGCAAAGGCAACTTCCTCCAAATCAAGCGGAACCGCCCCTAGTGAACTAACACAATCTAAACATAGCTTTACCCCATTCATCCTACAAATCTCTTTGAGATGATCAATATTATTAAGCACCCCGGTCGATGTTTCACAATGAACAGCCCACATCCACTCATATCTTTTCTTTTGTACTAATTGTGAAATTTCCTCTAACTCAAATGGCTTTCCCCATCCCGTTTCATGTTGATCAAATGATAAGCCCCACCGTTTCGCATGATTGATGAGCCTTCCACCAAATTCTCCATTCACCAAAATTAATCCTTCTCCTGGAAGTAACGACAGTTGTGCTGCGATAACATCATTGGCTAAAGTCCCTGTGCCATGCAAAATTTGCACATAATGGGCATTTGTTAAAGACTTTAGTTGATTTTGTACGTGCGCGAGCAGATGATCAAACTCCTTGGCTCGATGGGAATAAGGGCTTTTTGAAAAAGCTAATCTGACTTCATCTGTAATAGTGGCTGGTCCAGGAATAAAGTTCATCGGTTCTTTCAAAAGCTTCCCTGACGCTGATTGTTCAAAAATGGCTTTCGTTAAATACATTGGTTGAAAAGCAGCTTTTTCATCACCTGTAAGATAGGCAAAAGGCTGAAACCCTAAATGTTGATATAATTTTTGTTGACGTGTCGTTCCAGAAATAATTGCCGCATCATAACCCATTTTTAAACAAAAACGAATAAGCGCCTGAGCCAATCCTACAAACACTCGACCGTTTCGATGGGCTTTATCGACAGCAAGAAGTCTGATTTCACATAGACTTTGGACTTGAACCGGCAGATGCTGCTCCACTTCCCCTATTTTTTGGTCTAATGAAAATGGACGTTTATTCCGAACGCAAATCATTCCGATTACCTGGTCCTTTTTCAAACCAATAATATATGTATTTTCATCATGAAATCGATCGCGCAACATATGGGCGGGATTGGCTCCGTGTTGCGGAATTTCCTCCACAAATGTTTGATAATTTAATTTTTCTATCTGCTCAAATTCCGATGGATGACTTGCTATTTTAAATAATAAGCTCATCAGCTATTTTTCCCTTCTCCCCAAATTTTCTCTTTCAGAGGATGTTCAAAAAGTCCGGTAAAAAGACATAAGCGAATTTCTTCGTTGGCTTGTTTCTCCGCTGCTCATGTATTAGGATAAGGAACTTCTGCTAAAACCGCCCACGTCCTGTGGGCAACGCAGAAGTCAGTACATCCTGTACAAGTCCGCTGCTCGAAACTGCGCCGCCTCGAACTTCTTGGTCCTTTTTATCCTCCTTTTTGAACACGCAATTTCATATTTTGCCGATGGGCAAATAAGACTAAACCCGAAATGCAAAAGCTAAGAATAATTTCTATAGTAGAATATGAATAGAATACCATGATCATAGGAAGAGAAACAACCGCAATCATACCAGCCATTGTAAGGCTTCTCATTAGTACATATAAACATAAAAATACACCAACGAATAGGGCAAATAGAAGTGGGTGGAAAGCGAGAACACCCCCAATAAAGGTAGCCATTCCCTTTCCACCTTTAAAACGAAACAGAACCGGAAAGATATGACCTAGAATCGCCAAAAATAAAGCGAGCAACTGTTTGCTAGGAGGGAGTCCCATATATTGACTACAGATCATCACTATAGCTCCTTTACCTGCATCCCCAAAAAAGGTAAGCAAAAAGGCTGTCTTCCCAAAAATCCTGCCCGCATTTCTTGCTCCTACATTCCCACTTCCTTCTAAATAAAGGTCTTTATGGTAAAATCCTTTGGCTAATAATTGTCCTGTTAGTAAGTTCCCTATGAAGTATGCAAACAAAAAAAATATTATTTCGATCATAAAATTATCCGTTCTTTTTCTCCATCATACCATGAAGGCCCTCCTCCTTTCTATATAAATTTACATTTTTCTAGCTGGGCAAAACCTTTGGCACATGAAAAAAAAGGCAAGCTTGTTCCCGCCAATGAAAAACATCTTCGGAAGGTACGAGGAGATATCGGAATGGTTTTTCAACACCTTGGAACACCAAAAAAAATCTTAAGGCATTCCAAAAACGAACGACTTGTCAGTTTCGTAAGTCGGTTAACTGATCTGGTGAAAACCCTCCTGGAATAAACAAAGCACCAAAATCTTCAGGCTGCACCTCATCGATCCCTTTTTCACTCTTGACCTCTGCCTCGTTATTTTTACCCTTTACCGTTTTCCCTGCTTCTCTTTCAACCGTGATCACTTCATGTCCAGCCTCTTGATAAGCAGCGGCTGGCTTTGTATACTACGAATCCTCAAACATATCCGCTATTAATGTCACTATTTTCTTTCCCATTTTTAACAGCTCCTTAAGAAAGATTGTCTTCCTATGTATCATTCCCGAATGAAGTAGATTAAAACTTATCCATTTTCACCTGTTTGTCATGATTTTCGTCATCCTTATCTGCTAAAATAGACATAATGAAAGACCTTCTAGAAAGAGTGGGCCTATGAAAAAAGTGATTTTGATTTATACAAGCTCAACAGGCAGTACCGAAGCGATTGCAGAAACGATTAGGGAAGAATTGGAACAGAACGCCGTTCATGTTACAGTCAAAGACTCTTTTGTTGCGACGCCTGATGAATTACAAGAGTATGATGGCATATTGATTGGTACCTATACATGGGACGGTGGCGTCGTTCCCGATGAATTTATGGATTTTTACGAGGAGCTGGATTATGAGGAGTTGACAGGTAAAATCGCGGCTGTTTTTGGTTCTGGGGATTCTTATTATACAAAGACCTTCGGAGCAGCTCTAAAACTCTTTGCAGAAAAACTTGCAGAAATTGGGGCGGAGCTTGTTCTCCCCAACTTTCTTGTCGACCTATATCCTGAGGAGAACGATTTAATTGCGGCAAAACAATATGGAAAAAAATTCAGTGAATTCCTTTTAAAAAAATAGAACCAAGGCCTACACTACAAGGCAGGTCTTGGACATTCACTTCTCTTCCGACTTCACTCTCGGTAAAATTAACACTTCAACCCTTCTATTCTGTGCTCTTCCAGCAGCTGTACTATTATCCCCAACTGGTTGGTATTCGCCAAAGCCCTTTGCACTGAACCATCTTGGATCTAAGTTTTTGTCTTCCAAAAGGATTTTCATAAAATTGATGGCACGCATCACACTTAACTCCCAATTGGATGAAAAATGAGCGTTTTGGATTGGGACATTATCTGTATGGCCGCTAATAATGATATTACGTGGAGGGTCCATCTCTAAGAATTTCGCTAATTCCCTTGCAGTAATCTCATCTTCTTCCCTCACTTCTGCCTTACCTGATTCAAACAGAACATTATCCCGAATCGTCAGCAATAAGCCCTCACCCGTTAAAGATGTAGCAAATCTATTATTAAACTTATTTTCTTTAATATAAGAATTAATTTTCGCTTGAATTTCTTCTAGCTCCTTTTGTTCTTCTAAATCGAGAATAGGCTCTTCCTCTTGATTCTCATTCTCTTGTTCTGACGTTTCTCCTGCGTTCGGATTGTCCTTACTATGATCGTCATTTTCGACTGGATTTTGATAATCGATCTGCCCTGTTCCCCCTAGAAAAATCCCATTAAACACTTGAGACATCTGTTGAAATTTCTCCGCATCCATCATGCTTGTTGAAAAAAGAACAATGAAAAGCGCCAATAGCAATGTCATTAAATCGGAATAAGGTAAAAGCCATGACTCATTGACACCATGCTTTTCTCCTCTTTTTTTCCGTCTACGTTTAGACATTTTGGGCTTCACCGCTTTCCTCAAATATTTCTTGCCGTTCAGAAGCGGGGAGATAAGAGGACAATTTTTGTTCAATAATACGTGGGGCTTCTCCTTCAAGGATAGATAAAATGCCCTCAACCATCATTTCCTTTAAGCGAACTTCTTCTTGAGATTTTCTTTTTAATTTATTCGCAAAGGGATGCCAAAGCACATATCCCGTAAAAATCCCTAGCATCGTCGCAATAAACGCAGCAGAAATGGCTTTTCCTAATTCTTCCGTATTATCCATATTTCCAAGTGCTGCGATTAATCCAATTACCGCACCAAGCACCCCTAAAGTTGGTGCATATGTACCAGCCTGTGAAAAGATATCTGCTCCTGCTTCATGTCTTTCTTCCATCGCATTAATCTCTTCATTCAACACATCTCTTATGTAGTCCGCACTTTGACCATCTACAGCTAAATTCAACCCACTTCTCATAAATGGATCATCTATCTCTTCAATCCTTGTCTCTAATGCCAAAAGTCCCTCTTTTCTTGCCAACTGCGCAAGCTCTGAAAATTTCATAATCATTTCTTTTGGTTGATATGTTGTGTTTTGTTTAAAAATAATCCCAAATAACTTCGGCACTCGCTTAATTTCTGAAGTGGGAAAAGCAATAATCACACTAGCCGCTGTTCCAACAACGATGATTAGAATGGCTGCTGGATTCAATAATGCAGCGAAGCCGACTCCCTTTAGTACCATTCCAACACCAACAGCCACAATTCCCAATATTAATCCGAAAAATGTTGTCTTATCCATCTATTTCACCCTAAACTATTAAAATGTCTTATTGTATATATCGACAACTTTCTACATTATTGAATTCTTTTTTTCATTTAATGACTTTCGGAACTCTAGAAAAACTTTTTCTCTATCTGGTCTTGATATTTCCTAAAAACAGTCGAATTCGTTTTTATTCCCTTTTTCGCTAAAAGGCTATTATATTCAAGTAATTTACTGTTTAGTCTCTTTTTTAATCCTTCTTTATCCAGCTTATCTTCAGAATGACGAATCAAATCTTCAATCGACATGATTTCCTTTTTCACATCCATTTCATTAGGGGACAGGCCAGCGTTTTTCATTACACGATACGCCATTTTTAGGTCATCCGGAATCCCTTTGGGTGAATCGGGTGGCAATGGTTTTCCTGCTCCTGGTAAGTCATCGAATTGCCCCTCTTCATAAGCTTTACGAATTCTATCCTCTGTTAAATGATCCAATCGATCCAATTTCTTCGCCTCCTGTTTTTTTGCTTTTAGTATACCCATTCCAACATTCAAAAGGGTGGCTTGTTTATGACGATTTTATAAAGTCGATCATTTGCGATTTCCATATTATAATCAATCTTTATCCATGAATAAACACCCTACTTTGTCGTAAGGTGTTTTGCATTTTAGACTGTGGCTTTTTCTTTTGTGATTTGCATAGCAGGCCCGAAGAATTCATAGCGAATATTTTCATTGGAAATACCAAGATTCGCAAGCATGTTTACCACATTTTTCAAAAATGGAATCGGACCACAAACATAACAAACGGTATTTTTCGTTACATTACCTTTTAAAAATTCCTCTGTAAGATAACCGGTAAAATGATGGGCCCCATTTGGATTGACTGGTTTTTCATATCCATAGTAATAAGATCCATGATTCAATTGATCAACTAGATTTGCTGTATCCTTTGCGAATGCATGAACTTCTTCATTTCTAGCGGAATGAATAAAGGTCACTTCTCGGTCTGTATTGGATTGCACTAACGTGTCAAGCATGCTCATCATTGGTGTAAGGCCAACTCCACCGCTAATCAGGGCGATTGGAGACTCTTCTTCTACTAAATGAAAGTCACCTGCTGGGGCACTTACCTCGATTTGATGTCCAACAGAAACATGATCATGGAGGTAATTCGATACTTTTCCATTCGGTTCAAAATCTTTTTCTTTCTTCACCGAAATCCTGAAATATTCGTTTCCAGGTGCAGTGGAAAGACTATACTGGCGATTGAGCGTATATTCCTCTCCAGGAATTTGTACACGTACCGTAATATATTGTCCTGGTTTATAAGTGGGGACAGGCTTACCGTCAGCAGGTTGGAGATAGAATGACGTAATGACTTCACTTTCTTGAACTTTATTCGTCACTCTAAAAAACTTAAAGTCCTTCCAGCCACCAGCTTGTTCCTCTGCTTTTTCATATAGTTCTGCTTCAATATCAATAAAAACTTGGGCAATGACACCATAGGCCTCACCCCATGCCTCGATCACTTCATCTGTTGCCGCATCACCGAGTACTTCCTTAATCGCTAATAATAGATGTTTTCCTACAATCGGATAATGTTCAGGCTTCACCCCTAACCCCCTATGTTTAAAAGCGACCTGTTTGACAGCAGGAAGTATCGTTTCAAGCTGATCAATATTTTTGGCCGCAGCATAAACCATATTGGCAAGTGCTGTTTGCTGACGACCTTGGGATTGATTTGCATGATTAAAAATATTTAAAAGCTCTGGATGATGCGTAAACATGTTTTTATAAAATACCGATGTAATGCTTACTCCTTGGGTTCCTAATATCGGAGCTGTTGATTTTACAATATCAATCGTTTTTTGTGAAAGTGTCACTATAATAACCCCTTTTTAAAGATGTATTTTAAATACATCTTTAATGTATATCCGCCCTGATTTTAAAGCAATATTTTAAATACATGTTTAAAAAAGCTGTCACAAAAATGCCTTTAAATGTTCAACGTTGAACAAAATAGGTAGAAGTATAATGAGTACGGATCCATGATCAACAAAAACACTCTCACCTTTGCTTAGAACTTTCTTTTACCGAGTGACGAATAACGGTATAATCAAATTAGGTGATGATCATGAGACTGACGAATTATACAGATTACGCTTTGCGCGTTTTAATTTATTTGGCTGCTAAGGAGCAGGATCAGCTTTCCACGATTTCCGAAATCGCGGAGACTTATGATATATCAAAGAACCATTTAATGAAGGTCATTCATGAATTAGGGAAATTGGGAATGATCACGACACTGCGTGGCCGCGGAGGTGGGATCAAACTAGCCCTTCCTGCTGAAAAAATTAATATTGGGGCACTCGTCCGCAAAACAGAGGATGATTTTAAACTGGTGCCTTGTTTTGAAGAAGATAATCATTCCTGTGCCATCTCCCCCATTTGCGGGTTGAAACATGCATTAAATAGAGCTTTAATCGCCTACCTACAAGTCTTGGATGAATATACTTTAGCAGATATTGTTGTACAACCGGAGCGCTACCGAGCTTTACTCGGAATGAATGAATCTCCTTCGTGAGATAAGGTGTTGGGACAGAATTGTGATTTCGGTCACAACTAACCCTTTCGTTGGGACCGGACTGTACCTTTTTCGCGATTTCGGGTACAGCCAGCACCTCCGTTGTGACCCGATTGTTTTTTTTTCGCAATTCCGGGCACGGCCAACCCCTCCGCTGTGACCCGATTGTTCTTTTTTCGCAATTCCGGGCACGACCAACCCCTTCGCTGTGACCAGATTGTACTTTTTTCGCAATTCTGGGCACGACCAACCCCTTCGCTGTGACCAGATTGTACTTTTTTCGCAATTCTGGGCACGGCCAGCACCTCCGTTGTGACCCAATTGTACTTTTTTCGCAATTCTGGGCACGGCCGCCCCCTTCGCTGTGACCCGATTGTAGCTTTTCTACGATTCCGGGCACGGACAACTCTTTTCGCCGTTTAATCCAGTTTCACCCCCATGCTTTTAAGTTGGAAGAAGATTTTTTCTGGATTATTTGGATATCTTTTCTATCATTGCTAAAATATAATTGCAATGAGCTATATATTTTATATAAAGGAGAATAGATATGTCCAAATTCCAAGAGAATCTAGAAAAATATGCAGCATTGGCCGTTCAAGTTGGTGTCAATGTTCAGCGAGGGCAAACTCTTGTAGTGAATGCTGCCATTGATACGGCGGAATTCATCCGCCTCGTCGTCAAAAAAGCATATGAAGCTGGTGCGAAAAACGTTGTCGTCAATTGGAATGATGATACTGTTTCTAGACTGAAGTATGATTTAGCTCCGGATGAAGCTTTTCACGAATATCCGATGTGGCGCGCAAAAGAAGTGGAAGAGCTTGCTGAGGCGGGTGCTGCTTTTATGTCTGTTGTCTCTTCTAGTCCAGATCTTTTAAAAGGTGTCGATTCTTCCCGGATTGCGAACTTTCAAAAGGTTGCGGGAAAAGCGATGGAAAAATATCGCCAATACATTCAATCCGACAAAGTAAGTTGGACCGTTATCGCTGTTCCTTCTCAAGCCTGGGCTGCTAAGGTATTTCCTGATGCCGCACCAGATGAACAAATTTCCCTTTTGTGGAATGCAATTTTCAAGGCAACAAGGGTGAATACAGATGATCCCATAGCGGTTTGGAAAAAACATGATGAAACCCTTCATGAAAAAGTAGAATACTTAAATAAAAAACATTATAAAAAGCTTCATTACAAAGCTCCTGGGACCGACTTGACGATTGAATTACCAGAAAAACATCTTTGGGCTGGAGCTGGCAGCATCAATCAAAAAGGTGATGAATTCATGGCGAACATGCCAACGGAAGAAGTATTTACCGTTCCACAAAAAGACGGAGTTAATGGCTATATCTCCAGTACAAAACCGTTAAGCTTTGCGGGAAATATTATTGACGAATTTACGATTACTTTTGAAAAAGGACGGATTGTTGATACAAAAGCAAAAGAAGGAGCAGATATTTTAAAACAATTAGTGGAAACAGATGAAGGCTCCCATTATCTTGGTGAAGTAGCACTTGTTCCACATAGTTCCCCTATTTCTCAAGCGAATATACTATTCTACAACACCTTATTTGACGAGAATGCCTCTAACCACCTCGCGATCGGAAGTGCTTATGCTTTTTGTATTGAAGGTGGTAAAGAAATGTCTCAAGAAGAATTAGCCGAAAATGGGTTGAATTCAAGTATTACGCATGTGGATTTTATGGTTGGATCGGCTGACATGGACATTGATGGTATTACAGAAGATGGAAAAGTAGAACCTGTTTTCCGCCAAGGAGAATGGGCATTTTAAAAAGATCACTTCGAGATAAACGGAACACTGGCTCCAACTTCGGAGCCGCTTTTTATGTCATACAATGGGGGTAAAAAAATGGAGCAACCGAAGAAAAAAACAATGAAAGAAACACTGACCATTAAAACAAGCCATGTTTTCCCACCAGATGCAAATCATCTTGGGACTTTATTTGGTGGCAAATTAATGGCCAGTATTGATGACGTCGCCTCCATTGCGGCGATTAAATTAGCGAGAAACCCTGTAGTTACCGCTTCTACAGATTCTGTAGACTTTATCAAGCCAATTAAGATTGGCGATTCCGTAACTTTGGAAGCAATTGTGACATGGACGGGTTTTAGTTCAATGGAGGTTTTTGTCAAGGTGGTAGCCGAACACTTGCTTACAGGTGAAAAATCGGTGGCTGCCCTTTCCTTTTTAACCTTCGTTTCCTTGGGGGCCGATGGAAAACCGACTGCTATTCCTGAAGTTTATCCCGAAACAGAGGAAGAAAAATGGCTTCATCAAACAGCGAAAAGAAGAGCTGCCCATCGAAAATCACGGAAACAAGAAAGTAAAGATTTAGTCCAATTTTTCTCCAATCATTTTAATTAAATATTCATTTTTCAAGAAGAGGAAGCTTAAATTACTTACGGAGCTTTCTCTTTCTCTATTTGTAACATTTTTACAGACTCTTTAAGTTTTCTTAACAGACTTACGATAAAACCTCCATTTGGGCTTGAATTTCTTGGAATATCAAAGTCTTTGTTTGTAATATAAAGGTTTTTACCAATTTCTCCCACCTGTTATTTAGTCTATTATTCTTTATACTATATGTATGTAAAATATAATATTCGACTTACATGCAAATTTATTAGAGGGTGGAAAAATATGTTTGGAAATACAGAAATTGGGATTGATCTTGGGACAGCCAATATCCTCGTTTACACAAAAGATAAAGGGATTATTTTAAATGAGCCTTCTGTTGTTGCTGTTAATACGCAAACGAAGCAAGTTCTGGCTGTTGGAACAGAAGCAAAAAGTATGATTGGAAAGACACCAGGAAATATAGTTGCTGTCCGACCATTGCGTGATGGCGTAATCGCCGATTTTGATATCACCAGTCAATTATTAAAAGCAATGATTAAAAAGGCGGCTAAATCACTTGGTTTTTCTTTAAGAAAACCAGATGTGGTTGTCTGCACACCGTCTGGTGCAACATCTGTTGAAAGACGCGCCATCCATGATGCGGTTAAAACTTGTGGCGCAAAAAATGTTCATTTGATTGAAGAACCCGTTGCTGCGGCCATTGGGGCAGATCTTCCAGTGGAAGAGCCGATTGCGAATGTGATTGTCGATATTGGGGGCGGAACGACAGAGGTAGCGATCATCTCTTATGGAGGAGTTGTCACCTGTCATACGATCCGAGTCGGCGGAGATTTGTTTGATGAGAGTATTATTCAACATATACGGAAAAAATATAATTTATTGGTTGGAGAGTTCACGGCAGAAACGATTAAAGTGGAAATCGGTTATGCCTTAGTTGATCACGAAGAGAAATTAATGGATGTACGTGGAAGAGATTTAGTGACAGGATTACCAAAAACTGTATCTCTTAGTTCCTATGAAATTCAAGCAGCTTTAAAAGAATCATTATTAAATATTTTAGAAGCGATCAGAGCAACATTAGAAGAGTCTCCTGCAGAATTAAGTGGCGATATTGTCGAGCGTGGAATTATTCTCACTGGAGGGGGGGCGTTATTAAATGGAATGCAAGAATGGCTTGGAAAAGAAATCATTGTACCTGTCCATCTTGCTCCTAATCCATTAGAATCAGTGGCGATTGGCACTGGACGAGCACTAAAATTTATTCATAAACTAACACCTGCTCGCTAATCACTTCGTTTTGCAAAAGCGCAAACCTTAGTTAACCAAATGATATCGTTTCTTATCGTAAGAAAAGCGCAAGCGCCTTGGTCAGCCCCGACAAGCAAATGTTCTGAGACAAGAAAAGTCCGGTTTTGACTTTTATTGTCTCAGGTTATTTGACCTCGAGGGGCTAGGCGCTGGAGCTAGATCCAAACATTAGCCAATTTTTATGCTTTCTTACCTTTCAAAAAAAATCTTGGGGGCAGCCCCCAAGATTTTTTTACACATGATCTTTCTGATCTGTTTCTTTTTGATTATTTTCACGCATTTCATTCGTGAGTTCATCGATACTGCCACGAATATTATTTTTACCAGATAGATTATTTAATAGCTCCTTGACATCAATTCCTGCCGATGCTTTTAAAGATTCCTGCATGGTAGACATCAGATTGGTCGCATAGCCGGTGACTTTATTGGCGCCACCTTCTCCGCCGGAACCAGTGTCGACCACCGTAATTTTATCAATATTACTAAGTGGGGCCGATACTTCTTTCGCATATGCAGGAAGCATTTTCAAGACCATATCGAGTATAGCTGCCTGACCATATTGATCGAACGCTTCTGCCACTTTGCGTTTTGCTTCCGCTTCGGCAATCCCTTTCAGGCGAATAACTTCTGCTTCCGATTCCCCTTGTGCTCTTTGAGCATCGGCTTTCGCTTGGCCATCTAAGCGCACGCGTTCGGCATCGGCTTTGGCTGTGGCTTCTACGCGATACTGGTGCGCATCGGCTTCTGCCATTTGTTTCATTTTTTCAGCGTTGGCAGCCTGCTCAACGGCATAACGGTCGGCATCTGCTTTCTTCTTAACCTCTGAATCGTATTGACGCTCACGACGTAAGATTTCTTTCTCTTCCAATTCAATTTGCTTTTGCCGTTCAATAATTTTAATTTGCATTTCTTGCTCGGTTACTTCTTGTTTGGAGCGGGCTGTTTCAAGATCATAGGCTTGGTCGGCATTAGCTCGTGCTTTATCTTGATCACGACGATATTCTGCCATTTTCATCTGATTCACTTTTTCAGCTTCGGCTATTTCAGTCGCACGCTCCAACTCTGCACGTTTCGCATCTTTTGCCGCCTCAGCGCGTTTAATACGTGTTTCTTTATCTGCTTCCGCTGTAGCGATATCAGCATCCCGTTTGACTTGAGCGATTCGCGGCTTCCCTAGTGAGTCGAGATAACCATTTTTATCCCGAACTTCTTTAATCGTGAAGGAAACAATCACAAGCCCCATTTTCGCAAGATCCTGAGAAGCAACACGTTGTACTTCTTGGGAGAACTTGTCACGATTCTTATAAATTTCTTCCACTGTCATCGAACCGAGGATAGAACGTAAATGTCCTTCCAACACTTCTTTTGCTTCATTTTCACGATCTTCTTTTGATTTTCCCAGAAATTGCTCGGCTGCAGTAGCAATTTCACCAATCGAACCACCGATTTTAATAATCGCTGTTCCATCTGCCATAACGGGTACACCTTGTTCTGTGTAAACTTCAGGTGTTGTCACTTCTAGTTTACTAGATAACAAGCTTAATGGTTCCGCTTGTTGAAATACGGGCAATACAAACGTACCACCGCCACGAATAATCTTAATTTTATTTCCTGCTTCATCCGTATGCACATTTTTTCCACCTAAATAACTTCCAGTCACGATTAAAGCTTCATCTGGACCTGCAGTTCGATACTTTGAAACAAAAACCCCAATTAAAGCGATTAGAATAAAAATAACAATCGCAATGACAATCCAAATCCCCATATCTGCTGGCATAAAAAGGCCTCCTCTTTTTTTATTTAAAACTTGGTTGATAAGGTACTACATACAATACACCCTCTTTTACCTCAATCACTAAAACCTCAGTTCCTTCTAAAATGGATGTATTTTCATAACTAGCCGCGGGCTTCGAAATCATCCCACTATAACTTTCAATCACCACTTCTCCAAAGCCTTGCGTTGGTATTGAAACAATTGCCTTTCCTACTCGCCCTTCCAGTGACTTTTCGGTATAGCTTAGAGATTGTTCTGCAGATTTCAATGGAATTAACACAAACACATTTAAGAGTACATCCAATAGAATAGATATAAAAGCGGCAATGATGATAATCAGAAAGGAATTCAGTGCTGTTACTTTTTCTAAAATAAAGCCCCCTGCTGAAAAGAAGGTAATAAAAGCTAAAATTAAGACAGGGTTTAAAAATGGACTGACTTCATCGGCCCCTTCTAAGACATCCCCAAAAAATAAGTATAAAAGTGTAAGAGTACCGGAAATGACAAGTAAAACTAAATAAATTGTTTCAATGGGATAACCGAATAATGACATAATCATCACTCACTTTACATTGTTTTAAAAACCTTTCTATCACCGCCTCTTTATGGTGTACTTTTTTCTACGATTGAACAGGCGAAATGGTTTCATTTTTTTCCATTTAGACTGAAAATATTCTTCAACGGCAGCTGGGAGGACAGCCCAACTGCCAAGACTAAAAAGCTTCACAGCCAAAATATTAGACAATATCGACAAGCCAACAAAGGCTCCATATAATCCCCCTATCGGTTATCCACTTTTTCAGGATACATATCATGATTCATCAAGCGATGTTCTGCCATTTGTTCAAATTTTGTCCCTGTTTTTCCATAGTTACAGTATGGATCAATCGATAGACCACCTCGTGGCGTGAATTTCCCCCACACTTCAATATATCTTGGATCCAAAAGTTTGATTAAATCATTCATAATGATATTGACACAATCTTCATGAAAATCACCATGATTCCGAAAACTAAATAAATAGAGTTTTAGTGATTTACTTTCGACAATTTTTTTATCCGGTATATAGCTAATATAGATGGTGGCAAAATCAGGTTGGCCTGTCTGTGGGCAAAGTGATGTAAATTCCGGACAATTGAATTTAACAAAATAGTCTCGCCCCGAATGTAAATTATCGATCGATTCTAATACATCTGGTGAATATTTATATAAATATTTTGTGTTTTGATTTCCCAGTAAAGATAAATCCTTTAATGTTTCTTCATTTCTTCCTGCCATGAAAAAAATCCCCCTTAATGAGCTGGTAAAGAGGAGGTTCATAAGAAAAACGCAATGGATGAACGGCTAAGGGCGCGACAACAGTCGCAACGCCGTTCTGACCACATCCTGGGGGCCACAAAAAACCATATCGCGATTGATATGGCTTGAATTGAATTCATCCATAGTTTTTTATAAAGGGTTAATCGCTACGAACCTCTCCCAACCGGGCCTATTTAATTTCCATATCCATCTTACGCTTACACACCATTTTGGTCAATCCATAGATTTTACGTAAGAACTTCAAAAATCATTTCTGCTTTTATTTTAAAGAAAAATTCTATAAAATAATAATAGAAAGGGGGAAGAAAATGACATTACTATCAGAAATACTTGAATACAACCAATATTTTACAGAAGAGAAACTTTATGAGGACTTTTCGACGTCAAAGTTTCCTGATAAAAAAATGGTCATTCTTACGTGTATGGACACACGTCTGATTGAATTGCTTCATAAAGCCATGAACATAAAGAATGGCGATGCGAAAGTGGTAAAAAATGCGGGAGCCATTTTAACCCATCCATTTGGAAGTATTATGAGAAGTCTTCTTATTGCTGTATATGAATTAAAGGCAGATGAAGTGTGTGTCATTGGTCATCATGATTGTGGCATGAGCGCCCTAGACTCTAGGCAAATGATCAGCGATATGAAAGAACGAGGAATTCCTCAGGAAACATTGGATATTGTCACGAATTCAGGTATTGACTTAAACAAATGGCTTGAGGGCTTTGACAGTGTGGAAGAAAGTGTAGCACATAGTGTCAACATGATTCGCAATCATCCCCTTTTAGTAAAAGATGTACCGGTTCACGGGCTTGTGATTGATCCAGAAACCGGGAAATTAGATTTAGTCGTAGATGGGTACAAAAACACGAAATAACAGAGAGAAGGACAAGACAAATACGAAGTGTAGATGTCTTGCCTTGTCTTTTTAAGAACATTCGTTACGATTCTTTTCTTTATCCTTTTTTCCTCTTTTTCCTTTTTTTGTTTCCTCAGGTAACTCATAATATTTAACCGCATTGATATCTCCAAATTCCATGCCATATTCTTCATTATGATTTCGAGTTTCCTTTTTACTCATCACCCTCTACCTTTCTTCCCATATTTGGAATTTCGGTTTGCACCCTTCATTGGGTCTTCTCCGGCTGCAAATTCAGCCGTATAATCCGACTCCTCTATGTTTTTTATTGGTGTTTTAGCGTATTTTTCTGCGGCATTTCTGGCTGCTTTTCTCTTCACCATGTTGTCATCCTCCTAAAAAAAGTGTCAGCTCTAGTTTTTCCTATAAACCCTCCATTACCATTAGCATTATTTTCCTTATAGAGGATGTCCAAAAAGGAACGTGTATTTTGCGGATGAAAATGAACTCTTTGTGAATACTATTATGTAAATAAACAGCTATGTTCCGGTTTAGGTTCAACGATTGTAAGATGGCAATTAAATTATAAGGAGTAATGTAATGAGTTGGTACAATAAGTTAAATGAATACTTTCCCGCTGAGGAAATGAAATCAAAAAAGCATATGGATAAACTATTAAGCGAAAAAGGAGATATTTATCATAAGGATGAAGGTCCACACCATGTGATGATGTATGCAGAGTTCGATCAATTTGTTTTTATTGATTATATATGGGTATCGTCGAAAGCAAGAGGCCAGGGAATTGGACATACATTACTGGAAAAAATGAAAAAGAAAAAGAAGCCTATTTTGTTAGAGGTCGAACCAATTGATTATGATGATTCCGATACGGAAAAAAGATTACGCTTTTATCATCGCGAAGGTTTTATTCATGCTCAGTCCATTGGTTATAAAGCCCGTTCATTTGCTACAGATGAGCCACTGACTTTAGAGATTTTATATTGGTCGCCGAATAAAAACGAGACAGAGGCAGATATTTTTAAACAAGTTCAAACGATTTATGAAACCATCCATTCCTATAAAGCAAAAGAAATATATGGGAAGCCTGAACAAAAAGTGGATGAAGTCGTTACATTTGATGAACAACGGAGTGATGATGTAATGGGGGAAATTAAGGCTAGGGATTAATACACAAATATAAACATCCTTCAATCCCCATTCCTAAACAACAAAAAAACCATCCTTTTATAGATGGCTTTTGAAAAAAATACTTGACGAATATATTTAGTAACTTGTTATTTTCCCTTAAAATAAATTGCCGCGGTTTGTATTCCCATTATTTCATAAAACCTAAACGACGTAAGCCCTACCTCTCATACATCCTTACGGCTCCGAAGCCGATCCAGTGTGAATAAGTTCAACTATAAAGTAAGAACGCCATATCTTTATTTTATCCAATATGTTTCAAGTCGATTCGATAAGCATTAAATTGTATTATATCATTTGGGGGCTTAGTTAGCAACCATATAACCGAAATTCGTCAAAAAATATATTACAACTTTACAACTTTTGTGCCTCAAACAAAAATAGCAAGGGACAAAAACGCTGCAACCCTTGCTATCACTTACTTTTCTGCTACGGCCCCGACAGGAATCGAACCTGTGACGCACGGTTTAGGAAACCGACGCTCTATCCTCTGAGCTACGGAGCCACAATTCCGACATTTTTTAGCGCCTTATCTATTATAATACAAAATTCCTTTGAATAAAAGACCTAAATACTATATACTTAAATCAAAGAACTTTCATTGATTTCAATTAAGACATTTAAGGTGAATCGCGACCTTGGTCTTCTATTTATAATTTGAAAAAGGGGGATTTCAAATGCAATTAGGAATTTTAATAGGTCTCATTTTTGTACTTGGTACTACTGCTGCCTTCTTAGCTTATTTCATCGGTAAAACTCTTAATTTTAACGACGCATCGAAAATTGATGAAGTTCCTGAAAAACATCCACAGTCCCACTAAAAACTCATCACCTCGGAAGCTTTTTCCAAGCTCCGAGGTGATTTTTATTTCTTAAGAATTTATAAAATTCTAGCTTATGGATAAGTTCTAATAGGGAGTATTGTCGTCCAGCGCCTAGTGACTAGCAAACTTTCTGTTTCTTCCTACGATTCTTCCTACGATAAGTCAACACAGCTCGCCTTTCAGGCTCACTGTGTTTCCTTTATCCCATCAGTACCCTAATAAGTTGTACGTCATTGAACAGGCGCTTGCGCTTTTTGTTCTTTTATATAGAGTTTTAGAATATTTTCTAGTGGTAATATCATACTAATAAGTATGATCAGAAATATGAGGAGGAATAAAGATGCGTATTGGTATTGCAATCGGGATAATTATGGTTATTTTATTAGTTGCCCTTTTTCTCGTCTATTTCTTACGTGTCCCACTTAACTCGGAAGATGCTCATAAGATTGATCCTCCTCCAAAGGACGATCAATAATCCGACAGCCAAAGCCTTCTTTAAAGACAACACAATAGCATGTTCTTTAGTAGACCAAACCACTTCGTTGTTTGGTTTTTTTAATGAAATTTCAAGGGGCATCCACAGCCCCCTCATTGTTAGCTGAATATTACTTGTTGTGTGAACATATTAAATGAACAATGGACGATAATTCCATGCACAGTAAAACTAGTTGTCATTGGTTGTTGCTAAGTCTTCAATGATTTTCTTCAGGGACTGCCCACCCATTGTCTCAATTCGCATGTCAAAGTCTTGAAAATTGAGATCTTTTGTGACCGGATTGGGAACGATCACACAGGTCATTCCTGCTTTTTTCGCGGCCATCGAACCATTAATCGAGTCTTCAAAAGCAATCGCCTCTGTTGGTTGCACATCTAAGGCTTCGATTGCCTTCAAATAGAGTTCTGGATCTGGCTTGATGTTTGTGACATTATCACTTGTTTGAATCGTGTCAAAATAATCGATTACACCATACTTTTCGAGAAAAGGCATTACCCAGCCTTTGTGTGAGCTTGTGGCCAACCCTATGCGTAAGTTTAGCTCCTTTGCTTCTTCGAGAAAATCTTTAACTCCTTCACGAAGAACCAAGTCGGTCATCTTTTCGCGATGCAGCGTTGAGGCGGCTGTCTTGATCGCTTCGATATGCTCACTTCCCTTTAATTGCTCCACCATATATTGATGAAATGCCTCATCATGTGTGCCAATAATTTGGGCAAATACTTCTAATGGAAGCTCAACATTGAAGCGCTCCAGCACCTCTTTATAACATTCATACCATACGGATTCCGTATCTAATATCAATCCATCAAAATCAAAGACAACGGCTTTTATCATGATCTATTTCCTTTCTTTACTTTCGACAAAATTCCCTTTATATATTCGACTTAATTTCACTGTTAGATGTAGCTTTTTAGCAAACTTTTTAAGTTCCCGCTCTTCCCGCGGTGTAACAAAAGAAACGACGGTTCCGCTCTTCCCCATTCTTCCCGTTCTCCCTGAGCGGTGAATGTATTGTTCCAAATCAATCGGAAAATCATAATGAATCACATGTGTAAGTCCTTCTATGTCCAAGCCTCTTGCCGCAATATCGGTCGCGAGTAGTAAGGTCACCTTTCCTTTACGTAAAGCCGTTAAAGCTTTTTCTCGTTCGCTTTTATTCAATTCACTATGGAGAAGACTTACGGGAACTTTTTCATATTTTAGTTTTTCATAGAGAACATTCATATTGCCGCGGTCACGGACAAAGACAAGCGCTTTGACAGCGTTCATAGCCGCTATTTTTTGTAATAATTTAGCCCGATCTCGGGGTTCACATAATAAATAAAGATGGTCGACAGGACCTGCTGTTTGAGACTGCTGCCGATCAACTTTCATGAATTCAGGATCCCGTCCAATCATCGCTTTCATCTGATCGGGTTCTTTAATGGCGGTGGCCGAGAACAATAATAATTGGCGATCATTCATTGCAGATTTGACAATCGTTCGAACTGTATCCAAATGTTCCTCAATCAGAAGCTGATCCCCTTCATCAAGGACAATGGTTTGGACTTCATGCATTTTCAACTTTTTTAATTTGATTAGTTCTAAAATTCGTCCCGGTGAACCAACGACCATTTGCGGACGTGTTTTTAATTTCTCCATTTGTCGTTTTATATTCGCTCCCCCAACAAAAGAAGCACTCCTAATATTTGTTCCTTTCGTCCATTTCTGTACTTCTTGATAAATTTGCATGACTAATTCTCGGGATGGAGCTAAAATAACGGTTTGGATGGAAGAATTTTCCTCTTCAATCTTCTCTATAATCGGTAAAAGATAGGCGACTGTTTTTCCAGTTCCTGTTGGAGATTCTGCGATAATATCTTTTCCACCCATAATGGGAGAAAACACGGATTGTTGTATCAGAGTTGGTTCGTTAAAATCCGATTGTTTCCATATCTTTTTAGTATTGGCATTTAAATTCGATAAAAACGTATTTTTCATCGTGATCATGATCTCCTTCATTTCATTAACATGGCCATGAAGTTTATCATACTATAATCTTGTCCAAATGGGGAAACACCTTTATTTCATTTTCTGAAGAAAAAAGCAGTTGAATTTGTTTTTTCTTTTTCTAAGCGCTTATATCGATATGCTATATAGAAGTAAAAGCTACAAACGAGGTGGAGACATATGATTTATTCAATATGATGACACTGGTGCCTATTTACATGAAATCACAAAAGGTGGAGCGGATGTGTTCATTGATTGTGTGGGAATGGACGGTAAGAAATCTCCCAATGAAACAGTTGGACAAAAATTAAAGCTCCAAGGTGGAACGATGAGTACCATCAATATGGCTTCTAAAGCTGTGCGAAAATTCGGCACGATCCATTTTACTGGGGTTTATGGATCGAATTATAATTTATTTCCTTTGGGGGAATTTTTCAATCGAAATATTACATTGAAAATGGGGCAAGCCCCAGTGATTCATTATATGCCGATGCTTTATGATAAAATAACGAAACATGAATTTGATCCGCGGGAAATTATTTCACATAGGCTTCCACTCGAAGAAGCTGCTCATGCTTATCATATCTTTCATGAACATGAAGATAATTGTATCAAGGTTGTTTTAAAACCATCCTAACCGGAAACACAGGGTTTGAGTCGTTGAAAACCTACTTTGAGCCATCATCTTGATTCTGATCGTGGATGACTTCTTTTAGAATCAAATAAAAATCAAGCCTCCAATAAGAAAAGCGCAAGCGCCTTGTTCAGCCCCGACAAGCAAATGTTCTGAGACAAGAAAAGTCCGGTTTTGACTTTTATTGTCTCAGGTTATTTAGTGGAACATCGGCTAAGGTCGCCACGTCCTGTGGCAACGCCGATGGACTCGCATCCTGCGAGCCTCTCGGGGCTAGGCGCTGGAGCTAGATCCAAACATTAGCCAATTTCTTTCTTACCTTTTAAATAATAGAGGCTTGATTTTCTACCAATTTTTTATTTCTTTTCGTTCTTCCTTCGCGTTTCCTTTTTTATGAGATCTATTTTCTAGTTCTGCCTCTACATCCTCAAGTGCAACACCTTGATCAGCTAACATGACAAGACAATGATAGAGGAGATCGCTGCACTCATTGACGATTTCGTTTTTATCACGATTTTTTGCCGCAATCACGACTTCCCCGGCTTCTTCAATCAATTTTTTGGCGATTTTATCGGTTCCTTTTTCAAATAAATATGTTGTATAGGAACCAGCAACAGGCTCCGATTTCCGCTCCTGAATTTCTTCCATCAAGCTAGTGTAAATAGTAGAAGGAACCTGATTTTGATCTTTCGTAACTTCCCCTTCCACCTGATGAAAAAAGCAAGATTTTTCACCGGTATGACAAGCAGGACCTAAAGGCTTGACCCTAATTAAGAGGGTATCTTGATCACAGTCCAGTTGAATCGATTTGACCAATTGTTTGTTCCCAGATGTCTCCCCTTTATGCCAATACTCTTTTCGTGATCGCGAATAAAACCATGTTTCCTTCGTTTCTCTTGTACGTTCATAGGCCGTTTCATCCATATAAGCAAGCATGAGTACCTCATCCGTTTGATCGTCAACAATGATAGCCGGAATAAGGCCTTTCGAAAAATCAGGTTTCATTTATCGTCACTCCCTGGTCCCGACAAAGCTGTTTTACCGCTTGGATACTTGTTGTACCTTCATGAAAAATAGACGCCGCTAAAGCAGCAGCTACATTCGTTTTTTGGAATACCTCGACAATATGATTGGCGTTCCCACAACCTCCTGAAGCAATGACAGGGATGGCCACCGCATCGACTACAGCCTTTGTCAATTCCAAATCATATCCATCCTTGACTCCATCGCGATCGACACTTGTTAATAAAATGGACCCTGCCCCAAGCTTTTCTAATCTTTGAGACCATTCAATCGCATGTAAACCGGTATCCTTTAACCCACCATGTGTCATCACATGCCATGTTCCATCTGTAGCAATCTTGGCATCCACCGCAGCCACAATTCGTTCAGAACCAAATTTATTGGCAGCCTCTGCAATCAAATCTGGATTTTGTACAGCAGCGGAATTAATTCCTACCTTGTTCGCACCTGCGTTCAGAATTCTTTCAATATCTTCGATTGATCGGATACCTCCTCCAACCGTAAAAGGAACCGTCACTTTTTCAGCCACTTTTTTGACCATATTCACAAGAGTCTCACGTTCTTCTGTTGTGGCGGAAATATCCAAAAAAACGAGTTCATCTGCGCCATCCTGACAGTAGGTTGAGGCCATTTCGACAGGGTCCCCCATTTCTCGGAGACCTTCAAAATGAACGCCTTTCACGACTTTACCATTCTTAAAATCTAGACAAGGTATGATTTTCTTTTCTGTCATATCATTCATCTCCTTAGCTTGATTGTGCCTTCATACATCGCTTTTCCTACGATTGCTTCTTGAATGCCAATTGCAGCAATCGCTTCTAGGTCCGCTTGATCGCGAATCCCACCTGATGCCACAATCTCACAGCTAACGGCTTCATGGATTTTCTTCAATTGTTCTAAATTGGGTCCTTGCATCGTCCCATCCTTCGAGATATCTGTAAACACAATTCTTTTGACACCGAGTTGTTCCATTTTTTTGGCAAACTCGATATAATCCACTTCTGTTTCGGTTTCCCAACCTCTTGTCGCAACTTTTTCATCACGGGCATCAATCCCGATCACAATATTATCTTGATAATTTTCTAATGCCGCTTCCAAAAAGGTTTCGTCCTCAAGCGCAGCCGTCCCGACCACAATTCTTGATACTCCCGCCTCGATATAGGCCTTTACTGTTTCCAGTGTTCGAATGCCTCCCCCTACTTGAACGGGGACAGAGGAGGATTTAGCTAGCTTCGAAATCAATTCAAGCTGCTCTGGTTTTCCAGATCGAGCTCCATCCAAATCGACAATATGGATGATCTTTGCACCATCTTCTATGAAAGTATTCAATTGCGATTCTGGGGCGCTGCCCACTTGAGTCGTTTGCTTAAAATCCCCCTGATAAAGCCGGACACATTGTCCGTTGATTAAATCCATTGCTGGTAAAATGAGCATGTTCTTCCCCCTTGTAACAGTTTATAAAATTGTACCGTTGACGCTCGGATGGTCCTGATTTACTATTGTACTATCGGATAGTGTGTATATTTACTATCGGATAGCTCGTTTTTTATCCCTAGCGCAATTTCACGATTGAAAAATTACTTTTCACTACGCCTAATTACTCGATCAATCCTTTTGTCGAAATAACCCCTTTTATATTCGGATCAATGCGGATTGCTTCGGCCAAAGCGCGACCTAATGCTTTAAAAAGGGCTTCAATTTTATGATGGGTATTTTCTCCATACAAGATGCGCGCATGCAGGCTAATTCCGGAATGGAAGGCAAAGGCGCGGAAGAACTCCTTCACCAATTCCGTATCAAAATTCCCTAAAGCTTGAGTAGCAAAATCTCCTTCAAAATGAAGATAGGGTCTTCCGCTAATATCCAAAGAAACAAAGCCTAATGATTCATCCATTGGCACATAAGAGGTCCCATAGCGAACAATGCCTTCCTTGTCCCCTAATGCTTCTCGTACGGCTTTCCCTAATACAATTCCTGTATCCTCCACCGTATGGTGACTATCAATATGTAA
Source organism: Lederbergia sp. NSJ-179 (assembly GCF_022867885.1). GTDB lineage: Bacteria > Bacillota > Bacilli > Bacillales > Bacillaceae_C > Lederbergia. Next base: position 123,211 of record NZ_JALIFP010000007.1, on the reverse strand, counting down.
ATCTCCTTCTACCTTTACGGTTAAGCCGATCCGGCCATGGCGGGCAAATGCCTCCAGCATATGATCGAAGAAGCCTACACCTGTTTCAATTTCAATTGTAGCAGGATCATCTAAACGACATTCCAGAGCGATTTTCGTTTCTTTCGTTTCTCTTTGATTAGAAGCTGATCTCATCTCTTTCACCCCTCCGATTGATTCATTCTGATTGTGACCGCTCGCGCATGTCCATCTAACTCTTCTTTTTCGGCGATTCTTTCTATATAAGGTGCTGCATTTTGTAAAGCTTGTTCCGAATAATACACATAGGTTGTTTTCTTGATAAAATCATCGACCGATAAACCGGACGAGAATCTAGCCGTCCCTGAAGTTGGCAAAACATGATTGGGGCCAGCAAAATAATCCCCTACTGACTCTGGTGTATGATGTCCAATAAATACAGAGCCCGCATTTTTCACCTTCCCTAAATAGGATAAGGCATGATTTAGCTGGATTTCTAAATGCTCTGGTGCCAATTGATTCACAAGGTCGAAAGCCTCCTCAACCGATCGAACAAGGACCACTCCCCCTTCATTGCGCAACGAGGTTTCCGCAATTTCTCGCCTTGGCAAACTGGCGCATTGTTTTTCCACTTCTTTGATCGTCTCAGTTAAAAGCTGCTCCGATGTCGTCAATAAAAAAGCACGTGCTTTTTCATCATGCTCTGCTTGTGCAATTAAATCGGCGGCAACAAAATCTGGCCGGGAGGTTTCATCGGCAATAATCGCGACCTCAGATGGACCCGCGATCATGTCAATCCCTACATCGCCAAAAACAAGTGACTTTGCCGCTGCTACATACTCATTTCCCGGTCCAACAATTTTATCGACCGCTTCAATACTTTCTGTCCCATAAGCTAGTGCTGCTATCGCCTGTGCTCCTCCTACTTTATAAATCGTTTCAACACCGGCAATATCAGCTGCAACCGATAAAATCGGAGCAATTCTTCCTCCTCCCCTTGCAGGTGTGACCATTGTTAGATGTTCAACACCAGCCAAAACAGCAGGGATCGCATTCATTAAAACACTTGAAGGATAGCATGCCTTTCCCCCTGGAACGTAAATGCCCACTCGCTCAATCGGACGAAATAACTGCCCAGACATAATCTTATCGGAAACCTGCATCATTCGCGATTGTTGCAATTGTTTGGAATGGAATGAACGAATATTATCCGCAGCTTTTTGTAAAGCCTCCACAACATCTTCAGATACTTCTTCCCATGCGGCTTCTCGCTCTTCCTTTGTCACTTCAAGTTGTTTTGGAACGCCTCCATCAAATTTCTCCATATATTCTTTTAAAGCTGCATCTCCAATAAGCTTGACATTCTCAATGACAGCTTGAACCGTTTTTAAAGTGGAGTCTGTAAAAGGCTGTTTTTTTGTTTTTTTTGAAATAAATCGCTCTGTAAATTCTTTGGGTGAATAAATCGAAATCATCGGACAACCTCCTCAATCTTGAAAGAATCAATGAGCGGATAAAGCATCGCTTTTTTTAATTTCAATGAATTGCGGTTGGCAATACAACGTGCCGTAATGGAAAACATCTCTTCCTTTACAACCAAACCGTTTTCCTTTAAGGTATTGCCTGTTTCGACAAGATCAACAATATCATCGGCAAGACCTAAAAGGGGGGCTAATTCAACGGAACCTTCCAATTTCACGATATCGACGGATTTACCTTGTTTGCGAAAGTAATTTGTTGTGATGTTTGGATATTTTGTTGCAATTTTTTGCTTGCCAAATGCTTTGTTCGAGTGAGGTTCTCCCGCAACGGCAAAGCGGCATTTCCCGAAAGGTAGTGGGAGCAAATCGAAAACATCTGGCTGGATCTCCATTAAAATATCCTCCCCAACTATGCCTAGATCCGCAATTCCGTGCTCCACATAAGTCGCTACATCGATTCCCTTTGCGAAAAAGGCGAAGAATTGGTCGGTTTCCACTTGTAGTTTTCTTCCTTTATCAAGCAGAGGGGCCACATCAAAATCTCGTTCTTGAAGGAATTGGATAAATTGCTTTTCTACTCTCCCCTTTGTTAAAGCCAGAACAGGTTTCATCTTTCTATCACCTCGATTTCGCCGTCTTTTTGAATGATCTCTAAAATCTTATCGTATTGAACTTGTGCCACTGGTTGTGTTAGGATGTCAACAATCGCATCTTTGTACTTGGTTCTTAATTCCTCCGCATAAGCGAAAGTTTCTTCAGTGGTCAGCACACAAATACGTGTAAAGTCTTTCATTTCCTGGATATGTTCTGCTAATACATCCACATCAAAGGCTAATCCTACAGCTGAAATGCGTTCACCAAATTGCTCATAAAGTCGATCATATCTTCCCCCCGAGAAACAATCAGCCCCCGTTTCTTTCAAAAAGCCCCTAAACATGGTTCCTGAATAATAAGGGAGATTTTTGACCCGGCCTAAATCAATTAAAATCTCTTGTTGCCCCGATTGTTCGATAAGCTGCGCTAATTTTTTCAAGTGAGCTACTATATCCAGCAAATCAGGTTGATCTTCCCATCGCGCTTCATATTCCGATAAAATCTCTAAAGAACCGAAAGCATCTACAAGAGACGCTAATTCAATTGCACTTTTTTCATTTCCTCCATGAAGGGCAATTTGATAGACCTCATCCTTTTTCTTATCATGCATGGCCTGTCTTAACCGTTGCTCATCAACTTGCGACAGGGTTAAAGGTCTTACTAAACTTTCAAAAATTTCGGTATGACCTAATTCAATCAGGTAATCCCCCATCTTTAATTCTTTCAATAAAGAACTAGCCATTAATAAGCTTTCACCTTCCCCCATTAATGGAGGTAAATGAAGGATTTCCACACCAATTTGATGGGACTCTATTCCCGGAATCGATTGTTTAAAAATGGAACCGATATACGCCCATTTTTGAGGTGTTTTTGTTTGAGAAGATAAAGCACGGGCAATTGACGTTGTCCAATCAGGACGCAATACTTCAATTTCGCCTTCTCGATTAAACCATTTCATCATATCTTGCAATTTCATATCCACATACTCATTTGTAAAAGTAGAAGCATACTCAACAACTGGGGTTGAAATAAGGGTATAGCCTCTCCGTGTAATTACTTTTCTAAATACCTCCATGACATGGAAGCGATGATCAATCGAGATCCCCATTTCATCTCTGCTTCCGGCAGGCAAAAACATAAGCTCACTTCCCGTTCCTTTAATTCATTATCACTCTATCGAACTAAAGCATTTTTTGTTTCTTATACTGTACCATACTAGCAAAAGTAACGTCAATGAGTAAACAGAAAAACAAAGACATCTTCCCCTGGCAAAAACGGAGAAGATGTCTTTGATCGCTATTTGCTATTTTTCTAAAAAGCTTGTTACTTGATCCAATGTTTCAAAATGTTCCTTCAATTCTCCATCAATTTAATTCTTTGAAATAGAGATGCGACGAAGATCAATACAAATTCGGGTGATGCCCAAGCACCTTTTATTTTACTTACTTCCAGCTGCTTCTTTTACGAGGGCATTTACTTCATCATAGGTTTCGCGTAGGTAAGTGTTGACATCTTTCCCCTCTTTAATAAATTTCATTGCATCGAATACTTCTTCCCCTTTTTCTTCATAGGGAGATACTTTTACTGGTTTGTCAACTGCTTTTAACTTAAATACAGCTTGCATATTTTTTTCTTCTAGCCCCTCGACTTCCGAACAGAAGGCTTCCTGTATTTCCTTATTATCTAGTACAGTGGCAAAGCCTTTTTTAGAACGCATCATTTGCCATTCTTCTGACATAAGATATTCCAAAACTTGGAATGCGGCCTCTTTATGTTCACTTGTATTTGAAATGGATAAACCGCCAGCGTTTGCGTTCGGTCCGGTATTCGGATGATCCTCCCATTCTGGATAGGAAACCATATCCCATGCTAATCCGGTTTCAGCTTCCACACCATTTAACCAAATATGGATGTCAAACAATGGCACCATCGCTACATTTTGCTTATTAATAAAGGCACCCCAGTCATCTTCGTCATTGTCCGGAATGACACCTTGGATAGAGGCTATTTTTTCAATTTGGTTTAAATATTTTGCAAAATTCCCATCTTTTAAATACATAGGCTCGTTTGTTTCAGGATCTATATGGTTGACTCCGAGTTGTTTCAGCATTGGGCCACTCGCAGAAATATCAATCCCACGATATTCTGTGCCATTTTTTTCTCCCGTAACCTCTCGAGCTAAATCCGTTATTTCATCCCACGTCATACCGTCTTTAGGGTAGTTGACCCCAAACAAATCAAAAATTCCCTTATTATAATAAAGAACATCCCATCTTTTCACATAAGGGAAGTAATAAAGATCTCCATCCCCCCATGTTCGAACTCTATCAATCTGTTCTTTTGAAATAGACTCTAAATCAAAATTATTTCTTTCAATTAACTCATCAAGATTATAAGCGAGCTCGTATTCTTTTAAAACATCAACTTTATCTCCTCCGGATAAGTAAAAAATATCAGGTATATTGCCTTTGGAAATCTCTTCTTCAGCTTTATCATAATCAAATTCCGCAAATTCCAACGTAATATTAGGGAATTTTTCTTCTACAGGTCCTTTAATATCTTCAATAAATTCCTCTTCCCATCCATAATTAAATGTTAATGTCACGGGTTCAGCTTCTGAATTGTCTTCCGTTTCAGTTGTTTCTTTTCCTTCTTTCTCTGCTGATCTTGCTGTATCTTCTGTGCTCCCTTTACTCGTATTACAAGCTACTAACAGAAAAGCAGTAAAGATGATGAATAGATTAAGTATCCAATTGTTTGAACTTTTCTTTGTCAAAATAAAAACCCCCTTATTTTTAATAGACTAGCAGGTAATCATGGTTAAAGATGACTTAGTAGATGGGCAAACGGCACCGAACCATTAAGGTGTCATTCCACCTAATACAGCGAACTTTTTAAGCGAAGGTTTCCCTTTCTTCTTCAAATGGGTTATTTGCTTGGTCATAAATATCTACAGGCACAATTATTTGTTGGGCTTCTTTTTCATTTTTTATCTGTGCTTGTAAAATTTCTACAGCAAGTTTCCCCATTTTCATTGAATCTTGTTTCGCTGTACAAATGGGATATACATCTAATTCGCGTTCCTGATCAAAGGAAGCGATGGAAAACTCTTCTGGAATTCGCTTTTGGAGCCTTTTGGCTGCTTGATAAGCTATTTTTCCAGCATAAGCATTCATAGCGAATATACCTGATATATCTGGATTTGCTTGTAAAAATGCGATGGCATTTTCTACTGGGTTCTCTTCAAGAATACCCGTAAACCAAGCTGAACGATCAATTGGAATTTTCGCTTCTTCCAAGGCCTGCTCAAATCCTTTAATTCTGTCTTCAACGGTAATCGTTGCAAAGTTAGGTGCAGTAAACAAACTAATCTTTTGATGATGTTGGCAAAGTCTTTTCGTCAAATGGTAAGCACCTGTGACATTGTCAGAATAGACAGCGGATGTTTCAATTCCTTTGAGATAACGATCTAATAAAACCAATGGAAAATCATTCAATGTAAGACGGAGAATCTCTTCGTTATAAACCTGATCATCCACAGGAAAAATAATTAATCCTTTTACCCCCATTTTTAACAAAAACTTGATCGCATTTTTTTCAGCTTCACTATCATGATGTGATTGTTTCAGTATTAACCCATAATCCATCGAACTGGCAGCGGTTTCAACACTTGCTAAAATTTGGGCGGAATGCCGTTCAACAACCTCAGGCATAATCAAACCAATAAGCGGGATATCACTTTCAGGTTCACCGCTTTTTTCTTTTCTAACCCTTTCGTTTCTAGGCGGTTCAGCGACAAATGTTCCTTTTCCAGGAATTCTATAGGCTTTTCCATCTCCTACCAGTTTGATAAGAGCATTTTTGGACGTAATGCGGCTTACATTGAACTGTTTGGCTAACTCTGCCTCTGAAGGCAGCCGAGCATGCGTTTTGTATACACCCTCTTCCATCTTTTTCTCTAAAAATTGGTGAATCTGGACATACAAAGGTGTTTTATTGCTAATTCACAATCCCCCCTTTTCCACATCCTAGTATATCAGGTTATATCTAGAAATACTGGATATATTTATAATATAGGTGCTTTATAGAAGATAGTCAAGCGCTTCCATAAAAAAATAGAAATCACGGATCTATTTTCACATCTTGCTACTAGATTTGAAAATAGATCTGTGATTCATAGACATTGAAGTATGATATCTTCACCTGCTATTCTTCGCTCGAACTTGACAGAAAATACTCATCAGCACAGATTGAATCAGTGTCATCAAATAGGCATATAAGAGCAAGACACAAATCACCATTGAGAAAGTCCATCTTACATGTAAAACAAGACTTAAACTAGAAGTTACGAGATACATAATCATAACCACGGTAAGAGAGGGGAGAAAGGATTTACGTAAATACCTACGACTTAGTTTGAGCGCATCCGGTATACTCACATGATCGATCACAATGGTAAATTCCAAATAAATAAACAAAATCCGCAATATGATAAACGTCATAAGCGAGATAAAACTACCGATATAGGGAAAAAATATAATCAGGAAGGCGGTTAAACCAATTCTTAATAATTGAACAATGACCTCAAGCAAGATAAATTGCAACCAATACTTTTTGCCGTCTTTTATAAATTGAAAAAATGAATACTCTTCCTTTTTTACAATCATATATAAGAAACGAATATATCCCCCTTGGAGAAAAGCCCCGACTAAAAGCATGATGACCAAAGTAATGGCTAGAAAGGCCGTTTTTTCAGCGGGATTCGTTAAAAAAAAGAAATTATTTACAAATAAAGGGATATTTGAAATATGACTAATTGAAGGCAACCCCATCTCTAAAACAAGTTTAACAGAAGTTATTGCCTTTCCATAAAAACCGATGAAATAAAGCCCTAAGGCCAATCCGATCAAATCAAATAGGATGGGATAGATAAATATAGTCCAATGTCGATGAACTGCACGAATTCCATTAAATAGCTCCATGTAATGCCTCCGTTTTGTCGTGTTGCTCTTTTACTGAAACAAGATGATTATCAATCGGAATTTTGACCCAAAATTTAGAACCCTTTTCAAGTTTACTTTCTACGCCAATTTCTCCTCCATGGGCGTGGACAAGAGCCTTAGATATACTTAACCCAATCCCTGAACCACCATAATCACGTGACCTCGATTTATCAATTCGGTAAAAGCGGTTAAATACAAAAGGTAATTCATCCTCCGAAATACCGATCCCATTATCTTGACAATAAAAAGTAAAATCATCTTCACCAATTTCAAATTCCAACCAAACGTCTCCACCAGGTGGTGTATATTTAAGAGCGTTCGAAATAATATTTGTGATCACTTGAATCATTCGATCCGGATCAATATAAACCGTACAAGGAGTATTCGGGTTCACGAAATGCATACGGATTTCCCTTTGTTTGGCAATGAATAAAAAGCCATCGTATACGCCTTTCACTAAATGTACCAAGTTCACTTTCTTAATATTTAACTTAAACCTTGCTCCCTCTGCTTCCGATAATTGTTGGACATTATGGATCAATCTTGAAAATCTTTCGACTTCTTCATAAATATCTTGCAAATTTTTATCGGTTTTTGGGTAAACCCCATCCACAATCGCTTCTAGACGAGTTAAAACAGAAGTAAGCGGTGTCCGCAACTCATGAGTTAAATCCTCCATCATTTGTTTTCGCCAATTTTCAATATTACTAAATTCGATTAACAGACTATTCGTGCTATCAATTAATTGCTTGACTTCCTCTGTTCCCTGGCGTGGAACAAATTCTTCCCGGTTCCCCTTTAATATCTTCGCCGCATACTTGGCAGAGCCTTTCAATGGTTCGGCATAATATTTAGCAATCATAAAACTAATGAGAAGAACGAGGGGCCATATGCCTAAGAAAATATAGTGCTGTTGGTCTTTTAATTTCTTTTCAAGCGTAAAGATCTCCGGTGAATTTAAATCCTGATCCATGTCAAAATAAACTCGTAAATAGCCCAGTGTCTGACCGTCTTTCACAACAGGTAATTCCACAGAATATGGATTAATAAGTTCAAGATGAGGTAATTCTTTTTTATAAATAACCTTATCTAAATCCTCACTAACAAACTCCACCGGAGTTCCAAATTCCTTAGCCATTTTATGAAAAAGTGCTTCATTTTCGAATGTATACTCCTCATGGCTCAAACCTGTTCGGAAAACATAACTGATTTGATACGCTTTTTCTGTAAAATACTGCTGTTTATATTCTGTTAAAGCCAACTTTGTACTAAAATAAAGAGCCAAATAGATACCAAGTATGGTGAAAAACACGACAGAGAAAATGATCATAAACATCGACACTTGGGCTCTTTTAAAAAAATGAAGCATCGCTTTCATTTCACCTGATCCAATACACAATTAAATCTATAGCCGGCGCCAATCTTGGTCACAATGTATTTAGGCTCTTTTGGATCTTTTTCGATTTTTTTTCGCAAGTTTTTAATATGAGTATCCACCGTTCTTCCGTCGCCAATATAGCGATAGCCTTGAACAATATATGATAAATCTTGACGGCTAAAAAATTTCCCTGGCTTTTTTATTAATGCATCTAATATTTTGAATTCTGTGGAGGTTAATTTCACGGCCTTGTTGTCGACTAGCACTTCTTGGGTTTCAAAATTAACGATCAAGCTGCTTTGATTAAAACGAAGAATTGGCTCTTTTTCTTTTGTAAACATTTCCATTCTTCTCATTAAAGCGTGAATCCGGGCCAGAACCTCCTTAATTCGAAATGGCTTGACGATATAATCGTCTGCACCAATATTTAGGCCATTAATCATATCTTCTTCTCTTGCCTTAGAGGAGATAATCATAATCGGCACATTGGAGGTTTGTCTAATTTCTTGACAAACCGCTTCTCCAGATAACTTAGGAATCATTAAATCTAATAGAACCACATCTACTTTAAATTTCCTTACCACTTGAAGCGCTTCCACCCCGTCGCTAGAAATATAGACTTGCCAGCCTTCTTTTAAAAAATACGACTTTAAAACATTGCGGATTGATTCCTCATCCTCTACAACTAAAATATTCATTTTCATCCATCCTTTTCTATTGAAATGAAAAAAAGCCACAAAGCTGCCGGTAGATTGTCGGTTTGTAACAATAATCGAAGTGATGAATGGGTAAAAAAGGAAAGGTATGTATTATAAAATTACCATCTGTATACGATTATGTCAATTTCATTTCAAAAGCCTCTAAAGCATATGGATATTGTCGATCAAAAACCTATGATCTCGCGTTACATAGGAAAACTCGCCTTCTAAAAACAAAGGCGAGTTTTCCTCTCTTCTGTGTCTAGCTAAACGGGCGCTTCCGCTTTTCTTTGTCTAGCTACAGCGCCCAGCGACTAGCAAACTTCCGGTGCCTTCCTACGATAAGTCAACATCAGTTCGCCTTATCAGGCTCACTGTGTTTCCTTTATCTCAGGCCAACAGGATGTTGGTCACAAAGGCGTTGCGCCAGGACGGCGCGTATTTAGCCTTTGAACCTTTTCATCCTAATTATTAAAGTTTGTACGTCGCTAAACGGGCGCTTCCGCTTTTCTAATTACTCCACAAGTCCTGTTCTTTCTACTCCTTCGACAAAGTGGCGTTGGAAAATGACAAAGACGAGTAATGGTGGAAGCAGTGATAAAAAGCTTGCTGCCATTTTTACTGCGCCAGCTTCGTATGATGACATTTGCTGTTGTTCCACAAAACTTGTAATGACTCGATCTAATGACAGCATTTCACTGGCAAGCGGTAAATATTGTGAATCTGTCAAAAACATTTTTGGTAAATAGGTGTCATTCCAAGTCCAAACGAATGAAAATAAAAACACAACTAAAATGGCTGGCTTGGCGAGCGGAAGCATGACCCTTAAATAAAATTTAATTGCGCTGGCCCCATCAATTTTAGCAGCCTCCTCCAATTCTTTTGGCTGGGTCATAAAGAACTGGCGGAAAATAATAACAAACAGAGATCCTTTTACCCCAAATCCTAAAAGCGATGGCACAATCAAGGTCACAAAATTATTATCCAACCCCAATTTCTGATAGCCAATAATCGTCGGTAAGACGATGACCTGCGGCGGGATAATAAACGCCGTAATCAACAGGCCAAATACTAATTTCTTAAATGGAAATTGCAGCCGGGCAAGAGCGTATCCCGCCAGCCCGCATGTTATACAATGAAATACAGCGGAACTCACGGCCACTAAAAGGCTAATCGAAAACGCTTGACCGTAATGCAAGCTTTCCCAAGCACGCACGAGATGCCCGAAATATAAATCATTTGGAATCCAAGTAATGGTTGGATCAATCAAATCCTTCTCACTCATCACCATATTGACAATCATCTTTAGAATCGGATTTAAATAAATATAGGAAGTCGCAATAAAAATCGTGTAAAGAAATGCTTTAAAAAGCAGCCCTTCATTAACCTCTTTTCCCAAAATCACATACTTAACCGTATTTAACTTGTGGTAGTAATAACGCTTGTTTTTCAGTCGATTATATTTTTTAACTGTTTCAATATTTGTACTCATTCACAGCCCTCCTTTAACGTCTGGCTAGACTTTGTCGCTTATTAATCCTTACGTAAATAAACATCACAATTAATAAGAAAATGACAATAATCGTAAAGTATATCCATGCAAGCGCACTACTATATCCATAATTTCCTGTTCCAATTAAATCGATAACTGGATTAAATGGAAAGGTGAACATATCGACAACCGTATAAATCAAATTCAAGAAAATAAATGGGGCCATAGCAGGTAAGGTGATTTTCCAGAAAACCTCCCACGGATTTGCCCCATCAATCCGTGCTGATTCATAGGCAGAATTAGGAATCGTTTGCCGTCCTGCCAAGAAAATTAAAATTTGCACACCGGAATACCATAATACCAACACAAAACGATTTAATAAGGTTTTCACTGGTTTTGCCCAAGAGCTATCTCCTAAAAACGTATCCAGATATCCTCCAAGCTGAAATCTCTCTAAAAAGCCTAAGCTTCCTTCTCCTTGGTTGACAAATTCTGTTAATAGATACCCAGTTGTAAAAATTACGGGGAGGAAAAAGATCGCCCGAAAAAGAAAGCGTCCATGTAGCTTTTGATTCAAAAGAATCGCAATCATAAGAGAGAAAATCAGAATGATCGGTATCATTAAAACAATTTCTTGAAAATAGGGAATGAGTAAATCATAGAACTCTGAACTGTTAAACAGTATTTCTCGATAGTACCCTACACCATTAAAGTCATATTGCATCCCTCTAGGAAGGATTTTCACTTTATGAAAACTCATATACAATGAAAATCCTAACGGGAAAGCTAGAAAGATTAGAAATCCCAGCAACCAAGGGGCGATAAACAAGCTCCCTTCTAAATTACGGGCAACCCTTGCACTCATCCTCCTTTTCTTCATATTACTTTCCTCCTTCTAGGATTGTATAATCCTCTGCCTCTACTGTTACATCTCCATGATGATAGGGCTTTTTATTGTAATTGACGACAACGCTTTTTCCATTTTCATAGGTTGTTTTATATACACCCTTATCCATCATTTGATGATCAACAATAAACTGGTCTTGCACATCTGCCAGCACTTCATTAAAACTTTGATATTGAGCGGCAATTTCTTGTTCCCACTCCTTGTAATAGGTGCTATAGAACCTGCGTAAGGAATTGGAATCCATTAATTTTTGTGTTTTTTCATAGGTTAAGATAAAGGATGGAAGTGCCCCATACTCAATCCCTTGTAAAAAGTGTTCTTGCGTATCGCCACCCATGTTTCCATAATCAAAGGAATAACTGATTAACCCATGGAGCGCAATTTGGGCAAATGGGATTTTTCGATCAACAAATAAATCATAGGAATAATCATTCTCCATCTGCTTAAGATGATTAATGTTCTTCAAGCTATAGAAATTCCCATGCGCGACCCGGACTTCGCCAAGCTCCTCCGCTGTCTTAGCCATAATATTTTCTTGAATCGCCTTTGCCTCTTTCCGGTCTGCAAAGTGCTGATCATTATAATCTGTTGATAACATGGCACCTATACCCTCACCGTATAAATAACCATCTATTTGCAATTCCTTTGCCTTTTTGAAATCTTTCATAATTGTTTTTTCCATAAATTTCGGACTAACCAATACACTTTCCTCGCCAAACCTATAGTATTTAATGATAGTCGAGCTTAAATCGCGGAGGCCATCGCGGTTAGGTCGAAAACCATCTTTATTCGTATTATTATACGTATAGGAACTTGCATCTAAATAAACGGAAAAACCTTTATTATGGGCGAAATCGACAAATTTCTTCATTTCTTCATTTCCACCCAGCTTTTTCGCTACAGGGAAATGTCCGCCATACATTTCATATCCCTTTCTTTGCCAGCCATAATAATGAATCGCCATATCCTCTACACCTAAACTATTCAGTTCTTTCACCATTTGAGTTGCTTGTTCAGTCGTTGTTAGGGAAAGAAAAGAATCTCTTATAAAGCCACTTTTCGTTCCACCGCCGAGCAGATCTAATTGTAAGCGAATATTCTCCGCTGCCTCTTGTCGGTTTAAACCTTGGTCTTTCATTAAATAGTCACGGTATTTTGTTGCCATATCGACATAGCCTGGGTCGTTTCCTTCCAGCATATAATAGCGAATGGAACGATCCCCTCTTTGCATCTCATCGGAATAGGTATGAAATCCTGCGAATGTCTTCCGATTTGTCGGCTGGAAAAATTTAAAGCGAAATAAATGTTCTGCTGTTACCCAATTGTACTGACTTAAGGATTGAGACGGCGCAGAAACGATATTGGCATACACATCCCCGTCCTCAATAATCCCTAAGAAGGCGTCGTTTCCCGATTTTATCCCAAAAGTAGGCATTCGAACAGGTTGTCGATTAGAAAGATTGGATTTGGAGGAAAAAGCCAAGTCATCTCCGTACACCCTCTCCGTATACAAGTTATTTGTGCTTGCCCGGTCTTTTTGAAACTCAATTAAGGCACCCGGACCATCAGGAAGAAATACATAGCCATTTTCTTTTTCTGAAGTGTCTGCTCCTAGAAAAGGAAATAAGCGTAAGGAAACGAGCCTGCTTTTCGGATCTTTTTTCGCCTCCTCTTTATCCTTAGGAACTTCTTTTCCATCGACAATGTCATCCGCTAAAATCCGCGTTTCAACGTAGTCATCACCAAGTTTTACCTCTACAGGAATCACGAAGCCCACTTTGGGTAAGTCATAGGTAATTTGGAAGCCATTTTCAATTTTTTTATAATCGACTTCTCCTCCTTGACTATTAAAGTTTGATTCTTTCACGACATCTTTACGAACATTAAATTCTACATACGTGAACATGAAAGGAGATTGCAAATGGACTTGCCAAACCTCAGAGGTCTGCCCTTCTCCCCAGCCTTCTGGATTAGGAAATGATCTTAAGACCTTTCCAGATTTTTTGTTCGTCACAGTAAAATGTCCACTTTTCGGGTCCGCTTGTAAAATGAAGTTGTCATTTTCAGCCACAGCTTCAAATTTACTTTCATCTGGAAGGGAACCTACCACTTTATCTGTTCCCTTCGGTACCTCTGTCTCCTCACTTGCTGCCTCATCTGCTGCATTTTCATCTGTTTGCTCCTCTTCAGATGAATCTGTTTGGGCCATAACGGTTCCTGAGTTGAAGACGAGCAGTAAAGCTAAAAGGATGAGCAGCATCGCTTTCTTCTTAAACATTACATTGTCACCTCCTGATAAAGTGTATAGACAAAGTCAATTGTCTCGGAAGATAAGCCAACGATAATAAAGATCAGCACCCATAACATGATCATCGAAAATAGGGTTAACAAAATATTGACGATCGTTTCACCGACGGAATAATTTTGTAAAGCTTGCACCATCCAAAAGAATAGGGCCGCACACCAGATAATCATCATTGAAGTGAAAAATCCATAAATGGAGCCTTCACTTAACGTCATAATATTAGACAATAAAGCAATTGGAAGGCCTAATAAAAATACCGGTAATAAGGAATAGGCACTGCCGATGAACACATCTTTAAAACGAGCTTGCCCGTAACGAATCGCCCCGATGAGATAATGACAAATGACCCAAGATACCCAGACAACTGTTGCGCCTAATAAAATCGATCCGGCATTCAAGTTTTCCACTGGAATAGGCTGGAAGGTAAAACTCGTATAATAAATTCTCGTTAAAGCGACAACGATTACTAAGGCGAGAATAACGAAAGCACTTAAATAACCGCCTTTATTGCTATATCTGATATCGGCAAACCCATCTAAAGGATGGATAAGGATATAGAAAGCATGCTTTAAATGCTCGATTAACGTAAGTTCTTTTTTCCTTGCCCTGTTCTTTTTGACTCTTTTAATTTTCCGTTTGCTCCTTCTTTGATATTGAGAGCCGACAATGGTCCCTACTCCAATCACAAGAAACGCATTAGCAAAATAGGCAAAGTTCTTTTGAAACCATTGCAGTCTGATTTGCCAAAAGGAATCGGAATAGCCTGTTTCATCCCCTGATAGTTTATACAATTCTCTTGCTTCCTCGTAATTCTCCCGGGAAAAAGCAGCACGTGCAAGTCCTTCATAAGCGGGCGAAAATAAGGCATTTTGCTTCACAATTTTATCCCAATACTCTTCGCTTTCTTCATATCTCCCCTCTTGAGTAAGAATATAAGCTGATTGAATATCTTGACCAAAGTCCGTTGGTTGAAGCGCTTGAACTAAGTTAAGGGAGTCATCCAAAATAAAAATCTTATTTTCACTATTTGTATCAAGGGCAACCGGACTCTTTGTAACGCCGACCTGCGGAGAACCGGAGGTCACTGGCGCTCCCCAGAAAAAGAGCAGTTCACCTGTTTGGTTAAATTGGGCGATAATCGCATTTGCTTTATCAATCACTGTCACAATGCCATTCTGATCAACCGTGACATCGGTAATTTCCGTAGCTGGAGGCCCTTCCTCATCATCCGTTGGTGTCATCATTCTTCTTCGCAAAAAATCCAAATTAATATTGTCACTAAAGGAGAAACCCTTCCACTGGTTTTCACCGCGGACATTAATCTTTTTAATTTGTTCCGTTTTATCCCGGGAAACGGTATAAATAAACCCATTTTGATCAATATCAATATTACGAATCGGGTTCGGGAGCAGTCGAACCTGCCGCTTCAATTGTTCCTCCGTATAAAAGATATTCCGAATCCGGTCCATTAACGAAACTTCCGTTACATTTGTCCCGTAGAATCCGTAAAACTCTCCTTCTGGATCCAACTGAACAATCCCTTGATAGGTTCCGCGGGAGACAACAAATATAAAGCCACGGCGGTCCACAATCATATTAATCGGTTCATAGACAAACTTGTCATCCACATACTTTGATTCAGGACGTCCAAATTCTTTGATGAGCTTTCCATCCTTATCTAATCGGAGGACCCTTTTGTTTCCAGTGTCCGCTACAAAAATATCTCCATTTTTATCAACGAAAACCCCTGACGGCTGATTCAATGGACTTTCTGGAACCGAAATCACTCGAATCAGCTGCCCGTCTTTATCCAAATGGACAATGCGGTTATTTCCAGTATCCGCAATATAAATATGATCATTTTCATCAATAAATAAATCTTGTGGTTGCTTTAATGGAGAATAAACGCTTTCGCCATTTTCATCAGTCACATATATATCTTGTGCCAATACCCCGGTCGGTTCATATGCAGGCTGTGTAAATATTGTTCTACCAAAACCATTCACACTGAAAGTTTCATAGGGTGCGTCTGCCTTCACCATCAAAGAGGAAGACAAAAACAAGATTATAAGGCTGATAGAGGCGAATAAGAAGTGCCAAATTCTACGTATTATGTTCATTACAGTACCTCCTTTTTCCCTGCCTTATTTAATTCCAGAATGAGCCATTGTCGCAATAACCTTTCTTTGGAAAAACAAAAATATGATCAATTGCGGTAAAAACATAATCAAGGCCCCGGCAGCAGCGGCTCCCTGTCTTGCCACTGTATTAGCCAAATTGGCTGTCAGTGATTGCATATAATAGGGCAAGGTTTTCATCGATTCATCTTGCATAAATAATTGCGAGGTTTCCACATTTCCCCAGGCACCTTGAAAGGATATAATCGCAATCGTCGCAACCGCAGGTGTCACAATCGGCATTACAATCCGCATAAACATGCCAAACTCTGAGGCGCCATCAATCTTTGCCGCTTCCATTATCTCGTTAGGTACTTGATCCATAAATTGCTTCATCAAGAATACCCCTACCGGCATCGCCACCATTGGCAATACATGACCCCAGTATGTGTTCATAATTCCTAAGTTTTGGACAACCACATACCTTGGAATTTGTAAAACAGTTGGAACAAACAAGAGCGAGAGCATAATAATCCCGAATACTAACTTGTTACCCGGAAATTTGTGCTTTGACAAGGCATAAGCACATAATGAACTTGTAATCACCATTGCAGCAGTGGCAGAGATCGTCACAATCACACTATTAAAAATATAACGTGAAACCGGAATAAACGTGTCTTGTGTCATTGACATCAATTCAACAAAGTTTTGAAAAGTCGGATCTTGCACAATAAAAGTTGGTGGAAACAAAAACAACTCATGTAAAGGCTTAAACGCATGATTAAAAATATAGACAATCGGCAATAGCATAAAAATCGCTAATAATGTAAGAAAGAACAAAATTACCCACTGGGTGGCATCTAATCTTCTAATATCCCTACCAAAGTTCTTGATTTTAAAGACGATGTCATCGCCCGCATTTTTTAATTTATCGACGATTTTCATCCTAAGCGTCCTCCTTTTCACCAAAGAGATAGGTGAAGACTCGACTTAGCAAAAACATAAGCAACAAAAGAATAACAGAGACCGCACTCGCATACCCGAGCTCAAAACGGATAAATCCATAATCCTCAATATGACTGATCATTACTTGCCCAGCATAGTTTGGGGTTGGATTTGTACCAGACAGCTGGACACCTAATTCTCCGGATTGTAACGTATGAACGATCGACATGATCCCGGCAAATAATAATTGCGGCTTTAAGGACGGCAAAGTAATATACCAAATTTCCTGTAATCTGCTTGAAACACCGTCAATTCTTCCTGCATCATATAGCTCCTGATCGATATTTAACAATCCTGCTAATAACGCTAGAAAACCAATCCCCATACTTGACCAGATCGAGATGACGATCATAATATTCAAGAGCCAATTCTGATCTTGCAAAAAAATTACTGGTTCTGTAATAAAGTTAAATTTAAGGAGAAAGCTGTTAATATAACCTGTTCGATCCCCTGAAAACATAACTTGCCAAACGACAGCCATCGCAACCCCTGCTGCTAGCGATGGTGCATACATCGCCAGTGCAAATATCATTCGTACCGTGTTGGGCAATTGGGAAATAAACCAAGCCAACAGAAATCCAAGAATAAACCCGACAGGTCCTACAAAAAGAGCAAACTTAAAGGTATTCGGTAAAACATTCTGTAGGAACACGATATCTTGTGAGAACAAGGTTTGATAGTTTAACCAGCCTGACCATTCTGGAAATTGAATCGAATTAAAATACGTGAAACTTAACCCCATCGCTGCGATAACAGGAACAACAATAAAGATAATAAACATAATCATAAAGGGAGCAATAAACAAATAGGATAAGCGAAATTTCCAAATATCAGCCAATAATTGTTTTGTCTTATTCTTCATTTTTAGTTTAAAGGGACTTGGGACGCGCTCAACTGAACCTGCCTTTGTATTCTCCACTTGCGTATGACTATTCATTTTGGTTCACTCCTTCCCATGGCTTCGATACATCAAGTAACTTTAATGGATGTAAAACATTGCCGTTTTCGTCCAGGATGTCAAATTCAATTTGCTTTCTTTTTAACTCACGATTGATCTCTTTTACCGCCTTTTCTAATTCCACTCGAGGATTTTCGCTTTCCAAAACAGTTTGGTTCCAAGCGAAATCCAATTGCCTTGTTGTCATATAACCCCCAGGTACATTGGGCACATCCTTTACCCATCTCCATTGTTCCAATATTGCCTCTAAATCCGCTTTTCTCCAAGGCATCTTACGAAATGCCTTAATATTGGCCGAATTCCAGCGAAAAGTTTCGCCTCTGAATTGTTCCAGATTTAACCCATATTCTGTTTGGATCTCGGGTGAGGTATACCATTTAACAAATTCCCATGCCAACTCTTGTTTCTCTTCTGGTGTATCATTAAATAGCATCATACTCGTTGTATCCATACCCGTTCCTCCAGCCCAGCGAACAAGCTCCCCTTCACTGTTTATATGACCAGGAATGGGCGCGATTCCCCATGTATCCAAAATTTCTGGGGCTGCTACTAATAACTGCATATACTGATTAAAATCAGAAATACCGATCGGCATGGT
Source organism: Lederbergia sp. NSJ-179 (assembly GCF_022867885.1). Taxonomy (GTDB): domain Bacteria; phylum Bacillota; class Bacilli; order Bacillales; family Bacillaceae_C; genus Lederbergia. The sequence continues at coordinate 104,678 of NZ_JALIFP010000007.1, read as the reverse complement.
CCCTTTCCGGAACTGTTGATAAAAACTCTGCACCTGATTATCAAGTCCATGCAGGTTAAATAAATTCGTCCATTCTTTAAATCCCTTAAAAGCGTCCGGTTGGTCTAAAGCTGTTGCCAATCCATTATCCGTATAAAGCTCTGAATTGTTTTGATACAGCATATAGGAAAAATCTTTCGGATCCGCATAAAAATTATATTGATTCTGCAATAAGGTCGGAATCATATCATAGACATCTTCCCATGTTTCAGGAATATCAAGGCCTAATTGTTGTAAAATATCCTTTCGATAAAACATTACTTTAAAATTAATCGTTTCTGGAATCCCGTAATAATGTCCATCATAATAATAAGGAAGCAATGATCCAGGTGCGTATTGATTCAGTACTTCATCTGCACCAGGCAACTCCGAAATATCTTTCGCTGCTCCGCGGAGAGCCATCTCAAAAGGCATACCACTCGGTACCCCAAGCGCAACATCAGGCATTATGCCGGCAGCTTTTGCCAAAATTAATAGATTTTGATCTTGGATGAGATTGACTTTTACCCTTATGCCATATTTAGGAGTGAAATATTGGTCAGCCAATTGTTGTAATTCTTCCGCATAATCACGGCCCCACATCATCCAAACATTTAAATCTTCCTCTTTTTGCTCTCGCAATTGATTCCGATCTTGGAAAGAATAGAGTAAAGAATGAAAGGTTCCCTTTACTTTTTCAAATGGATTGGCTGTCATTCTTGGGAAATCTTCTTTTTCTGATACCAAATAAAGTTTGTCGATCTCTAATGGACCGTCCATTAGTTCTTGTCTTTGTTGATCCACTTTCTCTTGCATTGTTCCAATAACCACTTGCTTATTGGGAATCTCATTTGGTTTTTCTAATAATTTAGCTAAGTCCTGGACAGCTGATTCAAAAGCTTGTGAAACATTATTTCTTTCTCCATTAATTTCAATTGTTTGCTTTGCCATTTTAGCAAGTTGATCATGCATGGCTTCAAGCTGTTCGATCAATCCGGGCAACTCTTTCTTTACATTCCAAACCCTGAATTCATCAACAACGGCCTTCCCTTTTTCAATTCTCCCCCCAGAAGCAAGGCGCAGTTCCTGTGATACAGACTTAATTTGCTCCGATACTTCTTCTATTTGAGTAATGATCGGCATAAATGGTTCATAGGTAGCCTCAAAAGTAAGAGTATGTTTCCCTTTTTCCAAGTAGAATTGGTAGGGCTGTTCCTTTTCATCTTGAACAATCACTTCCTGCCATTTTGCTGCATAAGGAATTTTGAAGTTCTTCATTTCTGCAAATGGAATTTCACCATCAATGTAAATACTTCTAAAAGTGGCCAAACTTTTTCGGTAGTTCTGTAAACCACGAAAGCCAATTTTATATTTTCCCGTTTCAGGAACTTCGAATTCCCATGTGACGGCTTTCCCGCCATCTTGCCAACTAGTTCCTCCTAACGTATTGAACTTCACTTTATTCAATGATTCAGGTGTAGTTAAAGGATCCCGGTTATATTGTACTTGGATTGATGTTGAGTTTTTCGAGAGAAAATCTTCCGCTTCCAGTTTAATTGTATGATCGGAACCTGTGTCGCTTTTTGGATATTCCGCTTTTACATCTTTATAAGTCGGATAACTAGAGGGTGGTTGAATCGTAAAGGATTCAATCGCCACTGCTTCTCTTTGCGGCTGGATGCGAATGGTGTTTTTTCCTTTCTCCAAATAAAATTGAAGCGGTTCCACACTTACCCCGGGATCGCGAAACGGAGCTGTCGTCCAGTCGGAAATGTCCTCTACTAATGATCTAATTTGATTTCCTTCGTCATCAAATTGTGGATCTTGATCTATATACTGTCTTCTTAATTCGATGGAACGTGCCTCCCGATATGGAATCGATCCGTTTATCTCTACACTTAAAATAACAGATTGACGGCTTCCACCTTCCCCTTGAGATAGAGGAATATAGTCCATCCCGATTTCATATAGTCCTGCATTCTTCACATCCACTTCATATTCTACCCAACCAACTGAATCCGCAAATATTCCCACTTGATCTCGTCCTTTATAGGAATCAACAGTGAATGCAGCATCATCAGACAGTTTCGCTACGTTTTTCCCTTCCACTTTTATATGGTCTTTCCCAGATTTAATCCCTTCCTCTTGCCAATTATGCAAAATATCGTAATAAAAGGGTTCAATAAATTGCGATAAATCTGATTTTACTTCGGCTTTATCTTCTTCTGCCGCTGCGATTTTGGGATCTGTGAAAGGTTGGAATAGGCTTAAAATAAAGACGGCTATCACGAAAAAATAGAACGATTGTCTGGTTGAAAATATTTTAAACGATTTCATTTTTTCCTCCCTTAATCTGTCATTAATTCTTGACTATTCTTATCAAAGAATAATGCCTTTCCCATATCAACCGCTACAGTTACTTCATCCCCTTCATCATATCGATATCTTGGATGGGCTCTTACTGTGAAGGATTCTTTTCCATAGGCGTCTACATGGTAATAATGGTCAGAACCAATAAACTCATTAAATTGCAAAAATCCTTTAATTGTAGCATGTGGGTAGTAATCTAGTAATTCCCGCTCAACTCCGATATGTTCTGGTCTTATTCCCATCACAACCTCATAATCATGCATTCTTTTATTCCTCATCATGGCGGCTTGCTCATCCGTTAAACGTAAATTAAACGCTTTCGTAAAGAACCGAATATGACCATCAATTTCCCGGATCGTTCCATTGAAAAAGTTCATTGGCTGATTTCCAATGAATTTGGCTACAAACATATTTTGTGGTCGATTATAAATCACTTCAGGCGTATCTACTTGCTGGATAATCCCTCTATTCATTACGACAATTCGATCCCCCATTGTCATCGCCTCAATCTGATCATGGGTAACATAAATCGTTGTAACGCCGATTGCTTTATGCAAGCGAATGATTTCCGCCCTCATTTGCACCCGCAATTTCGCATCCAAATTGGATAAGGGTTCATCCATCAAAAAAGCCTGAGGCTGCCTAACAATGGCTCTTCCTAAAGCAACACGCTGCCTTTGACCACCACTTAATTCCCTTGGTTTACGATCTAAAAAGCTACCAATCTCCAATACTCGAGCCGCTCGTTTGACCGCATCTTCAATTTCAAACTTAGGTACTTTTCTAATCCGAAGTCCGAATGCGATATTTTCGTAAACGCTTAGATTTGGGTATAGAGCATAATTTTGAAAAACCATGGAGATATCGCGATCTTTTGGGGGTATATCGTTCACAAGCGTGTCGCCGATAAAAATCTCTCCTCCTGTAATATCCTCCAATCCCGCAACCATCCGCAAGGTGGTTGATTTTCCACACCCTGAAGGTCCTAGAAAAACTAAAAATTCCTGATCTTCAATATCTAAATTGAAGTCTTTTACGGCAAATTCTTTGAATTTCCCATACTGCTTTGACACATTATTCAATAAAATTCCTGCCATATAGGTTCCCTCCTAGACAATAGAATATATATCTTGCTTTCTTTTAAATAAATGCTACTTTATTTCCTGTGAATTTGGTGTGAAGATTTTTCACACCACTCACTTTTTCGACAAAAATTGATGAAGATAAATCGTCTAATGAAAAGATGATCAATACACCAAAATATACAGATACCTTTAGAATCATTAATTTAAGAAAGGGCGAAAAAGTCCTTGACAATTCCGCTGTGAATGTCTACCATATAAAGACAATTGTTTCTATACAAAGGACAGCTAAGGAGTGGGCGAAATTGAAAAGTGATGTTTCTATTGGTCTATTTGGTTTAGGCACAGTTGGATCTGGGGTCATTCAATTAATTCATGATCATCATGATGAACTTGTTCATCAAGTAGGCTGCAGAGTGAAAGTGAAAACTGTCTTAGTCCGTGATTTAGAAAAAGACCGTCATATTCAAATGGGTAATACAGAATTAACAACAGATGCAAATAAAATTTTGCAAGATCCAGAAATTGATATTATTATTGAAGTGATGGGCGGTGTGGAAGAGGCCCGTGAACATATTACGAAAGCACTAAAAGCCAAGAAACATGTTGCTACAGCCAATAAAGACTTGATTGCTCTATATGGTCCAGAGCTTCAACAAATAGCCTTAGAAAATAATTGTGATCTATTTTACGAAGCAAGTGTTGCGGGCGGTGTACCGATTTTAAGGGGACTGTCAGATGGACTCGTTTCCGATAGAATCCAGAAATTGATGGGGATCGTCAATGGTACGACCAATTATATTCTAACGAAAATGGATGAAGAAGGATTTTCCTATGAGAAAGCTTTAAAGGAAGCACAAGAGCTTGGTTTTGCTGAAGCTGATCCAACAGCAGATGTGGAAGGCTTAGATGCAGCTAGAAAAATGGCGATCTTAACAAGACTGGCCTTTTTCACGAATGTGGAGTTAGAGGATGTTGAAGTCGAGGGAATTAGCCATATTGCACTTGAGGATCTTAATTATGGTAAAAAATTAGGTTTAACGATGAAACTAATTGGCTTTGCTCATTTCGAAAATCAGCAATTAGAAGTGAGTGTCCAACCTACCTTCCTAGCAAATAGCCATCCATTAGCCGCTGTGAAAAATGAATATAATGCTATTTATGTAAATGGAGAAGCAGTTGGAGAAACGATGTTTTATGGTCCAGGAGCCGGAAGTTTACCCACCGCAACGGCAGTGATGTCAGATGTAGTCGCCATTATAAAAAATATGAGACTTGGTGTAAATGGTCATCATTTTGTCGGACCAAGATTTGATGGTGTCCTGAAAAGTGCTGATCAGCGTTTTAGTCAATATTATTTTCGCTTGCATTTGAAAGATGAAGTGGGTGCCTTTTCCAAAATCACTTCTTTATTCAATGACCTTGGGATTAGCTTTGAACAAATCTTACAAACTCCACTAAGCAAGGATGAACTTGCGGAAATCATTATTGTGACACATACTGTTTCTTTAGAGAACTTCCAAACAGCCTTAATGCAATTAAGGGATTTACCTGTTGTACATGACGTAATTAGTTTTTATCGTGTTGAAGGAGATGGAAAGTAATGAATTGGCCGGGATTAATCGCAACATATAAAGAATACTTACCGGTAACAGATCAAACGCCGGCGCTTACACTAAAAGAGGGAAATACACCACTTGTTCATCTCTCTCATTTATCTAAAGAACTTGGGATTGAGTTATATGCTAAGATTGAGGGCGCAAATCCTACTGGCTCTTTTAAAGATCGGGGCATGGTGATGGCCGTAGCCAAAGCAGTTGAATCAGGTAGCCGGTCGATTATTTGTGCTTCAACTGGAAATACTTCAGCAGCGGCTGCTGCCTATGCTGCAAAAGCGGGAATAAAAGCCATTATTGTCATCCCAAAAGGAAAAGTCGCGCTTGGAAAATTAGCGCAAGCAATGATGTATGGAGCAGAAATCGTTGAAATTGACGGGAATTTTGATGAAGCCTTAAAAATGGTAAGAACGATTAGTGAAACCTCCTCTGTTACTCTAGTAAACTCTGTCAATCCTTATCGTTTAGAAGGACAAAAAACAGCCGCATTTGAAGTGTGTGATCAATTAGGCCAGGCTCCAGACATACTTTCGATCCCTGTTGGCAACGCTGGGAATATTAGTGCCTATTGGAAAGGGTTCAAAGAATATCATGAAATCAAACAAAGCGGCCTGCCGAAGATGTATGGATTTGAAGCAGAAGGTGCTGCTGCTATTGTTCAAGGCAAGCCGATTGCACAACCGGAAACAGTCGCCACAGCTATTCGCATTGGAAACCCTGCTAGTTGGCAGCTTGCAGAGGCGGCTCGAGATGAATCAAAAGGCATGATCCAATCTGTATCAGATCCAGAAATTCTAGAAGCGTTCAAATTACTCGCCAAAACGGAAGGGGTCTTTGCAGAACCTGCTTCATGTGCTTCGATAGCCGGAGTACTGCAGCAACATAGCAAAGGGAATATTCCTCAAGGTTCTAGAGTTGTCGCTGTCTTGACTGGAAATGGCCTAAAGGATCCACAAACGGCGATATCTGAAATCAATATGAAAACAACAACTCTTCCGAATGATGAAGAGAAGGTATTGGAATATATTAAAGGATTCCTCTCAAATGAATAATAAGTTTATGATCACCGTTCCGGCCAGCAGTGCGAATGTTGGCCCGGGATTTGATTCGGTTGGGATTGCCTTGAATAAGTATTTAACACTGACTGTGGAGAAATCAAATGAATGGTTGTTTGAGCATCAATCGACTTATCTGCCACCTATCTTAGATCCTCATGACCATTTAATCTATCAGTCTGCTCTCGAGACGGCTGATACCTATCACACGACTTTACCCGCTAGTAAAGTGATAGTAGAAAGTGATATTCCTTTGGCCCGTGGTCTTGGTAGTAGTGCGTCTGCGATTGTGGCGGGAATTGAACTTGCTAACCAACTCTGCGATTTATCCTTATCAGATCAGGAAAAGCTAGTCATTGCAACAAAATTAGAAGGACACCCTGATAATGTCGCTGCTTCCATGTTTGGGGGATTGGTTATTGCTTCACAGCTTCCGAATGGATCGATTGAATGGTTTCAAAAAATCGATAAGCAATTAGAGTTTGTCGTATCCATTCCTGAATTTGAATTAAAAACCGATGAAGCAAGGCTTGTCTTGCCAAATCAATGGACACGTAATCAGGCGGCGGCGGCTAGTTCGATTGCAAATATTGTATTTGCCGCGCTTGTGTCTGGAAATTATCAGCTTGCCGGAAAAATGATGGAACAAGATTTATTTCATGAGCCTTACCGGGCAGAACTGATCCCTTATTACAAACAAATTCGGCTCGAAGCAAAATCAGCGGGTGCCTATGCCACTGTGATTAGTGGAGCAGGTCCGACAACAATTTCTTTGGTTGACACAGGGAAAGGAGAAACAGTCTCCTCTCTTTTAAAAAATAAATTTCCGGATTACACAGTCGAATGTTTAACAATGACATCGGAAGGTGTACAAGTACATCCGGTCGTTTCCTCTACAATCTAAATAAAAAGAAGCCTTAGGTTTTCTCATCCAAGGCTTCTTTTTATTTAAATAAGTTTAGCTAGCCGATAATACTGCTCCTTTTTTTGATTAAATTGGCTAGTATAACGATTAAATTGATCTTTCTTCTTATGCAACTTTTGATACAGTCGATTAATCTTTTCGACTTGCTGGTCCAATTCTTGTTCATTGAATTGCTCTTTCCCTATCTGTTGATAAAGCTCTTTGTTTAAAGCAATGGCGGCAGCATAATCCTTTGCATAATCCAAATAAAGCTGATAACGCTGTTCGTTTAATTGAACCATGGAAGATGTTGCTTTTACTTGCTTTGGATCTCTCACTTTTTGAATGAATGGTTGGATAGTTGACAATGTATGATAGGCTTCACTAAAATTTTGTTTGCTTTCTTCTAAGTATTGTTGCTGTTTTTCGATAGAATTGAGAACGGCTTGAACACTTTCCCTTATTTCTTGATTATTGTCTACTTGGTAAGAAATAATTTTATCGTATAACTTTTTTTCCTCTTGGCTCGCAGCACTTAATCCTTGTTGATTGCTAGCAAATGTTTTCTCTATTTGTGCGGACTTTTCCAAAAGGCGGGTAATATTCTCTATCCGCTTTTGATCTTGGTGATGAATATAGAACGTACATATAAAGATAATGGAAACGATCAATAATCCTAGTGCAAGCAACTTTTGAAATAACTTCATTTCTCTTCTCCTCTATTGCGATCAAAATTACTGGTTAATTGAATAACAACGCTCATTACACTGAAAAGTATAAGGAGCTTGCTCATTGGTCAGCACCTTTGTTTGATATTTATTTTTTTGCAAGTACTTTAACAATTGTGGAAGGTATTGAATCGTTTTTGGTTTATCATGCAGTAAAATAATAGGGGATTCCCCTGCTTTTCTAAGATTCTCTATATCCCTGATCACCTTTGAAACAAAGCGCTTGTCTCCCAATTTCCAATCCTCACTGTCAATATTCCAATCCCAAATTTTAAATCCTTGTTGATCCAGATGATAGCGCATGTCTTCCGTTAAGTAAGGAATACTTCCATAAGGTAAACGGATAATATCCGAACGAACCCCTGTGATGTCTTGAAGCATTTTTTGACCTTCCATCATTTCCTTTAGTGGTGCTTTCGCTGAGCTGTAGATTTGCTGGGCATCATGGGTAATTCCGTGCATTCCTATAGCAAATCCCTCATCCACCATTCTTTGAACAACAGCCGGATATTGCTTGATTTTCGGTCCAAGCATAAAGAAGGTCGCCTTCGCATGATATTGATTTAAAATATCCAGTAGTTGATCTGCTTCTGGTGAGGGTCCATCATCAAAAGTCAAATAAACGACTCTATTTTCATTGTCTTTATGCAATTGCTCCAAAGCCTGCTCTTGTCGCTTCTTCTCTAACTCTGTTTCTTTTTTGATTCGGATCGACTCATTAAGCTTGGAAGCGGTGAAACCCGCCTTCTCATCAGGTGTTTGATCAATCGTTTGAGCGACCTCAAAGGTAGGGTTGCCGTCATGCCCCTCTACCGCTTTACCCTTTAACACCATACCAGCAAGAAAAAGACAGACTATGAGTAAGGTTGAAAGAATAATCATTGAAAATTTTCTCTTTTGCGTATCCTTATGTTCTTTCATTCTATGTACAAACCTTCCTAAATTTTTGTTTCTCGGTCACTATTTTTTGGGGCGATTTTTCTATTTAGCAACCCTTTCGACAAAATTCTACTACAATTTTAATATAATGCGTTACATAAAAGTTACAATTATATCAAAAAAATTTCAACCTTTTTTGTTGTTATGTATGTTTCATAGAAGGTTTAGAATAAAAGATTGCTGTTGCATATGATCAATCGATTAAAAAACCCAGTCCCTGTGATCCTCTTGACCACGAAGACTGGACTTTATTTTTATACATATGACGACGCTTCTTCCATCGTTGCTAAACTCCCTCTATTGACAATCGCTTGAACTTCATCACCGTCTAAAGTTTCTTTCTTTAGTAGTACTTCTACTAAATGTTCATATTTAGCTTGATGGGCTTTTATGATCTGTTCCGTTTTTTCCAGAGCTTTCCTATATAGATCTTGCATTTTCATGTCTTTATCTTGTTGATCAAAGGTTAAGGTGAATCCATCTTCAAGCATCCCTGTGTCAACCATATCCTCTAACACTTTTTTTGCTTGTTGGACATCCCCACTAACGCCTATACTATGTTCTCCTAAATAAAGACGTTCTGCTACTCCACCTGCCAAAATCATACTGACCTGATCCAATAACTCACTTGTTGTTGATAAATGCATTTCTTTCTGGATTGGAGCCACATATCCCAATGCTTGACCACGCGGAATAATTGTCGCTTTTCGGACTGAATTTGGTTTTGTTAAAGCTTGTACAAGTGCATGTCCAGCTTCATGAATCGCCACTCTTCGCTTCGTTTCGGGATCATTTAAGGCACGAGATGTGGACCCAAGAATCGTTCGATCAATCGCATAATCAAGATCTTCCATCCCAACTAAATCTCGCCCTTCTCGAACAGCCTTTCGACTTGCCGATTCAAACAAAGAACTAATTTCAGCCCCGGAAAAGCCTGATGTACTCTCCGCAAGAGTATCTAATGAAGCAACAACTTCTTCAGAGAGTTGCTTGTCCTTACTATGAATATCAATGATTTCCTTCCGGCCTTTCATATCTGGCAATGGAACATGGAAGCTAAAATCGATCCTGCCTGGACGTAAAAAGGCATCATCTAGCATATCTTTACGGTTGGTGGCAGCAATAAATAGAATCCCCTCATTCTTATGTCCTCCATCTAGTTGAACAAGCAGTTCTGTTAAAGTTTTTTCCGCCTCTTCCCCGCCATGCTGCTTCCTTTTTCCCGCAAGTGCATCGACCTCATCAATAAAAATCACAGCAGGTGTAGATTTGCGTGCATTTTCAAATAATCCCCTGATTCGAGAAGCACCGACCCCAACAAATAATTCTGTAAAGGCTGATCCACTTGCCGTAAAGAAACTGGCTCCCAACTCATGAGCCATCGCTTGGGCAAGTAATGTTTTCCCCGTTCCTGGAGGTCCGTATAATAAAATACCCTTCGGTGCTGTAATTCCTATTTTTTTTGAACGCTCAGGGTCTTTGACAATTTCAAGAGTCTGATAGATTTCTTCCTTCATTTCTTCAGGTAAACCACCAATATCCTCCATTGTAATCGAAGGAAGAGGCATTGGTTTTGCTGTGTTATGTTTCAATTTCGCCCCCGCGATTCCACCCTTTTTCTGAATAAACAAGGCGGCAGCCAATACAATTACGAGCAACCCACCAAAAATCCAATTCCCTGCTTGAGATCCATCAGAATATTTATATTGAACATTATATTTCTCTACTAATTCTTCCACTTTTGGACTGTTAGGACGAAAATGAGAAACATATTTCCCTTCAGGAGTGTTTATATAAATGGTACCATCTGCCAATTCTTTAAGATCAACCATTTCTCCATTCTGTGCTTGAATTACTTTTTCTATGGAGGAAAATGGAATCACAGTGCCCTTATGAATGGATACGACAGCCCAAATCGTTAGACTTACAATCAAAATCAAACCAATGACTAGAGGAGCGACCTTCGTTGTGATTTTGAAATCTGATTTCAATCTTCCATCTCCTTCATTGTTAAAGGATCAAAGGCTAAATTGGCGACATCCTTCACCACGCCTTTGTGACCTGTGTCTTGCAGGCCTAAATTCTAGTCCTAGTATATCATTTTAAGAGGGAAGCGTCATTGGCTACTATTGACAGTTTATCAAAATGTAGATAGGAAAAAAGAGGACTAGGACCTCCCCTATATTGGAATGCCCTCCCTCACTTGCTTGACCGTCATTCTGGCCGCCAATCAAGGAAGCCTTGATCCAATCCGCGAATGAGAATTTCTGCTGTGCCCATATTGGTTGCAAGGGGTACACCATATACATCACAGAGACGCATTAAGGCAGAAACATCTGGTTCATGTGGCTGGGCTGTTAGCGGATCTCGCAAAAAAATAATCATATCCATTTTATTTTCCGCAATGCAGGCACCAATTTGTTGATCACCGCCAAGTGGACCTGATTGGAATCTGTTGATTGATAGCCCGGTCGCCTCTATAATTTTCAACCCTGTTGTGCCTGTTGCAAATAATTCATGGTTTTCTAGAATCAGCTTATAAGCTGTCGTAAACTGTATCATATCGTCCTTCTTTTTATCATGAGCAATTAAGGCAATTTTCATTTTGTCTCCTACTTCTCCTTTATGAGGATGTTCAAAAAGTCCAGTAAAATGACATAAGCGAATTTCTTCGTTGGCTTGCTTTTCCGCTGCTCATGTATAAGGATAAGGATCTTCTGCTAAAACCGCCCACGTCCTGTGGGCAACGCAGAAGTCAGTACATCCTGTACAAGTCCGCTGCTCAAAGCTACACCGCCTCGAACTTCTTGGTCCTTTTTATCCTCCTTTTTGAACACGCATTTTATGTTCCAATTTCGTTGAAGTTATTCTGTGCTTATTTGATCCATTTTTACATCGTTTAACCAATCATATTGTTGTGACTGCAATTGGAATAGCTTTAAGGGACCCAATAATAAGTCGGGATCCTGTTCTAGCCTTTCCAGCCGAGACTGATTTTCTTGAATTTCCGCTTGAATTTCCTCTACCGCTGCTTGCAAGTTTTCTAAAGGATCCCGAAAGAAAAGATGGACGTCCCGATCAATTCCTTTTTCAAACAACTGAAACTGATACAAAATTCTCGTTGCAATCGATTCGCAGATTTCTTCATAATTTTCATTTTGAATAAGATGACGATAGGATCTTGCTAATACAGCATTATTTTTAGAAAAACTGCCCAACAATTTTCCGGCTCCCTTTAATAACATTTGTGACGGGGTACTCCGCAACATAATATTTTCTTTATCGATTTGAATGGGAATCGTCATCCGCTCTGCGTCTCTCTGCCAATCAGCCAATATTTGAAAGTCACAATCAAGTGTAATAGGCTTTTCTTCCAAGTACTCATTGAAGCCATTTTCCCATTCTTTTAATTGTGCTTGACTCTCTTCAAGATTTCCTTTTGAATTATCAATCCAGTTTTCAAGTGAGGCCGTATAAAAAGGCATGACCGTTTCCTGAATATAATCATGAATTCGATTGTTCATGTCCATATTTAATTCAAGATGAATCGTACGAAATTCTGAGTCTTCTTTGATCAGATCTGCCGACTTTTTTATTATCTCAGGAACTGATTTGTTCAAGGTTGCTCTGATCTCTTTTCCGATTGCTAAAAAAGCCTCGCGAAGGTCTTTTGTTCTTTCTTCCTCCATATCCTTCAGTTGATTGATCGATCCTTGCAATTTTGCGGAGATTTCTTCTTCTTTATCAATTGAATCCGTTATTTCCTTTTTTAATGTTTCTTGTTGTTGCATGTAATAATGGATCAATCTCTTACAAAAAATTAATAATTTCGATAGATCCTCTTTTCCCTCTGGTTCATTTTGCTTCCTCATTTGGGAAGTGTCTTCTAACTCTATTCCATTTGTGATGGCCCAATTTTCCATATCATGAATAAGCGTTTGAACAGCGTTACGCAAATCAAAGTCAATTTCGTTTTTTCTAATAGAAGTTTTTGCACATTCAACAATGCTTTGATTGATATTTCCAGGGAAATAGTCATTCCATGTCAAAACAGCAGCCATTGCAATAGAATCTCCTTGAATTTGCACTGTTTTTAACCAGGCTTCTAAATAACTCGGCATGATTTTTTCTACATCCTGAAAAGGAAAATGACTGCTCATCAATTTACGATACGTTTCCTCAAAAAGATTTGGCAAGTATCTCCAGCTCTGCTTTTCGGGTATTTTTAAAGCCAGAAGCAAAGCGCTTATTTCTTTTAACCACTGTAATAACTGTCCTTGATCCTCAAAGCTTAGCCATAAGGAATGAGTCAATTGATCAAATTTTTCCCTATCTATTGGGAAAATGACTTCTAATACAGGTATGAAATAGGAAGGATCAAAACATAGATGTCCTTTTTCGATATAGGATTGAAGAATCTGAAACCATTCTCTATTCTTCGTGCGAATGGATTCATTTACGGCCAATTCTACTGCACTTTCCCAATCTTCTTGCTCTTCAAAAAAAGCGCGCGCCAATTTCGTTACATTCGGGTAATCCGGATGAATTAAAACAGCATTTGCAATCATTTGCTTCGCTTCCACATCATTCTTCTGCAAAATATATAAACCAAATAACTGAAGCGCAATTTCCGTATTGAGTAAAAGTGAATCGGTTGTAATCGATTGATAGATTTCTTCTGCTGTTTCATGTAAATCTAATTCAAAATAGGCATCAGCCATATTTTTCCGTGCCCATGGTTCCCATTCATTATGAATATTTTCCCATTTAAAAATAGCTGTTTCATAATCCTGAGCATGGAAATAAACCTCTCCTTGAGCAAAACGAATCTCTGTCAAATCGGCCTGTGTTTTCTTTTGTTCCTGAAAAAATAGTTTTCCTAAAACAGAAACAGGTGAATCCTTTTCCTTGTCTTGCAGAAACGTCTCAAAAAAGCTTTTTTGAACGAAAAGCTTTTCCCTATTCATTCCCTCACCAGCTTTCTTCAGATAAAGTCTATAAAGTCTAAATCTTATCCGCAGGATAGATTAAACCAATTTGTTTCCTTGCTTCCTCCATGATACGCGCCGTCAGCATCGAATTTTGATGGGAATTCACGGTTGATTCCAAATCCCCTTTTTGAATGACGCGAATAAATTCTTCCACCTCATAATACATAGAAGGATAGTCATACGCTTGACTGATCGTTTCCTCGTAACCATGTCGATATCGAATCGTGATGTGCTCAGGTGTGGAGATTTCGTCGATAATGATCGTCCCTTCCTCTCCTTGAATTTCGGATGGACGATAAGCATTCATAATCTTGGAATGGGTCACCACTGCTTCAAAATGATCATATTGTACAAGCAAACTTCCACTACCATCCACACCAGATTCTAACATAACAGCATTTGCCTTTATGGCCTTCGGTTCCCCAAACAACACGACCATTGGATATAAACAATATATCCCTAGATCCATTAACGAGCCATTCGAAAACTGAGGATTAAAGGCATTTAAAATGGTCCCATTTCGGTAACTGTCATATCGTGAAGAATATTTACAGTAACTTGCATCATATCTTCGAATCGGCCCAATTTTATGTATATGCTCTTGAATGGCTTTAAAGTTCGGTAATAAGGTTGTTTTTAAAGCTTCCATTAATACCACTTTATTTTCTTTTGCTGCTTGAATCATCTTTTCTAGTTCCGCAGGATTGGAGGCAATCGGCTTTTCACATAAGACATGTTTTCCCTGATTCAAAAATACCAATGATTGTTTGGCATGAAAAGAATTCGGGCTGGCTATATAGACAGCATCAATCTGATGACTAGCAGCCATCTCTTCCATATCTGTGAAAATTGTATCAACGCCATATTTACCGGCAAATTTCTTTGCCTGCTCCTCAGTGCGGGAATAGACAGCTGTTAATTGAAATTCTTTTACATGTAATGCCGCTTCAATCAATGAATCTGTAATCCAATTCGTTCCAATAACACCAAATCGTATCATAATGATGCTCCCTTCCCAATTATATCTATCTATACTATATTGCATTTTACCAATTCTTGCATCGTTCATGACAAAATATACCGAAAAAAATATGAATTACAAAAATCCTCTTGCAACATTATGATTCTGTGGTAAAATACACTGTATATTTATACGGAATATTTTTCAAATAAACAATCAGTAACGACGAAGACGGCTTGAGTAAAATCCTTTAGAGAATCGGTGGTTGGTGAAAACCGGTGTTTTTTACTTAGAATAGCCTAGCACTTCTGAACTGGCCAATGCCCGGATCTAACCGTTAACTTACTCGAGGCTGTATAGAAAAGCGCAAGCGCCCGTTTAGCGACGTACAAATTTAAATATATGGATGAACAGCTAAATTCGCGCCGTCCTGGCGAAACGCTGTTCTGACCAACATCCTGTTGGCCTGAGATAAAGGAAACACGGTGAGGACGAAGGACGAACCGATGTTGACTTATCGTAGGAAGAAACCGTAAATTTGCTAGTCGCTGGGCGCTGGAGCTAGACCTAGGAGTTTTTCATACAGTAAACGAGGGTGGCACCACGATCTCACGTCCCTCATAACTAGGCGCATGCGTCTGTTATGGGGACGTTTTCATTTTTACAATGCAACTGCTTTTTAACACAAAAAGAAAATTCACAAAACTAGGAGGATTGAATCAATATGTATAAAGTATTAGTTTCAGATGCAATTAGTGATACAGGTTTAACGGCTCTCTATGAACATTCTAATTTTTCCGTCGATAAAAAACCAGGACTCTCTCCAGAGGAATTAAAGATAATGATCGCTGAGTATGATGCCCTTATTGTTCGGAGCCAAACGCAAGTCACAGAGGAAATTCTCGAAAATGCGCAAAAATTACAAGTCATTGCCCGTGCTGGTGTCGGGGTGGATAATATTGATATTAACGCCGCCACGAAAAAAGGAATCATTGTCATTAACGCACCAGGAGCGAATACGATCTCAGCAGCAGAGTTGACAATGGCGATGATGTTATCCCTTGCCCGAAATATTCCAGCCGCCCATGCCTCTACGACAGCAGGAAAATGGGAAAGAAATACATTTAAAGGCGTTGAAATGTACCAAAAAACGCTTGGTATTATTGGTATGGGAAAAATTGGAACAGAGGTTGCGAATCGGGCGATGAGCTTCGGGATGAATATTCTTGGCTATGATCCTTATTTAACAGAAGACCGCGCTCATCAAATGGGAATCACAAAAGCTTCATTAGATGAGATTGCTGCGGAAGCGGATTTTATTACGGTTCATACGCCTCTGATTAAAGAAACAAAAGGATTAATCAATGATGAATACTTAGCGAAAACAAAGCCAGGCGTTCGCATCATTAACTGTGCGCGCGGCGGAATTATTGAAGAAGAGGCGCTTGTCCGTGCGTTACATTCTGGTCAGGTAGCTGGAGCTGCTCTTGATGTATTTGAAACAGAACCCGTATCCAATACGGAATTGCTCAGGTCTCCAAATGTGATTGTCACACCGCATTTGGGTGCATCGACGGTTGAAGCCCAAGAAAAAGTGGCCCATGAAGTAAGTGAAGAAATCATTGATATTTTTGAAACTCAATCGATTCGTCATGCTGTGAACATGCCACAAATTTCCGGTGAAACCCAGAAGAAATTGCAACCATACCTTACATTAGCCGAACAAATGGGTACACTTGCGATTCAATTATTACAAGAAGCCCCTGATCATGTGGAAATCGCCTATGCTGGGGAGCTAGCAAAGGAAAGTACAGATCTATTAACACGAAATATCTTAAAGGGCGTTTTAACCCACCATCTTGGCGATACAGTGAATTTGATTAATGCTCATCATCTGTTAAAAGATCAAGGTGTCGCCTCGAATGTTTCTAAAAATCCGAAGAGCAAAGGATTTGCTTCTTATGTCGAGGTTACCCTTCATCGAGGAGAAAACAAAGCCAATATTGGGGCGACGATTTTAAATGGCTATGGTTCTCGAATTGTTAAAATGAACGATTATCGCGTCGATGTTCGTCCCGAAAGCAATCTTTTGTATATCAAGCATCATGATATTCCGGGAATGATTGGCCGTGTCGGCTCAACACTTGGGGATTATGATATTAATATCGGCACGATGCAGGTTGGACGTACAGATGTTGGCGGAGAAGCGATCATGGTCCTCACACTTGATAAAAAGGCGGAAGGAGAAGTCCTTGTTGGCCTGAAAGCTTTAAAAGGGCTGAAAGATGCTCAGTACTTGGAACTAGTAAATATTGAGAAATAAAAGCTGAGGCCGTTCATCTTTGAACGGCCCCTTCCACGTTTTCCTTTTCGACTTGAGACTTTTCTATGGAGCGGATAATCTTTCCATGGTCTAATTCATGTACAGTATCACAGAGAATTTCAATGTCTTCTTTGCCATGACTGGCTAATATAATCGTTTTTCCTTTATCTTTGAGCTCTAGGAGTAACTTGCGCATATCGGCTACCCCTTGATTATCCAAGCCATTCATTGGTTCATCAAGAATGAGGATATCTGGATCTTCCATTAAAGCCTGCGCTAGTCCAAGGCGCTGGCGCATTCCTAATGAATATTTGCCAACATGCCGCTTACTCTTTGCATCTAAGCCCACCTTCTCAATCACTGCTAAAATTTGTTCCTTAGAAATCGTATGTTGGATCGCGGCCAAAAATTTCAAATTGGTATAGCCATCATAATTTGGTAAAAATCCTGGTGCTTCAATGATGATCCCAACACTTTCAGGCACATCAATCTCCTTGCCGATTTGCTTGCCATTTACGTGAATGGTGCCCGTTGTCGGAATGACAAAGCCGCAAATACACTTAAGTAACATCGTTTTGCCTGATCCATTTCTTCCGATCAACCCGTGAATCTTCTGCTTTTCAAATGAAAGGGAGATACCATTCAAAACAGTAGTCTCGCCAAATTTCTTCGTTACATTTTCAACTTTGATCGCTGGTTGCATCTTCCCCACTCCTCTCCATCTAAATAGGCGGCAACACGTTGATTGTTTGTTTTCGATTAACAATTATTGCCGATATAATCATCCCAATAATCAGGACAGCGAAGCCAATATAAACATAGGTGATTGACGGCATTTGTGTCGTTCCTTCAATATCAATCCTTTCAATACTGCTCCACGAAACGGGAGAGAAGCGGTATAGATAATCCCTTCCAATAATGGTTGCATCTAAAACAAGAAAGAATGATGCGGCTAATACACCTAAAATTCTTGTGTTCGATAACGAATTGACTACATAAATTAATAATCCCAAAAAAACACCGGCCAACCAGGAAAGAAGAAAGGAAAACCAAATGGCTTGCAAGGGAGAAAAATAATGGGTAATGCTCCCACTAATAAACATCTTTAATCCCACCACCTGTGCAGCATTCGTATTCGCTAATGTCCCAAGCACCTTTCCCCATTCTAATGTAAAGTGCATATGAAATAAGTTGATCCCAATGGTGAGGATAAATAAAAAGACAAAATAAAAAGCTGAACTAATCACAATATAGCTAATTTGTCCAATGCTCCATGGAACCCGGCCACTACGGGCAATGACATAGGGTTGATTTTCATCAATAAAGGGAGCATCACAGAAAAGTAAGAGTAAAGGAAACAAGAATAAGAGCTTTGTATATTTTTGCGAAAATAGAAAGGGAAAGATCCAGGGCGATACTTTCATATCAATTTCTCTACTAAAGTCAATAATTTCCTTTGTGAAATAATGAGTTAAAAGGATCAAGATAATGGCAATCATCCATACCCGATAATTCGCCCCCCATTTCCGGAAGTTTTGAAAGCAAACACAACGCGCTTGATTAAACAACTTCATTCCGAATTCGCCTCCTTACCTGGTAATCAAATAGACAGCCAACTAAAGCGGCAAATAACAGAAAAACAAAACAGAAATAAACAAAACTGATCAGTGGCCCTTGTTGAAGTACGTCAGCGCTCCTTGTTAACAGGTAAAGATTAAGCCAACTAGGAAAAAGTTTTGTTACTTCTTCTAAAATGTAACTCGCAATTACTGGTGTCGTGACTGCGACAAAATGACTCGGAATAAAAGCGGAGACCGCTAACCCGACCACTGTCCATAACGCCGCAGCCAAACTGAAAATAAAGCTTTCAGCTAATACAACAAGCAACGGGAAAGCTCCCTCTGCTAGTGGTGAAAAAAGCGGAGAAATGATATTTTCTAAATCCTCACTTGGAAAAAGTGGCATTTTCAGCAGTAATAAGAGACAAAATAAAAGTACCCCGATAAAAACAGTTAAAAAGCCACTGAGAAAACAAGTAATGACCTTGGACCAGACATATCTTTTTGCCCCCGTGCGAATCACTACCGGTTTTAAGTATTGATATTTCCAATCACTACAAAAACTGGCTACATAGGGCAGGGCAGCAAATAAAACAACTAATTTTTTAAACATCGTTAGTCCAATAAAGATATCAAAATAATAATAGACTCCATAAGCTGGTCCCATTGCATCCAGCTCATCCCACACGCTTATAAAGCATAATACGGTGACGCCAATAATCGAGAGATAGAAAGCTGGTGAGGAGGATACTTGCATCGCCGACATTGTAAAGGCTCTTCTTTTCATCTCTA
The DNA here is from genome assembly GCF_022867885.1 of Lederbergia sp. NSJ-179. Classification (GTDB taxonomy): domain Bacteria; phylum Bacillota; class Bacilli; order Bacillales; family Bacillaceae_C; genus Lederbergia. The sequence goes on along the minus strand of NZ_JALIFP010000007.1, from coordinate 85,340 downwards.
CTGTTCACCACCAATCCGAATTTCTTCCCCCGTTTCTGCGTTGATGATAATTGTAAAATCGGCGGAGATTGTCGATGTTCCTTTTTGGTCCGTGTAAGTCGTCTCTTGTTGAGCTGTGAAAACCCAAGCCGGAATAAGTTCGTAGCCAATTCCTTCACTACTGGAAACAGTTGGCACATATTCCAAAGCAATATGAGAAATATGAATAGGGTCGGTTAGCAGCGTATCCTTATACTTGTTTTTCACTTTTTCAAGTGCCATGTCCACAGAAATCGGTGTAATGTTCTCTTTGATTGTTTCTTCCATTTCATAAATTCCCCTACATGTGAAGTAGATCAGGTCATCCTGATGGACCACTCCCATAATTCGACTGCCAATTGCAGGGATCTGATTATTAGCACTTAAATAGCCTTTATTGGTCACAGCAATATTGTCATAAACAACCGGAAAAATAACAAGATAAGCCTCATCCGTCTGTTCCCACTTTTTAGGATGAGCACCATGCTTCCCCTCATAATCCTCCCATTCATTTTCCAACGTTTTGAAATCAAGTGCAAACACTTCGGGCTCGCCTAACGGAGAGATGCCTGCTTTACTTGCTACAGTTCTAACTGTATCGATCGCCTTATCTTTAGAGAGATTGTTTAGGCTTGTCTGTTGAAAGACGTTTTTTATATCTGAACGAATAAAAAAGCTCGTGCCACTGATGACCGTATCATATTCACGTTCATCATAATATACATCTACATACCTTATCGCACCTAAGTCCAAGGATAAATACGATCCATCCGAAACTTCAAAGTATTTTTCTTTATATTCTGGAAAGAGCTCATTGTTATTTTCATATGTGTCCTTAATTGGTTTGTTTTCTAGAAATTCCTTAATTATTGAATCCTCATCAAAAGCCTGTAAAGTGACGGAACTACTTTTTAATTTTCCCGAATCCGCCCTCGTTACATCCGCTTTGACGATTAGATTTTCTTCTAATTTTGTATCAATAAAGCTAGGTGTGGTTTCAGTAGCTGCCGAATCCTTTGATGCCTTTAAGTGTGCTGAATCAGAAGCATTATTGGGTGCCCCCGTTGGAAAGCACGCACTAAGGATAAACACAGAAAAACCAAACAAGATTATCCATATCTTTTTCATCTAAACCTCCTCGTATAAAAAACCGATGCAGGGGGTCGGTCTATTGATCAAAAGAAAGAATATCAGGAATACCAATATCCTTCAGCGGTTACATTATATTCGTCTGTGTCAGCTTGGAGTACCAAATTAGTTCCTTTTCCTCCAGCATTTGGTGAGTAACTTTTAACTATCCTTGAAGCGTTGCTCGGGGTAACTCTAATGTACCCAGTATATGAAGTTGAACTCGTGCTTGCACTTTTCCTTACATTGTAGTAAAATCTATCACTACTAATTATGTTGTGTTTTTGCGTATAAATATACGTTTTCTGTTCATTGTCATCTTTTGGATTTGGGGCAGTATATGCGACCCCATTGTTAGCGGACGGATTGACATTAAATGAAAAATTCTTTTTAGCCGCAAAAGCTGATGGTGACATGATAAACAAGATAGCTGCCATGATCAAACTCATTGAAATAACCTTTTTTCTCATTGAACTTATCCCATTTTCTAATAAAGTTTATTTAGAACCTGTCCCCTGCACAACAGGTTGCTAATAAGGCCAACTAAAACATGGACAATAAAAGAATGACCTGTACATCATAGCGCTTACAAAAAAACTCAGTTATTAATCTATAAAAATCATTTACTTCGAGATTACATCTCCTCTTGTTACAAAATATTTCTACTTATTTACAATAATATCAAAAATATGACAAAAATGCCAATCAAAAAAATTCAAATATTGGTAAAATATTAATAAAGGAATGAAAAAAATTATAACACTTACATATTTTTGATCTTCACTCGATGATCTACCATTTTATTTATCTAATAAGGACCGTCCAGTGCTGCGAGCCGGCAGCCTATAATAGAATCGCTGTACACGTTTTTCGCATTGGGCTGGATCCGCCAATTGTTTTTCGGGATCAAAAGAATGGTTGGATCGGCGGAAAACACGACTATTCATATGCTATATGTACAGAATTGTCTTTCCCGCCATATCCACTGAAACTTCCCCTTTTGAAAACTTGGAAAAGGGATTACTTCTTACTTTTTCCTAATATCACACGAGTTCTTTCACTTCCAACACATTATCCAAAATATAATCGGCTTCGTATTCTTCAAATTCTTTTCTCGCTTTCTTCCCTGATAATCCGGTTAGTACGGCTGCAAACGTACAGCCCATTTTTCTTGCCGCTAATAAATCGGCTAAAGAATCCCCGACAATTAATATTTCTTTTCCATTCTCTATTGGTAAAATGGTCTCGACACACTCCATGATAGATTTCTGTTTACTTGACAGCGCCCACACGTATGTAAAGGGATGTGGCTTGGATAGGCCTGCATGATCCTGGCAAACCTTTTCAGCAGCTAGGACATCATCGGCGGTGACAATATTGTTTCGATCCAAATGATCTAACCACCCTAAATATTGGAATGGCTCCAATGTTTCTAACTCGGGACGCCCTGTTCCAATTCCGATCTGGATGCCAGCTCCTTTGAGAGATTGGAATAAATCCGCAATCGCTTCTGGTTCCGCTAGCACCCTTTCATCGGTTAAAAAACCTTTCTTGCCCAATTGGATAGAAGGCCGTCCTGTTGATTGGAACACATGCTTATCTCCGACATACCATTCTTGGGAGATATGTTCGCACGTAGACCATAGTTCACCTTGCCTTCCAAAAATCGTCTGATTTACTTCTAGTTTTTCCTGAGCAATCTGATCCAAATGGGCAAATAAGCCAGCTTTGGAGGCATCCGCATCCTGAAAATCATCCAGAAAACTTTTAAAATCAAACGCATGTAGTTGATCAGCGAGGACTCCCTGCATCTCTAATAAAATATCACGATTGATCTCATGGGAAACCCATTTGGTGATTCGCTCTTTCTCCGTTTCTTTTATTTGCTCTAGTAGATGGATGATCTGATAAGCTGCTGTTAAATAAATCATATCCCAATTTGCATTTAACCCACATGATTTTAAAAAGTTTAGTACTTGATCATGAACAAAAATTCGAGCCCGAATGGATTCGATTTCTTCATCCGTATAATCGGTTTTAAATTCGTTCGGACAAAGCCCCAGATACTTATCACTACATAAAATTTCCCACACAGTGAGTGCGGATGCATCAAAATAACGTTCCTCACTTAATAGAACGCCATCGACATCAAATAAAACGGTTTTAATCATCACATTTCTCTCCCTAAAAAAGCCAGCTCCTCTCTTCGGATGGAAACTGGCTACTCGTGATTATTGATTTTTTTGTAATGGTGGAATTTCTTTATTTAACATTTCAAAGAATTTTTGGACCAGAAAGTAAGTAGCTCCTAAATCGCCTAATCCTTCATAGGCTGAAACGAGATCCACACTGCAACGTAATGGTTCTACCTGGACAATCGTGATCACGATTTGATTCCGACGCATTCCCCGCTTTTCAATAAGCATTTCACCGCGATCATAATCAAAATGAGTAATTTTCCAACCAGGCATTTTATTATTTATAACTGAAGTAATCGTTTCAGATAATTTGCGTTTCCCTATTTTGTAATAACGTGTTTTTAATTTAGGATCCTTTGCTCGATCGCTTGTTTCCGTACTATTTCTCCACAATCCCGTAATAATACGCATAACAGACATAACAATCCCCCCTATCTTCTTTTTTTAAAAAATATGTATTCATTATCTCTATTATATGACTTTTCTCTAGTATATGTCCATGATACACATAAAATATTCTGTATATTTATGAATAAAAAAGAAAGCGGATATTTATTCGAAAGGTAAGAATAAATATCCGCTTCTCACTAACGATTAATCAAAATAGATTTCTTTCCCTTTTTCGGCAGACTCGTAAATTCCGGTAAGAATTTTGGTCATTTCTACGCCATCTGCTACAGGGCTAAGTGTTTCTTTTTCCCCTAAACAAACGCCTACGAAATGATCAATCTCCGCTTGGAAGGCTTGACTAAAATTGAATGTCGGGCTATCCACCTGTGGAATGAGATTGAGCATCGTGTCATGCTTCTCAGAAACAATCGCAAGCCCTGGCTCTACTTCTGCGCCACCCTTTGTTCCATATAATTTAACAGAGATTTCATCCTCTTTTGCATGCAAGGTGAAGCTCACATCCACTAGCAAGGATGCGCCATTTTCAAAACGGATCATGGCATTCGCCATATCTTCTACTGTGTTTTTGTCCGGATCATAGTCGGCAGCTTTATAGAAGGATAGATGTTTAATATTTTTTCGATTCCCTAGTTTATTATACGTATTTCCGGAAATCGATTTTACTTTTGGACATCCCATGAGATACCATAGAACATCGATCACATGAACCCCGATATCTATCAGAGGTCCGCCGCCAGATCTTTCAATATCCGAGAACCAACCACCAGGATTTCCAAGTCGACGAATACAAGTTGCTTTTGCGAAGTAAATGTCACCAAGATCATCTTCTTCAATAAACTTTTTCAAAATTTGTGTATTGGACGCGTATCTCCTTACAAAGCCAACTTGCAATTTTTTCCCGGTCTTTTTCACCGTTTCTTCCATTTCATACGCTTTTTCCACACTGGTGGTCATTGGCTTTTCAACCAAAACATTTTTCCCGCTATTGAGTGCGGCGATCGCAATATCGGCGTGGGAATTATTCCACGTACAAATACTGACTGCATCCATTTCTTTATCCTTCATTAGTTCATGGTAATCTACATATGTTTTAGAAGCGCCGTATTTTTCAGCTTTTGCTTTGGCCCTATCTTCATTCAAATCACAAATCGCATAAAGTTCCACTTTGTCGTTATTTGCATAAGCATTCAAATGCGCCTCTGAAATGGATCCGGCACCAATTACCCCAATTTTTAATTTCGTCATTTTGCTCTCCCCCTACGCTTCTTCAAAGAACCGACGGACATTCTCCATCCCAATCTTTGATCCTTTTTTACAATCTTCCATACCTTCAAATTCAACTGAAATATAACCATCATAGCCAGAATCTTTCACGACTTTCACAACTTCCCGCATATCAATATCCCCGTGTCCGACAATCGCCCCTCTTAGAAAATTCCCATTGACTGTTTGAAACCAGCCGTCCCCCGGGTTTTGATAGGATGGGCGCCAATAAAAGTCTTTAAAATGAACAAAAGAGGCAAATGGTAGATTTTTTTTCACAGCTACGACTGAGTTTTCGTCGACGCACATAAAGTTTCCAACATCCAGCGTTGTTTTAAAGTTGTCGCGATTTACTTCGTTAAGCAAGCGTTGCACACGGTCACTCGCTTGGACATAAAGTCCATGATTCTCAATACTTGTAGTGATATCATATTGCTGCGCATAATCAGCAATTTGCTGACAAGCTTCTACTAATAACGGTAGATCCTTCTCAAATTGGGCAATGGTTGTATCAGCACCAGACCGCCATGCAACATCATGGCGCATTCGATTTACACCTAACTGATGAGCGATATCCACATGTTGCTTTACCCTAGCAATCTCCGCTTCAAATGCTTCACGACTTTCTGTGATAAAATTAGCTCCGATCAGATAATGGGAAATCTCAATTCCGGCACTTTTCGCTTTCTCCTTGATCTGCTCTATAAGTTCTGGTTTTTCGATTAGGTCTAATTCCCCCATTGGCACAATTTCAATATGTTCTCCACCTTGGTCTGCCACCCATTGGATTGCATCTAAAATCGTCATTTCTCCTGTGTTCATGGCTTGAGATAAACTGTATGAGCTCAATCCGATTTTCATTTCAAACACCTCTTCTTATAGATCCAGTCAATATAAGATCGACTAGTGTATGTTGTTCTTTCTCATTTGCGAAAAATTATCTTTTTACTAAAACCGTCTTTCCTTCTTCATGAGACTGATAGGCGGCTTTCACCACTTCTAATGTTCGAAGACCATCTGTTCCAGAAATAGAAGGAGCGATTCCTTCCTTTACACAGGCAATGAAATCATTCACCAATCCATCATCCATATCTTCCGCAAATGAAAGCTGGGAGATTGTCTTGTCCTCATCATTATAATAAAGCGCAAATTGTTTAAAGGCATCGACTTCTAGGCTTCCTTTTGTGCCGACAAATTTAATAATCGCGTCCCCCCATGTTGGGAATGTTTGTGGTCTTGACCAACTATGGTCAATCGATACGATAATGCCGGACTCCAATTCAATGGTCACTAATCCACAGTCTTCTACATCAATATCATAGAAACGAGTGTCCATTTCTGCATAGATACTATGAACTTCCTCTTTCATTACCCAACGGATAATGTCCATAATATGAACGATATGATCAGTAGCAGCCCCACCTCCTGACAGTTCTTTCTCAATAAACCAGCCACCAGGCATTTTTCCGTGATTCGTTCCTGTAATGGCAACGACTTCTCCAATGGCCCCCTGTTCGATTAATTTCTTTGCTTGTTGAAAGCCTGGTGCAAAGCGAACTGGATAGGCAATCTCTAAAAACACACCCGCTTCTTCACACGCTTGGATCATCGCTTTCGCATCTTCCACTTCCGTCGCAATCGGCTTTTCACATAGTACATGCTTTTTCGCTTCAGCCGCTTTCACGACGTGTTCTTTATGATTCGCATTTTCAGAGCAAACGACAACGGCTTCAATATCTGTATGTAAAAATTCATCTAAGCTGGAAAAATATTTACAGCTGAATTTTTCGGCCATTTCTCTTCCACGGCCTTCATCGGCATCCCATATGCATGTTAATTCGGCATCAGGATGTTGGGTAATATAAGTAGCATAACTAACCGCATGCATATGAGCGAAACTAATAATTCCGATTTTCATATTATCGTCCCCCTTCCGAGAGTGATACAGGTTGACCTGTTTGAATCGATTTTACTGCTGCTTCTGCAATTTGAATCGCTTTTAATGCATCCGTTGCTGTCACAATCGGTTCTGCTTTTCCTTCCATACATTGGATAAAATGCTCCAATTGGCGCCTGTAAGGGTCTTTATGCATAAGGCTCTTTGGCACTTGTCTATCCTCATCCGCTGAAGAATGAAGCTGTAAGGAAATGGTGACCGTGGCTTGATGGTCGTACGTAATCATACCCTTATCGCCTGCCAATTCATAGCTAGCCTGGAATTCAGGTTCCGCCCAAGACAGTTCTACATAAGCGATTGTTCCATCTTCCATTCTCAAGGTAACAAATCCGTATTCCATTTTTTCCGCTTCTTCATGGCCACGTTTTACACTTTTGGCCATCACTCTTTTGACATCCCCAAATGTCCATTGGAGCCAGTCAAATTCATGGGAACCTAGATCTAGAAATAAGCCCCCGCTTTTTTCATCATCTGCGTACCAACTTCTCCCTTGGGGGAAAGGTACACCTCTTGTTAAGCGAACAACTCCTGGTTTCCCAATTTTCCCGCCTTCGACTTGTTCTTTTGCATTCGCATACTCTGGGAAGAACCTGAGAGTATGACCCACTAATAATTGAACTTGGTTTTCCTCACAAACTTGGATCATTTCATTCGCTTCCACACTGGTTAAGGCTAAGGGTTTCTCACAAATCACATGCTTTTTAGCCTGCGCTGCTTGCTTAACCAATTCGGCATGAGTATAAGTAGGTGTACACACATCAACAGCATCAACGTCTGTTTGGGCAAAAAGCTCTTCCAAACTAGTAAATGGCTTTACATCATATTTCTTTGCTACCATTTCAAGCCTTTCTCTATTTCTAGCAATGACTCCAACAACCTCTACACCAGCAATCTGTTGCCATTTGTCTAAATGTCTTTGACCGAGCTTACCTGAACCGATTACTGCAATTTTCATCAAAAAACCACCTCTCCATTCGATCATCTTGATCTTTTTTTATTCGCTAAGTGTAAAATGAAATAACTCATGTAGTAGTAGGGAAGCTGCACCGATCACATCAGCGTCATTTCCGAAAGAACTTGGCAAAACTTCAAGCTCTCCCGTATGCGTTTCCAAAGAATGGCCTGCAACAAACTCATGTACCTTTTGGATAAAATAGGGGTTGTCATCGGCCAATTCTCCACCTACAATAATTTTTTCGGGATTAAACAAGTTCGTGATCGACACAATTCCCATCCCAAGATAGAAAGCAACCTCTTCCAAAACAGAGACGGCTAATGGATCTTGTTGTACAATGGCTTGATTAAATATGTCAATCGTCAGATGGTCATGCCCAACATTCAACCACTTAGATATCATTGACTTTTTTTCCCTTTATAATGTCGGATTCCATTCGGGATTGAATCGCTGGCCAGCTTACATAATTTTCTAAACAGCCAATATTTCCGCATTTACAAACCGGGCCATTGAAATTGATGGTCGTATGGCCAAATTCCCCTGCACCCCCATGATGTCCACGATAAATAGCATCATTCACAAGAATGCTAGCCCCTACACCATCACCGATCGTGACATAGACTAAATTTTTAGACTGCTGGTAATGACCATAGCCTTTTTCTGCTAGTAAACTTCCATTTGTATCATTATCAATATAGGTAGTGATTTGCAGGGCCTGTTCAATTTTTTCTTTTAAAGATACGTTTGTCATGTTTAATTTGGGATTATAGACAATAACCCCTTTATCAGCATCCACGATTCCTTGAAAGGTAATGGATACCCCTAAACATTTTTCCTTTTGTTGATAGGGTTCTATAAAATCCCTTAGGAGCTTGATAATAAAGTCACTTAGATCATCGTAGGTTTTATGTGTTAATGAGTGGCTTTCCTTTCTTTGGACAGTGGCATATAGGTTTAATGCTGCTATTGTAATCTTTGATGCATTAATAGCCACCCCAATGATAAAACGTTCAACTGGATTTAATTGAACAAGGATGGGCTTTCTACCACCACTAGAAACACCTGTTCCATTTTCCATAACAAGCGAATCCTTCATCAAAACATTGACACAAGAGGCAACAGTCGTTGGGCTAATTGCCACTTTTTTAGATATGTCAGCACGGGATATGGGACCTTGCTTCCGTATAATATCGAGTATAATTGATTTATTTAATTCCCGAATTAATTGCGCATCTCCCGTCCTTACCAATGTCATCCCTCACTCTTTTCTCCGCTGTCAACTACTTTCTCCAACAACTTTATTAAGTCTAGAATAGCATAAACAAACTTGGTAGTTCAATGGTTTTCCCTCTTTTTTTCTGCAAAATAAATACAACCTCCTTGGTCATGGAAGAAAGGCTATGTTCCATGTCCTTACCGTTCTTCCATTCTTCTAATAAGGAGGGGAGTCTTTCAATTGATTATAAATCATCCACAACGATATAAGCCGCTTTAACAGGGCCATGTACCCCAACAACGAGATCCATTTCAATATCAGCGGAATTACTTGGCCCTGTAATAAAATTGATGCAAGAAGCGAGATGTTCTCCATTTTTCGTTTTCGCTCTGATCATCTGGGCAGCCTGTGTCATCCGCGGAACAATCGAGCTTTTTGGAATAAGGATGATCAATTTTAAAGGCAAAAAGCTAACAGAACGCCCCCTATCTTTGTTGCTAAACAGGACTGCGGTTCCCGATTCAGCAAGGGTGATATCACTAATCGTGATCCCAATATTCGCTGATTCCGCTATATCGATATTGGCTCTTCCTTTTCGGTAATCCCATTCATGAGCATATTTTTCTTTTAATAATGGGGATAAGCCGTAATCTTGGAAACGCGAGTCCTTCCAAGTAATGATGGGTCCACCCCCATATTCTTCCACCAGCTTTTCCACTACTTCTTTTAATTTTGATTTTGTCGTTTTAATAAAATCGGTATGAATATGAAGACATTGATCTTTTAAAACTTCAACTAATTCATCGGGTGTTTTCCCTTGTAGTACAGCCGCTTGGGGCTGATACTTCCATTTCGGCTCTTCAACCTTTTCAAGAACCGGCTCCCGTCCGAGCCGCTCGGCAATATTCTTCAAAAAATCATCCCTGTTTTGGATTGTGCCACTCATGAAGGATCCCTCTCTTTTTTATGTGTCTAGCTCCAGCGCCCAGCGCCTAGCAAACTTTCGGTTTCTTCCTACGATAAGTCAACATCGGTTCGTCCTTCGTCCTCACCGTGTTTCCTTTATCTCGTCAGAACCCTAAAAAGTTTGTACGTCGCTGAACGGTCGCTTCCGCTTTTAACGCTCTTTAAACCAATCTCTAAATCTATTTTTACCAGGAGCCGGAAAGTCTCGTATTTCTGTCCAGGCTTTTAATGGACCAACCCCTTTTGTGATCTTCCCATCTTTTGTAAGGGGATTAAGAGCAGTCGGGGCCATTTTCGATCCCATTTTATACAAAGTCGGGGAAGCGGCACCGAGGCCAAAAGCTTTCATCAGTAATTTCTCTGAGACAGGAGCTCTTCCTTCCTTCTCGACAATCACCTGTCGATGTTTATGCAATAATTCATGAAGAGGAATCTTTACTGGACAAGCTTCTGTGCAAGCACCACATAGGGTGGAAGCATACGGAAGCTCTTTATAATCATCATATCCCCCGAGGAGCGGAGATAAAACGGCTCCCACTGGACCAGCATAGATCGAACCATAGGAATGGCCGCCGACATGGCGGTAGACCGGGCATACATTGACACAAGCCGCACAGCGTATACATTGGAGGATCGATTGAAACTCTCCCCCTAAAATATTGGAACGGCCATTATCCACGATAACAAGATGGAATTCCTCTGGACCATCGACATCACCCTCATCCTTTGGTCCTGTGAATGTCGTAATATAGCTTGTTAATTTTTGACCAACCGCACTTCGTGTCAACAAGCTAACCAATACTTCCAATTCCTCAAAGGAAGGAACAAGTCTCTCCATTCCCATGACCGTAATTTGCGTTTTCGGCAACGCTGCGACGAGATCCGCATTGCCTTCGTTCGTCACAAGGCAGATGGAGCCTGTTTCTGCAACAGCAAAATTACAACCTGTGATCCCGATATCGGCTGTCATATATTCATGACGGAGCATTTCACGGGCATGCCTGGCCAATTCTTCTGGTTTTTCCGTAAGTTGATAATCAAGTTTTTCTGTAAACACATCTCGAATTTGCTCCTTATTTTTATGCAAGGCTGGCGCAACAATATGGGAGGGTGGATCATGATCATCGACTTGGAGAATATACTCACCGAGGTCGGTTTCAATCACCTCACAACCTGCTTCCTCAAGGCAAGCATTCATACTAATCTCTTCGGTCACCATCGATTTTGACTTGACAATTTTCCGGGCATTTTTCTTTTCAGCCACTTCTCTTATATATTGATTCGCTTCTTCAGGTGTTTGGGCAAAAAAAACATGCCCTCCCCGCTTGGAAACATTCTCACTTAATTGATATAAATAGGAATCAAGATTTTCTAAGACATGCTGACGTATTTCTTCTCCATGTGACCGCCAGTCTTCCCAATTTCCTAATTCCTCTGCTGCATCAAGTCGTCTTGTTCGCAATCTTTCTTGTGCATCAGATACAGCATTCCGCATAAAAGAATCATGAATTCCCTTATCCACACGCTGGGCAAAGTCTTCTGTCCCTATTTTCATCGGCATCGGTTTTCCCCTCCTTATCTACTATTTAATATTTCAGCAATATGCATAACTTTCATCGGTTTCTCTTTTCGATCAATCCTGCCACCGATATTCATTAAACAGCCACAATCGGCGCCGATCAGAACATCAGCCCCTGTTTCTTCGGCATGTTGCACCTTTTCATCCACCATCTGTTCCGAAATCGCTGTCATCTTTACAGAAAACGTTCCTCCAAATCCGCAGCAATTATGCTTCCCTGGTAATTCCGTGAACTCGAGGCCTTTGACATTTTTTAAAAGTTTCATAGGGGCTTCCTTTATTCCAAGTAATCTAGTCATATGGCAAGAGGTATGGAGCGTTACCTTTCCATCAAATGTAGCTCCTACATCCTCTACTTTTAATACATCGACAATAAACTGCGTTAATTCATACGTTTTATTTGCCAATTCCCTCGCTTTCGGACCCCATTTTGGGTCGTCTGAAAAAAGCTGAGGGTATTCATGAAACATAAGGGCACATGATCCAGAAGGACTAACGACATACTCAGCTTCCGAAAAAGTATCGATCATCTTTTTCATCGCTTCTTTTGATTCCTTCACGTAGCCACTATTATAGGCCGGTTGCCCACAGCAAATTTGTGACTCAGGAAAATCCACCTCACAACCTAATCGTTCCAGAAGCTCAACCGTTGCCTTCCCAACATTGCTGTTAAACATATCGACAAGACATGTGGCAAAAAGAGTCACTTTCATCTTTTCATCCCTTTCTTAAAATCCCTTACTGCCTATTTTACCGCAAAAAGAAATACATTCCAACGCAAACAAAAGAATATTTTTAGGGATATCCAAACATTCTCACATTATTTTCGAATAAACATTGTCCAAAATAGAAACGAATAAAACTAGTGATATACCCATGGTGGATTTTAGCAGAAATCAAGCTCACGCAAGAAAAAGGCTAATAAACACTTTCAATGGCTTATTACATGCCCACAACGGCTAATTAAGAAAAGCGCAAGCGCCCGTTTAGCGACGTACAAAATTCAGTTGAAAGATGAACAGCTAAAAGCGCGCCGTCCTGGCGCAACGCTGTTCTGACCAACATCCTGTTGGCCTGAGATAAAGGAAACACGATGAACCCGAAGGGTGAATCGATGTTGACTTACGCAAGCAGGCACCGAAAGTTTGCTAGTCGCTGGGCGCTGGAGCTAGATCCAAACATTAGCCAATTTTTCTTTCTTACCTTTTAAAAAAACAAAGTGCCCGGTCTCTCACTCAAAAACAATCCGATAGAGTGGATTGGGAAGGTGAGGCCAGACACTAGAAAAAATTAGCCGAGATCAGGTGAATCCTTTAACGTAACCGCCTTTTGATGATGATGTAATTCTAAAATAATGATTTCGTTCTCCCCTTCCTGAAGGAATGGAGCAGGTACGTACAGCGTTTGCTGTGGGCCGATTTCCCAGTAACGACCTAGGTTATGGCCATTGACAAATACGACTCCTTTGGACCAATCGGACATGTCCATAAACGTATCTGCTACCTCCTCCACATATAAGGTGCCACGGTGGAAATACGGGTGATCCTCTGTTGTGTCTTGACTTGAAAAGGTAAGCTTGCTTAAGTTCGTTAGTGGTAAAGGATACACCGTCCAATCAAATAAAAATTGATTGCCCAATCGGACGCCTTCTGTAATGCCTTTGAAATCAACAAGAAATGGACCGTAATTGATTCTTCCCATATTTTCTACGATGATTTGAAGCTTGTTTTCTTTTTCCGCTAGATCCACGTCTAATGAAGACTTACCGCTTATCCGATCCACTAGGCCAACGAATTCTCCGTTCAGATAAACTTGTCCGCGATCATGAACATCTTGGACTGTTAATGTTTGTTTCCCGTATGCACCTGTGATTGTCGTCTCATACACAATAAAACCATAGCCTTGTCCATATTCTTCCATTGTTAACGGAGCGGCACTGTATTGCGGCTTAGCAAGTTGATCTAATGACGCCAATAGTTCCGCACTTTCCGTCAATTCTACTACACCATATTCTTTTTTTGGTAAGGGTTCCGGTAATTCCATCTCAGGCAGGTCGACATACTTCTCGAATGTTTTTCTGACTTGATAAAGCTTGTCTGTTACCTCTCCTGATTCTGTCAAAAGTGCATCATAATCGTAGCTTGTAATCGTTGGCTGATAAATTTCTTCATTATGATTCGCACCATTATAAAAGGCAAAGTTTGTTCCACCATGCGCCATATAAAAATTGACGGAGCCATTTTGGTCAAGAATTTCTTCCAATGATTCAACAACACTCTCAGCCGGTCTAGTATGATGTTCTTCTCCCCAATGATCAAACCATCCATGCCAGAATTCCATACACATTCTGGGACCATTGGGTTGATATTCTTTTAAAATGTTAAAAGCATCATAGCCTCGCGAGCCAAAATTCGCTGTTTCGAAAACATCGTCTATCATCCCGCCACAAAACATACTATGGGTTGGTCCATCGGATGTAAACAAGAATATATCGCCTGCACGTTTTTTCAGTCCGTCACGCATATACTCCAAATATTTTTTATCATTGCCAAAGCTGCCATATTCATTTTCAATCTGCAGCGCAATAATGGGACCACCATTCGAAGACAATAATGGATTCAATTTTTCAAACAAAACATCAAAATATTTATCTACTTTTTCCAGATAGGGTTCATTAAAGCAACGTAATTTAATGTTTGGAACGGTCATCAACCAGTATGGAAATCCGCCGAATTCCCATTCTGCACAAATATATGGCCCAGGTCTAACAATCACATGCAGACCAACCTTTTCAGCTGTTTTCACAAAACGAACAATATCGGCAATTCCTTCAAAATGAAATTGACCTTCTTCCGGTTCATGGATATTCCAGGCCACATACGTTTCAACAGTATTGAGGCCCGCAGCTTTTAATTTCAGCAAGCGATCCTCCCAATACTCGGGAACTGTTCTAAAATAGTGCATCGCCCCACTAAGAAGTCTAATTTCTTTTCCATCTAGTAAAAAATTCTTTTCATCATAGGTTAGTTTTGACATATTGACATCTCTCCTAATTGTTATTTTTCTAGAATAAGCATGTGAACTTCTGATTTTTTTTCATATCAAGTTCAATAAATCCATCTTTAGCAGGTTCTATTTTTCTTTCTTTATTATCCTTCTCATAAAGTGAAATCGATTGGTCTGTCTTTAATGTGATTGAGTTATCGAATAGGCACTTGATGTCCAATCGCTGAATTATCCTTTTATCCCATGCTAAGCTAACTTCAAAGCCACCACGTATACGAAGACCGGTGATCGAACCTTTTATCCATGTGGAAGGAAGAGCAGGCAATAATTCGACATAACCTCTATGTGATTGGATGAGCATTTCTGCTACTCCGGCTGTATAGCTAAAATTCCCATCAATCTGGAATGGTGGATGGGCACCAAATAGATTCGGGTATAGACCACCACCAATAACATCCTGATTATTTTCCGGTACAATCCGAAAGAGTTGTTCGAACAGTCCTTGAACCCTTTCTCCATCTTTTAATCGTGCCCATAGACACATTTTCCAGCCAAGGCTCCAGCCTGTTCCAGCATCTCCTCGTCTGTTCAATGTTTGGCGAACCGCATCCAACATTGGTCCATCTGTGAGTTGGGCTCCCGGAAAAACGCCATATAAATGCGAAACATGGCGATGCTGAAGCTCCACATCTTCATAATCGATTAACCATTCCTGTAATTGTCCATACTTTCCAATTTGTAACGGATGGAGGCGTTCTTTCGCTTGACGCACTTGGGACTCCAAAGAATCTTTCATCCCTAAAACCGATGTCGCTTCAAGATAGTTCGTAAATAGATCCCAAATAATCTGAAGATCCATTGTGGCACCTTTTGTCACTGTTCCGACTTTCCCATCCTTTGTAAAAAATGGATGTTCCGGAGAAGTAGATGGAGATGTAATCAAATATCCGTTTTCATCTTCTATCAACCAATCTAAGCAAAATTGAACCGATCCTTTCATGATTGGCAGGGCTTCAGCAAGAAAGTCTTTATCCTGGGAATACTGATAATGCTCCCATAGATGGCGGCATAACCATGGGCCTGACATTGGCCAAAATGCCCAAATCGGATCCCCATGGCGCTTTCCTCCGACAGGGTCCGCTTGCCGCCATATATCTGTATTATGATGAGCTGTCCAACCATCCAATCCATAGCGTTCGCGGACCATTTTACTTCCTGTTACCGATAACTCTCTAATCATCTCTAAAAGCGGTTGATGACATTCAGCTAAATGGGTGATCTCCGCAGGCCAATAATTCATTTCCGTATTAATATTAAGAGTATAATTGGACGACCACGGAGCACGCATTACATGATTCCATATTCCCTGTAAATTGGCTGGTTGGGTACCTGTACGGGAAGAAGAAATCATTAAATAACGGCCGTAGTGAAATAACAGTGTGGCCATTTCCAAGTCATTGGGTCCATGTTTAGCTATTCTTTCATCCGTATCCAGCGATTCATCTGATTTCTGATCTCCTAATGTCAATTCCATCCGATTATACAATTGCTGATAATCTTGAATATGATCACTCTTCAGCCGCTCATAAGGAATGTTCATCGCTTTCGAAAGAATGCTTTCATTTTTGCGCGTCAATGCCGTAAAATCTTTTCCCGGTAACTGATCAAATCCATTAAACGACGTTGCAACGGAAAGATAAAGAATCGCCTCTGTCGCATTTTGAATCAATACTTGCCCATTTTCACTTTCCATGCGACCATCCTTTCTTATAATGCCTAATCTTCCTTCAAAATGAACCGCTTTCGATTCTTCGAATTCTCCGTATATAATCGGCTCATCCTCTTCGTTAACATAATTCGGGGCACAATATTCAGGACATATTCCTTGTAAGGCCATTTGATCCTGATCATTTTGTAACCGAGTTTTTAGTAAACTATCAAAATGAACGCGAACATTTAAACTATTTTGCTTAGATGATGCTAGGCGAATCGCAAGAATTTGATGTGGATAGGAGATAAAAGCTTCTCTTATGTACTGAATGTTACCTGTTGAATACTTTACGGTCGAGAGGGCATTCCGAATGTCTAAAGACCGGTGATACGAATGCGCCATTCCTCCATGAAAATATTGAATATTCAAATCTCCCAGAGGCATATAGGCCTGCGTATAGGGGCCAAACATATTTTTCGTTTCATCTGTTGCTGCTTCATAATTGCTCTGATCAATAAACTCTCGTACTTTTTGCAAGGATTCCTGATCATGATATTGTTTTCTTTCTGGGGGTCCTGACCAAAGGGTATCTTCGTTTAGTTGAAAACGGTCTACCTCAATTCCGCCAAAGTGCATGGCCCCTATTCTTCCATTCCCAAGCGGTAAGGCCTCTGTCCAGGCTACAGCTGGTTTTTTGTAAGACAAAAGATGCATTTTATCAATCCCCCATCTATGTTTTCAATCACTTTTATTATAATTGTTTGCTAATTAAAAAGATATGTTTATCTATAGATTGTTCTCTTTGCAATCCCTTTAAAAGAGAACAGAAAAATATTTGGAATTGACTTTGTTATTGAATGTTTTACGATTTCTTTAAAATGATGGAAAACTGTATTTATATTTAAATTCATGATATACTATTTACATAAAATCAGAAAATCAGAAATACGAATAAGGGGGAATGGATAATGGTATTAAAAACTCCTGAAAGAAGGGATAGCATGAAAGAACGCTTAACTATCCGTAAACGAGGACAAATTACCTTGCCTAAATCAATTATGGAAAGATTTCAATTAAAAGAAGGTGATACATTAGATTTAGAAATGAATGAGCATGGAGAAATCATCCTTGTACCGATGATTCAAATTCCGGCAAGTCAAAAGTGGTTTTGGACAGAAGAATGGCAACAAGGCGAACGTGAAGCAGATGAAGATATTAAAGCTGATCGACTAGGGAAGCCCATATCCAATAATGCGGATTTAGAAAAATACTTCAAAGAATTGGATGAAAACATAGAGTGATGAATTTAATTCCTACTGCTCGCTTCACCAAAGCATTGTCAAAACTCGATCCGGAGTCGAAAATAGTAATTCAGAAGGCAATGTCTTTAATGCTGGAAGATCTTAACCATCCGTCATTAAGGGTAAAAAAAATGAAGGGATACCATAATCCCAAAATTTGGGAAACAAGTGGCAACATGGATTTACGTATTACTTTTGAATTCCGGAAACCCGATCAGTTGATTTTACGTAATTGTGGTCATCATGATGATACTTTAGATCGTCCATAGTATGGAGTTTTTAAAACATGCAGCTTCTATCTTTAAAGTAGCAGCTGCATGTTTTTTTGTATAGCGATATCATATCTTCAGTTATTAAAACATTTCATTTCTTTTATAATGGGTGTCCCCGCAGACTCTGTTAGCTTCAATCTTAATTGTTTCGTTTTAATAGGTAAAATTTTCCTTATATGACGATGGCCAATAGCCGTTCCTGTTACAATCGTCTGCCATTCGCCATCAACCAAGGCCTCTACCTCAAATTTTCTGACCCGTTCACCGAAGGCAATGTCCTCCATTAGCATAATATGATCCACTTCTGTTTCTTTTTCTAACACTAATTCAAGTTCAGCCCCAGTTCCGGAAGTTGTCGCCAATGGGTTGGAAAATCTATTTTTTATTTCTGCGGCAAACTCTCGTAATCTGTTTGCATCCACGTCTGGAATTAAGCCTCGAGCATCGGGTGACACATTCAATAAAAGATTTGTCCCATGGCCAACAGATCGATAATAAATTTCCATTAATTCTTCTAATGATAGCAGGCTATCTTCATCATTTGGGTGCCAAAACCAGTGACGTTTTCGAATCGGCACATCACACTCAGCCGGCAGCCAATGAGGAGTCCCTGGAAGCCAAGTGGCCCTATCATTAGAAAACATACTGATTTTAGCAGAGTTTTCTGTATTCCAACAAGGGTAAGGCGCTACTCCATCCTCATTGCCGACCCAGCGAATTGTTGGCTGCCCCATATTAAAAATCATCGCATCAGGATGATACTTCTTAACAATCCCAATGATTCGTTCCCAATCATAGACTCTTCCTTCTGAACCAGCTCCATCAAACCATACTTCCAATAAAGGCCCATATTGTGTCATTAATTCTGTTAATTGCTCACAATAAAAATCATCATAAGCTTCTTTATCTGCATAACACTCTGCATTCCGATCCCAAGGGGAAAGATAAACTCCGAAATGCATCCCCTCTTCCCTACAGGCATTCGCGCATTCCCGTACAACGTCCCCTTTTCCACCTTTCCAAGGACTAGATTTCACAGAATAATCCGTTGTTTTCGTTGGCCATAAACAAAAGCCATCATGGTGTTTTGCTGTTAAAATAAAATACTTAAATCCAGCCTCTTTTGCTAGCTTTACCCACTGCCTTGCATCCAATTCAGTTGGATTGAATAATTCAGGAGAATCATTCCCCTCTCCCCATTCCTGATCACAAAAGGTGTTCATCCCAAAATGGCAAAAAATGCCTAGATCGAGATTTTGCCAGAAAACTTGAGGGATTGATGGCAGTGGCCATTCAGTACTTTGCAAGATCATCATCTCCTCTACAAATAGGTGTCATTCATTAAAACTTCTATTATGGTCTAAAAAAGCTTTTACAATAAGAGTATAAATTGTTACAGGTAAAATCACAATAAAAGCGTTTACTGTCTCACCAGTACCAGCGCCTCCGACGCCATGTAATTTGTACAAATCAATATTTACGGTCGGAGGTGCCTATTGGGACAGTAAGCAAATTATAATCGATTATCGATCATAAGCGGCTTGATAGATTTCAAGATAGCGATCTAGCTGCAAACCTTCAAAACCCTTAATATATGCATCCCAATCTTTCTCGAAATTCTTATCTCCTGTTACAAACTGAGCCAAATTTGTCTCAATATAATCAGAGATTGTTGTTTTTAACTGAGCCGCTTCACTAGAATCTTCCAAATTAATAAATATACCACTTGGATAGTTTTCTGTTGTTGCATATGGCTCATAGTTATTTTTCGTTTCTTGATGGAGACGGGTTCCGTAACCATCTTCAGCTAGCGGATCTTCAGGTGCTGTAAAGGATGCCCGATATTCAAATGTGCGCAAGGAAGGGCCTAATTGCTCCCAACCATCATTATGGGTTTGACCGCCTTCAACTGGAAGTTGGGTATATTTCGCCTGCTTTCCATCATAGTCAAGCTCCCCTTCTTCCGCCTTACGCCAGCCTTTGCCTTCTGGTCCATATTCCTGCAAAAGAATCGCTTCTTCCGTAAATAGGAAATCGACAAGTCTGATCGCAGCAATTTGTTGTTCTTCCGTTGCCTTATTTGTTAATGCAAATTGCCCATTGGCCACACTCGCTTCAATATTTGCCTGCTGTACGCCTTTCGGTCCTTTTAATGGTGGGACTGTGACATATTCTTTATGGCGAGGTGTTTTATCATCCGGTGACAATGCATAACTAAGCAAGGCTGTTGTAACAGAACCCATTATATTTTCGTCACGATTAGCTAATTGATTCACCGCATCATTATTTTGTGTAAAGGCCCCCATATCGATAAGTCCTTCAGAATATAATTTATGCATAAATTGAAGGCCTTCTTTCCACTCATCTGTGTTCGCAGCGAGTGATACCTTATCATCCCGTACGACTAGATAGGTATCTCCATCATTATAAATAAAGGGATCCATTAGATAAACGGCAAAATTACCACCCCACATCGTTTCTTCGGTTGCTGCTGTTAATGGAACTTCATCTGCTTTTCCATTTCCATTAGGGTCTTTCTCTTTAAAGGCTTTTAAGACTGTATATAAATCATCTGTTGTCTTTGGAATCTCAAGTCCTAACTGATCAAGCCACTTTTTGTTGATCCAATATTTATTGGGATAGGAACAATGGAAACATTCATTCACCTGTGGAATTGAATAGATATTGCCATCTGGTGCTGTGATCGATTGTTCTAAATAATCGAGATCTTCCATTGCTTTTTTGACATTCGGAGCATATTGATCAATTAAATCATTCAATGGTAAAAATACCCCTTGTTCTCCATATCTCATTTGTTCTGCCGGTGTCAAATTCCCATGAAGAATGACCTCAGGATAATCCCCACTTGAAAGCATTAATTGTTTGCGGTCATTTAATGCGTCGTCCGGGACAAGATTCCACTCGATATGGATATTCGTTTTTTCCTCTAACCATTTTGTGTAGGTATTTGTTTTCATATCTTCAATTGTTGGATATTGTGGAGCAAACATTTGCAATGTCATGGTTTCATCTACAATCGGTAATTCTCCAACTGGATTAATCGTAATATTTTCTGTCCTTTCATTTTTATTTTTTCCTGATTCCTTTGACTGACAAGCAACAAGAAACAACATAGCAAATACAATACTAATCGCAACAAGTTTTTTCTTTTTCACTACATGAACCTCCCTTTTTTTATAAAAAAGCAAAAAGCACCTGCTTAAAGGATGAACGAGGATGAACGAGGATGAACGGCTAAGTTCGCGCCGTCCTGGCGCAACGCCGTTCTGACCAACGTCCTGTTGGCCCCCGTCCTGGCGCAACGCCGTTCTGACCAACATCCTTTGGCCTCCATCCCCCCTACAATATGCTAGGATTTCAATGAGCCAATCATCACCCCTTTTGTAAAATGCTTTTGGACAAACGGATAGATGAGTAAGACTGGGACACTGGCAACAACAATTAACGCATATTTTAACTGCTCCTTTAAACCAGCTAAGGCCAGAACTTGATCGACATTGGACATCATCGATGGATCAACGGAATTTAACACGAGAATTTCCCGAAGAATGATTTGTAATGGAAATAAATTGGGATCCCTCAAGAAAATCAATGCTTGAAAATAGGTATTCCAATGACCCACTGCATACATTAAGGTCATCACGGCAATAATCGGTTTCGATAGAGGAATGACAACACTTGTAATAAAGCGCAGGTCGCTGCACCCATCCATTTCTGCTGCTTCATACAAATCATCTGGTATCGTTGTCTGGAAGAAGGTTCTCGCAATGATGACTTGAAAAACGGCAACCGCTCCAGGCAAAATCATTGCCCATGGTGTATTCAGCAGCCCAAGTGCTTTGACTACTAAATAATAGGGAATAAGTCCACCATCAAATAACATGGTAAAAACCAAGATGGCCATAAGAAGGCCTCGTCCATAAAATGTTTTTCGCGATAATGGATACGCAATCATAATTGTTAAAACAACGTTTACCAGCGTACCAGCTATCGTATACAAGATCGAATTTCTAAAACCGAGTAATATATTCGGATTGTCAAAGACCGCCTTATACCCAGCAAGCGAAAAGTCTACCGGAAAAAGCCAGACCTTGCCGGCCACAACGGCACTTGGATGACTAAAAGACGAGCTGAGAATATTCAGCAAAGGAAGTAAAATAATGAGTAATACGAGTATTAAAAAGCTATATATCCCTGTCAGAAATAAACGATCTCCAATGGGTTCACGAACTTTACTTGTTTTCTTAGTCATTTTTTCACCTCTTTTACCATAGACTGTTGTTTGATATTCTTTTTGCCAGAAAATTGACGATTACAAGTAAAATGAGATTAATGATCGAATTGAATAGCCCCACTGCTGCAGAGAAACTGAAGTTTGATTCAATGAGTCCAACCTTATACACATAAGTGGAAATCACTTCTGATGTCGGTACATTTAATGGATTTTGCATTAAGTAAATTTTCTCAAAACCAATCGCCATCATATTACCGACATTTAGAATAAGCATGATGACCGTTACCGGTAAAATACTAGGGATATCAATATTCAGTATTTTTTGCCATCTGGAAGCACCATCTATTTTGGCTGCTTCATATAATTCAGGGTTTACACCTGCCAAAGCAGCAAGATAAACAATTGCCCCATACCCTGTTTGTTGCCAAACATCTGAGAGGACATAGATCGTTTTAAAAAGACCCGGTTCCCCCATAAAGTTTTTAGGTCCAACTCCAAATAGACCAAGAATACTGTTGACGATTCCTGTATTCGGTGATAACGCCACAATAATGATCGAAACCATAATAACGGTTGAAATAAAGTAAGGAGCATATGTCACCATCTGTACGGATCGTTTGAATAATCCTTGGCGCACCTCATTCAAGGCGAGCGCTAATAGAATCGGTGCTGGAAAACCAACAACAAGTCCATATAGACTAATCCCAAGTGTATTTTTAATAATATTCCAAAAGATGGGTAGATGGAAAAATTGTGAAAAGTGCTTAAAACCAACCCAATCACTCCCCCATATTCCTTTGATGACATTGTAATCTTTAAAGGCAATAACGCTCCCAAACATAGGAACATACTTAAATGTAATCAGGAAGGATAAAGGAATTAACACTAATAGATAAAGTTGCCAATGTTTTTTGACTAGTTTCCAATTTCTTGCTCTCTTTTTCTGGGTAAGAGGATGATGTGGATTTTCCGCGATAACTGCTTTCCCTGTTGACATTTCATTCTCTCCTTTCTTGAGTGATGTAAGGGATTGCAATTATCATAACAACTAATATTAAAATTAGACAACGGGCAATTTTCTCTTGCTTAACCTTTTTCACTTTGCACTTGTTTGCTGGGAAAAAGGGCTATAACATGGCGATTTTCCCCATAATTCTTTTTTCGCCTGCCAAATGGACAAAAATACTAGGCATCTGTCCCCTATTTTTTTCGGAAGGGAGATACCTAGCATTTTATAACGGTTTAGGATCCATCCATTTTATTGTGTAACTTTCTATATTCTCCTGGAGAAGTCCCATGTCGTTTTCGAAAAACTCTCGTAAATGAATTAGGGCTAATATAGCCAACCTGTTTACTTATTTCTACGATTGGTTTATTGGTCGTTTTCAGTAGCTCTTCTGCATGTTCCATCCGGATTCTCGTAAGAAAATCGACAAATTTCTCACCAAACTGCTCTTTAAAAAGCTTACTAATATATTTCCCCCTTATGTCGAATAATTCACTCAAATGATCAAGGGAAAGATCTACATTTTCGAAATGACTTTCAATATATTCTTTAATTTCCAGTAACACCTTATCATAGCTCTTCGCTTGTTTTAGTGTGATGATTTCTTTTGCCAGTTCATCCAAAATGGTGAAAATGTTTTGTTCCAGTTCATCCATCGTATCAAAATGTTCAAGCTGATCAGCCAATCTTGGCAATACCTGTTCGTTCCACTTTTCCTGAATGTCCTCTGGGAACAAATGCCGCTCCCTTTCTAAGTAAAAAATAAAGAAGTTGATAATGTGAACGAGCTCGTCTTTGCGCAGCTTCGCCTGTTTCATTTGTTCGAATAGCTTGCGATAATGTTTTTGCCAACTATTATCACTTATCCGATAGGCAATAACGATCTCATGGGCAAGCTTTAACTGCTGATAAATATCTGCCTCCGTAAAGGTTGCCTCTTCATAACCAATCAATTGATCCAATCCCAGCACCGCTTTGTAGGTAAGCGCCTCCTCCGCTTCATCATAAGCTTTAGGCAGATCCTCAGGGATCGTGATCACTCGACTAAAGCCAATCGTGACCGTAAAGGGGAATGAATCCATGATCATATTTTTAAATGGGGCAAAATTTGGAGAAAGGTTCATTTCCTCCGTAGAGGCTTGCATGATCCCAACTAATCTATCCTCATTTTCCCAACCGCACCATAGAACAGCCCCACCATCATTTGCATGTTCACTTGCTCTTTTTTCAAGTTCAGCCTTTAACTGCAGCCTTTTTTCCGTATTCAGCTTTTTTGTCCACTCACCATATTGATCGATCTCCAATAGAAACACGATCGACGGAAGAAATCTTTGCGGCAATCCCAGTTTGTCCATCTCTTCTTCCCAATCTGGGAAAGTGCCTTTTTCGTGCAAGATTTTATTGAATCCATATTTCCTGCGCAGTACTAAAACCTCATCTTCCACTTGATGATAGCGGTTTGACTGCTCCATCATTTGATCTAAGGTTTGCGCAATTAGCGTAAATTCATTCTTTTGCGCAGGAACTAGTTGCTCTCGTAAAAGGCCTGCATGAATCTTTCCAACAAGTTGTTCCAGTGGCTTGTAGGCTTTTTTCGTTATATAAATAAACCAGATAATCCCTGTTACAACGACAAGGAAAGAGATGATGATCCATAATAACCGAACAGAATCGACAACTCTTGCCAAATTACTTTTCGAGAGACCGCTTTCAATCGTCCATCCCGTATAATCCGAAGTAAAGCGTGTAAGGACGCGATCTTTTTCCTTTTGAACGTCTTCATTCCATAGCTCTGTTCCACTCTTATCCGTGAGCCTAACAAAACTCACTTCGGGATCATACATTTCGTGAATTCCCTTTTTGAGCTCCCTTACACTTACATTTACAACGATAAAACCCTTTGCTTTTCCATAAAAAGGGACAGGTCGTTTTATGGACACAACCGCCTTTTCCTTTTGTTTTGGAAATTCTCGGAATAAACGTAGATCGGTCCAATGGGATGTATGTTGGGTGGGGGTATTTTCAATAAAGAGATGATCTCCATAATCCTTTACTTTCGTGATCGTACTAAGACTTAAAACAGTGTCATCGCTAAAACGAACTAAATAAGCCGAATCGATGATCGGGTAATTAATTTTTAGCTCGCGCATCGCTTTATAGGCCTCAAGATTCACAGGTACATCTGCTATATCTTGTTCATTTAAAAACTGCTGAAAACTTTTATTATTCAAGGATTCTCTTAAAACCCGATGATTGATTTCTTTCAAACTGCGATCCATATATCGATAAGCTTGCCCAGCCAGTGATTCATTTATATTTAAGGCTTCCTGCTTACTCTGATCATTAAGTACTTGAAAGAAAATAAAAAATAAAATAAGAATAATAATAAAAAAAACGGGCGTATAAGCCAACAACATACGGTAAAACCAATTGCGGTTCATGAGATCTCCTCCCCTTGTAACAGTCGGAATAGTATGGATACTATTCTTTCTAAACGTTCAATACACAAAACGGATATGATCCCTCATGTATCGATTGACGGGCTGTCCAATGAATGACCGCATCTCTAAACAGGTTAGAGATGCGGTTGTTATAGAGATATTTCTCGATGTTTATAGGCGAATAAAGATTTTATTTAAGCACACCTTTTTTTAAAATGATATTGGCGTATTGAGCCGTTTCTCCAGTAGCCACGATGGCATAGGCTTTTTTTGCGCGTTCGTAAAACGAAAAACGCTCCAAGTATTCCATTTGAATAGACTCTTCTTTTTGAATGAAGCGTTCATATTTTTTCCAAATTGTTGGTTGAAGTTGCTCCCCTTCTACCACATCCATCAATGTAACAGGATGTTCCACATAGGTGTCGAGGGGGAAAAATTTTAATATCGCTTCTAACAACTCCGGTATTCCATGACCATCACAACGAAGCAGATGCTGGGCATGGCTAGCAGCCGGAAAATTCCCGTCTGCCAAAACGATTTCGTCACCATGCCCCATTTCCATTAAAACTTTCATGAGGTCTGGTGATAAAATTGCTGGTATTCCTTTTAACATAAACCGTACACCCGACCTTTACTTTTCCTCAACAAAATAATTTGTAAGCGCCCCTAATTTTTCAATTTCACATGTGATGACATCGCCAGGTTGAATATACACTTGCTGATCTTCTGGTAAGCCAAGCACAACTCCTTCCGGGGTGCCAGTTAAGATTACATCTCCAGGTTCTAAAGTTAAATATTGAGAAAGATAGCTGACGATTTCCGCACAATTAAAAATCATATCGGATGTATTCGAATCTTGCTTCACTTCCCCGTTAACTGTCGTTTTCAAATGTAAATCATTGGGGTTTCCGACTTCATCTGCAGTAACAAGATAAGGTCCAATCGGACTGAACTTATCGCCGATTTTTCCAAGCATCCATTGTGGTGTTCTCATTTGTAGATCACGTGCAGATAAGTCATTGGCGGTACAATAACCAAATACATAATCAAGCGCCTTTTCTTCACTCACATATTTTGCTTTCTTGCCAATCACGATCCCGAGCTCCACCTCATAATCTAGCTTTTCTGTTACTTTTGGTACAGGGATCTCACTATTATGGCCTGCTAGAGTATTATCAAATTTATTAAAAAGAATAGGAAACTCTGGATAAGGAGCATTGGTTTCATCCGCATGCTTGCGGTAATTTAGTCCAACACAAATAATTTTATGCGGCTTTGTGACACATGGTCCCCACACTAGATTCTCAGAATCCACATATACCACCGTATTTGCTTTTTCCGCTTGTTTCAATAGGTTCGATAATTGATTGATTGCCTGTTCTTCTCCTGCAATAACAGCCATGATATCTGTTTCTACGTTTGAAACCCTCGTTTTCTCTGCAGTCGCTTGAATATCAATAATCCCTTCGTCCGTTTGAACGCCTAATTTATGTAGCTCTTGTACTTCATATGTTAATAGTTTCATGAATGATAGCTCCTTTTCTATTTGTTATGCATTTTTACCAAATACGACCCCTCCATCAATATACAATGGAGAGCCCATCATAAACTTCGCTTCATCCGAAGCTAAAAACAGGGCAGCATTGGCGACATCTTCCGGCTTTCCCAAGTCCCCACTAAGTTGTCTTTTCTTAATCCCATTAATCGCCTCTTCGGGGTCATCATACGAATTTTTCAGATAGTTTTCTACAAATGGCGTATAAATGGTTCCTGGAAGTAAAGCATTGACCCGAATATTATAAGGAGCATAATCGACTTGCATCGACTTCGTTAAAGATAACACAGCCCCTTTTGTCGCTGCATATAAAGCTCGTTTCGCGAGGCCCATTTCTGCTACACAGGAAGACATATTAATAATACACCCACTCTGTTGTTTCATCATATAGGGAACAATGTACTTGCAGCCTAAATAAACGCCTTTCACATTGACATCCATGACCTTATCCCATACATCTGGTTCCACTTCATCAATTCTACCGACATTACTAATTCCAGCATTATTAAAAAGAATATCCATTTTTTTATGGTCTTTGACCACATAATCAGCTAAATCTTGAACAGATTCTGGTACGGTCACATCAGCTTGGAAGAAGGAGGCGTTTCCCCCATTTTCTTTAATCTCACTTACTGTTTGTTCACCATGTTCTTGGTTAATATCATTGACAATAACATGGGCCCCTTCTGCTGCAAACCGAAGGGCTGTCGCTTTTCCAATCCCGCTCCCTGAACCGGTGATAATCGCTATTTTATCTTTCAATCTCATACGAGTTCACTCCTTTGTTTTTGCATATGATCTTCAGGCTGAGCTGCCTTTACCGTTAATCCGCCATCAACCATTAACAAATGACCGTTGATTTGCATTGCCTCTTCAGATGCTAAAAAGACAACCGCATCCCCAATTTGCTTTTCTGTACCTAATCGTTTCATTGGATTTGCTTGGATTTCTTGCTTATGGATGGCCGGATCAGCTAAAAAATCCTTACACATGTCCGTTGCCACCGTGCTTGGACCAACTGCATTGACATTAATATTATATTGACCAAGCTCTATCGCCAAGGCTTTTGTTAATTGATTGGCCGCCGCCTTGGATGAAATATAATGAGGAATTACAGGACTTGTCACAAGCACACTTGCCGTGGAGGCAATATTAATGATTTTACCGTATTGTTTTTCAATCATCTTTTTAGCGACACGTTGCGAGGTTAAAAAAATGGATTTCACATTTGTTCGATAAGTTTCATCCCACAGATCCTCTGAAACATTTAGAAATGGTTGAAACGGAGCCATTCCTGCATTATTGACAAGTACCTCCACAGCTCCTAGACGTGCTTCTACTTCGCTAATCATATCGTCCACTTCATCTTTTATTCCTACATTTGCTTGCACAATCATATATTTACCTGCATATTTTGCTTCCAATTCATCCTTAAGCGATGCCGCCTGTCCACGATTTTCCACTGATTTATAATTGATGGCCACATTGGCTCCTTCTTCTGCCAATCTTTGGACAATAGCTGCTCCTATTCCGCTACTTCCCCCCGTCACAAGGGCCACACGATTTTCTAATCTTTTCATTTCACTACTCCTTTTAGTCCATTTCGGGATCTGTGTTTTACGGGCCGAACCCGTGCTATCCGAGCGTATTTCATCGCTATCCGAGCGTATTTTTTCTATCCTAGCGTAAACACGGCCTATCCGAGCGTATATCTTTTTCCAACTAAGCTATTAAGATCTTGTTTATAAACTAATCCCAATCCGACTAATGCTGAACTCTGCATGGCCTAATATCTCAGCCTTTGTTTGTTCTCCGTTTGCTACCTCCATAATAAAATGGTAAATATTCTTTCCAGCCTCTTCCAATGTTTCTTTTCCTTGTAAAACAAGGCTTGTATCAATATCGATATTATCAGCCATCCGTTTCGCTGTAACCTCATTTCCCGTTACTTTAATCACGGGTACAATCGGATTTCCTGTTGGTGTTCCTCTTCCTGTTGTGAATACGACCATATGCACACCAGCCGCCGCCATCCCTGTCACACATTCGATATCATTTCCTGGGGAATCCATAAAGTAATAACCTTTCCCTGGAATTTGATCAGCAAAAGGAATGACATCCTTTAATGGCGCATTTCCAGCTTTGCTGATGCAGCCAAGCGATTTTTCTTCGATCGAAGATAATCCCCCCGCAATATTCCCAGGACTAGGATTTCCGCCACGCATATCGACACCCATGCGTTCAATTTCATCTTCAAATCTCTTAATAGCCTTGTAAAGTTTTCCTTTTACCTCTTCGCTGACAGCCTTTTCCGCAACAAGATGCTCAGCACCGATAATTTCCGTTGTTTCTCCCATGATAATGGTTCCGCCTTGATCTAAAAGCATGTCAGACGTTTTTCCAAGGGCTGGATTGCTACATAATCCAGATGTAAAATCAGATCCACCGCATTTGACTCCGACGATTAATTCGGAGATAGGTATATCTTGCATAGGGGTATTTCCAATCATAACCGCTAATTTCTTCGCTTCTTGGATCCCTTTTTGAATCGTTTTAATCGAGCCACCTTCCGTTTGGATATCAATCCAGACAACAGGCTTTCCCGTTTCTTCGATCTCCGCTTTTACTTCCCTCGCATCAATCACTTCACACCCCAAACTCACAATTAAAACCGCTCCAACATTCGGGTTTTTTCCCATCCCGACCAACACTTTATGGGTCCTCTCTTTGTCATCTCCAACTTGGCTGCATCCGTGTTGATGGGGAATCGCGACTGAATCAGGGACTTGCTGCTGGATCCTTGCACAAACTTGGTTGGCACACACGACCGTAGGTAGAATTAAAAGATGGTTACGAATCCCTACTGTTCCATTTTCACGCCGATAGCCTTTAAACGTTCGCATGTTTTTGCACCTCCCCAACTTTTTTATCTCCCCTGCCTCTAATGCCCTCAATATTATGAATATGAACATGTTCGCCCACTTGTATGGCAGATGTGGCCGCTCCAATCACCTCTCCATATTTAAGCACTTCTTGCCCCATTTGTATTGGGGAAATAGCCACTTTATGTCCAAAATCTATATCATGTTTCAATTCAATTTGTTGCCTTTCCCCCTTCTGAGTGTAGGTTAATGTCTCCCCTTTCTTTACATCTTTTAAAAGGGTTGCTACATTGTCTTGATCATCCATAACAATACAGGAGATCCCTGAATGAAACGCTTTCTCCATCATATTACCTCCCGTTCATTTCCTAAAAATTTTATTCCTTATTGTTATCGGTATCATAATTTTAACAAAGTATTTCTTTATCTGTCAATCCATATCTAGGAAACTTAAACAATACTCTTGTCCGCTTTGCGTTTCAAATTCTAAGAGATCATTTTCCCAACTGGCTAGGACAGATTGGCCGTCACATTTTATGGAGGGATGTAGAGCTGTTCGAATTTTACATACACCATCATGCTTCGCCTTAATGTTCACGTTTGTCAATTTTCTATTTTCCCAAAATAGATCGATCTCGTATCCACCTCGAGCACGTAAGCCCTTTACATTCCCAGTAGACCAAGCCTTGGGAAGAGCAGGCAACAATACAATTTCTTTTGCATGGGATTGCAGTAACATTTCCGCCATACCGGCTGTAGCTCCAAAATTACCATCAATTTGAAAAGGAGGATGCGCATCAAATAAATTCGGATAAATCGAGGTTGTCAGCAGTTGACGAATACTTTGATACGCCTTGTCCCCTTCATGTAACCGTGCCCAAAAATTAATGATCCAAGCACGACTCCAACCTGTGTGGCCGCCACCATTAGAGAGTCTCCTTTCTAATGTTCGTTTGGCGGCTTTAGCCAATTCCGGAGTATGAACGGGGTGGATTTCTTCCCCTGGATGTAAAGCAAACAATTGAGAGATATGGCGATGACCTGGATCTACTTCCTTATAATCCTCAATCCATTCCATAATCTGATTATGTTTGCCAATTTGCGGCTTTGGCAAACTGGCTTGCGCTTCCTCTATCTGGGAGCGGAACGCTTGATCCATATGTAAGATTGTCCCAGCTTCCATAACAGCCGTAAATAAAAAGTGTAGAATCTGCGTATCCATCGCCGGACCCATACAGAGGTTCCCTTTTGCTCCATTTTCAAGCATAAATGTGTTTTCAGGAGAAATAGAAGGTCCTGTCAATAACCGCCCCTTGCTATCCTTTACCAAATAATCCAGAAAAAATTCGGCTGCTTCCTTCATGATTGGATAAGCACGCTTGCGCAAAAATTCTTTATCTCCTCCAAAACGATAATGCTCCCATAAATGCAAAGAAAGCCAGGCAGCACCCATTGGCCATATTGATGCGGAAAGGGGAATACCTTCCATATGAGTTTCTCCCCATATATTGGTATTATGATGGGCGACAAATCCTCTACACCCATACACTTCACGAGCTGTCCGTCTACCTTTTTCCCGCATTCGCTCAATTAAGTCAAAAAGCGGCTCGTGACATTCCGAAAGATTGCAAATTTCAGCTGGCCAGTAATTCATCTGGGTATTGATATTGATCGTATATTTTGATTCCCAAGGTGGTGTGAAGCTTTCATTCCAAATTCCTTGCAAGTTGGCCGTCAAACTGCCGGGTCTTGAACAAGAAATAAGTAAGTATCTTCCATATTGAAAAAACAATGACTCCAATCCTACATCTTCTTTCCCTTCCTGATAACGCTTGATTCGAAGATTAGTAGGAATCTTTTGAAACGCTTCCCCTTCTCTATCAGAAAGATTGAAAGATACACGTCGAAATTTTTCCTGATATTCCTTCACATGAGCGGCTTTTAATTCCGAATACTTTTTTCGTGAAGCAGCTTCAATTTGATCAAAACAAACGCTCTCAACATCCTCATGACGGAAAGTCGATCCAGCGGCTACAAAAAGTGTCACAGCATCTGCATCTTCAATAGAAATAAAATCGCCAATTGAGCTTATCCGTCCGCCGTCATTGATCGCTTTCACGACCGCCCGGAATTCCACACCCTCTCGTCCACATTCCCCCTTCATAATGAACGTATTAGGTGAAACCTTCTCACTTCCCAGGTCAAATGGTCGGCGCATCATGTTTACACTAAAGGTCAATCCGCCAGGTACATCACTTGTCAATCTTATGATAAGTACATCATCGACGGCACTGCTAAAGTATTCCCTAAAAAGAGCTTGATCCCCTAATTTATAGTGAACCGTTGTGATCGCTGTCTCCACGTTCAATTCTCTGCGGTAATCTGAAATAGGTTCTTCTTGATCAAGAAACCAAAGATGTAGATCTCCAAGCGGCTGGTAAGGATGCAAGTATCTTGGTTGGGAAAGCAGAGCCATCCTCGCTAAGTGTTCCGCCTCCCGCTGCTTTCCAGAAAATAACAGCTCGCGAATTTTTGGTAAATACTTTTTCGCGTCAGGGTTATTGGCATCTTGGGGACCACCGTACCAAATAGAATCTTCATTTAACTGAATTCTCTCTTGATAGATCCCGCCAAACACCATTCCGCCTAAACGTCCATTTCCGATCGGAAGAGCTTCTGTCCATTTTTTGGCGGGTTGATCGTACCAAAGTAAATGATTTGTATTCAATAGTGTCACCTCTTTAAAATGGGATAGGCATCTAAACAGGCCACAACGTTGTGGCCTGTTTAGATGCGAGTTTTCTAGATTAGGGAGAGTTTCACTGTTGTAGACGGCCACTCGGCTGTTTGAAGTGGGATCTTCCTGATGTTTTCCGCCCCTTCTCCTCTATTCCTCTTCCTTCAAAAATATTTCGACAACTGGAACCGCGCTATCCGGTTTTTGAATGGGTAATTCCAATGTCACTGATCCGGGCTTCACAGTTGCTGTTGTATGCGATAGCCGTTCGTTCGGATCATGTTCTTTGTATTGTACTTCCGAAGCATCATGAAGCAATTGGGCGTATTCGATTTGCCCCGCTAGTCCTTCTAAATGAATATGTTTAAAAGGCCAAGAAAAAATATGCAAATATAAACGGTTGCCTTTTTGTGTATATCGGCAATCAACAGGAGCAGTAAATTCACTAGCGTTCGCTCCATAGATAGAACGCGAATTCATCCTCATCCAACTTCCGATTTCGTTCAATGTATCAATCGATTTCTGATCAAATTCTCCACGTCCATTTGGCCCTACATTCAGAAGAAGATTTCCCCCTTTAGAAACACTGTCAATCAGCATTTTAATCAGCATTTCTGGAGACTTCCAATCCAAATTATCCCGATCATAGCCCCAACTGCCATTGAGTGTTTGGCAAGCCTCCCAAATGATTGGCTCCCCATCCTCTACTAGTGAACCGCTTGGTTGATATTGTTCTGGCGTTTTCACCCCACGCCCTAAATCAAGTCGATCGTTAAGGATGATATCGGGCTGCAATTCGAAAATCAATTTTTCTAATTCTTCTGCCTTCCAAGCATCCGCTCCTTTTCCCTTTGACCAGCCCCAATCCGCGTGTGGATAGGAAAAGTCAAACCAGAGATAATCAATTTTCCCATAATTTGTTAACAATTCTCGCACTTGCCCATGTAAATATTCCACATAATGTTCCATTTTGCGATTAGAGGCTTCTTTTTTAAAATCCTCATCATCCCGTTGAGGATGCAATCCATCGATTGGGAATTCAGGGTGATGCCAATCAATCAGAGAATGATAGAAACCGACTTTTAATCCCTCTTCCCTAAAGGCAGTCACCATCTCTAATAATAGGTCGCGTTTTGCTGGTGTATTTGTTACCTTATAGTTTGTTAGTTTGGAATCCCAAAGCGCAAAACCTTCATGATGTTTCGTTGTTATCACAAAATATTTCATGCCCGCATTTTTGGCTACACGAGCCCACTTTTTCGGATCGTATAAATCAGGATCAAAGAACTTGAAATATTTGTTGTACGTATTGGGATGAATTTTCTCCCGGTTCATAACCCACTCATGACGAGCAGCATTGGAATAGAGCCCCCAGTGAATAAATAGTCCGAAACGATCATGAATAAACCATTCTGGATTCCCGTAATGAGTCGGCCAATTTGTCTTTTGTACTGTACCACTTTCGTTTTGCATCATTCTACTCTCCTCTTTCTCATTTATATTTTGA
This sequence comes from Lederbergia sp. NSJ-179, assembly GCF_022867885.1. Taxonomy (GTDB): domain Bacteria; phylum Bacillota; class Bacilli; order Bacillales; family Bacillaceae_C; genus Lederbergia. The sequence continues at coordinate 50,976 of NZ_JALIFP010000007.1, read as the reverse complement.
GTCATAGGCTTCTTGATAAATTTCTATATAACGATCTAAATTCATTCCTTCTAATGTTTCAAGAAATTTATCCCACCCTTTCTCAATATCATCATCACCGGAAATAAATCTGGCATTAGATTCATCAACAAAGTTTTGGATCGTTGACTCAATCTCTGCCAGTTCGGCTGATTGTTCCTCATTAAAATAAAGAGGCGGAACGATCATGTCCTCGTCAGGCTTATAAGGCTCATATTTTTCTTTTGTTTCTTTGTAAAGAAGAGCTTCTAATGGCTGTTCATCCGTTGCCATTTCACTTAATCTAAATTCATCTGTTCTAATTACAGGACCTTGTTGTGCCCAATGTGTATTCTGTACTTCTCCATAGGAATTTAGCCGTACCCATTTTGCAGGTTTACCATTAATCCCTACTTCACCTTCCTTTGCCCATCTCCAATCTTTATCCATCTCTCCTGCCTCGGCTCTTAATGTAACTTCTTCTTGATAAAATCCTTCCGCCCAACGCAAAGCCACTTCCGGATGTTTCGCTTGATTCGTAATAATAAAGGAGGCCCGCCCCGGTACAGGTGGCTGATACCAAGAAACTCGATTACCATTTGGTCCCTCTAATGGCGGTACCGCGACATAATCTAGCCATTTCCCGCTATTGCCACCAGCGGTCATAAAATCACCTTGCCAATATCCCATCGCCATTCCTAAAATCGTTTCCTTTGAATTTCCAAGCCGTTTTAATTGATCCTGATCTTGTGTAAGGGACTCCTTTGCCATCAATCCTTCTTCATACAATTGTTGAATGTATTTTAACCCTTCTCTCCATTCTGGCTTTGTATAAGGTACTTCAATTTTTCCATTCTCCACATACATTTGATTGTAAATAAATGGATCCATTAAATAGCTTGGGAAAGGCCATAAATCTTTATTTCCCGCTATGGGGATCTCATCCTGTTTGCCATTTTTGTTCGGATCTTGTTCCTTAAAAGCTTTCAAAACTTGATAGAATTCTTCCGTTGTTTCTGGCGTCTCCAAACCAAGATCATCTAGCCAAGGTTGATAGATCCATAGTTTTTGGGCCATTGTACAGTGGTAGCATTCATTGATATAAGGCAATGAATAGATATTACCATCAGGTGCTGTAATAGAGTCTAAAACATCTTTTCTTTCATCCAAGAAATTTTTAACATCTGTTCCAAAATCCTGAATTAAATCATTTAACGGCAAAAACATTCCTTGACTTCCATAAATCATTAATTGCGAAAGTGTAACTGGGCTATTCATAATGACATCTGGTAAATCATCGCTGGATAAAACTAAATTAAGCTTTTCTTCTGCATTTTGGCTGGGGATTACCTCCCATTCAATATGAACATTGGTTTTTTCTTCATACCATTTTGTAAATTTGTTTGTTTTATAATCCTCAACTAATGGATGGGCAGGAACCAATACACGTAAGGTTACCTTTTCCTCTGTGATTGGAAATGTACCGGGCTCAGTTAGCTTAATTTCCTCGTTATCTTCCTTTTCTCCGGTTGTTTTTTCATCACTAGAACACGCTACTAGAATTGATAATAGACCCAGTAGAACAAAAATAACTGTGAATAATTTAAATTTTCTCATGATAGTACCCCCTCGTATATATTATTGAATTCCTTCACAACACTTGTTGATTATCACCCCCTATGACTATTCTGTCCTTATTCAAGCAAAAGACGTCTATTCTTTCAAAGAGCCAATCATCACTCCTTTAACAAAATGTTTTTGTACAAATGGATAAATCACAAGTACTGGAATAGAAGCGACAACAATAAGTGAGTACTTTAAAAGCTCCCGTAAACCAGAAATCGCTGCCTGTGATTCCACATCAATAAACATTTCGGGATCCACTTCATTTTGAACGAGAATATTATTTAAAACTAATTGCAAAGGAAAATAGTCTTGATCCCGTAAATAGATTAAAGCGTTGAAAAAGGCATTCCAATGACCGACAGCATAAAATAATCCCATTACCGCGATGATTGGCCCTGATAAAGGGAGCACGATTCTTGCTAAAAATCTAAAGTCGCTGCAGCCATCCATTTTAGCCGCTTCGTGGAGCTCGTCTGGAATGGTCATTTTAAAATAAGTTCTTGTAATAATGACATTGAATACTGACATTGCATTAGGGATGATCATTGCCCAACGCGTATTTAACATACCTAACTCTTTCACAAGCAAATAATTGGGAATTAAGCCCCCACTAAAAAGCATAGTGAACAAAAATAAAAGCATAAAGAAATTTCGGCCATAAAAGTCCTTTCTAGACAGAGGGTAAGCAGCTAGAATAGTCAAGGAGATATTTATAATTGTTCCAATAATCATATAAAACAATGAGTTCCCATATCCTGTCCAGATCTGTTTGTAGGCAAAAACAGCTTTGTAGCCTTCAAGACTAAAATCGACTGGCCATAACCAAACTTCGCCCGCCGTTACGGCATCGGAAGAGCTAAAAGACGAACTAACGATATAGATCAGGGGGTAAAGAAACACAATAAGTAGAATGCTTAAAATCACATGATTAACTATTGTAAAAATTTTGTCGATTCTTGTGTCATTGATCCCATTGACATTCAATTCGATCACTTCTTTCCCTTTTATTCATCACCATAGACTTTCTTGCCCTATTTTTTTTGAAAATCTATTGACAGAGTAGATCAAAATAAGACCAATAATCGATTTAAATAATCCGATCGCAGCCGCATATGAATAATTTGGAACAGCGGAAACGAGTCCCACTTTATAGACATACGTATCAATAATTTCGGAACTTCTTAAATTCAGCGGATTCTGCAATAATAACGCTTTTTCAAAACCAATATTCAAAATATTTCCCATATCGAGAATAAGTAAAATAATCGTGATCGGTAATATGCCAGGAATATCAATATGCCATATTCTTTGTAATTTCGATGCCCCATCGATAATCGCAGCTTCATGAAGGGCAGGACTAACACTTGATAACGCCGCCAAATAGATGATGCAGCCAAACCCAACACTTTGCCATATCCCCGACCAAACATAGATTGATTTAAAATACCCTGCATTCCCCATAAAATGAATGGGTTCCATTCCCAGTAACGTAAGTAAACTATTAATCGGCCCTCTTGGTTCAAGAAAAACAAGAATAATTCCTACCATCACAACAACTGAAATGAAGTGAGGGGCATATGAAATCATCTGTACGGTCTTTTTAAAATGTTTTTTGTTCACATAATTTAAACTCAATGCAAGTAATATTGGGAAAGGAAAACCGGCAATTAATTGGTAAAAACTTAAGATAAGTGTGTTTTTGATCACTCTCCAAAACTCGTGAGATTTAAAAAATCTTTCAAAATGGTCCAAACCAATCCAATCACTTCCTAAAATCCCCTGTACAGGATTAAAATTTTTAAAGGCAATAGTCGCACCATACATTGGGACATAATGAAAAACAATAATGTAGATGAGGGGAAGAGAAAAAAGAACATATAGCTGCCAACTATTCTTAATCTTTTGTATGGGTGATGTCTTTTTCATTATTTTTGGTGCAATATTTCCCTTAGATTTTTCTGTAAGTATTGAGGACCTCATAGATTTCCCTCCTTCGGGGCAGTGAATTATTGAATTTTAGACAATAGTAGAAGTATTCAATACACTGATATCGCTTACAAATAAGTTTTTAAGAAGATCGGATGACATACATCACCCGATATCTCCCTTAAACCTCTTCCCAAAAACGCCTTAAATTCTCCATGCCTATTTTCGAAGCTTCTCTACATTCTTCCATGCCTTCAAATTCAAGGGTGATATTGCCATCGTATCCTGAATCTTTAATGAGTTTGACTATTTTACGGATGTCAATATCTCCTTGACCAACAATGGAACCTCTTAAATAATTTCCATTCGCTGATGTAAACCATTTGCCGCCGCCTGGATTCTCATCAAATGGGCGGACATAGAAATCTTTAAAATGGACTAGTGAAGCAAACGGTAAATTTTTCTTCACACCTACAATCGGGTCTTCATCCACACAGAGGAAATTGCCGACATCGACTGTTGTTTTAAAATTTGGCCTGTCTACTTCCAACAGGACTCTTTGTACCCGATCACTATGTTGGACACATTGGCCATGATTTTCAATGGTTGTCGTAATGCCAAATTGGCCCGCATAATCGGCAATTTGCCGGCTGCCTTCTACCATAAGATGTAAGTTTTTTTCAAACCATTCAATTGTGATTTTTTCAGGTGGAAGGGTAAAAGCCGTCACATCATGGCGCATATGCTCAATACCCATTCTATGTAGTAAATCAACATGTTCCTTAATTCTTGCAACTTCTTTAGCGAACTCTTCTTCTGTTTCTTGAACAAAATTGGCTGGCATCGAGTAGTTCGATAATTCAATCCCTACTTCTTTCGCTTTATCACGTACAGCATCAGCCAGTTCAAGATTATCAACTAAGGTAAAACCATATGGAACGATCTCCATATGTTCGCCACCATTATCTGCAATCCATTGAACAACATCCAACACAGTCATTTCGCCGGCATTAATAGCACTTAACAAGCTATATGTGCTTAAACCAACTTTCATATCTACCATCCTTTCTATTTAAATTCGTTTATTCGTATAATTCCAGCTCAATGACGGTATCATTTTCATCTGGTAATTGAGCTCCCGATAAGGTAATAAAGGCTCCATTTTCAGCATCTGAGTAATCCTCCGCCATCCAAGGCGTGAAGACATGCAATTCCGACCCGTCAGCTAGGAGTCTCGCTTTTTTTATTTTCCCCTTTAAACCAGCAAAATAAATGGGACCAATCCCGCGATCATACACATGGGCATAGAGCTTGTTGCCTTTCTGGGTATAACGTCCCCATTCGGGTTTTGGCAGGTCAGCTGCTTTACAACCGTAAATACTATCACTGTTCCGCTCCATCCACTTTCCAACTTCGGCCAAAATTTCTAATGACTCATCCGGAATGAGCCCTTTAGCATCCGGTCCTACGTTCAATAGCAAATTTCCATTTTTACTTACGCATTCTACTAATGTACGAATAACTTGTTTAGCGTTCTTATAATTTTTGTCTTTTGCATGATAACCCCAATGGTCATTTAATGTGATACAGGCTTCCCATGGAATCTGTTCGCCCGCTTCATTTAAAATACCTTGAGGCGGAATAATTTGCTCCGGAGAATAGAAATCCCCAGCATACACTTCAGGATGAGCAGATTTTATGTTCCCACCTAAACGATTATCAATGATGATCTCAGGTTGCAATTCCCTAATCATCTTGATTAATTCTGTTGCCTTCCATTTTTCTCCCGTCATATCATCATATGAAAAGTCAAACCACATCACATCAATTTTTCCATAGTTGGTAAGCAATTCCTTTACTTGACCGTGCATATACTCAAGATAGCGATCAAAATCAATGGTTTTGTCTTTAAAATCCTCATTATCCCTCATTGGATGCTGGCGATCACCATATGCCGGATAATCCTCATGGTACCAATCAATGATAGAATAATAGAAGCCTATTTTTAGACCCTCTTCACGAAAAGCATCCACATATTCTTTCACCAGATCCCTTTTGGCTGGCGTGTTAGTAGATTTATAATCTGTCAACTGACTATCAAACAAACAAAAACCATCGTGATGTTTGGTCGTTAAAACAGCATATTTTTGTCCCGCTGCCTTAGCCGCCCGCGCCCATTCTTTTGGATTATACTGGGTTGGGTTGAATTCATCAAAATAAGGTTGATAGTCTTCATTGTTGATCCTTTCAAAACTTCTGACCCATTCTCCTCTAGCAGGAATGGCATACAATCCCCAATGAATGAACATACCAAACCTGTCATCTAAAAACCACTCAGTCCGCTGACTTCGATCCTTCATTCTAGACACCTCTTTCTTTTAATACAAAAACTACGGAAAGGGTTTACAATTATTTTTTATGTTACCGATAATCCAAATGTAACATCCAATCAAAGTGCTGTCAATACATTTTTGAAAACTTATGGAAATCTCTTTCACTACCGTTGTCTTTTTTCATTAGGATTTTTTACTTTTGGCAAAAAGATTCAAGTGAATAAAACAGCACCCCAGATGCTATTCATGGGTGCTGCTACAGCAATTATTCACTCTCAATCTGGGACCGTACGTTTTTTTCAGCCTGGTCTTGCAAAATCCGTAAAAATTCATTTAAATCCTTCCCTGAATTTACGTATTCAATTCCTGCCGTTGTGATAACCCCATCTCCGTAGAGCGATCTTTTAGAAGGACCGACTGCATAGCTATGAAGAAATAAGGACTCAAGATTTTTATCCTGATATTCGGGTCTGTCTGCTAAAAAGGCAGAATGTATATCTGGATTTTGCAACGGTGAAGCGGTCCCTTCTTTGGATTTTATTGTTTGTACCTCTTCGGACAGCAAATAATCAAGAATCTCTAGAGCTTCCTTTTTATGTTCGCTTGGACGAGTAATGGCATGCCCTCTGCCACGTGGCTGTGGAGCAATTCCCTCATACCCTTCCCATACAGGATACGTAACAATATCGATATGATCTTGTTCCAACCAGCCAAAATTTGTTGCAATCGGCGTCATAGCAACATTGCCTTTACCAAATTCTTCTCCCCAATTATGCAAGAGGTCTCCAGGTTTTTCTGCAGGATAATTACCCGGAATCGATGTTACTTCGCCGATCAATCCTAGATATCTTTTATAGGCTTCAGATTCTGTAATTAGCACTTCATTCGTTTCAGGGTCGATTGATTCCTGACTAAATTGAGTATAAGCATCATAGGGTGTATCTAAATCTAAGCCACGGTATTGAGTACCATTTACCTCACGAGTCAATTCTTTTGCCAGTTCTGTTACCTCTTCCCATGTCATCCCGTCTCTCGGGTAGTCGACTCCTAAAATATCAAATACATCTTTGTTATAATGCAAAGAGTAAGAAGGACGTGTTATTGGAAGGACAACTAATCTCCCCTCTTGAGCAGGATCTTGATTTCGTGCAAATTCGACGAAGGAAGGTTCATAACGTTCTAGATCAAAGCCCGTTTCCTCGATTAACTCACTCATATCATAATCGAGTTCAAATCTTTTTAAGTGGCTCGTATGAGTAATCGCGCCCATCGTCACAATATCAGGTGTTTTGCCTTTTGCTACTAACTCTTCCAGCGTTTCAGGGTGATCTGTACCTGCATCATATACTTCAACCGACACATGAGGAAACTTCTCCTCAATAAACCTCCCTACATCTTCCTGATATTGTTCTTCATTCCCTTGATAAGCCCAGATAAGTGTGATCTCTTCATCTGAACCCTCTTCAATCGCTTCAGCATCCGTATTCTCTTTTTCAGAACCCTTTTTTTCATTTTCCTCTTTCCCGCCTGTACTACTGGCACAAGCTGCAAGTAACAACAACAATAATATCGATAAAAACCCAATCCCCTTTTTAGCTGATTTCATAGTTGCTCCTCCCGTTTGCTACAATATTATAAAACGCTTACATTTTTTTAGAAGAAGTTGTGACCGTCTATCAAATTTCACATTCTATACAAAATTGATATCTGGTCATTTCGTAACACAGGATAAAGAGTAAAGGTTTACAAAATTAGAAGGCATTCAAATGACTTTCAGTTACCGGTAAATACAAAATAATATTCGCTTCGGAAATTGTCAAATCCTTTTATAGAACTTTCGAATTTTCAACAGAACACAATAAGCGAAAAACAATTCCCAATTAAATGTGCTTTCGTGGATGAATTTGATTTAATCAAAATTCCAACAGTGCTGTTCTATCATAGCTTTAAACGTTTTTAGAGATAACTTGCCTTCTGGCAGATCCAACCCCACTTTGAATCTACGTTTTTTGAGGATTCCGCGACTTTTCGTACATCCAACCTCACTTTGGATCTACATTTTTGAGGATTCCGCGACTTTTCGTACATCCAACCCCGCTTGGATCTACATTTTCGATGTTCCCGCGACTTTTCGTACATCTAACCTAGCTTTGGATCTACATTTTTGAGGATTCCGCGACTTTTCGTACATCCAACCTAGCTTTGGATCTACATTTTCGATGTTTCCGCGACTTTTCGTACATCCAACCTAGCTTTGGATCTACATTTTCGATGTTTCCGCGACTTTTCGTACATCCAACCTCACTTTGGATCTACATTTTTGAGGATTCCGCGACTTTTCGTACATCCAACCTAGCTTTGGATCTACATTTTCGATGTTTCCGCGACTTTTCGTACATCCAACCTCACTTTGGATCTACATTTTTGAGGATTCCGCGACTTTTCGTACATCCAACCCCGCTTGGATCTACATTTTCGATGTTCCCGCGACTTTTCGTACATCCAACCTCACTTTGGATCTACATTTCTGAGGATTCCGCGACTTTTCGTACATCCAACCTAGCTTTGGATCTACATTTTCGATGTTCCCGCGACTTTTCGTGCATCCAACCCCGCTTTGGATCTACATTTTCGATGTTCTCTCGAATTTTCGTACATCCACCCTTACTGTGGATCTATCGATTTAAGTCCAAGAATGCAATGTTGCACATTTTCACGTATAATAGGTATGATATAAACACATGATGAACGAGGGATGGATGTAATCGTTTATCTCTGTTTTTGTAATATGAAAGAGGAGGATCCGATAATTGGTCACGATTTATGATATAGCCAAAGAAGCAAATGTTTCCGCGATGACGGTGTCTCGGGTCATTAATAATTCCGGTAACATTAGTCAAAAAACGAGAGAAAAAGTGGAGGCTGTTATAAAAGAGCTAGGCTATATTCCCAATAGCTCGGCACGCAGTCTAACTTCTAAAAAAACAAAGATATTGTCGCTGATGGTCACAGATATAACAAACCCATTTTTTACAAATATTGCCCGAGGTGCTGAGGATAAGGCGATGCAAATGGGCTATCAATTAATGTTATGCAACAGTGATGAGAATGTTGATAAAGAATCGAAATATATTGATATGTTAATATCCACGGGAACGGATGGTGTATTAGCGGCCCCTGCTAATGATTCCTCAAAGAAGAATCTTCAGAAGCTATCAAAGTATCAGATTCCCTATGTGCTCATTGATCGTTATATTGAAGAATTATCCTGTGATCAGGTATTAAGTGATAATGAAACCACTACACGCCGGTTATTGGAACATCTGATCAAACAGGGGCATAGACAGATTGCCATTATTAACGGCCCTTTGGAAATTGCTACGGCAAGAGAGCGGCATAATGCCTATCTCAAGACTTTGAACTTATATGAATTGCCCATTAATGAACATTGGATTCATCAAAGCCATTTTTTGCGTGATAGCGATGTTTCCGATACCATTAAGGGAATGCTAGAATTGCCCGAAAGTGAGCAGCCTACTGCGATCTTTGCTACTAGCAATTTTATTGGGATAAATACAGTAAAATATTTAAAAGAGAATCATGTGAAGGTGCCGGAGGATATCGCGGTTGTTTGTTATGATAGCATTCCAAATTATTTAGGAACGGAACCCTTTTTAACCTCGGCAGAACAACCATCCTATAATTTCGGTTATCTAGGCGCTCAATTATTGATTGAACGAATTGAAAATAAAGCGCCCGAAACACCAAGAAAAATCGTTCTTCCGTCTGAGGTTCATTTTAGAGAATCATCAGCCTTTAAGAGAAAAAAATAGGAATCTCCATTGGGCGAGTTGAGCCTTTGCAGTTGATGTTTGAGTCATTGCGGACGGACCTTGAATCGTTGATGACGAAGTTCGAGCCATTTCATTATAAAAATGGAAACAAATATAAAAGCCGATGATTTCTTGAGTAGGAGATCTCGGCTTTTTTCTTTTATTCCATATCCGAAATTTTTTGGAAAGTTTGGAAAGTATTGATTTCCTTTGCAAGAGCCGTTTTTAGTTTTTCTCCACATTTCCGACTGCAGACTGTAAACAGGCCGTCTTGTCCATGTTTCTTCGCTTCTGAATCGGCTGTTGTGACAATCATTGGAACACGGCTCTGTATGGAGTCTAAATAAACTTGGACGATTTCCCCTTCCCTATCTGAAAAATCAATATCCTTTTTAAATTTCGCATTGATTGCATATAACGGTTGATTTTCAGCGATTTTCTTCGTACACCATGCACAATTAAACATTGATAATCTCCTTTCTATACGAAAGAGCATTTTCTATCATTTTAAATCGATCTTTGGTTTTGGTCTTTTGCAAATCAGCAAAAATCTACCATTTCAAAATCGATTAAGATATCAATTAAGATTTTATAAGGCTGATTATTTTCTGCAAACAGTGTTGAAAGGAGATCCGGTCATTATTGCAGACGTGACCACGGCCATCAGATCCAGCACACTTCAAATTTTTGAGCAATATAGGAATCATAAAATTTCGTATTGTGATGCGCTAAGTGTAGAGATCATGAAAGAACAGCAAATTCAAAAGATCTTTGCGTTTGATCAACAATTTGAGGAAGTGAAGGGAGTCCAACTAATTCGGTTATGAAGGAGCCCAAGGTGAAAATGTTCAAGCCCGTCTTCACAATTCACTACCTTTTCAAACAAATTTTTCCGCAAAGTTCAGACATATTTCATTCGTACGAAGAGTAACATGAAAAAGGAAATGAAAATGATCGAGATCACCCATAACCACGCCATTCCCATGTGACCCGAGTCGATGGCTAAATAAATAGCGGTTGGGATTGTCTGGGTTTTACCGGAATATTTCCAGCGAACATTAAGGTAGCCCCGAATTCTCCAAGTGCTCTTGCAAAGCTTAAAATGCTTCCAGTGATCAGGGATCTAATGGCTAATGGAATGGAAATAAATAATAGCAATTTCCATTCATTTGCTCCGTCCACTCTAGCCGCATTCTCAATATCCACATCAATGTCTTGAAATCCGGACTTTGCTGTTTGATACATAAGTGGAAAAGATACAACAGCAGAAGCCATAACGGCTGCCCACCAAGTAAAAATGATTGGCTGTTTAAAAAGCCATTCAATCGATTGCCCTATTATACTATTTTTCCCAAAAATAATAATCAAAATGAAACCAATCACTGTTGGAGGGAGCACCATCGGAGGCGTCAGAATCGTTTCCAATGCCGCTTTCCCTTTAAAAGCTTTTCTAGCCATGAAACATCCAACTAATAAGCCCGTTCCAATGACAACCAAATCGGCGTCCAAAATTCTTCTGTAAATATATTATTTAATAGTAAATCCATAATCCTCAAATACCTTCAATGCAGTCTCACTTTGCAAATATTGATAAAATTCTTTGGCTGCTTCATAATGTTGCGAACCCTTTATTATTCCTACTGGATAAACAATCGGTGTATGGGTATCAGGCTCAGCGGTTGCCACGATTTTTACTTTATCCGAAATAGCAGCATCCGTTTTGTAAACCATTCCTGCCTCTACATTCCCAGTTTCTACATAAGATAATACTTGTCGTACATCTTTTGCATAAACGATTTTCGGTTTCACTTTTTCCCATACATCCATCGCTTTCAAGGATTCCTGCGCATATTGGCCTGCCAGCACAGATTCTGGGGTGCCAATCGAAAGCTGCTGGATCTGATCATTTGTCAGATCAATAAAATGTTTAATATGGGATGGATTTTCTTTCGGAACAACTAAGACAAGCTCATTTTTTAGCAGATCTACCCCATCTTCCCTTGCAATCATTCCTTCTTTTATAAGTTGATCAAATTTATCCTCTGCAACGGAGAAAAATACATCCACAGGCGCACCATTGGAAATTTGCTGCTGTAATGAACCGGAACCTCCACGACCGTTTTTTCCTTTTTACGGGGCTTTCGGGCGTCTTAACCCCTTCATGAGAACCGTTCCACTGACTTTTAAAATTTTCGGGCATCATGACTTGTCCGTTGGGCAGCTCCCACTTCCCAGTCGCTCTTTCATTTTATCCCGAATGAACTGGTAGTAAAACCACTTATCTTTTTCGGTCGATTTTATAGAATGTCTTTGCATTCTCCCCCATAAATAACGCTAGCTCCCTAGCCTTTACATTCTTGGAAAGATAGTCATGAGCTATTTTTATGACATCTTCATAGGTCCCAGCAAGCAGACAGACCGGCCAATCACTGCCAAACATCACCCGCTCTGGTCCAAACTCTTGAAATACCTGTTCCAAATAAGGCTTAAAATCATTGACTTTCCATGATTCGTGATTCGCTTCTGTTACTAATCCCGACACTTTACACATAACAGATCGATGCTGTGCGATCTTTTCTATTCCCTCTGCCCAAACATCCCATTCTTCCTCTTTAATATTCGGTTTTGCACAATGATCGATCACGGCTCGTAATGTTGGAAATTCTTCCAATAATTCTAGCATATGGGGAAGATGTTTCGGATAGATTAAAAGATCGATTGGAAAATCATCTTCCACCAAAATCTCGATATTTCTTTTTACCTCAGGGCGTAGAATCCAACGATCATCCGAAAGATCCTGTAACATGGGTCGAAGCCCAACAAATTTGGGATGCTCCCGATACTGAGTGAATTGTTCTGGAAAGTTTGCTGCTGATAAATCCAGCCATCCCACCACTCCAGCAATCGTATTATTTTTGTCAGCGAGCTCTAGTAAAAAATCAGTTTCTTTTACATTTGGTGCTGCTTGAACGACAATCGTTTGGTCCATTTTATGCTTCTTTAAGTTCGGCTCTAAATCAGCCGGTAAAAAATCTCGGTAAATCGTTTTCAAGTCAGCCGTTGGCCAATTTGTAAAATCATTGTCCAGTTGCCAATAATGTTGGTGCGCGTCTATTCTCATGCGTTATCACTCCCCATATTCAGCTTATGTCTCTATTCTAGCAATATATGAAAATCGTACAACCCCATATAGGATTGTACGATTCATTCCCTTAATTTTCTTGGTAACGGTCATAGGCTGTTTGATATACTTCTACAATATCAGCCATTCCTATTTCTTATAACGAGCTTCCCCTTGTTCAGTGATTCGTTTTGCTATAGATCGCACGGATTTGATCGATGTATAAGGTGCCGGTTGTTTTTCGATCGTTGTTTACCGCCATATAGCGAAAGGGGATTTCCATACTTAAGGGAAGTGGGCGACCTTTTGAAAGTTCGGCCTCTACATATTGCCACCCTTTCCAATAGACGCCTTGCTCCTTCTCTGTATAATTAATGGCAAAAGCCTGATCTTTACCATCTCTTAATTGTGCCCTTAACCAATGCCCCTCTCACCGATCAACCCATTGTCGACAAGTTGCCGATTTCCCCCACAGCTTCTGTCACATTTGCCCATTCTGCTGCGAGTGAAAAGAAAAATTCTATTTGATCTCCAACCTTAACATTTTTCCGCAACCATTCACCTGCCCTTCCATTTCCAGAAAGGACAAGCCATCCTTTTTTTAATGGATTATTCCCCTTGCCCTCTATAAGCTTAAGCATCTTTCCTTTCACCGAATAGCCCGATCGCACTTGCCCTTCACCGATTTGAATCAAGCCCTCGAGGCCATCATCATCTGTCCCGGTACGTTCCGCAAAGTTTTCTGTAATAAATCCATATAAAGGTTCATCATACTTCGAGTATGGTGGAACAGGTGCCAGATTTTGAGTGAATGGTGCTCTTGCATTATAATCGCTTTCATATTTGTCAATGATCTGGCCACCGAATTCGTCAAATACTTACATATCTTCGATGGTTGGCGGACTGCCGGCACGCGATAATACTTTTTGCCCCTCAGGACTAGCCAAGTGGACGATCACTTTAAACGCTTCGTCTGGATGCTTGCTTTGTTTCGTAATATTAAAAGATAGAGCAACAGCTGATGGGCCCGTATTGGGAAGATCCTTCCAAACAGGTGTGGTCACCATATCAAAATTAATTCCGTCTACAGGAGCAATGAGTGGTAAATGTGTGGCACTTGCTACCCACATGGCAATATTTTGTTGATTTTCATGGAATGCAACCGTGATAATATCCGGGACTTCCCCTTTGGCAAATAGCTCCTGAAGCTGATCCGCATCCGCAGGATTCCCTTCCATTAATTCTAGATTGATTTTTGGAAAAGCATCATCAATTTGTTCTTTAAAGCGATTATTAAACACTTCTTCATCAACTGCGATTAACATCTTCAACGTAACCTCTTCATTCTTTTTCGCTTCTTTGGACGTTTTTTTCGTACAACCAATCAACATCAACAAACTAAGACTGATAACGAGAAAGGATAGCCACCATTTTTTATTCATTCAACGTAACCCCCTATTCGCTTTTACTTGAGCTTCCTGTCGAATTGCGCTTCGCGGAACAGAGCAATTAGGACCTTGGATTACTAGCATGGATAAAAAAGGAATTAGAGTATTCAACTGACGTTATTGGAGAGGCTCTTGACGTAAAAGGGTTTGCTGAAGTGAGCAGCTATATGTTTGGTGATAAAATTGCGGCACAAGAAGGGTATCAACCTGTTGGGCTTCCTTTTTGTGCAGGTTACGCAGTAGGCTATAAGGCTGTTCAGTCTTATATGAAAAAGTATAATAAAACGATATATGAAGCAGCTTTGGCCTCCACTGATGAAATAATTCATGGAAGTGACATGTTGTTTTCGGAGTAACCCTCATAGTTCCGCAAACGGGAGCCTATCCGAAATAAGAGTACGTCCTTAATTCTAATCCACTGGATAAAAACCCTCCCAAAAATTTGGGAGGATTGAAGAGATTCTTTACGCTCTGTTCTCTTGTTGTAATGCCTTTAATCCAGCCATGTTTAATACATTCCACGGTGTATTCAATCCGGGTTGAAAGAAGAAATCGGCATAGGCCAATTGTTCCACTGTAAAATGAGCCTGAATGGCAATGGATATGGCATGGATATGGGCCGTCATATCTTCTTCAGACATGATTTGCCCCCCTAAAATCTCAAGGGTTTTTGGATCATAGATCAATTTGAACATCACATGTGTTTTGTTGTCCGTTGAGAACGAATGCGTTATTAACGTATCTTGCTCCCAATAGACTGATTTTATCTGAATGCCAAGTCTTCGTGCAATTTTTTCAGTCAAACCTGTTGTCGCAAATTTATAGCCGAATGCCTGCATTGCAGAAGATCCCTGCACGCCGGGAAATGGATGTTTCGCTTCCTCCAGATTTCTTACAGCATAGCGTGCCTGGCGGCGCGCATTCGTTGCCAAAGCTATACTCATCGTGGTTTGACCAGGATTATACTGAACCGTTGTTGCGTCTCCAATAGCGAAAACATCCGGTTCGCTTGTACGCAGGTACTCATCTGTTTTAATCAGACCATCAGGCAATAATTCCACCGCACCTTCCAGCCATGCCGTGTTTGGACGATTGCCGATAGACATGATGACAAGGTCAGCCGGATAAGTGCCTTTTTTGGTTACGACTTCCGTGACTCTCCCATGGTCATCCCCGACAAATGCTGTGACTATATTGTCCAGTGCCAGTGTCGCATTGCGATCTGTCAGTTCTTGTTGGAGTATATCTGTCAATTCTTTGTCTAGATATCTGCTTAATGGACGATCATTGATATCCACTACCGTCACGTTTTTTCCGGCTTCTGAAAAAACTTGAGCGGCTCCGATTCCAATGTGCCCGGCCCCTACAACCACAACATTTTTAATTGCCGGATCTTCCGAATGTTTCTTCATACGTACGATATCCTGACGGTTACTCATGGTTCCTATATTCTTCAAATCATTCCCTGGGACAGATTGAAGAGATGGATGTGCACCAGGACTTAAAATAATTTTGTCATACGTTTCCCTCCACGTTTTGCCAGTCACGTGACTGAGTACTTCTACTTGATGTTTATCCGGTTCTACCTTAGTGATTTCAGTGTTATCAAAAACGTATATGCCGCATTGCTTCATTTCTTCAAGGCTCATGCCACGAATGGAATGGATGTCTTTTTCAGCATCATTTTTTGAGTTTCCTACCACAAGAGGATCGATGTCTCCTTTTTCATACCATTGAACTTCCGCATCCGGATATATTGATTGTAACGCCTCGACTGCTTCATAACCACCGTGTGTGGCTCCTACAACAATCACTTTCATGGAGTGTCCTCCTCATTCTTTGCAATTTTCGAAAGCTCTGCTCGCGTCTTTTCGAGTAGCTTTTGTAGCTGTTCCTTTTTTTCAGGGTTTTCCATGGATTGACGACCAACCTTAACAAATTCATGAAATAAACCCTTCATTTCGAATCTTAACGTCTGCATTTCATCCAGATCCACATTTTCAAACATATTCATCCTTGAGATAATCGGGTCTTCGTTTTGATGTTTTTCTAAATAGGCTCGCCCTTCATCTGTAAGATGATACACTTTTTTTCGCCCTTCCCTGGTGATATTGACAAGATCTTGATCTTCAAGCATTTGAAGGGTCGGATAAACAGAGCCGGGACTGGGAGAATAAAACCCTTTGAACTTTTCTTCAAGCGCCTTGATTAATTCGTATCCATGTCTTGGCTGTTCCTGTAACAATTTTAACAAGACAATTTTGATATCACCGCGTTTGAAAAAACGTTCGCCACTATGATCCCCGCCACTTCCTTTGCCTGCGAAAAAATGAGGTCCACCTTGTCCTTTAAAATTCCCATTTTCCATTCCAAATCCCTTGCTTTTAAAGGGCTCCTTATTAAATCTGTTGCCTCCAAAAAAGTCGTTATGGTGAAAATGACCTTGCCCCTTAAAAAAAGGGTGTTGAGGCATATCGTGTTTTTTAAACATAGTAATCCTCCTGTTTATTTTTGATAACGATATATCGTAATCATTATAATAGGCGATATATCGTTATCTGTCAAGACAAAATGTAATCTTTTATCTATGCTTAAAATGTGAAGGATTTCACTTAAAGGTATAAAAACGGATGTTGTCGTACGGACAAATGTCGAAGGTGTATTTGCAAGTGGTGACACTACAATAGCTGGGCCATCTCAATTGGTTATTGCTGCTGCCGAAGGAAATAAAGCTGCAATGGGTGTGAATGCAGCTTTAATTGAGAAAAACTTTAGTTGAGGAGGATTTATATGAAAAAAAATCATTGCCATTCAAACGAACTGGAACGTTTGGTCGGAAAAATTAATTCTTGGACGGCCCTGAAAGAAGAGAGGATTTACCACCGGAAAAGCTGCTGAACATGCTCCCCATTAAAAAAAACTGACAACATATTGGATTTAGGTGCAGGTACAGGATATTTAGCAATCCCAGCTGCTAAAATGGTGGAGGGATTAGTTTTTGCACTCGATATAGACCCCAGTATGTTAGAAATTATAAATGCTAAGGCTAAGGAAGAAAACGTTAAAAATATTCAACCCATTAAAGGGAGTATTGACCATATTCCGCTATCCGATGATTCCATTGATATTGTACTCGCTTCCTTAGTTTTGCATGAGGTTAAGCCGTTACCTAAAACGTTGCAGCAAATTAAACAAGTGCTTAAAGATGATGGACACTTTGTATGTGTTGAATTTGAAAAGAAAGGACATTCTTCAGACGGCTCACCAAGAATATCCTCGTCAATGATGGAACAAGAAATCATAAATGCAGGATTGAGAATTAAACAAACTGGATATGAATGGGTGTATGAAGAAATCTATGGAGCTGACTTTTCCACACTGATCAAAGCAATGGAAGAGGGTACTTTTTAAGCCTCTTTCCACACTAAAATCCGATTACCCGAAATAAATAGACTACCATTATTTATGAAATCACCGAGCATATTCTGTTATACGGTGATTTTTAGGTACGCCCGGCATAGATAATGTCGTACTGTTCGGGCTTGTTCCCCGTACGAGCAGAAGAATGAAGATTGTTTCTAGGATAGTGGGCATCTAATCTCATTTCTATCACCTTCTATAAAATTACTAAATTACTAATAGCCTCCCCCTTGCTCTTATTTATTCTACTATGACGACCCCTATAAACATTGCTCTTTACTACTTGACCAATGAATATATCCTTGTTATTCTAGCTCCATTGTATATGTTCTTCTATTCTTATAAAAGAAACAATATTGGAGGTTATGCTTTGAGAGCCCTTCTAAAAAGAATACCCATATCGCCTAAAAAAATGGTGTTTTATACACTGTCCATTCTCTGTTTCGTTGCCTCCATTATTTTTGTCCAGCACAATTATTCGTTGTATGAACGGCCGATTGCCAAAGTGGTCAAAGTCGAGCAAGTCGAAACCACGGAATCGACAGATATGCATGATAATCAGGACAAGCTGACCACGCAGCACATAATCGCCGAAATGAAAAATGGAAAAGAAAAAGGAAAGTCCATCCATTTAACCAATGAGTATTCAAATTCTGGTGCCTATGATCAACCTTATCGTGTTGGCAATGAATTATTTGTTTCCATTGATCATGATCTGACCAAAAATCAAGAGCTTACTGGTAGTATCAAGGATGTAAAGCGTGATCAATACATTTTATTCGCCGCATGGGTGTTTATCTTTATTTTGCTGATTGTCGGAAAAAAGCAGGGACTATTTTCGATTATCAGTTTGGCTGTTAATGCGCTGTTACTCTCCTATGCTTTGGATATATATATCCAGCACCCTAATATTAGTTTAGTCTGGATATGTGGTGTGGCTGCCGTTTTATTTACAGCCATTTCATTGTTACTTGTAAATGGTTTTAATGAAAAAACATATGCCGCCATTCTGGCAACCTTATTCGCCACCCTTCTTTCGCTCCTCATCACCTACTTCGTGCTGTGGTTAACGAACGAAAACGGATTACGCTATGAAGAAATGCAATTTTTAACTCGCCCTTACCAAATGGTATTTATGGCTGGGCTATTTGTTGGATCTTTAGGCGCTGTCATGGATGTGGCAATCACAATGTCAGCTTCCATCTTTGCATTGTATGAACAAAATAACGATATCCCCATAAAAGCTTTGAAAGATTCCGGCTTAGATATCGGAAAAGATATTATGGGAACAATGACCAATATTCTATTTTTTGCTTATATCAGCGGCACAATTCCGATGCTAATTTTATATTTAAAAAATGCTTCACCACTTGGTTTTTCTCTTTCTATGAATCTTTCATTGGAATTAGCACGCGCCTTGGCAGGCGGGATTGGGATCGTATTAGCAATTCCGATCGGTTTATATGTGTCCATTTATTTCGTTCAGCGAAAGAGGAGAAGCTTATGAATGTGTTCTTATGGTTAGCTATCATTTTAGGGTTTTTGATGGTTCTGATTGGTGGAAAAAAAGGCGCAAGATCTTTTTTGTCTTTATTTTTAAATTTTGTTGTTATCCTACTGATCGTCCTATTTATGACGGCTCCAACTGTGAATCCAATTATTTTAACATTGATCGGATGTACAGTGATCAGTTGTATTAATCTTTTTTTTATAAATGAAGTGAATAGTAAAACGACAACCGCCTTCATTGCCACCATAATTACGATTGTGATTCTGATTGTTTTCATTACGATTTTAACTGAAAAATCGATGATTCAAGGCTTTGGTAAAGAAGAAACGGAAGAATTAGCGATGTTCTCTCTTTATATTGGTGTGGATTTTGTCAAAATAGGGGCCTCTGTGATTATTATGAGTACCATCGGTGCCATTACAGATGTAGCTATCTCCATTACTTCTCCGATGCGGGAAATCTTTCTTCATCACCCATCCATTAGCAGAAGAAATTTATTTCGTTCTGGATTAAGCATCGGGAGAGATATTCTGGGAACCAATACCAATACATTATTTTTCGCCTTCTTCGGTGGCTATCTTGCTCTGCTTTTATGGTTTAAAGATTTATCCTATTCTCTAAGTGAAATTTTAAATTCAAAAATATTTAGTGGTGAAATGATCACGATTTTTTGCTCTGGTATTGGTATCGCCTTGATTATTCCCATTGCAGCTTGGCTTAATGCCTATTACTTAACGAAAACTCGAGACAAAGTCGCAGAATAGCTTTCTACTTGTAAATTGAAAAAACTCGGGCACCTTACAATGCCCGAGTTTTCAATTTATCCCACATTAATTGGTAGTAATACCCCCACCTCAAGGCTGGGGAATTCCCCCTGATTGAACTTTCACTTTATCCGATTCGACACTCTGTCAGAATTTTATCCGTTAATTTACATCCGAGTCCGGGTTCTTCTGGCAATGTGTAGTAGCCATTTACTACTTTGATCGGTTCTTCCCAAATATCGGCGATCGATTCGTAGCAGTGTTCCACCATCGGCACATTCGATGAAGCTGCAGCTAGTTGGGCATGTAATTTTTGCTGAACATTGGTGTGCGGAATGACCTCCAAATTATAACAACGAGCAAGGGCGGCCACATCTAACCATTCATCGATTCCTGATAGCTTCGTCGCATCGGCTTGGACAATATCAACTGCCCCCATTTCAATATAATCACGAAAGTCATATTTTGTATAGATCGTTTCACCAACGGCGATCGGCACATCTAATGAATGAGCTAGTTCTGCATGGGCTTTTTTATCAAAAGGATTCATTGGCTCTTCCAACCAATAGACATTGAATTCTTCTAATTTTCGCCCCCATACTTGAGCTGTTTTTAAATCCCAAACGGTATTGACATCAACCATTAGTTTGATGTTGTCCCCAATCGCCTTACGCACAGCTTTGACTCGTTCAAGGTCCTCCCTTGGATCAGGTAAACCGAGCTTCATTTTGACCGCATCATAGCCGCGTTCCACTAAAGCTGTCATATCTTTGATTAATTCATTTGTTGTGACTTGGAGCCAGCCACCATCTGTATTATAGGCTTTCACCTTATCTTTGACAGGACCCAAATATTTCCATAAAGGCAGATTGGCCACTTTCAGCTTTATATCCCATAAGGCCAGCTCTACCGCACATAGTCCAACACGGGTAATCCCCACTTGACCGATAAAATGATTGGTATAATGCAACTCTCGCAAAATATTTTTATACATTAACGGATCTTTTCCTATTAATATAGGTGCATACGTATCATCAATAATCGCTTGAACGGCTCTCGTGCCCTTTGTATAGTTCCAGTTAAAGCCCCATCCACTTATTCCTTCGTTTGTGTCAATCCGGATGGCAACAAATTCAACTGATTCCAGCCTTGTCTGAGAATCCGTAATCGCCCGTTGCTTTAACGGTATATCCAATAAGTACGTTTCAACCTTCGTAATCTTCACTCTCATCCCCACTATCTAAAAATTTTTGAGTCAATCCCACTCCGGTTCAGCGCTCCCGATTGCTGCACTTTCCACTCGAATTGCTGAACTTCTCGACCTAATTGCTGAACTTTCCATACGAATTGCTGAACTTCTCGACCTAATTGCTGAACTTTCTATCTGAATTGCGGAACTTCCCGACCTAATTGCTGAACCTCACATCCAAATTGCAGATCCAGTTCAACTCTGAACAGGATCAATGGCCCCCTCTCCCGTTAAGGCAGAAACGATATTTTCTGCAGCGCGCATCGCCATGGCGTGACGGGTTTGAGCAGTAGCCGATCCAATATGAGGGAGGGTGACGACATTCGGCATCTCTAGGAGTGGGTTCTCTTTCTCTACTGGCTCCGTTTGAAATACGTCAAGCGCTGCCCCGTGGATCTCACCGGTTTGTAAAGCTGCGATCAAAGCCTTTTCATCGACGGTTTGACCGCGTGATACATTGACAAAAAAAGCGGTTTTCTTCATCTGCTTAAATTCTGCTTCACCCATTAAATGATAGGTTTCTTCCGTTAACGGGGTTAGCATGACAACAAAATCGGCGCGCTTTAATAGAGTTGGCAAATCGCAATATTCGGCTCCGTATTTTTCTTCTGCTTCTGGTTTGCGGCTGCGATTATGGTAAAGGACATCCATATTGAACCCAAATTTGGCTCTTTGGGCAACAGCCTCTCCAATCCGTCCCATCCCTATAATCCCAATGGTCGCGTGATGGACATCTACACCAAAAAATGTAGCTTCATCTTTCACCGGTTCCCATTTCTTCTCTTTCACATACCGATCAAGTTCAGGAACCCTTCTAGCTGCAGCCAGCATTAACGCAAATGTAAGGTCAGCAACAGTATCATCTAATACATATGGGGTATTTGTTCCTACCACCTGATGCTTTTTCATCGCAACCAAATCAAAATTGTTATATCCAACCGAAACATTGCTAACAATCTTCAAGTTAGGAGCGGCCGCTAATAATTCCTCATCTATTTTATGCCACGCCGTTAATAAACCTTCCACATCAGCTATTTCTTTTAACAGGGTTTTACGGGAGATGCGATCCTCCCCACGCCACTCTTGAACCTCACAAAATTTAGCCAGATAGTCTTTTACATCCTTCTTAACAGGTAAGCTTATGTACACTTTTGGTTTCATGTTTGCCCTCCAATATTTTGGTCATTCTGATAGTCCTATTCTACCTCTCTTAGCAACGAACTACAATGAAATCATTTTATTTACAATGCGGTTAGGGTATACTTAAGTCAAATTTATAGTAATAAACATCCTATGACTCAAGCTGAAAGGAGTTATAAACATGGCATTTGCTGGATTTGAACAACAAGATTTTGATACTTTTTCGATTGATGGGCTTGATGAACGAATGGTGGCCATCCAAGAGAGAATTCAACCGAAATTCAGAGAGATTGGGAATGTTTTAACAGACGATTTATCGGCCATGATTGGTTCAGAAATGTATTTACATATCGCCAAACATGCGCGAAGAACAGTCAACCCTCCCCAGGATACGTGGCTGGCGATTGCTGGGAATAAGCGTGGTTATAAAAAGCATCCACATTTCCAAGTTGGCCTGTTTGACGATCATGTTTTTATTTGGTTAGCTTTCATCTATGAACTGCCTAATAAAGCCAAAATGGCGCAAAATTTCTTAGACCATATCGAAACAGTAAAGGAAACGATCCCTCAAGATTTTATGATTTCTCAGGATCATATGAAAAAAGAAGCCACATCCATTCGTGAAGTTGATGTGGAAAAAGTACTTACACGCTTTCGAGATGTGAAAAAAGCGGAATTTTTAGTCGGCAAGCATATCGATTCAAAGGATCCTCTTTTAAAAGACGGAAATCGCTTTTTAGATTTCACTAAAAATATATTTGAAACGCTGATCCCGCTTTATCGGCTGGCTTATCAATAAGGGAAATTTCAGCAGTTAGAGGAGATAGTAGAAAATGAAGATTAAGGTTCAAGGGGATCGATTTGTTGATGCAAAGGGCAGGCATGTCCTGCTCCATGGCGTCAATATGGTCTGTAAAGAAAAGAATTGTCAGTATATTGGAAATTGAGATAAATTTTATGTAGTGACACGTACTAGAGCTATACTTCTGATATGGATCAATATACGCCTTTTTTAGGTGTGAGACGAGCCTATCCGATGGCCGTGGCGGGAACGATCGTACATTATTGCCATGACCATGAACAAGGTAGTTTTCAAATGGAGTGGGAAGAAAATGCGAAAATGGGCGAATCCACTATTATTTACTTCCCTAATATTCAGGAAGTCGAAGAAGCAACGATTTCATTATCACCACTGGGAAGTTCCTACAAGATTCATAAAATAGAAGACTCATCGGCAGGGTATCTGGAAATTCCCACCGCTCGAAACGGCGTTTGGAATATTGTCTTGCCTGCTGGCAAACGGAATTGAGCTTCTTTCATCCGGGATTGAGCTTCTGACAACGGCATCATTTAAGCCATTGTCAGAAGCTCTTTTTTAGTACGTCGAAACAACATGTGGATAACCATTAACAAAATTCCTGTCGCCACCAAGATAGTGGGAATAATAAAGATCCGGGGTGTATAGCCTTGGATCCAAACAGGTAAAACATAGCCGACTAAGGAGGCCATTTGGAATAAGAAGACATAGAGGCTTGATCCAAAGCCAATCTTCGTATGAAACATCCTTTGTACGTAACCCATGGCGACGCCGTATAAGACGGAGACAAAAAAGGAATAGATGGGTTGCACGAAAAAGAAAACCAGCAGTGGTGGACTCGAGCTGTAAATAAGATAGGTGATCATGGCGCATAAGCCGCCGAGGGCAAATACACGCTTGCTTCCAAATTTCATCGCCCAATAACCGGCAAAGGTCATAAACAATAATTCAAATACAGCTTGCACACTCCATAAATAAGACATCAGATAGGGCTTTTCAAATAAATCAACGACAACTAATGGTAAATACAGACCTCTCAATGAATCGGCGCAACCAAATAAAAGCAACGCAAATAGCATAATGAACGAGAAGCGCTCCCCTTTTGTCCGAGCGTTTCCTTCTTCCGTATTTTTATATTCTTTATAAAAGAAGAGTAATAGAAAAAGAAATAAATAGCCTGATAGATTTCCTATCAATACCCCTTTAAAATCAGCCCATACGTATAAATTTGCCCCAATTAGTAAGCCCGTAAAAAAGCCAACACTCATCATTGCTCTTAACCAGATTTGCGCAATTTCATAAATGGCTGGAGCTAATTTCATAAAGTGATTACGAGCCATTGCAAAAATTTGTCCCATGATCAACCCTGAAGGAGCAACCGTGATGATCATCCCGATTAGTGCTTGGATAAATGTATCCGCTCTCATATAAAGGAAAAGGCCTGTCATGCAAAGCAATAAGGCCATAAGAGGAAGAGGCTTTTTCCGCTTCATTTTATCACTAATAAAACCAATGAAAATCGTAATCGCCATATTTAACAGAACGGAAACAGAAAAAACGGTCGCAATTTGCCCTTTTGATAATCCAATTCCCTCGCTCATATAAATCGCATTCATCGGGGAGAGAATACCTGTCCCGATTCCATAGAGAAAAATCCCGAGAATTAAATACCATGCCCCTTTTATTTTAAAAAAACTGCGGAAATCTCTAAAAATATTCATTGAATCACCTTCTTGAGGAAATTTGCGATCGTTTCATTCTTCTAAACAGTCTTTAAGGCGTTACCCTTATCCGTTTTCGTACTTTATAGTGGCTTACCATTCATTCTTCTAAATCCTTTATAATCGTTGCAGCGGTTTCCATTCCATTCTTTATACAATCAGGAATCCCTACTCCGTAGTAAGAACAACCAGCCATTTTAATACCTGGATGGGATTTTTCCAGTAGCTTTTCAATACTTTCCACGGTTTGACGATGATGGATCTGATAGGTTGGCATATTATCCGACCACTTGGTTACGACGGAAGTGACAGGCTCTGCTTCAATCCTTAAGCTTTTCCGAATATCATCCCGAGCAACCTGTAATAGCCCAGCATTTGCCATATCTTTTATTTTCAAATAGGCAGGATGACTACTTTTATAAAATAATCGTACAAGTAAATTTCCTTTACGGGAAGTGTGGTCCCATTTGCGACTTGTCCATGTACAGGCATTACAGGAAAGTTCTTGATTATTTGCCGTAATAAACCCTGTTCCTTCTTCAGGTAAAAGATCATCAGGTAGGTCAAATCCCATATACACACTGATTAAGGAACTATTTTGAAACTGGGAAAACTTTCTCTTTAAATCGGCATCGTGAAATAAATCTTGAGAAACGGACGCAGGGACTGCTAGAATCACATAATCAGCTTCCACTACTTCTTGATTTGTAAAAGAAATTCGGTAGTGTTGATCCTGTTTTTCAATCTGTTTGGCTTGATGAGAGGTTAAAATGGCCACATCATGAAGTGTTTTTTCAATAGCATTTATAAAGGTACTTAATCCATTACGGAAGGAAAGAAATTTTTTCTCCCCACTACTGCGAAATTTTTCCAGATTGGCTTCAAGTCCCTTCATAATACTCCCATACTTTTCCTTGTACTCTAGAAGATACGGTAAGGTAGATGAAATGGACAAATCATCCAGTTTCCCCGAATAAACACCAGATAGGACGGGAGCAATTTGTTTTTCGACCATCTCTCTACCAAGATAATATGTAAGGAAATCACCGATAGAATCATCTTTTGTAAATGTTCGATCTTGAAGATAGAAATCCCTTAAAGCCTCCACTTTTCCGTCTGCCGATACTAAAGTGCTTTTTGCTAATGATTCTATGGTAGCTGGTATGCCGAATACGGAATCGGCCGGAATCGCCCGCAATTCACCAGCTGTAAAAATAAAAGACTGACCTGTTGCGTTATAAACTACCTGATCTCCTAAACCAAGCTCATCGATCCAAGTCATTTCATTCATTTTCCGGGCAACGATTGAATCGGCCCCCGTTTCCATGATAAAATCTCCATCTAGCTTCGTGTTGATTTTCCCGCCTAATGTGTCAGAAGCTTCTGCTAGAATAAGTTGCACATCTGACTGGGATGCTTCTTTCCATTTATGCAAGGAATATAAGGCAGATAACCCCGTTATACCGCCGCCAATAACCAAAACTGTCTTCATTTTGTACCCCTCTATGAACATCGATTTTCTACTTTCAGTGTACCATATTCCCAATTGAACTAGAAACTAGATATTTAACGGTTTTTTAACGGATAACCACGGACGGCCATTCTCCCAATGAACATTGACATCCAATTTAAATGTTTCTGATAGGCGTTCTTCCGTTAAAACATCACGCTTTGGACCCGCTCCAACGATTTCCCCTTCGCGTAACAACAATACGTGTGTCACTTCTTCCGTTAGTTCTTCAATATGATGGGTCACATAAATAAGGTGACATTGATGCTGGGTAATCTCCTTGATTAATTGCAAAATTTCTTCCCGTGAAAGAATATCCAAACCAGAACAAGGCTCATCTAAAATCAACATTTTCGGGTCATTCATTAGAGCTCTTGCAATGAGCACCCTGCGTTTTTCACCCTGTGAGAAATGCCGATACTCTTTTCCTTTTAAATAATCCAAGCGAAATTTAGAAATCAAGGCATCGGCCTTCTCCCAAGCAGCTTGAGGCACTTCTTGATATAATCCAATCGTGGCAAACTCGCCACTGACAACGATTTCTTCAATCGTTTCGAAATCAAGTGTTTCAGAGAATCTTTCAAATGAACTGCTCACAATCCCTAATTCATTCCGAAGATTTGGAAGATAAGAATTTCCAAACTCAAATCCCAAAACATTTACCTTTCCTGTTGTCGGAAATTGATAGGCTGTTAAAATATTCAACAACGATGTTTTTCCTGACCCATTTAATCCTAAAACAGCCCAATGTTCGCCTTCCTTTATTTCCCAGTCAATCTGATTTAAAATCTTTCTTCCTTCTCGTCTCCATGAGACATCCTGAAAAGAAACCAATGTATTCCCCATCCAAAACATCCTTTCCTATCAAACGATCTTGCTTATTGTGATGAATAATTTCCATTATAGCGAATGCGCGAAAGGTTTTGAAGGAATGTATGTATAAAAAAAGACTAACCCATTTTAGAAACAATGAATTAGCCTTTATATTCGATTAACTGTACACACTTCGAACAACATTTGTTTGCGTGCGATCGGGGCCAACGGAGAAAATGGATAATGGGATCTCCGTTAGTTGTGCAACTCGTTCTAAATAACGGCGAGCATTTTCCGGTAGTTGATCCAATGATTGAACGCTCGTAATATTTTCTTTCCACCCCGGCATTTCTTCATAAACCGGCTCACATTCGGCCAAAACAGCCAAACTTGCTGGGAATTCTTTTATGATTTCACCTTTATAGCGGTAGGCAGTACATATTCTCAAGGTGTCAATTCCGGTTAAAACATCCAAAGAGTTGAGTGATAAATCGGTAATCCCACTAACTCTTCTTGCATGGCGAACAACAACACTGTCAAACCAGCCAACACGACGGGCTCTTCCGGTCGTTGTTCCATATTCGCGACC
The DNA here is from genome assembly GCF_022867885.1 of Lederbergia sp. NSJ-179. GTDB lineage: Bacteria > Bacillota > Bacilli > Bacillales > Bacillaceae_C > Lederbergia. Next base: position 23,159 of record NZ_JALIFP010000007.1, on the reverse strand, counting down.
GACCTCGCGGATTCGTTCCCCAATCTCATCATGCAATTCGGTTGGGAAAGGTCCATCACCTACACGAGTAGTGTATGCCTTGGATACACCAACAACATGATTGATTTTTGTTGGTCCTACACCCGCACCAATTGTAACACCGCCTGCTATCGGGTTGGATGAGGTAACAAATGGATATGTTCCTTGATCAATATCAAGCATGACCCCCTGTGCACCCTCAAACAATACACGGCGTCCTGCATCAAGGGCATCATTCAATACGACAGATGTATCACAAACATACTGAGCCAGCTGTTGGCCATATTCATAATACTCTTCTAAAATATCCGCTACCTGAATGGCATCTACCTCATATACTTTTTCAAATAAACGGTTTTTTTCGGCCAAATTTTGTTCCAATTTGGTTTGGAATGCTTTTTTATCTAAAAGGTCAGCGATACGGATTCCACAACGGGCCGCTTTATCCATGTAAGCTGGGCCAATACCCTTTTTCGTTGTCCCAATTTTATGAATACCTTTGTCTTCTTCCTGAAGAATATCCAATTTTATATGATAAGGCAATATAACATGTGCCCGATTACTAATTTTTAAATTTTCTGCTGATACATTATGTTCTTTTAAGTAGGTAAGCTCTTCTACAAATGCTTTTGGATCGATAACCATCCCATTTCCAAGCACACATACTTTGTCGTTATAAAAAATACCGGACGGAATTAAATGTAATTTATAGGTGATCCCATCAAATTTAATCGTGTGCCCCGCATTGTTTCCTCCTTGATATCGTGCCACAACCTCGGCATTTTCCGATAAAAAGTCGGTAATTTTCCCTTTCCCTTCATCGCCCCATTGGGTTCCAACTACTACTACTGAGGACATTGCGCACCTCCACTTGTCTAATGTATGTGTTATTATTAGTTCCAGCGTTATTTTAACAGGAAGATAGAGAGAAGTCAATTTAAACACGAACGTTTTATATTAATAACCTACCAATGTTCGCTATTAATAGTTTTTATGTACATCAAAATGATGAAGTTCATTTTCGTTTTTGTACTATTTATGTAAAAAGGGAAAAGATGACAATAATGCATCTTCTCCCTTCATTATGAACGGTGCCATTATCCTGTACGCTTGTATAGATTAATTGGCTTTATACCGTTCAAATGCTTGTTTTTGGATTTCCATATATTCGTCTAATTTCATTTTTTCGATATTTTTTACAAATTGGTCCCAATTATCAAAAGATTCCTCGCCAACAATAAACTTATCCTGCATTTCATCGACATATTTCTCAATATCATTGGAAAGGGCGGTTAATTTTTTCGACTCTTCATCCGTATAGGTGAACTGTGGCCAGACCTCATCGAGCAAATCAGGTTCAACCTTCTTTGCTGCTTCAATTGCCTGATCAGAGCCTTCAGAACCATCGAAATAATCTTGCATCAAGATACCAGGTGGGTTAATTCCTACCCAGCCAAGATATTTCACAATTTCTTGTTCCTTCGTTAAACCTTCACTACTATTCGTGATTTTCTCTAGGTACTTAAACTTCCCATCCTCTGTTACTTCATAGGTTTCACCTTCTACACCCATATAATTTAATCTTGAGCCTTCATCACTATAAAAATAGTCCACCCATCTAATCGTCGCAGCAGGATCAGGGTTCTCACTCGTGATAACAAATTTCCCGATATTTCCGACTGGGTGGGCCACATTCGACCATTTTTTCTCACCATTCGGGCCTTTAAGAGCTACACCACCAACATATTTTTCGCCAATTTCTTTACTAAACAGCTCTTCTGGCGCATAAAAAATCATACTCGCATATTGATCGTCCATCCCGTTGTTTAAAAATTGGGCCCAATCAATCGTATAAATATTCTGTTCAATTAATTTTTCTGTCCACAATTTGTTTATAAATTGTAGCAATTGCTTATAATTTTCGGTTATAGGGTAAAAGCGTATATCGCCTGTTTCAGGGTCTTTGTCAATATAACTGCGTCCCGTTGTTCCAACCCCGAACGCTCCGCGTAAATAATTGACCATTAGTGTCCCATTATATGATCCATATGGGACGATATCTGGATCTTCCTCCTGCACCTTTTTCAAGAAGTCATAAAATTCATCCGTTGAAGCAGGTACATCCATCCCGTATTTATCCAATAGTTCCGAGTTATACCACATCAGTGGATGCGTTCTTACCGAAGTAAAATCCGGATCATGGATAACAGGAAGGGAATATATCTTTCCATCCGGAAATGTAACCGCTTTACGAATGTCAGGATTTTCTTCCATGAGTTTCGTAAGATTAGGGGCATACTTATCAAGCAAATCATTTAGCTCTAAAAACATCCCTTGTTTCCCATATTTAAAAATATCCAACGGCGGCATATCTGCGGCATAAAAGGCATCCGGTATTTTTCCACCGACTAAAGCTAAGTTTCTTTTTTCTTCCAATGCCTCCGCTTCAACCTGATCCCATTCTACTTTAATATTTGTCATCTCTTCATACGTATTCCAGACTAAAATATCGTTCCAATTCTTTAGTTGATTCTGTCCCATTCCAGCAAACATTTTCAGCGTAATCGGTTCTTTGACAATCGGCATCCCCGTTTCATTGAAATTATCTGTTTTTTCTTTTTCCGGAGTGGTTACTTTCTTTCCAGAATCCTTGCTGCAGGCAACTAAAAACAGTAACAACACCACTATCAGCAAATAGAATATCTGTTTGATTTTCAAAGCAAGATCCCCTTTCTAATGTAAGTTTTTAGTCCCATCCTCGCTAGTCATTTCACCTCCTTTTTATCAATATTGATTAACAAGGACAAAGCCTTGATACATCCTAACATCATGAATTAAACTGACATTCTCCCTACTCCTTCACTGACCCAATCAATACACCCTGAACAAAGAACCTCTGTAAGAAAGGATAAATAATTAACAGCGGTAGGGAGGAGACAATGATGACAGCATATTTCACAAGACTCGCCGTTTTGACCTGCTCAACAAGAGACTCGACTTCCCCAGGGCCGCCCCCTCCATCTTGGCCAATCTGCGTAACAACCAATATATGTCTCAAAATTAGTTGTAAAGGATAAAGGTTTTCACTTGAGAGATAAATCAAGGCAGAGAAATATTGATTCCATAAGCTTACACCATGGAAAAGGGCCATAACGGCAATAATCGGCGCCGACAGCGGCAGAACAACCTTGCCAAAAATATAATAATCGGAGGCCCCATCAATTTTTGCCGCTTCTACCAATTGATCGGGGATCGTTTGCTGGAAAAAGGTGCGCGCGACCAGAATCGACCAAGCGCCCACGACTCCTGGAACGACAATCGCCCAAATCGTATCAACCATACCTAATGTTTTAATGACGAGATAGGTGGGGATTAAGCCGCCATTAAACATCATCGTAAACAGAATCACCCATAAAATATATTTTTTTCCCATCACTTCTTTCCTTGATAAGGCATAGGCACAAGGCAGTAAAACAATGAGGTGGATCACCGTTCCTAAGATTGTATAAAAAATCGTATTGCGATAGCCAAGCCAAATCGCCTCATTTTGGAATACTCTTTTAAAACCGGCAAACGTAATATCCACTGGCCAGAGCCACATTTTCCCTGAATTCACAGCAGCTGGATCACTGATTGAGGCACTGATGACAAAGATTAGTGGGTAAATAATCACGATTGCAATCAGCCCCACTAATATTTTATTAATCACATCAAAAGCTCGATCCGATAAACTAAAGTTTCCCATTTTGTCTCCCCCTTACCATAAGCTGTGATCGCTTACCTTTCTCGCAATTTGGTTGACAGTGACCAGTAAAATGATATTAATCGCAGAATCAAATAAACCAACCGCAGCTGCGAAGCTATATTGTCCTTCTAATAAACCTGTTTTATAAACAAAGGTTTGAATAATGTCAGATGTATCTGAATTTAGTGAGTTTTGTAAAAGCAAGACCTTCTCAAAACCAACCGCCATAAAACTACCGATATTCAAGATAAATAAGACGACAACCGTTGGTAATATAGCAGGAATATTGATATGTAGAATCCTTTGGAATCTTGTTGCGCCGTCTACTGTAGCCGCTTCCAATAGTTCCGGATTTACCCCAGCCAAGGCCGCTAAATAAATAATCGTTCCCCAGCCAAGGCCTTGCCACTGGCCGGACCATACGTAAATATGCCGAAACCAACCAGGACTGGTTAAAAATTGAATCGGTTCGCCGCCAAGCTTTTCAATAAGGAGATTGACAATCCCAGTAGTAGGGTCCAAGAAAGCAATAATCATTCCAACCACAACTACAACAGAAATAAAGTGTGGCGCATAGGTTAAGGTTTGCGTCCATTTTTTGAACGCCCCATTGCGAAGCTCATTGAGCATCAAGGCAAAAATGATCGGAAGCGGAAATAAACATAACTGATAAACGCTGAGAGCTACCGTGTTTTTTAATAGTCTCCAAAAATAATAGGAATTGAAGAACCGTTCAAAGTGCTCAAATCCAGCCCACGGACTTCCCGTAATCCCCAGTGTGGCAAAAAAATCCTTAAAAGCAATTTGTACCCCGTACATCGGGATATAATGAAAAATGATAAAAAAAGTAAGTGCGGGTAAAAGAAATGTATATAATTGCCAACTTTTTAGGAAATTTTTCTTCATTCGCGAAAAACGATTACCAGGCAATACGACTTTTGGTTGGACTTCCGCGTCTTTTACTTGCATACAAGACCCTCCTTTTTTCTGTTCAGAAGCAAAAGTCAATATATAAATTAAAATATTTTAATATATTGTTAATGTTTATCCTAATACCCTCATGCTCGTGTACAAGTCAGCTTGGTAAGATACAATGAGAGCTAGCCATTCCCGTCATCTCATTATTCCAAAGATATTGCTAGCAAGGGCAAGTGATCTCAACCTTCTTCCTAAAGTACAATGGTATCGTTCCAATTTCAACCTGTTTGTAAAAATGTAAGCCGTTTAATTTACAGGAATCATTCATTTTTTCATTACGGTGTACTAAATGTTATAAGTTAGACATTCCCGTCTAAATAAGTTAAGCAGAGTAATGACAACAGCACCGCTACATAGGGGAAACGTATACCACCTTCCTTATCTTTATAATCATGGTGTTACTTTTTAGAGATTGTTCAAAGTTTAGGTAAAAATGGCACTGCGAGTTAAATTTGTTGACTACCTTAGACAATACCAACCTATTTTAATGTCTTGAGGCATTATTCAAAACGGTGCTCCTCAAACTTCTTATTCACTTTTATCCTTTTTTTGAACGCGTACTTCTAGGTGTTCAATAGTCCTTTTACTCTAATAGCATATTATCATCCGCCCAGATCAAATCACACAGGCGATTTTCAGACTTACTATGTGCATTTTGTGGATGGCTTTAAATAGTGATTTTCCAATACTAACATAAGTCAATGTACAAATTGACATATACACTACAAGATTCACATTGTTAAATAGAACAACAAAGAAACCTTCTCTGATTGACGAGTACGTCGTATAAGAAAAGGTTTTCATTATTTTCTATAAGAGGATGTTCAAAAAGTCCGGTAAAAATGACACTGCGAATTTCTTCGTTGGCTTGTTTCTCCGCTCCTCGGAAAAGAAAAACACTTTTCCTTCGTGCGATGCGGATTCGGGGAAGCTTTCCTTGTGCTCATGTATTTAAAAGCATACATTCCGCTGCTCGAAACTGCGCCGCCTCGAACTTCTTGGTCCTTTTTATCCTCCTTTTTGAACACGCACTATAAAGCTTCCGTTTCATCGTTGTTTTGTTGGTAGTATTTGCGATATTGACTAGGGGTAATCCCTTCCTCCTTTTTAAACCTCCGGGTAAAATTAGATACATCGAAATAGCCAATACTCAAAACAATTTCTTTAATCGTTCGGCTTGTGTTTACTAGCTGATGTTTACATTCTTGCATTCGTAATTCCCATACAAATTGAGTAAATGTAACTCCCGTTTGTTCTCGGATAAATCGACTCACATAGGAGCTTGATATTTGAAAATGATCTGAAATCATCTCCAGACTGAGATTATGATGTTTGTACTGCTTTTGAATATATTCCATGATGCTATCACGTAATTGATAATTATGGCTTTCTTTTCTTTTTTCTACTTCCAAACAAATGTGATCAATAAATGTCGTTACACTCTTTTTCAATTGATCCAGTGACTGAAATTCAGACAAATTCCTCATATCTTCCGTATGATGGTCAATACCTAATTCAGCAACGGTTTTCAAAATTGTATTGATAATATCAAAACAAGTGCATTTTAACATATAGTTTGAAAAATTCTTTTGCGCAATACTGGCGAGCATTTCACCTAATGTTTCTTTCGCGACAACTTGATCTCCTTGCTTTAGGCTTTGCACAAATTTCAATCGGCTTTCTTCCGGAAACCAAATCGTTTCTTGATTTTCTATAACGAGATCTTCAAAACAGATCGCTGTATTTTGCTGATTCAAAAAATTATTTTCGATGGCGGCAGTAGCTTCAATAAAAGAACGATTAATTTTATCGGCCCCACTGTAAATACTGCCGATCCCAACAAATGGCATGATCTCACATTGTTTTTCTAGCAGCTGCATAAAGTGTTGCACAAATAATTGTCGGGGCAGAACGGAATTACTTGAATCCTCACGACTGTTTACAATCACGGCCGCAGTATAATCGAATACCGATTCGACTCCATAGCCAATGCAGTCATTGTAAACAATCTGATCAATTTTTTTCACAATATTGTCCCAGTCGTTCAGTGTCTCTCGCTTTCTAATTTTTCCTTTATACGAAATCGCGATAACGAAAAAGGACTCTCCTTGTAGTGACATTTTTAAATCTGTAGCCAAAGCGGCAATATCTTGATTTTCTCTCACTTTTCCCTGTAGTAAATTTGATAAGAATTGTGCTTTGACAAGCGGCTTATGAGCAATTATTTTTTGCTTTAATAGTTCACTATCCTCGTAGATCGATTCTATTTTTGTTCGAATTAACTCAATTTCATTCTTTTCACCTATATTTTTCTCAACCTGCTCTCTATCTTTAAAGGAGTAAACCAAATCTTTAATTGGTTTATATTGTTTTAACGCGAGGTAACAAACGACAATCAGCCCTACTGCCGTAAGAAGAAACAGGAGCACAAAGATAAATTGTTTCAATGAGGTCATTTTTTCATAAAATTGTTTCGTAGGAATGACTGTCGCAAACGTCCAATTACTTGTTTCCGAACGAACAATCGAAAATGAGTAACGCTCATTGGCAAATTTTTTATTGACAATGCCCGTTTCAGTTGCAAGAACATCCTTCACAAAATCCAAATCTATGTCCATTTCGTGCTTATTCCTTGCAAGCAATTGAAAGTCATCATCAAAGATAAAGGTCGTCCCGTCAAATTCACCTTGCGAATTTTTAATCAAATCGGAAAATGACGTTTCTTTGATTAAAAAGGTCACCGTGCCAATTGGGCTCGAACTATAGATGGGCAAAGGATATGTGCAGGCCAGCACTTTTTTATCGCCACCATCTTTGGAAGCGGTATCAATTATTTGTAGGATTGGATTTGTTTGCGCTTGGAGCCCCGCTGCAAATGTTTCTATATTGTCTGAACGAATGGGATAGCTACCCATAAACGTTTGCAAAGTACTTGCTCCTTTGGAGGAATAAACAAACTCTACAGAATCATGATAATTTAATAATATCTCATCAATCAGAGTGCTATTAGATGTATACCTGATAAGCTCTTCGATCGCTTGTTTACCTGAATAAGGTTTCGTAAATGTATAGGGCGTTAAACGCCGATCATAGGAAATTCTAGTAGCTAAATAATTGAGTTCAATCCAGCGTGAGTCCATAATATCTCTAATTTGATTGATTTTATCCAAATTGGATTGGTTAATTTCCTTCTCTAAATTGCCTACTGAGATCTGGTATAAAATAATACTAATCGTGGCAAAAGGCAACATGAATACAAACAGATATGAATAAAGATACCGATACAATAGCTTTGATTTTTTATTAGCCGATTTGAACATTTTTACCACCCGCTTAATCCTTTTTTAGAAAAGTGCACGCAACCGTTTAGCGGCAAAAACACGACAGAAGGCGCTGAGTAATAAACCTTATGAACTCGAACACCTACCACCTGGAGCTGATCAGATACTATCTGCTTTTATGCTTTCTTTTTTAAGAATTTGTTCGTTTCTCTCTTACTTCATTATTTACAGTTTGCTATGCAATTGTCAATAATGGAAGGTTTTTGAGTCTACCAGTTTACCCAAAGTCTGCTAATTCAGTAGAACCAATTAATGTATTTTTTCGATAAAAATATAAAAACTTGTTTATTCATAGAAAGCACAGGGTAAAGTTAAAATGCGCGCAGCATTAAAACATTTTTCTAAACAAGGAGAGGATTTTAATGGCTGATAAAAACAAAATGAGTCGAGAAGAAGCTGGACGTAAAGGCGGAGAAACAACAGCAAAGCAACATGACAAGGAATTCTATCAAGAAATTGGACAAAAAGGCGGAGAAGCTACCGCTGAAAACCACGATAAAGATTTCTACAGAAAAATCGGAGAGAAAGGCGGAGAAGCCCGCCATGACAATGATCAATAACCCTGAAATAAACTCCAGACCTTAAAATGACAGGTCTGGAGTTTTTATAGTAAAAACCTAGTACACGGACGTGACTGTAGATTCTAAAAAATCTTGCTCAATCTTAAGAAATACATCCTTAAGATTCTCCCTACCTCCCATTTTTTCGTACCAACCTTGAACACGCGCCACATGTGCCTGATCACTTCTCACCTTTTGTTCAATCTTTTCATACTCTTCCATACTATCATATTCCCAAATCGCCATAATTTCCACTTCATTCTCTTTTTCCTGCGACATCCATCTCCCGACTAATCGTGCCCCATATTTTAGTTGTGTAGGCAGCAACGTATGATTAAAATGTTGGTTGAATTCCGTGACAATCTTCGGCTTTACTTTATACCTTTTTCTACGATAGATCATAAACAAATCCTCCTTTATTGTAAAATTTATTTTACACACAAATCAAACCATCTTGCCAATCACAGCACGATGGTTTGATTTCAGCTTTATCCAAAACGAAAATATTCTTTTGCATTATTATAAGAAATGCCTTGAAAGATTCCTTCTAACTGCTATTGCGATGCTTTGGCTTCTTGTATCTTGGCTTCTGACTCTTCAGTAATCACTCGCAAATATTCATTACGATCCATATCCTCTTTTGAATATCTGCGCGGATCAAGATCGACATATTGATCCCATACACTGATCTGTTCAGGTGGTGTTGCAGGTGGATGTTCGAAAATGGATGCAACATTTGCCTCATCGGCAAAATCGTAATCTTGGAAAAACTCTTTAAGCACCTCTTCATTTGACGTTGTTGGGCCAATCCCTTGCCGCGATGCAATTTTTTGATAATCGGCTTCTGTAAAATACGTAAGCACTTCGAATGCTGCATCCTTCTTCTCACTCTGAGGATTAATACTTAAAGCCATCAAATCTGTATCTGGACGTTGGCTAACTGCCGGACCGCCATCCCATACAGGAAGTGGTGCAACTGCCGCATTCAATGATTCATCATCTTTCCACCATTCTAATCCCTGAACGAATTCTACCGTCATCGCTGTCGTTTGTGCCTCTGGAAAACGAGCACTATCAAAATGGGCACCATCTGAATCTCCTTGCATATCGATAATTTGATCCAATAATTCAAAGTATTTGTCGAACTCAGGTTGATCTAATAGTATTTCACCCGTTTCAGGATCAGTTTTGTTCACTCCAAACTGCATCAGAGGAATATTCGGATTGGATAAATCCAATCCACGGTACTTCACACCATTCCTTTCACCTGTTAGTCTTTTCGCTACCTCTAAGACTTCGCTCCATGTCATATTATTAGATGGGTAGTTTTCACCAAATAAATCAAAAATATCTTTATTATAGAATAATACATAATAACCAACCTCATAAGGTAGACCTAATAGGCGGTTTTCCTTATCCTTCGACCGGATTGCTTCTATATAAGCTGGATTTATATGGCTTAAATCGTATGAATATTTTTCTACTAATTCATCTAAATCATAATCTATTTCAAAGTATTCCAAAACTTCTTGTGAGACTTGAAAAAAAATATCTGGATTCTCACCACTCGCAAATATTTCCTCTAAAGCCTCGCGACCATCCCAAGACTTTACCTGCTCTAATGTGATATGAGGAAGCGCGGCCTCAACAGGCTCTTTAAAACGGTCATTAAACATTTCCTCTTCCCAATGGGTTTGAATCTTCAGCGTGACTGGTTCCTTTTCCTCCTCATTGTCAGCATCATCGTCTTTCGTACCCTCTTGTTCAGTATTCGGAGTTGCATCTGTTTGTTCATTCGAATCCTTTGAGCATGCGACCAACAATAGACCCAAACAACTAAAAAGCATAAAAATAAGCCAAACCTTAGAAAGCGCCTTCATTTTTCCCCTCCATTACTAGTGATGTTTTGATCTTTCCACATTTGATCATCCGCAGCTACCTTTAGGCCTCACTTATCTACCGCCGTCATTCTCTCCCATCTCCCAATTCACTCATCGACCCCCTATATAGATGGATTTTGTTCTCTATCACTTCCCTTAAAAGCAGGGAATGAGATATTATACTGAATATAACTAGTAACACTGTATATGTCAAGGTAAATACGCCCTGAAATAAGTAAGACAAGCCATGGCTTTTCGACATAAATAGACATTATGATAATATATCAATATATATCAAATAGGTTGATTTTAATCGAACAGGAGGCTAATGATTAGCCCCCTGTTCGATTTGTTAGATAGCTTTATCCAAAACGAAAATATTCTTTTGCATTATGATAAGAAATACCTTGAACGATTTTCCCTAAAAATTCTATATCATGAGGGACTTCTCCATTTTCCACCCACTCAGCAACGAAGTTACATACAAGTCTTCTAAAATACTCATGTCTTGTATAAGAAAGAAAACTCCGTGAATCTGTTAACATACCGATAAAGCGGCTAAATACGCCCATATCAGCCAAATTCTGCATTTGATGTAACATGCCTGCCTTCGTATCATTAAACCACCAAGCTGTGCCAAACTGGATTTTGCCCGGAATTCCCCCTCCTTGAAAACTACCAATCATCGCGGCAATCGTCGGAAAATCATTGGGATTTAAAGAATACAAGATCGTTCTTGGCAAGGCGTTTTCCCTTTCTAATGCATCCAATAACCCCACTAATGGCTTGGCAATCCCTTCATCATTCATCGAATCAAAGCCTGTATCTGGTCCAAGTTTTTCTAGCATTCTCGTATTATTATTTCTTAAGGCATTGATATGATATTGCATTGCCCAATCATATTTTGCATATAATTTCCCAAGAAATTGCAGGGTATACGTTTTATATTTTTTCTCCCCGTCAAGGGAAACCTTCTTGCCATCTAAAGCTTCCTTAAAAAATACAGAGGCTTCCTCTTTGCTCGTTTCTGCGTACATCATTGTATCAATCGCATGATCGGAAACCTTGCAGCCAACCGCTTGAAAGAAATCGACCCTTGATTCAAGTGCTTGAAGAAAATCATCATAAGAGTGGATGGGAATGCCTGAAGTCTGTTCGAGCTTTTTCACCCAATCTTGAAATCCATCCCGATTTAACTCTAACCCTTTATCGGGACGGAAACTAGGTAATACCGACACTTCAAAACTTGCATCCTCTTTTATTTTTTGATGATATTCAAGGTTGTCGACTGGATCATCTGTTGTACAAACAACCTTCACCTTTGATTTTACAATAAAATCACGGGCTCCATACCCTTCACTATTTAGTAGGGTATTGACTTTCTCCCAAATCGCAGGAGCTGTTTCTTCATTGAAAAGATCATGGATTCCGAAAAATCTTTGTAATTCCAAATGGGTCCAATTGTACAAAGGATTTCCGATCAACATGGGAACGGTTTTGGCCCAAGCGATAAATTTATCATAATCACTCGCATCACCCGTAATATACTTTACATCAATCCCATTCGCTCTCATGGTCCGCCATTTATAATGATCTCCATACAACCAAATGTCTGTGATATTTTTAAATTGCTTATTTTCATAGATTTCCTGAGGACTTAAATGACAATGGTAATCAATAATCGGCATATCCTTCGCATACTCATGATACAAACGAACCGCGACTTCATTGTCTAATAAAAAATTTTCATTCATAAACTCTTTCATTTTTCACACCAGCTTTCCTTTATTTTTTCTAGCAAAATATAGGTGAGGAAATTTCCTACAACCCTAGCAAATCAACATGTTTGCCAATATGATAGACAAGGGCTTTACGGTACACGTCTTCACAGCGATTTAAGGTCTCAAAAAATTCATCTTTGAAGATATAACGACCCTCTTCATTTGTAGCTGTCAAAAGAATGCCGTATGTAACATGAAATAATTGTCGTGCCGCATCATCATTCATATAGAGAGCCAGTTCTTCATCTGAAACTTGGTCAAGCGGCGTTACACTCGCTAAATCCGGTGTTACATGATAATAGGCCAACGCCTCCTTAAAATGCTCCAAAGCATACGCATGCATGCGGCGGTATAGGCTAGGATTCGTATTCGCAATCACTCGAACAGCTTCTAACCAGTTTGTGCCCGCCGTTTTAATATGAAGAATCCCTTTCGTGTATTTCGCAATAATCGGGAATACTTTAAATTTATCACTTCCAGAATGAATACTTAACTTATAGCCGAAATATTCCGCAATCAATGCATGCTCCTCTAATTCACGCTCAAATTGTTCGATATCGCCAATATAATCGATTCCTTTTTGAAATTCCCCACAAAATCTTGGCGCTAAACTTGTTACACGAACGCCCCTGTTCCTTAATTCATTGGCTACAAAAAAATGGGCCTGCGGTGAAGTAATTGTCTCTGTTTCATCTATCGAAATTTCAAAATCAATCGTTCGATCGGCGCTCTGAATATACGTATGATAGACATGGGCCATATAGTCCAAGGCTTCCGCATATTGTAAAACATTCTTCATAACGCTATTTTCATCAAAGTGAATCGAGAGTCCGTTAACGGAAAATGTTTGGTTTAGATATTCCTTTTTAAAATAAGTCTTTGTTTCTTCATCTAATTGTTCAAATTCAGTAGCAAGTTTGTCCGCAGATAAAGAATCAATTTGTTTAGGAATATGATCGGAACAATCCAAGGTTAGCATAGAAACACCTAAGGATAAGGCATATTCGATGTCCTTTTCTTCCTTAATATGGTCACCGTCTGCCCCAAAGCCCTCTTTATACCCCTCTTGGAACACCGCAAAGCTAGCCGCATCTAACATATCCTCCATTGTTCGATTTAAAAGCGTTAATTCGCGGATACTTTGCTGAGCAAGAATTGGTTTTACAGTGCGTTGACGAACCGTTTCAATATGGCCAGGGGAAGCTAAACCAAGACGATCTCCTAATCCCATTGTTGCTGTCTTTGTTCCAAACGCCCGTGGAACCGTATAATCAAAATAACGATTTAACACTAGACGATTTTCATGTGAAAGGGGACAAACTTTTTGATGATTGCTTACGATTGTACCTTGCAAATCCTTAAAAATAGGCCCGTCCCCAACCGCCAGCAACCATTTCCCTTCCTGATCATGTACCATTAATAGGTGAGTACCATCCTGTTCTGTATGCGATTGATCATAGATTTTCACATCCGCCGATGCCGGAATTTCCCCTGTTTCCAATCCATTCATAATTTCGACTAAATGATTCATCCAAAAAGCTCCTTTCAAAAATAGAGTTGATAACGATTTCAAAATACTGTAAAATCATTTAATAACAACGTTGTTATTACTATAGTAATCTATTTCCCCCTTTAGAACAACCCATTTAGATCATTTTTTGAAAAAAGAAAGCATTGTGAAGGAAATTTCTAAAAAACAATCTTTTCAAAGAAGAATAGATTTTTTTCCAGAGAAACTATGATACATTAATAAAAATACGAACTTTTATTTAGGTGATAATATGAGTACAACGATCAAAGATATTGCATTAGTGGCGGGCGTTAGCTATTCAACGGTTTCCAAGGCATTGAATAATAGCCCTTTAGTGAAAAAAGATACAAAAGATAAAATAATGGCCATCGCAAAAGAGATGGGCTATGAACCTAATTTTGCCGCCCAACGACTTGTTTCCAAAAAGACAAAAATGGTTGGGTTAATTTGGCCAACGATTGAGCGGGTCGTCTTAGCGACATTAGTGACAAAGATTAGTGATGAAATTAGAAGGACATCCTACTCGATGATTCTTTCTGTCGATCCGATTGAAATCTCTCTCGAAACATTCAGGAAATTCCAAGTAGATGGGATTATTTTATTTGAGGAAGATGTCGATTTAAAGATTGACACACACCCGATTCCTCTTCTTACTTATGGGGTTTCAAAGAAGGATGGCTCTCCCTACCCAGTTATTGATGCGAATCATGAACAGGCCATGCATGATGCTATCCAGTATTTAATTGAATTGGGGCATAGACGGATCGCCTATATTGGCGACATGTCACCGAAAGATCCGATGCAAATAGAAAAATATAATGGATTCCTCCAAGCAATGAAAAAAAATAATCTACCAGTGGAGAATCATCATCTCGTCAATACAGGTGGATTAGATTGGTATGATGGCTATTCGGCTGTAAAAAAACTTTTAGCTCATCCCCCTCTACCCACTGCGATTGTAGGAGGAAGCTATGATATTAGCGGCGGTATCATTCGCGGCTTGAAGGAAAATCAAATTGATATTCCTACAGATATTTCTATTATTAGCTATGATAATATTCCGCAAATGGCCAATCTAGAAATTCCATTGACCTCGATTGGTGTTCCCGTTGACCAGTTGGCGAAAGAAATTGTGCATACCGTTATTCAACTGATTGAAGAACAAAATCTAGATCCCTCTGGGAAAAAATTACAGCCAATTTTAACCGAAAGAGCTTCCTGTGCCCCGCCTCCTTCTCTAAACTGACTTGGCGGGAATGAGGGCTTACAGTACAGGATGTAGGTCAGAACGGCGTGGCGCTTGTCGTCGTGCCCTTAGCCGTTCTTCCTAATTAAAGTGTTTTTTTAGATGGTAAAAAAAAGCTTGAGAACATCAATCAAGTTCTTAAGCTTTTTTACGATCATAGGAAGTACATATAGATTTCTTTTTCAGGGAGCCATTCAAAGCCTAATCCTTCATATAATTGACGAGCCTTTTTATTATTTGTACCTGTGTTGAGCTGCAGTCTATTCGCTTGATGTTGTACTGCCAACTCTTTCGCCTTATTTATAAGGGCCTTCGCAACTCCTGTTTTCCTAAAAGCGGGTCGTACATACAGGTCCTGAATCCGCAAAAATGGTTTTCCTTTTGTTGTGGAAAAACTCCAATTTAAAGCAATAAACCCCACAAAATCTGCTCCTCTTCTTGCCATAAAAAAGTCGGCACAGGCAAAATCTAATAAATTTTTTAAATTCTGCCTACATTTCTCTAGCTGCCCCAATTGCCAGTCGCCATTGGGATTCATATAATCTACTAAAAGATGACTTGCTTCAGAAAGCAAGTCTGACGATAACGCGACAATCTCTGTTCGTGGCACCAAAGTAACCTCCCGTATTCTTCTACTCATCTTTATTGGCCATTCGATCAATCAATACCGCATTATAAGCTCCACCAAAGCCATTATCTATATTGACAACACTGATCCCTGAAGCACAGGAGTTTAACATTGTTAATAATGCGGACAGGCCCCCGAAATTGGCTCCATAACCAATACTGGTTGGGACAGCAATGACAGGATGGGAAACAAGGCCACCGACGACACTTGGTAAGGCGCCTTCCATTCCCGCTACGACAACAGAAACGGTTGCATTTTGTATATCGTCTATCTGATCGAATAGGCGATGAATGCCGGCTACGCCTACATCATATATTCGTTTGACATTGCTACCCAATATTTCCGCTGTGACTGCTGCTTCCTCTGCCACAGCAAGATCGGAAGTACCTGCACAAATCACCGCAATATAGCCCTTTGTTGGACTTGAAGGGGCTTGTTGATAGGACAAGATGCGGGCGACCTTATGATACGTAAAATGTGGTTCCTCCTGTAAAATAGCATCGGCCTTTTCACTCGATATCCTCGTCACCAACACATCTTCTCTTTTTGCCAAAATAGCCCTTATAATAGAAAGAATTTGTTCTGAACTTTTTCCTTCTCCATAGATGATTTCAGGAAACCCTTGGCGCTTTCTTCGATGGTGATCCACTTTCGCAAATCCTAAATTTTCATAGGTTGCAAGTCTTCTTTTGGCCTCCTCTACGGTTAATTGACCATCTCGCACTTGTTGTAATATTTTTTCCATTGCTGTACACACCTTTAAGAGACGTTTTTATAATAAAACTTAACATCAACTGTAGAAAAATCCGCCTCTGTTTCTGTTTTTGAACAGAAATATCCTAAACCAGAACCTTATTCATACTGCCACTCTTATATCCATTCAAATCCATTGTGATATATTTGTAACCAAAGTCTTGTAGTTTTTTCGCAATTCGCGCATGATTGTTTAATAGAATGGGCATATCCTGCGGTTCTACCTCAATTCTGGCAATCTCTTCATGTGTTCGAACCCGCACCTGACGAATCCCCAAACTTTGTAGATAGGCTTCCGATTTTTCTACCTTCGTCAGCTTGGCTTGAGTTATTTTTTCCCCATAAGAAATACGAGAGGATAAACAAGCAAAGGAAGGTTTATCCCAAGTGGGGAGCCCCTGTTTTTTTGAAAGGATCCTGATTTCATCCTTAAATAAATCAGCTTCCTGCAAGGGACCTCGAACCCCTTTTTCCTTTGCAGCCTTTATACCAGGGCGAAATTCATTCAGATCATCTGCAATAACACCATAGATGACATTTTCGAATCCTTTCTCTTCCATAATCGGAATTAAATGTTCAAACAAACTGTTTTTGCAGAAATAACAGCGGTTTTGATCGTTTTCAGTATATCCTGGGATCGCCAATTCCGATGTCTCAACAACGGTATGATGGGCGCCAATAAATTGAGCCAGTTCTTTTGCTTCCATTAATTCCTTTGTTGGGTACGTTTCCGAATCGGCCGTAACAGCTAAGACATTGTCTTTTCCCAATGTGTCCACAGCCACTTTAAGTAAAAAGGTGCTGTCAACCCCACCGGAAAAAGCAACAACCACTTTGTTCATTTCGCGAAGAATGGATGTGAGTTTTTCATACTTTTCCTGCAGCAAGGTATCATCTCCTTCCTCTCTTAGATTGTCATACTGCCAAAACCACCATCCACACGTAGGAATGTACCAGTTACAAACCCAGAAGCTTGATTGGAAGCTAGATAAATCGCCGCTCCTTGCAGTTCCTCAGGTTCACCAAAACGGTTCATCGGTGTGTGCCCCATAATCGATTTCACACGCTCTTCACTAAGTATTTTTCGATTTTGCTCTGCAGGAAAAAAGCCAGGGATAATGGCATTGACACGAATGCCATGGGGGGCAAATTCTCTTGCTAAAAATTGTGTCACACTATTCACCCCTGCTTTGGAGGCAGAGTATGTAAATACTTTCGATAAAGGTGGGCCAGATGAAACAGAAGAAATATTAATAATACTTCCTTTCCGCTCCTGTTCAATCATTCGTTTCGCAAAATGCTGAATCGTGAAAACAAGCCCTTTCAAATTGACATCCATAATGTCATCCCATTCCTCCACTTCCAAATCAAAGAATGGAGTAGGGCTATTTTTCCCCGGAGCATTTAATAAGATATCACATCCGCCCGCCCATGACTCAATGTCCTCAGCTGCCTGTTTGATCGTGTCGAGCTCACTGACATCCGCTTGAAAAGCTTTTGCTTCTCCGCCAGCTTCCACGATTTTCTGTACTACCGTTTCTGCCTTTTCCATATTTCTGCCAACAATTGCCACTTTTGCACCATGTTCGGCAAATCCTTTGGCGATGGAACCACCTAATACACTATTACCACCAATCGCCACAGCGACCTTCCCTGATAAATCAAATAATGAGCTCATATTAGTCCCTCCCACTCTTAAAATAAATTTCCGTTTTCATCAAACTTCCATTCATACAGATCAGAAACTTTCTCTATATATTCGTTATGCTCCACTTCGTCCAGTAAAGCTTCTGATACTTCAATTTCACCAATTTCCAACGTATTTTTGATCCGTACCATTTTTACTTTGGTAAAATCTAAAATATTGCATGTTTTAATTGCGGCTTGTATCGCAAATTGATCATTCGCCAAGGCAGTGGAGATATGCGTTGGCCCCACGACTGTGGAGGTTAGGCCATTGGCATAGGTGACATCCCGATTCATTTTATCTACTAATCTTTTTGTAGTGAAATCGGCTGTTCCCACTCCATTGGCATTTCCCTCTGTTTCGTCAGTTAAATCAAGCACAACCATTTTTGACACTTCAGGTCCACCATAGGCATAGGGTGTTGGATACCTGCCCGTAATATTAGGGTCCATCCCATCGCCACTAATGTTTTTGCCAATCTTATCAATCACTAGGACATCAATCTTATCAAAATAGAGTTTGGGAAGTTGAGATTTTGCAAGTTTCTGCAATTCCATTTCTTTTTCTTCTATTTCATCTGTTACTAAAACATCAATCGTATGAACCTTATCAAAGGCATTCTCAACTGTTGCAACAGCAAATAAAATCGGCATTTTAGCCAATGTTATTTTCGCCATCGCTGGCACATGCTCGGCCATATGCTTGAATCCGAGTTGGTGGCAAGCTTCTGCTCCCTTTTGTTTTCCTAATCCAATACTAATCATCTTCATGATGCCACTTTCAATGGGTCCACGAAAAGCTGTATGTGGTTTTACCCGATTGATCACGACAATGCCATCCGCTTCTGAAGCAATTTTATCAATATAAACAGGTAATCCATTGGGTAGTTTCCCTAATTGAATTACTTCCATGGATGAACGGATTTCCGCTTTTACACTCTCTTCTGTCACCCCCAAATGCTCCAAAACCGCACGCTGTCCCTCTGCTGTTGCACCGCCATGACTTCCCATACAGGGAACAATAAAAGGAATGGCACCGAGGTCCCGCAAAAATTGAACGGTCACAGCCGTCATTTCGACAAGGCGATCTAATCCCCTGCTTCCTACAGCAACCGCAATTTCCATACCTGGCTTCACTTTGTTTCTTATTTCTTGACGCTCCAAACGGGATTTTAAAACAGCCGTTAAATCATCTATTTGGGTGGAATCAAAATGCTGTTTCACCTTCGTCATTTTTGGAATAGGTATATCCTTTACTAACTCTTTAATAATATCCATGGATTGTTCACTCCGTTTTTTGCCAAATACGATCATGGCATTCTAACATTTCTTACCTATTATCATAATAGATGAGCTCCAAAAATTTGTAAACACTTTCAATCTATCAATCACTTCGAATTCTCCTGTTCCTTTTTCAAAATAGAACACTAAGATCTGCATCAAACTAAATCCTTACACCTAAATGCTCGTTTTGGAATCTTCGTAAACTCCCCAATTAACAACGTTGTTATTTTCATGCTATACCAAAATTCACAAAAAAACAAGTGTTTTTCATCATCAAACATGGGGGAACTTCAATTATGCAGGCACGGATCCTTAAAAAAGTACATCAAAGCTTGGTTCTTTGAGGAAATTATTCGTTAAAGGTGCCCGACAGCAAATGATTCCTCGCCACCGGGACACCTCTTTCAACTAATGGATTGTTAATAGAATTCTTCCATTTGCTTTACCTATTGCCTTCCCATTTCTGAATAAGTGAATTGGCATCTGCCTATAGTTAACCTTTTACAGATCCTAGCAAGGCCCCTTTGGCAAAATACTTTTGCAAAAATGGATAGCATAATAAGACAGGCACAGTTGCGACTACGATTGTTGCCATTTTGACTGTTACTTCTGGTGGCGGAACATCAGTATAGGCAGCCCCATCATAGTTCATCCCACTTGCTAGGACAACGATTTGTCTTAGTAAAACTTGGACAGGCCATTTTGATGCATCACTTAAATAAAGAATGGCATGCATATACGTGTTCCAGTACGTAACCGCATAAAACAAGGAAATCGTTGCAATCGCTGGTAGGGAAATTGGAATCACAATACGAAAGAGTATGCTAAAGTCATTGGCTCCGTCGATTTTCGCAGATTCTTCTAGCCCTACAGGTAAATTCATAAAAAAGCTTCTGAGAATAATCATATTAAAAGCATTAATGGATACAGGGATAATCAGAGACCATAACGAATTTAACAGGCCTGTTTGTTGAACCACTAAGAAAGTAGGAATCATCCCCCCATTAAACAGAAGAGTAAAAACGATAATGAAATTAATAAATCTTCGTCCCACTAAATCTCTACGAGAAAGCCCATAAGCTGTTAAGGTGGATAATAACATACTCCATACCGTTCCACCTACTGTTACAGTAATGGAAACAAGTAAGGCACGGAAAATAGTATCCGTTGAAAATATATACCGATAAGCATCTAGGCTAAATTTAGTTGGGAATAATAGAAACTTGCTGCTTGCGATTTCTGCACTTGTGGCAAATGAACTCCCCACCACATGAATAAACGGTAAAAATGTAATAAACGCAATAAGAAATAACAAGGTATTATTCACTGCATCAAAAACTCTACTTCCTGCAGATACTTCATTAGGTCTACGTTTCTTTTTCATTTTCAGCACAAACTCCTTTCTGGATGTTGTTCAAAATTGTGCATTTCTTTTTAACCAGACATTTTTACATTAATAGATTCCTTCTTCTCCAAATTTCTTCGCTAATCGATTGGCAAAAATGACCATCACAAGACCAACAGCTCCTTTAAAGAAACCAACCGCTGTACTGTAACTAAATTGGCCTTGTTGTAACCCCGCCACATACACATACGTATCAAAGATTTCAGCCACTTCACGGTTAGAAGCATTCAACAATAGATAGACATGCTCAAATCCAAGCTCAAGCACATCGCCAATTTTTAAGATTAATAGCACGATAATGACACTGCGAATCGCTGGTAATGTAATATGCCACATTTGTCGAAAACGATTGGCCCCATCCATTTTGGCTGCTTCATATAATTGCGGATCAACCGCTGTAATCGCGGCAAGGAAAATGATGGTTCCCCACCCTGCTTCTCGCCAAATCACCTGGATAATGTACATCGGCCGAAACCACTCAGAGCTTAGAAGGAAATTAATTTTATTAAAGCCCAAGCTATCTAAAACAGAATTAATAATGCCTCCGTCCAGTGTTAACATCACATAACTAATGGAAACGATTACAACCCATGACATAAAATGAGGAATATATATAATCGTTTGCACGCCTCTTTTGAAAAAGGCATTTTTTACTTCATTTAACATCAAAGAAATAATGATCGGAATTGGAAAATAAATCAGTATTTGTAAAGCAAATAAAACCAGTGTATTTTTAAAAATCATCCAAAAATCTGAACTGGTGAACAATCTTTTAAAGTGAGCAAATCCTACCCATTCACTCCCAGAAATCCCTAAGTATGGTTTGTAATCTTGGAAGGAAATAATCAATCCATACATCGGGATATACTTATAAATAATAAAATAAATAATACCCGGTAATATCATTAAATAAATGAGTTTATTTTTTTTAATACGCCTAAAGGTTTCTGCTCTTTTCTTCTTTTTTACATTTCCAATCATTTGTTTCTCTACCAAAGCCGTCCTCATTTTCAACTCCCTCTCTGTAAAAAGTGTTTGTATGCAAGTGGTGCAAGTAAATCGTACGTGATCTAGTGGATGTCGTCTATAATCATTTTGTTATTTCTTTCCACCATAAAAGAAAATGATTATCCCCTTATCCTTTCATACATTTATATAGAAGGAACAAGATAAGGAAAAGATGACTGATCCACTATTCAGTCATCTTTTCCGCTTACATTATGAATTCGATTCATTAAACTCTTGGATGACTTTTTCTCCGCCTTCTGCTTTCCATTTTTCAATCGCCTTGTCAAATCCTGCCTCATCTGTT
The DNA here is from genome assembly GCF_022867885.1 of Lederbergia sp. NSJ-179. Classification (GTDB taxonomy): domain Bacteria; phylum Bacillota; class Bacilli; order Bacillales; family Bacillaceae_C; genus Lederbergia. The sequence goes on along the minus strand of NZ_JALIFP010000007.1, from coordinate 1,011 downwards.
TGCCCTAAAATATATTGATAGGTTGCATCTGTCATAATTTGTTGTAATCGTGCTCCATCTTGAATATAGGTCTCCGAATCTAGTGTAACCGTTGGGTCATTAATGAGATACTCCTCGTTCTCAATAAATAATTTTTCCGATTTCGCTTTTGGCTCGTAGTCAAAATAACCCTCATATCTGCCATTTGTTTCAGGTTCACCAATCTCAAGGGCTTGATATGGTTTTACTTCTCGATCAAACTTCGCCTGATCCTCAATGGGGAGTGCACCGCCATCTTTCACTGTATAGGTGTCACCTTCCACCCCCCAATAAAGGGCATTGGATAGTTCGGGGTCCATTAATTGATCAAAGAAGGCTAAAATTTTCTTCAAATCATCCTCTGTTTTCACAGCACTTTTAGGAAACATCACTAAATTTCCGTATCCTGGAATAGACCATATACCGAACTCTCCATCCGGACCAGTTACCTTATTATGAACATCTAAATCAATATTGGGGTTAATAGCGACTGCATCCGCATGAAGGCTGACAACATCACCCATAGAACCTACATAAATCCCTGCTGTACCATTCTCGAAAAATTCCTGTTGATCGACTTTACTTGTAACAGGAAAGTCTTTGTTGATGTATCCGTTTTCATGTAATTTTTTAAAAAAGTCCATTGTTTCCTTATATTCTGGGAACATAAATTCAGGTAATAGCTCCCCATCTTTTTCTCCCCAATTATACAAATGCGTGGTTTAACTCCACCGTCTTTAGACGGTATCAGCTTTTAGCCTTTCCCTTAAATGTCCATACTTTAGATGAGGTGAAGGTATTGGACGGATATAGAAAAAGTAGTCATGCTGTATATGACATCAAATACCATGTAATTTGGGTGACCAAGTACAGGTATAAGGTGCTACATGGACAGATTGCAATAAGGGCAAGGGAGCTGATAAGACAAGGTTGTGAAGCAAGAGGTATTACCATTTTGCAAGGAAGCGTTGGAAAAGATCATATTCATTTGTT
>NZ_JALIFP010000006.1 GCF_022867885.1 Lederbergia sp. NSJ-179 | reverse complement strand
AAAAAAACGAGTGATCATAAGGCTTATTTCAACATGCCTTCAAAAAAAGACAACTAAAGAAAAAGGAATATTTTATTTGAAATTGATCGTAATTACCCTTTTGGAATAAGAGCGAAATAGGTGAAACCGCTCTTTTTTATGCCCGAAGTACTTAGTCACGGATTCAGGTACTAGTTAAAAATACTGGTGATATAAAAGACAGCACAATAAATAAAATTAATAACACTGCTATAATCCCAATATTATTCTTTAACATAGTTGAAAAGGTATTATTTATAAGTCTATTTCGATTACTACTCATTATTGATTCAACCTCCCGTCGCGTACCTCATAATATTTTCCTGGGAAACTTCAGATTTTTCTAACTGTTTAACCAACATGCCGCTTCTCATTACACACACTGAATCACACATATTAATTATTTCAGGGAGATCTGAAGAAACTATAATTATCGCCAAGCCTTCATTGGCTAGATTGTTTATAATGGAATAGATTTCCGATTTTGCTCCCACATCTACACCTCTTGTGGGTTCATCAAGAATTAATAACTTAGGCTTGATAGCCAACCATTTTGCAATAACAACTTTTTGTTGATTCCCCCCAGACAGACTAGAAACTGCAATATCAGAGGATGCAGTTTTTACTCTTAAATCCTCTACGTATTGATCTATTTCTTTTTTTCTCTTTTTCTCACTCATAAATAATTTATTTTCCATTAAATTTTTTAAATTTGCTAACGTTAAATTAAAGCCCACAGAGTTTCCTAATATTAATCCCTGTCCTTTTCGATCTTCAGGTACCATTGCAATTCCTTTTTCGATGGCTTTGATACAATTCTTTATTTTTAATTCTTCTCCATTCAGATAGATGTGTCCAGCATCATAAGGAAAAGCACCAAAAATCGCTTGCATTACCTCACTTCTACCAGCACCTACTAATCCAGAGAATCCAAGGATTTCACCTTTTCGCACACAAAATGATACATCTTCAAAAACACCTTTTTGAGAGAGATTTTCCACCCTTAATACCTCTTCGTTTTGAACGGAAGGAGTTCGAGTATAAAGATTTTCAATTTCTCTACCTACCATCATCGAAACAAGTTCATTCGAAGTCGTTTTATTTGTTTCGACAGTACCAACATAGGTTCCATCGCGTATCACCGTAATTTGTTCTGTCATTTTAAATAATTCTTCAAATCGATGGGATATATAAATAATGCTGATATCCTGTTGTCTCAATTTCTCCATTGTTTTAAATAAATAATTAACCTCTTCATTCGATAATGAAGAAGTCGGTTCATCCATCACCAAAATTTTGACATTGAACGATATAGCCTTTACAATTTCAACTAATTGCTGTTGGGCTATTGTTAACTCTCCAACTAATTTTCTAACATCAATCTGTAATCCTAATTTTTCAAGCATTTTTTGAGATTGTTCATTGATATGTTTTATATCTTTAAGACCTAAACTATTTTTAGGTTCTCTCCCTAAAAATATATTTTCTGCTATACTCAGATAAGGTACTAAAACGATTTCCTGATGAATAATTCCAATTCCATATGAACGAGCATCCTGTACACTTTCAATATTTACTTTTTCCCCATCTATAAAAATATCACCATGATCCGGCTTATGAATCCCCCCTAGAACCTTTATTAAGGTGGATTTCCCCGCGCCATTTTCACCTAAAAGAGCGTGAATTTCTCCCTTTTTAAGTTTAAAATTTATCCCTTTTAAAGCATGTACGCCTCCAAAGCTTTTAGCGATCCCCTGCATTTCAAGAACATTCTCAACCATATAAAAATCACCTCCAAAGTGAATGGTAGTGTAGAATGCAAGCTAGCTATCTTGCATTCTACGAACCTACTAACCTTGTAAAAATTCTGGTTATTGCCATTCTCCAGCTGTTTCCTCAGCCATTTCTTTTGTCACAATATGTGACGGTAGGAAAATTTCCTTTTCAACCTCTTTTCCTTCTAATAAATCTACAGCTGACTGAAGTGAAGTTTCAGCAATTTGGACTGGAACTTGTGCTGATACAGCTGAAAAGGAACCATCTAATAATGCGGCTTTCCCCTCAGGGGAAGCATCAATCGAATATACATCAATATCTTTTTTTCCACTAGATTCTACGGCAGCAGCCACTCCTAAAGCAGAGGGGTCATTAATTGCGAAAAAAGCGTCCAAGTCAGGGTTAGCTTGAATAATATCTTCAGCAATAGGCAAAGAAACGTCTAGTGCAGCCTTTCCATCTTGTTGGGCAACAATTTCAAATTTTGATATATTATCCCCTAAACCATCCATAAACCCTTCAACGCGGAGAACACAGCTTTCATTTGCCGGAAAATCTAAAATGGCGATTTTTGCCCCTTCTGGATAATCTTCCACCATCTGTGCACCCATTAGCTGTCCCGCCATATAAGCATCTGTTGCAACAATACTTTCTACCAATTCACGATCCTCCTCAATAACAGCTGTATCAACATTGAAAACTGGGATATTCTTTTCCTTAAATTGTTCTAGTCCCATTCGTATGCCCGCCGAATCTACTGGAATTACGAATACAGCATCAAAGTTTTGATTAGATGCATCCGACATTTGATTCAACTGTTTATTAAGATCGTAATCAGGGTCCAACATAGTGTAGTTATAACCTTTTTCTTTAGCTAATTTCTTATATGTTTCATTCATTGCTGTTTGAAATGTATTATTCTGTGTATTTGGTAGAAAAGCAAAGCTATAGGTACCATCGTCAGATTGAGTCGAAGAACCTCCTCCACTTTTGCTATTTCCACATGCAGATAAAGCGAATACAGTAATTGCTATTAGTACAAGAAATACTATACGTCTTTTCATAACTTCCCCTCCTGATTTTTTACTTAAAAAGGTATCCTCCTAAAGTTTTAATTCTACAAGACCTCCTTTAAAAGCGCTATCTTTTATTATCTTACGTAAAATATAACACTACATAGTAAAAATGTCAATTTCCCTAAGGGAAATTGACGAGAAAAAATATAAATATCGTATTTTTACGTAAATTTACTTCGTATATTCCTTTCCATTTCTTGCGGTACAGGTTCTAGAGTAATGTCTTTCCAAGCTTTTAATAAGTTTACCGATTCAACTGTATACGGCTGTACCCCGATATAGTGATAATGTTCTTGCCCTATCAATGCCTTCGCGGTTGCTAAACCAGCAGCTATTCCTTGCTCATATGGTCGCTGAGATGAAATACCTTTAACAATATGCTCATTAGCCAGATATGTGGCTATTTCATAATCTAAATCAAATGTAAAAATGGAAACATCTTCTCTTTTTAGTTCTTTAAGAGCCTTGATTGCTTCAAGGGCTGGCCTATCCCAAGAAATGTACAACCCCTGTATTTCTGGATGTGTCAACATCATCTCTTTACATATTTGATATGTGTTTTCTATCTGAACAAAATATCTTTCATCCACAATTTCTATATTTTCAAAGTCATTTTGAATAACCCCCTTTGCAACCGCATCTCTTAAGTGCGTACCATAAAAAGGCGCTCCATGTCCTATAAAACCAATTTTAGGAGATTTCTTTTCTTTAAAATAATTCCCTAATAACACAGCTAAGTTTTGGCCACTTTCCCTTTCATTTACTGATACACACGATGCATACTGCTCTCTCTTCATTCCTTTTGGTACATTACTTAGAAATATTAACTTTATTTTTTCAGAAATACTTTGAAATTTTTTTGAAGTAAGTTCATCGTCAACGGGAATAGCAATGATAGCATCTGGGTTCTGCATTTTAAGTCCCTCTAATTGAGTGACTTGTAATAAAGGATCAAAGTGGGCATCGGTGATAGAAACAATAGATATACCATATTTATCCAAAACATGTCTAATTCCATTTTCATATAGCCTTGACCAAGCCGTCCCTCCATAGTGAAAAGAAATCCCGACTTTATAATTACCTGATTTTAGAGCTTCTGCTTCCGTATTGGAAATTGCTAACTCTTCTGGTGAGATTGGCTTTTCCCCAAAAGGACCTTTTCCAATCACCTGAGTTGATTTTCGAATAGAAAACTCCATAGGTACGATTATCTCTTGGGGGATCTTTGAATAATTATCAATTTTCCCTAGCAAAAGATCGACCGCCTGTATAGCTATTTCAGTGCTATTATTTTTAAGTGTTGTTAAAGGGGGATTTAAAATTTTACACCATTCCTCATCACCATAGCCTAGAACCGATACATCCTTTGGAATATCCAAGCCAAGATTCGCTATAACTCTCATTAAAGCTAATGTAATTCTATTATTACTAGCAAAAAAAGTAGTTGGTTTGTGTTTCCCCCAAACTTTTCTTATCTTTTTTTCTAATTCTTCCACGTCGTTTTGTTCGAATATAATTAGTAACTCTTCCTTAAACGGTATATGAAACTCCTTCAACGCCTCTGCATAGGCAGAAATTTCCTCTTCAAAACTTAGACTATGATCACGTTCGGTAATAAAAGCAATTTCTTCATGGCCTGATTTTAGCAGGTGCAGGCACGCCTTATAAATCCCATCCTTACTATTTGAAAAAACAGAATCTATACCCTTAAATTTCATTTTTCTACCAAGCAAAACAATCGGAATTTGTTGCTGGATCAGTTTATTTAATGTTTTTTCTTCCTTACCTACGGGTACAATTAATATCCCGGCAACTTTCTTGTTACGGGCTATACGGGTTAACACATCTTTTTCTTGTAATGGGTCGTCATTATGGAAGTGTACAGACAAACTATACTGACTCTCGGTTAAAGAGAACGAAATGTTATCAATAAGCGTAGAATAAAAAGATTCTCTTAAATGCGGAACAATCACTGCTATTACAGCATTCTTACATAACAAGTTTTTTGAGGATTTACTTTTTATTTTTTTATCATATCCCGTATTTTTAATAGCTTCTTCAACTTTTTCTACTAGATCAGGACTAACATACCTCGTTTTATTAATTACGTGTGAAACCGTAGCAATAGAGACACCCGCCTCCATTGCTACCTGATTTAAAGTAGCCATTATAACACCCCGTCTTTTACGTAAAATACTATAAAAATTGTACCATTTACTAGTATGAATGGTCAATTACACCCCATGTCATTACATTTAACTACTAAAATAATTAGGACTACCTGTCTATTTTACGTAAATTAATTTTTATGATTTTTTACCTCCTCAAGCTTTTCCAATTACATTCTTCCTATTTTCTAAGAAGATGTAGCATAATGCCTAGCAATTTCCTCGCTCCAATTCAACGTCACCTCAAATCCTGTATAACCACGAGCCTAAGGAATCACTTAATGTACGCAATCATTTTCTATTACAAAAGGCCACGAATATCACGAAAAAAGAGAATTGTCCCCTGTTATATAGGGAACTTACAATATAGGTGTGAGCATTTAAAGAAAATCTAGGGCAATTGATTCTAGCTTTGGGAATGACTACTTAATGGGAGGAGATATAAACCATGTCAACAATTCGATTAAAAAATATTACGGAGCGTCATGGGGTTCAAAGAATATTGGAAGATTTCAACTTATAAATAAAAGAAGGTCATTTACTGTATTGGTAGGGGTCTTCGGTCTTCTGGTTGTGGGGAATCTACGACATTTCGGTTAATTTCAGGCTTAAAAAATTACAAGAAGGTGAGTTTTTAATTGATGGCAAGGAGATAAAGACTGTTACTCTAGGCAAACGTGATATTGCTATGGTTTTCGGGGAATTATGCGATTTATCCAACAATGACTGTTAAAAAAAACATTGAATTTGGGGCCATCAAAAATACTTTGGGCTTTTTTAACCTTCTCACGCTAGTGCAACCTGTTGTCTTTGTCATTCTCCTTGCATGTATGCTTCAATGGATTTATAAAGATTCTAGCCCTCGAGGCTGGGACAAAAGTGTTTTCACCAAAGAAAAAACCGAACTAGTATGATGCATGTCCCCGCTCCGGAAATATACTTCGCTTTCCGCGGGCGGCTGGTGAGCTTCCTCGTGCTATCGCACTCCGGGATCTCACCGATGCCTTTCCTCCCGCTGGAGTCTACGTACATTTCCTCCGCTAAGGTAATGTATTGTTCGGTTTTAGAGCTTATTTTTTTATTTTTGTCCCAGCCCCGAGTTTTTTTGTTGGATAACCATATATACAAGTCCCTCATTCACTAACGAGTTTTTCCCCTCTATTACGGCCCCCCTCTTCCCTAATAAGGGAACTTTGTCATGAATGCTGGACTCCTAAACCCTCCTCACACCTCCACCACCCCCCTCTCAATATTCCCCCGTATTTTCGCCAAGGTGACGGCTTTGCGTTTTTTGATGGCGGAGAGGGAGAGGTTTTCTTTTTCGGCGATGTCGCGGGTGGTCATGCCTTTGTAGAAGGTGTCGATGACCCATTGTTTTTGTTTGTCGGTGAGACCGATGCAATAGTTTTGCAGTTGTTCGAGCTCCAGCCATTGTTTCTCCTCTTCTATCGTGTTTTCCCAGAATGCTTCATCTGGATGGACGTTTCGTTCTTCGTTTTTTCTGTGTTTTGTGAGATTGGTCATCATGCGCCCTTTTATATAGGCGTAGGCATAGGCGGAGAATTCTCCCTTTTCGTGATCAAATCGTCGGTGAGCATCCCATAAGGCAATTAATCCCGTTTGAAAAAATTCATCCTGATTTTTATAAATCGATAAAGTGTTCATCACATGGTAAATCATTGGTCGATAGTTCTCCACGATTTCGTCAAAACTTTCCATTGTCATTTCCTTTGGAAAGCGCGCTTTCTGTGTATTCCCGGGTATCTCTACCTTAGGAAAAAGCTGTCTCCAAAGCGAATGGCTGTTTTGGCAAAAAAAGTGTGAGTTTTTGCAAATTTGTTGAATAGCGAGCTCTTTTTTGCCTTTTCATTAAGGGGAATTTGTCATTTCTAGCAAAGAATCATTTTCGGGCAAATTTTTTAGAAGAAAGCCGGCGAAGCTCTATCTCCAAACTTCAAATAGAGCCTTCACAATCATTGCACGATACGTGCTATGTGACGGGGACAAGAAAAAGAAGAAACTGCAACATGTCATACATAGACAGTGAAGGATGAATGAGCGCCTTTTCGAAAGCCTCAGATCAAGAAGATGTAACTTTTGAACGATACTTTCGCGAACACACATTTCATCATCTACAACACAAACTTTCATTTACTCATCTCCTTAATTACTTTTTTATTAGTAAAACCCGGCTAAGCAAAAAAAAAAAGCTACTATAAATAACCGCTTTTGTTTATAAGCAAATTAACTATAGTAACCTTAGTCGATAAAAAAATCAGAAGTGATCGGATTTAAAAAGCCCATTCCTTCATGGCCTTAATAAATCCATTGTTTTTTTCCTTTGTTTCAACATATAAAACGCCCTTCAATCAATAACAACATTCTCCAATTTTAATAAATTTATCTCCATCCAATACGACAATAGGTAATAGCTCATTTTCATCGGCTATTAAGGAGAGATTTCTATCATAAAAATGATATTTTTTTGGATAGGCAGCAAAACTTTTGATTACGTACTTATCACCCATTTTTGTAATTTCGCCATTTATACATTTCACTTCTCCATTTTCCTCATAGAGATATGTTTTAATTCCAAATCCTTTTAAATAAGCGACTAACTCCTCTCCCATATCCCAATCGTCACCAGTAGCATTTCCTAATAAACCCTTATAATCTTCAATAAATACGGATTGTCCAAATCGATTCCTTGATAATTTAGGTTTATTGTAGTTTGGACTTGTGACACAATAAGTAGAAGCAGCCTCGCCTTTCTGGATCTCTTTATCTGTAGAGTGAACATTCCAGTCATAACACAAAAACACTGGCATCATAGAGCGATACGCCGATTTTAAGAAATCTACTCCACCCAGTTTTTCGTATGCCACTAGACTCGAGTTTGCTACAAGGCCTCCCCATAATGAATGGATCATATAGGCTAGTGATTCCCACCACCTATCAGGGTTTTGCGATCGATAGTCATTGCTAAATCCTATATTCGCTAATAGTAATTCTCCATATCTTAAGGCTTCCTCTTTATAGCCTAATATGGATAGTGTTTCACAAGAAGGCCCTATACCAGCATTATCATAATAATGCTCTGTAATGGCTCCCTCTAACCGTGCACTTTTGTTCTTTACTTGAATGCCAAAGGAATCCCATAACTTTAATAATTTATCTTTACAATCGATTTTTTGTTTGAGTATATCTTCTAGTAATTCTTCTATATAAAGGCTGAAAACCCCACATAACTCTGTTTCGTTCTTCTCCCGTTGAGATTGATGCATGGATTTATCGAATCTTAAAATCAATACTTCCGTTGCCCACTGTAGATAAGTTCTAGCTGAATGGTATTGCAGTTCATCATCATTAAACTTAGCCAGAAGATAAAAGACATGGGCGATATAATCAAGATCAAATATTCGGTAAAAATCACCATATAATTTCTTTGGTTTTTTCAAATCGCCATCTTCAAACCACTTATTTTTTATATAAAATACAGCACTATTTTCCGCTTTTCTAATTTCATCATGGTTTTTTTCAGCTAAAAGGTTTTTAGTCAGAATTAAACAAACCTTCCCTAAAGATTCTCCTTGATTTGAAACTGGTTTAAACGCTGAATAATGATCTTCTTCCTCCCTATTAATATAGGACTTCTCACACAAAAATTTAACTCTTTCTTCAATGATATCCTTTGTTGATTCCAATACATTAAATACAACAAAGTCTACAGAACGATCATCAAACTCAACGATAAATTTTTTCTCTCCAGAAGAGGTGCTTTGGACATGTAAAGAATAACCATTTGTTGATTCCTGCACAATATTAGAAGTTAGGTCCATTTTCTTACATCCATCCACTTGATATTCTTCAATCCAAGCCTTTTTAATGCACTTATTTTTTGGTACTTGGATGGTACAACTGAAATGACTATCCTTCATAATCACAGGTGTATAATCCAAGACTGGATTTCCCAATTCTAAGCCATTTTTGAAAAAAGCGTCTTGATCCTCAAAAGTCATAAAGGTAAAGACCCACTCCTTCATATCGCTAGTTTCAAGTTTAATAGGATTTCCGTAATTATAAATCCAGTCTTGATTCACTTTTCGATCATTGACTAATTCCAAAGAATGAAAGATACAACCATCTAGAGATGGAGAAACTTGTTCTAAAAACAGATTTTGGTATCGACAAAAGGAGCCAATGGAATTTAACCTACCTTTTGTATTATATATACCCAAGTGAGGCCCTTTATTACTTCTCCGCACACATGCTATTTTACTGTATTGATTTGATAAATGAGGAAAAATAGCACAGGATTGCGACATATTTCTGTTTACATCTTTATCACGGAACATAATATAGGCTAAGGATGACCATACACGGAATGAATCTACGGTTAATTCTTGTTTATCACTATTATTTACAACTTTTATGGACCATTTTAACTGAGTGTTAAACATTAAATCATAGCATAAAACAACGGTTACTTCTTCAAAATTATATTTCACTTCTAATCTTTGATCTTTCTGTTGCATAAAGGCTGGATTTATCTCATAACTATCATAAACCTTGTTGTTAGCTACCAATGAAAACTGTCCAAATAATTTGTCGTCATCTTCATAACCATGGCTATTTAAATAATCTTTATTAATTACCCAGTTCATGGAATCCGAGTCATTTTTAATTAATAGTTTATTTACAACTCCTTGTGAGTTAACTTCTAAAAAGAAAGTATTATTTTGTAATGTTTTCATCAGTTATCCTCAAATCTCCCTTGTTATTTCTTAACTATTGACCTTGGCTTTGATGGCTTTAAAATCTGCAGTCCCAAATTGATCGATCAACTTCCAATAGCATGATACGGCAACCGCCGGTATCCAAGGAAAACAAGTTTTGTTACCTTCACCCTTCCAGCGCTTACCAAAACCTGTATCACCGAACATAGGATCATCTTTTGCCCACCAGCTTATTAAATAACCTTCTTCTTGTAATCCAATATATCGATAACCCCAGTCTTTTCCCGGTACTGCGACAGTCTGGTTACATCCATGCCAAAGCAATTCCGCTACAGATAATAACTCACGATCATTTGTGATTTTGGCTATTTCCGCCATTTCTGCTACCCCTGATAACTCAAATGGATGAACATATCCCGCACCAGGCGTATCACATGCACCAATTCCGGTACTCCTAAATCCATATTTCACTAAAGTACTTTCTGGTGGTAACGGAACATCCCATAAACAGGTCCATGTACCATTTATTCTAGCTGCATCATGTGCACCATTAAGGTAATATATATCACCTGTGGCTTTATAAATTGCAAATAGAGAAATCATAGGAAAGTAAATACTCTCATTATCAATTAATTGCCCCTTTGCATAAATACTGTCATGAATACCACCATTAAATTTAATTCTATTTACAATCATTTCTCTAACAAACTTTCCAGCTTTCTTTGCCGCTTTAAGGTACCTCTCATCGCTTGTTATTTGGTAAAGTTTTATTAAAAAAGGAATCGAGGTAGCTGTAGAAGACTTTTGTTCATACATGGTCGTTCCAAACCAAAATTCTGGTTCTGTTATTGGTTCTCCTTTAGTTGTATAAGCACGATACCAGGAACCATCGGACTCTTGCGTTTTTAATAGAAAATCACCATATCTTATTGCCGCGTTGAGCCAGGAGGTATGTTCTTTAGCAACTTGTTTTTCATAGTCATAAACGAGTAACAGTGCTTCAGCATCTTCATTCATACAACGAAGATAGGAACCTTTTAATTTTTTCAAGTGTTCAATAACAAATTTTCTGTGCTCGTATAAAGGCCCCATTAACCGTTCTAATTCCTCACCCTCTGCATACGCCAATGGAAGAAGTAAACCTGTCCACCAAAAGTCGACTGATTTCTTATCAATGCTATAAAGGTTATAAAACATTCCATTTTCGGATATATGAATTTTATCAACAAAGAAGTCGACAATTTTCCGCGCCCTTCTAACATACTCACCATTGCCTCTTTGATATCCATAACGCAAAACATTATAGGCACTTAGTACATTTTGTCCTGTGAAGCCAAACTGAATAATATTACTTAGCTGTTCTCCGTTTTGTGGATGGCAGTTCAACACATAACCAGCAGGTTCATTTTCATCTTCATCAGCATTCAGTTCCACATAATAACGATTTAGAGCATCAAGTCGATATTCATTTAATTCTTCAGCCGTTGCAGGAAGAGGTACCGGATTAGGATTCAAGTCATTCACTCTTCTCTTGTAACTATTCCAAATTGAAGAAACAAAACTCGGTGAGGAATCTACTCGAATTTGATACGAAACTTCAATTGTCTCTCCAGATTCTGTTGGCCAAAAGGACTCCCAACCAAGTCTTTCTTTCATATAGAGTGCGTGGCACTTTTCCCCCTCATAAAATGGATAGGATGCCCTTAACATAACTTTTGATTTTCCATTAACTTTTCCATTCCACACCCCTAATGACCCTATATCTGTACGTTGAAGAAATACACGTTCATTATTCGGACGGTTTGGGTAAGAATCATAATTTGGTTGATTAGATCGAATCAATGTCACGTTAATTTTCGTTTTTTCATCATATGCAGAAACAGAAAGAGTATTAAGTCGATCTTCACGATACATTAGATTCTGAGTAGCTAAATAGTCTTCAATCCCATCATCATCTAAATCATTTTTGTCATATAGCGCAGGTGGAGCAAAATATCGAAAATCCTCAAATTTGGTTTCCTCATGAATATCAGTGTAAATGTCTAGGCGAACTCTAAATCCCCCAAACTTCGCGCCTTGAATAACTTTCACCTTTCGATCTATTTGCCAAGTGTCATTTTGTACCTTATTCCATTTATCAATGATTTTAAAAAGACCATTATCTTTAGTTTCAACTGTTGCCTCCGCATAAATTTGGTCTCCATCATTGTAGAAATAATCATATTCAAATGCATATTCTTGTTTTTCCATTGTATTACTTTTCCAAGTTTCTATTAAAACCGGCTTAAATAGATTTAAAACCCGAGTATTTTCACCTTCCATATTAGCGATATAAAATTGAGGTGAGTACCCTTCTTCTTTTTTATTCATTTCTAAAGATAATTGTGTATTCATTAGTATTCTCCCTTCTTACTTTACAGCTCCAGCTGTTAAACCTTTTACTAACCCCTTTTGTGCAATAAATGTAAATACAATAACCGGTATAATATACATCATTCCATTAGCGGACATCTGTCCCCAATAAGTTTGGAAGGTAGTGACATATCCAGCAATTCCTACTGGCATCGTTTGTGCTTCCACCGTTTGGGTTAATGTTAAAGCCAACATAAACTCGTTCCAAGCTACCATAAATCCTAATATTGACGCTACCCCAATAGCCGGAAGGGATAAAGGCAGTACGATACGTACAAATTTCCCAATTGTTCCTAAACCATCCATTTCTGCAGCTTCTTCTATGTCAATCGGGACTTCTCGGAAGAAACTTTCCAATATCCATATAATCAGCGTCAACATTAGAGGTAAGTAAGTGATCATTAAACCAACCTTCGTGTCAATTAATCCCAAAGAACGTATAGCTATGAAATACGGAATTACTAAAGTTATTGGTGGAAACATCCTAACTGCAACAACAAGTGCGAAAAGGAAGCCACTTAATTTAAATTTATATCTTGCAAATCCATATGCAGCAGGTGCTCCTATTAACAACGCTAAAACTAACGTAACAAAAGATATTACAATACTATTTATTATAAAATGTTGAAAGTCACCTTTACCGAGAACTTCAACATAGTTTTGAATGTTCGGTGATTCAGGTATCCAAAAAGGTGGTATGGAAAACATTTCTTTATCACTTTTTATCGATGTTAAAAATGTCCACAAAAAGGGAAATAAGACAAAAATGGACATTAAAATCAAAACAATATATGACAATATGTTAGAAATTTTAATTTTTCGGAACATTACATTTCACCTGCCTTTGGTCGTAACAGCCTGAAGCTAAAGTAACTTACAATTGATATAATCAGCATCACAATAAAAGAGGCAGCCGCACCCTCACTAAAATTAAGTTTTGTGAATACTTCTTTATAAATATAGGTACTTAATACTTCAGTTGAACCACCAGGTCCACCTTGGGTTAATATATACACAATATCAAATACCCTAAAAGCATCTGCCAATCTTACCACTAAAATCAATAGAATAGCCGGCTTTAATAAAGGCAATGTTATATATCTAAATACTTGATAGCTTTTAGCACCATCAATTTTGGCCGCTTCGTATAACTCTTCCGGCAGGGATGACATCGCTGCTAATAACACCAAAATAACAAAAGGTGCTGCTAACCATAAATTAGATATTAGTACCGCTCCCTTTGCAGCCCATGGATCTACCATCCATAGAGGTCCTTTTATTCCTACTAAAGATAAAATGTTATTAATCGCCCCATATTGGTCAGCAAAAAGCCAACGCCATTGTAATCCAGATACCACAGGTGCCATAATTAAAGGCAGAGTAAATAATAATTTAAACAAATTAGTACCTGGCAACGATCTATTCAAGACAATTGCAACAACAAACCCAATTACAAATTCAAAAAATAATGTCGTTATAACAAATCCAAATGTTTGCAATAACACATTTAAGAAATCATTTGATTGTAATACATGGATATAGTTTTTAAACCCTACAAAGCTCATATCAGTCATCTTTATGTTAGTTTTTGAAAAACTCAATCTTAACGACCACAATATAGGCAGAAAAACGGTTATTGCCATAATCACCAATGTTGGTAATGTAAGGAACAACCCTTTTCTTTCACGTGAAGCTCCTACTTTTAATTTACTGTTTGCCATACTACAGATCCTCCTATGCAAAGGCCGCAAATGAATTTACGGCCACATAAACAATGACTAACCTGTGTTATTCTGCTAGGATATCTTTGACATCCTGAGAAGTAGCGTCCAATTCTTCCTCAATACTTGTTTGTTTAGATAAAAGTTTCGAAAGAGTAACGGAGAGACGCTCTTGAATCGATGGAAAATTGGGATTTTGAGTAAAGACTTGTCCATCCTTAAGGGATTCAGACATAATCGTAACTGCTTCTAAATCCTTTTTACTTACACTGTCATCCTCTTTTAATGCGTTTAGTGCAGATTCACGTGGTACTGGGTTAATAAATTCTTTACCTAATTGCTTAACGACCTCAGAGCTAGTCGCCCATTGTACAAATTTCCAAGCTGCATCTTTATTTTCTGAAGAAGAAGATACACCGTACCCCCAACTCCAAATGGCACTTCCTGACAAATCACCCTTTGGTTGCTTAGCGATTGCAAAATTATCCGCAACACGGGAATCTTCAGGATCATTAGCCGTTGAATACATATACGGCCAGTTTTTTACCATCGCTACTTTACCCTGTAGAAACATATTTTGTGCCTCAGCATTATCAAAACCAACTGCGCCCGGAGGACTTGTTTTATCTTCATTTTGAATTGCATTTAAATATTCAAAGACACTTTTTACTTCCGGGCTATCCAGAATAACCTCATCATTTTCATCTAGTATTCCTCCACCACCTTGATGAACAAGATCGAGAAGATGAGTAACTGGTTCACCAGCTTGCTTCCCTTCAATTAAAGTTCCGTATATCTCTTTATCAGGGTTGTTTAGTTTTTGAGCATAGGTTCTGTATTCCTCCCAAGTTTTTGGTGGACCTTTTAAGCCAGCTTCTTCAAACAAATCTGTTCTATAATAAACTATCGGAGTATGAACTAGATATGGTAATCCATATATTTCATCCTTGTATTTAACAGTCTCAAGAGCGGCTGGGGCAAAATCCTTTTTATCTTCATCACTAATTTTACTTGATAAAGGTTCAAGGAAACCATTTGAGGCAAACTCCGAAATCCAAGGTTGGTCAGTTTGGTAAACATCTATTGCACCCCCACCACTCATAGACTCCGTTAAAAATCTTTGATGCATGTTATCATGTGGGATTTCTAAGAAATTCACTTTAATACCTGTTCCCTTAGTGAAATCGTCTACAATTCCTTTATAGAATTCCGTATAAGGCCCTCCAGCCTCAGCTCCAACAGTAATTTCAACGCTTTTTTCTTTACTAGCAGGCTCACCTTCGTTAGATGAAGAGGAATCATTATTACATCCAGTTAGAATTCCTATCAAGGCAAAAATCATTATCATTGAAGCAAAAATCATTGTTTTTCTCATGCTCTTCCCCCATGTAAAAAATTGGCAACAAGAAAACCCAAATCTCTCTCCTAACAAAGCTGAAGAAAAATTTGGGTTAAGCCTATAAAATAGTAACTCCCCATTATTCAATTCTCGAATCCTACTAAAATTAGATTTTGTTTGCTTAATAAGTAACGCTTTTCATCAAGTTGTATCATATGCTACTCATATACGCAACAATATGAAAGGTCTGATCAACTTGTTCACTGAGAAAAAACTAGTTATCCATATCCATGAACTAATCCAAAAACACAACATGTCTTTGCGAGAACTTTCCAGACAAGCAGATATTGATATCGCCAGATTAAGCGAACTTGCTAGTGGAAAACGCCAACGTATCAATGTTGAATACATCGTACGTATTGCCGAAGCCCTAAACATCACTGATATTAGAGAGATCCTTACAATTGAAGACAAGTAAGAATCTCCTATCCTGTCTCTACAATTCGCTGTATCTTACTTTCTACAAAAACCCTTGAGGCAACGTTTCTATTTATCCGATCCCCCTTTCGCTTATTAAAGCCTATTCCCTTTCCAACTAAAACCATGGTTTCCCCATCAACACTTTCCACCGCAACCGCATTATGACTAAAAACTTGTAGAACCTTCATCATGATCTCCTTTCAGTTATTAGAAATAACGCTAACATTTTACGGATCGTTGACCCTATGGGCAACGCTTCTATTTTTATTATAACCTATGATGCTTATATACGCAACACTCTTTTTCGAAGGGATCTGATCATTTGTATAACGAAAGAAAACTAGTTATCCATATCCATGAATTATTGGAAAAAAGAGGATGGTCGCTATCAAAACTTGCACTTGAAGCTGACATTGACAAAGGAAAATTAAGTCTTCTAGCAAACGGTAGACGTGAATCCATATATATCGACTATATCATTAAAATTGCCGAAACCTTGGATATCGATGACATAAATGAAATCATCTCAATTGAACGGGTTAATGAAAAAGGTAAGGAAGGATAGGATATGGCTACATCTTGAGGTAGGATAAACCTTTATAAAAATGCCTTCATGGTCGATTCCGAAAGAAGCAATGCCATCATGAGAGTCTTTATCATCATTTTGTAAATTTGTATTTTATATCTTTTCATTTTGTTAGAACCGTCATTCAAAATTTTTTCCACTTGGCCATTCCAGGCAGTATTATTCGACTTATCTTACTTTTCATTTGTTTGTGTTTAAAAATAATCCCAGTAAGCAATTTGGATAATTATAATACTCTGTAAATGATTAAAAGACACTTTGGATGGTGACATAGGCACTTATTTCGATCTACGATCAGTGCATTTTCATTTAATAACCCTCCTTGTATAGGAACTAAAAATAGTCTCAAAAGTATTGGCATTTTCCGAATTTTATAGGAAAATAGAAGTGTGTATAAATAACTACATTTAGACAGTATTTGAATAAGGAAAGGTTGGGAGAAAGTGAGAACGATGAATCAAGTAGTAGATCAAAACTTTGAGATTCGACAAGATTACATAATTAGAACTTTCACAGCGGGATTATTACCACGCACCAATCACCATGGATATTTGTTCACACAAGTTGTTGAAGAAGGTAGATATTTATATGTTCGGAAAACACCGTTGGAAATTATGGAGGAGAGCCTGCTTCATTATGGGCATGATTTGGATGGTGCCACTAAGGCAGCCAAGCAGGCACTCGGAAATATTGATATGCCCCCAATAAAAGTTTGTAAGGGAATGTACTGGTTTCCGACCATATCGCCTAAAAAAGAGGATAATATTTGGATTGCAGCCCATCATGCGGGCAACTATAAACCTGGATCTGGGAATAAAACATCATTGTTCATAGGGGAAAAACAAATGATCACGATCAAACTAAGTCCAAGAGCCTACGCCAACAAATTAAATAATACACGAAATTTAGAAGAGATATTCGAAAGACGTTATAAAGAGAAATCTAAAGACATCTTAGCCCAAACAGATTATCAAATCATTAAAGAACATCATCATCCTGGTTACCATTACGTCCTGGTCGAATAGTTCAAACAAGATCATGCAAGATAACCTCTTTATTACGGGCAGATGCCGGCTAACGAAAAAAAGATGAAACAAAAAATGGTCCTTTTAAAATATTAATTTTGTGGTAGATGCTTTTCCGGCTTAATCAGTAGATGTAATATGTATACGCTATCAGAAGTATGAACATATAAAACAGATTGCTTCCTCTCCTATGGATATTCTTAATCTTAGGGGAGGGATGGATTGTGACTGGCTAGATTAATGTTTTTTGCAGAAGAATTTTGTTTTTACATTGAAAGTTTTATTACATTGAAATGGGAGGGTGATAAAATGCAACCACTGCCAAAGGATGGTGGAACGTTTTGGACGACACATAATGACTTGAAAATTCAAGTTTCGTACGCGGAGTACGAGAATCATTTTGAGGCGTTTGCGAGTTTCTATTACTGGGAAGAGGAAAGCATTGATGGCTGCGGGGAGCATCCTATCTTAACTTGGGCCGTAGCTGGCGCCTTAGCAAACGTCATGGAAGAAATCAAAGAACAGGGACTAGATATTTGGACAACAACCCGGCCATCCACCAAGCAAAAAGTTCAATTTTTGATGTTTCCAACCTAATGACAAGGAGTGAAATGGGAACGTCACAGAAGTCATGTATTTCTGTGATGTTCTGTCTAAAGTGAATGGACATTACAAAAATCTCCTTCATACAAATAACCTATAGTGAGGAATATAAAATGCTACGATTACCAAAGGACGGCGGAACCTACTGGACTACCCATAAGGGCCTACGCATTCAAATCAGTTACACCGGTTATGAGTATCATGTTGAAGCAACTGCTCGTTTTTATTATTGGGAGCAAGAGAGCATAGAGGGCTGGGGACAAAATCCTCAGTTTGAGAACGCAGTTGCAAGTGCAATCGGAAGTTTAATGAGCGAAATCAAGAAACAGCGAATAGATATTTGGACGACAACTCGTCCGTCCACCAAGCAAAAGGTGAAAATTGTGATGTTTAGGCCAGATGAGATAAATTGAAATGGCAATGTCATAAGAATTTAGGAGATTTCCGTGACATTCCTCGTCTAAAATGAAAAATTGGAATCTGGTACCCAGTGTTATCTTTTGTCTTTGAAAGAGAACCCGATATTAAAAAAAGGTCCTCTTTTGTTTTAATTTAAATTGAAGTGAAAGTCCCATCAATGGATACGACAGTTCCATTGATATAGTTTGCTTTATCGCTTAATAGAAACACGACAAGCTCGGCTACTTCTTCTGGTTCACCAAGACGTTTTTGAGGTATAGCTTCAATGACTGCCTTCACATTTTCCGGACTTTTTTCACGATACTCTTTTACCATAGGAGTTTCTATCGTTCCCGGGGCGATCGCATTCGAACGAATTCCTTGACTGGCATATTCTGCTGCAATCGTTTTGGTAATTCCTACGATTCCATGCTTTGTTGCAGAATAAGTCCCAACAGTTGCTTGTCCGACAACACCCGCCGTAGAGGAAGTGTTTACAATAGAACCTCCTCCATTTTTCAGCATAACTTCTGTTACATATTTAATTCCATAGAGCGCTCCTAGAAGGTTTATGCCAACTACTTGATTAATTTGTTCAATGGTATTATCAACAAATTTCAGACCAGGACCGGAAATCCCTGCATTATTATAAAACATATCGATTGTGCCGAATGCTTCAACCGTTTTATCTACATATCTTTTTACATCTTCCGCTTTGCTGACATCCGCTTGAACAAAAATGGCTTTTACTCCTTTTTCTTCCGCTAACCTTACCGTCCACCTGTAACGATCGCCACTTTGCTATGATTCATATAAAGCCCTCCTGTAAGAGAAAATGACTACTTGTCATTATAAACTTTTGGCGATTCCATTTGAAAACGGACGATTCCGGCTATACGACAAGGGCCTTACTCAGAGCACTTTTCAAAATAACGTGTCTTTAGGATCAGTCACTCCCATTTTTTATAGGATTTAACCCCATTCCAAAACAAGTTATTGATCCGGCTATGTATTTGGTAATTAAAAAATGTTGTTTATGGCAGTGTGTTTTTTAAATGTAAAAAGGCTGAAGATATGCAATAAATCATTTTTACCCATTGCTTTTTGTCAGAAATCCGACAAGAATTACCATATATTTTCAAAATTCAACTTGTATTGACATTTTTCTGACGACTGGATAAACTGGTTTTATTAACTTTTTAGTTGAAAGAAAGTTCCATATTCTTTTTCAATTAAATCTACTTAAGAATTTGACTAGAAGGGAGAAATTTAGATGTTAAAAACAAAAAAAGAGGTATCAATCTTCCGGAGTGCTTTACCCATCATAAGTGTTTATGGCAAACTAAAAATGTAGGTTATGGCACTTCTTTTATGCATGGCCTATAGGGCTATGCATAAAAGAAAAAGCCACTTGCTAACAACTCAATAATTAACTACACTTCCTGTTGGACCATTATTCTGGCAGGAGGTAGATTAGGAGTGTTAGAAGTGACTGAAATTAATTATATCAGACAACAAGTGAACGGAAAAGGGCATACATATGCAGAGGTTGCGAGAAGAACAAATAGAGACCCAAGAACCGTACAGAAATATGCGGATCTAGATGAATTCCAACCTGAATTGAAAGGAAGGAAACCTCAACCTTCTCCGGTTATGGATCCGGTGAAAGAGATTGTGGATCAGTGGTTGAGGGAAGATTTGAAGAAGAAAAAGAAATATCGGAGAACTGCGAAGCGTATTTGGGAGTTATTAAAGGAAGAGTGTGGATTTAAAGGTTCAGACCGAACGGTGAGAGCATATGTCTCTAAGCGGAAAATAGAATTACTTGAAGAGATGGAAGCAAACGATGAGGCAGCTCTTCCGTTAGAAGCAAGTCCAGGGGATGCCCAGGTAGACTTTGGGGAGGCACCGTTTAAGGTAGAGGGAGAAGTCATAGAACTTCCGTATCTGGTTATGTCTTTCCCGTACAGTAATGCATTTCTGGTTCAGGTGTTTGAGTCCCAGAATCAAGACTGTTTCTTGGAAGGCATGAAACGATTCTTTCATCACCTTGGGGGTGTACCTAGAAGAGTTCGTTTTGATAACTTATCACCTGCGGTGAAAAAGATTCTTCCTCATGGAAGACGTGAACTGACGGAGGGATTTGAAAGGTTTGTCTTACACTACGGTTTCGAATATGAATTTTGTAATCCAGGTTCAGGGAATGAAAAAGGTCATGTGGAAGCAATGGTTAAGTATGTTCGTAATAATTTCTTTTTACCAGAACGAAGAGTATTTCAATTAGACGAATTCAATACCAAGTTGTGGGGAGAAGCTGAAAAAGATCGTCATCGCCAACATTATGAGAAAAAGGAAGAAATCAGTAAATTATTCGAAGAAGATAAGCATGCATTTTTACACTTACCGGCCAAGGAGTATAGTTGTGTACGCTATGAAACTTTGAAAGCTGATAAATATGGGTTTGTCCAAGTGGATACAAAAAAATACTCCACTTCCCCACGTTACGCAAAACAAAAAGTCTTGGTGGCAATCACATATGATCAAGTTACTATCCTTTCGGATAGATACGAAAAAATTGTAAGACATAACCGAATCTACGGAAATGCATCAAAATCAATGGTATGGCAACCCTACCTATCTCTTATGGCCACAAGGCCAACAGCTTTGAAATATACGACGTTCTATGGCCAATTACCGGAACGCTGGCGAAGCTATTTAAATGAATGCACCGTTGAGGAGAAGAAAGAAGCTCTCAAACTATTATCAACATTACTGAAAGAACATAGTTTAGAAAAGGCAACAGAAGCGTTGGAGATAGCTTCTAAAAGGATCCATCCATCTTCCGAATCAATCAAACAGGTTTTCCATCAACTTATTCACGGGCGGGGTTATCGTGATACGTTGGAGATGAAGCCTAGCATCCCAGTCATGCCAGTCGCTGAGCGAGGGATTAAGAAATATGATGTCTTCTTTTCCTCTAAAAGGAGGCAGGCATAATGCATGAAATGATTCAGGAGTACGCAAAGCGATTAAAACTCAGCTGGATTCGTGAGAATTTCCATACGGTGAACATAGAAGATCCTCAACAATACTTATTAACACTTTTTGAAAAGGAAGTGAAGCAGCGTGAGGAGCGTAAGATAAACCTATTATTCAAAACGGCAACGCTGCCGAACGTGTCTGGCAATCCTTTTGATTGGACAGATATTCAATTGGGTCAGGGGTTAAGTCAAGAATCGGTATTAGAAGGAGAATTTATCGAGGCAAAGGAAAATATGATTTTTTATGGTGGAGTAGGTGCAGGTAAAACCTACCTCTCTACGCTCATAGGAATCAATGCCATACAGAAGTATGGCAAGCGAGTGAAGTTCTATACCGTTGCTTCATTGGCAAATGAGCTGTTGGAAGCGAATGAAAAAGGTACGTTGACCAGGCTGTTTAACAGAATAGATAAGCTTGATCTATTAATATTAGATGAGCTAGGCTATATTCCATTGCATAAGCAAGGTGCAGAACTACTGTTTCAAGTGATATCTATGTGTTATGAAAAACGGAGCATTATCATTACTACCAATCTTCAATTCGGACAGTGGAACCATGTCTTTGGCGATCCAATTCTAACGGAAGCCGTAGTGGATCGCCTAATCCACCACTCCCACCTCATTCTGTTTGGGGGTGAAAGTAAACGAATGAAGGAGTCTATGATGATGAAAAATTAGAGGTTGGCAAGTGGTTTACAAAAAGGGCTGCCGTTTCATGCATTTTACACTTGCCAAATACACATCATAAGTTTGTTCCTTCTCATACTACTGGGTGTTATTATTATGCCACAATTAACTGCAACTATGATTGAAGTTACCGATTCCAGTGGTACTGTATCGACAGTTAAGGAACCAGGAGAACCCATGCCATTAGAATTAGTCTTTATTTTTGCGACTATTATCAGTATTGCTAATTTATTTAGTATGGGCTTTAAATGGAAAGAGATCGAAAATAAAGTTGTCAAAAAGGTGGCAAAGCTAGTCCCTGCTGCAATGATTCTTTTTTCTATCGGCTTAATCGTTGGTTCATGGGTTTTTTCAGGTACAATACCCATGTTAATTTATTATGGTGTAGATTTAATTAATCCAAATTATATATACTTAGTTGCTTTCATCGTCCCTTCCATATTTAGTATCCTAACTGGTACATCTTGGGGTAGTGCAGGAACAATTGGGGTTGTATTGTTAGGGATTGCAGCCGCAATTGATGCAAATTTAGCCATTGTTGCAGGGGCAGTGGTCGGTGGGTCATATTTTGGTGATAAGATGTCACCCCTTTCAGACACTACAAATATTGCAGCGTTAGCAGCTGATGTACCTTTAATGGATCATATTCGCTCAATGATCAATACAACAGGTCCAGCCTATATTTTAGCAGCCATTACCTATGCAATCATTGGTTTTACTACATCGATCAATAGTGATGCCGCGCAATTAAACGACATCGTTATTCTTAAAGATGAACTTTCAAGTCTGTTTAACTTCAGTAATTTATTTCTAACTATTATTATACTAATCCCTATCATTATCGTTTTATATGGTTCTTTTACCAAGAAACCAACTGTACCAACATTAATTGTTTCTTCTATTATCGCTGCCTTAATTGGGGTATTCTTACATGGGTTTTCATATGAGCAAATGCTAGCAGCTTTAAACACAGGATTTGATACGAGTCTTATTTTCCCAGATGTTGAGATTAGTAAAAATGTAACAGAGATTTTAAATAGAGGCGGCTTATACAGTATGGTAGGGCCTGTAATTATTTCAATTATGGTATTTATTTTTGTCGGAACATTAGATTGCATTGATGCGATCCCTAATATAATTAATAAAAGTTTTGCTTGGATTAAGTCAAGACCGCAAACAATTATCAGTTCTTTATTTGCAACAGGTCTTACAAACGCTTTAACATCTAACCAGTTTGCTACTTCGTATATTATCGCAGAGGCTTTTCGCCCAATTTATTCGAAATTTAAAATTCCTAGAAAGGTATTATCGCGAAGTATTGAAGATTACGGAACAATGATAGAAAATCTACTTCCTTGGACGACCACAGGAGTATTTATGTTCGGGGCATTAGGGGTTTCCGCTCTTGATTATTGGAAATTCCAATTTGTCTCTTTATATGGATTTGTCATAGCTATTATTTTAGCGCTTACGGGAATTGGTTGTTTCTATAATGAAAAAAGGAAAACACCTGAAAAAGGAGAATAACACCTTATGAAAAATCAAACGATGTTAATCCACCATGGCGAGGAACATGATCAATATCAAGGGGCAGTTGTCCCACCTATTTATCAAAATTCATTATTTGTTTTTGAGGATTGGGATGACATTGATCAGGCATTTGATGATCCTACAGACAACGCAATTTATACAAGAGGGAAAAACCCTGGCGTTTAGCAAATTGGAAATCCTCCACTTCTTCCAACAGTTCATTTGGAAAAGTGACTAATACTTGCTTGTTTTTCTTTTTATCAACGGCCATACAATCATCCTTTCTATATAAAGTAAGTGTTATAGGTTATATAACCTAACGTTGACAATCCATTCTTTAATTTGCAATATTAGTATATAGGTTATATAACCTGGGCGAAGGCGAGTGTTTGAATGAATGTCGATCTTTATAAAATGGAAAATCCTGTATAATAGGGGCTTGAAAAAAACTCACAATTAGCTTCAACTTTTAGCACCGAATGCTCAGAAGTTCCACGAACACCATGATGTCTATGAGACCGAGGCTTTTGTCAATATTAAATTGAGCCAGAGCGCCCACCTCAAAAGTGAGCCACTTTTTGTAGAATACCCTCTGTAAGTGGGTGGGATCCCCCCACCTGGCTCCTGTTTAAATAAAAGATTGAATATAATAGAAAAGATCGTTTGGTGTATCGACACCATACGGGTCAAAGTGCAAGAAAAGTCGCTTATGAGCGATCAGCAATTTTGCAAAAATAATTCGCTCTACTGCTGGGAGGCTGATGGGCGGATTATTTTTTGTCTAAAAAAGAGCGATGATCGCCACGATCAGCGTAGAAAAACGGATCATTAAAATCAAGGATTCAAAAGTGCTCACTCGCAGCCCCCTTACTACCTGGATTTTCCAAGGCTAGAGACAGCGATAGGTGCTGACCGCCACTAAACCTATTCGGTTTTACTTATTTATGTATATCCTAAATGAACTGTTTATGCATTAACTAGATTACAATGATGCTATAGATAATTTAGTATTATCCTGTGGTAATTTGGATATTTTCAATTGTTCCAGAACCTAATTTCTACACTACTAGCTTAGTAATTTGTCATATTTCTCCAAATCGAAAAAATAAATATTCAGAATTAAATGAGGACCTGGCATCAATCACTTATATTCATAGCATTCACATACTCCAAGAAATCAGGTATCTGCCACTTTAATATATTGTAGACTGTATATTCATATCCAGTTGTTTCTGTAAAGGTTAAGTCTATAGATTGCCCACTTAGCCCCCTTGTTTTATGTTCTGTGATAGATTGTATGTCACCATAATGAAATGCTACCGTATCACTACACCCAGGTAAAAAAGATCTTAGATATATCACTCTTCGGTTTGTTGCCATTAGCTTGCCTAACTTTTTCTCAACTTCACCACTCACAACCTTTTTTACTACTTCCCCATCTTCTAATATAATAGGTAAAAGTTCCAATTCACTTTTCGTAAAAGACGTTGAACTTACCCCTTCTAGTAGTTGTTCCTCAGCCACTTTTACTAATTGTTCTCGAATCTTTCTCAATTGTATTTCCTCCCTTTAATTAATTTGTTCACATCTTTATGGTACCGGTGTTTGATGTATTTATCACCCTACAAAATATGATTCGAAGTTTTTTTATAGACGTTGTCTTTGTTGGGCGTGTTCACCAATTGGCCTTTAAGAAGGTTATGGCTGATTCGAAATTCCGTGATGCAGAAGAAGGTTCTAGTCGTCTCTTTTCACGATTAAAAGAATCACTATCTACCGCGGAACAAAAGGAATTGCTCCTTGAATTAGAATCGGAATGGGACAGAAAGTATGGCATTTTCCTTGAATATAGTTATTGCCAAGGGCTTGCAGACAGCCCAATGATTTATAAGGAGCTTGAGAAATATGGAATTTCGGTTGTGAAGGAAACTGCTGAAAATAATTATATCTCGTCAGGCTCTGATTCTTCTATTCTTATGTAAGAATAGTAAATACCGGGCGCCAGGTTCTGAAACAATTTAAAATTGTGTAGGAACCTGGCATCCTCCTATTTTTTCATCAATTCACCCATGTTTTAGGTCTGTGATCCATAATCATCCTGCTTATGAGCATAATCCTCGTTCATTAACTATTTGCGTACATTGATTGTTGTATCTCCTTATGTATAACTGGAAAAGGAATCTCTACCTTCTTTTATATATCCTTTTGAATTTTTTAGGCAATGGGAAATTTCAGGCTGGACTTTACTCCTCAAATAATGTATGATTTTTATAAACCTAGGCCGTCCGAAAGGATGGTGATTTAATGAACATCCACTTTGAAAATGAAAAATTCAAGTTTATGTTCATATTTAACATAAACCGGATTATTATTTATACACAAAGTCAATCGACTATCTTTAACATGATATCTGGTGGTATATACCCTATTTATCAATTTTGTAAAGGTATTGTCTTTAAAAAATTCCTTTTATGGATTCTAGTCATACTATATTTTTATTATCGAACCATTTAGGTTTTCTAGGGATACACTTAGTCCCTTTGGACATCTAGATATTTTTAATCAATGAATAAAATTGGCGGCCTGGTTTAGATATCATCTTCAATCTAAACCAGGCCTTAAACAAACTAATATAAAATACCAACTTTAACCCTTCACAAATTCGCAAGTAAATTAGTTTCTTCATTTGCATAAACTTTCCTGTTCAAGAATAGGTCGATATATTTTTGACTAGTGAAATGGCAACCCTAAACGCAACTGACAATCACTTACTAACTCAATGTCAGGGGTCATTTGAACCTTCCACACAGTCAATTTCAAGGATTTGGTCTATTCCCAGCTAACGATGATGAAGCAGGAGTAGCATTCTGTTATAGTCAGATATACATCAAGCCGAATTTATGTGGTATCGACCAGCCTTAGTACGGCTTCCTGTACTATCCCAACAATTTCTCCAAATACTCCTTCCCTTTCTCCCTAATAACAAAATGATTATCCACACTGGCCTTTTGTATCATAAATTTTGTTATATCTGGATTCACTTCAATCAACTGATCAAAATGATCCATAATGAGATGCTTTATAAAGCTACTATCAAAATCCATAAATTGTGATAACTGTGTCAAAATGGTTTTTTCAGTATCCTCCGTGATTAATAGAAGTAATGCTTTTGCCGAATAATATCTAATGTCATGGTTTTCTTCATTACACAATGTTAATACAAATTGCAGAAGCATGAATAATATGTCTCTATTTATGCTTTTACAATATTCATTCTCTAACAGATTAACTATAGCTTTTAACGCCTCTATTTTCTCAAAATCATCTAGCTTGTTATAGCCACTTAACACCTCGAAAAAGCTCCTGTAATCAGCATCATTAAACACTACCTCAAGCATAAGAAAATTCACATTTAAAGTTGTAGTTGAATACCTTTCAAGAAAACCATCGTGACCATTCTTAACAACTTCTATTTCATCAACCAGCTTTGCATAGAAATCATATGTAACAGACATTTTACTACCGCAATATGCTTTAACAAATACAATTAACTGCATTGCACTTACTTTATCAGATATTAATTGCTTGTTACTTAGTAATGTTCCCGTCGCCGCTTCAAAAATAGACTGTACTAACTCCTTTGATAAATCTACATTCCCGTACCTAATTATATTCGAGGCAGTTTGATAAGGGTCATTAGCATATCCCGAGTACTGTCCATTTTGACCTTGAGTTTTATTTCGTTCATTAATTTCAGCTATATATTTTAATAATTGTTTCCTATTCTCATCCCGGGATTTCCCCGTAACTTCTAATGTATAAGTACTTTTATCCTTTTCCGGTAAATGTTTCATTACATTTTCGTGAAAATCATCACTCAGTTCTCCTTTTGTTTTCCTAATGCTGATAATTGCAGAAATTAGGTTATGGTACTTATCATATTCTGCTTCGTCGATGACAATCTTGTTAATTTCCGATATTAATTTTGTTGAAAGTTCGTTATTAACCTCTTCCAAACCAATGAACGATAACAGATTAAAAACATTATCATAATACCGGTACAGCCCCTGAGATATTACATCAAGGCATATTTGAGCAATTATATTGTTATCCAGTCTCAAATTATTATTTTTTAAAGCATCGAAGATATGATTACCAACCACGACTAAACGTTCTTTATCCTTTAACCAAATATCTATTATTTGTAGCACTTCCAGTTTTATTTCTTCATAATCTTTATCTGAGAAATAATACCCTAAGTGTTTAAACGCCTCCAAAACTGAGATGCTTCGTAAGTGTTTAATTGAATTAGATTTAGAAAAATTGTATATTTCCAATGCATCAGATGAATTCATTTTTCCAAATACGTCATTGAAAGTATTGATATAACTATCAATTTCCTTTTTATTTCCTTTGTAAATTCCCATCTTAAGTAACAAGACTCGAAATTGCCAATTACTATATTTCTCACTTAAATGAAAAGCAACACTTTTTATCCTATCTAACGTAAGTATAATATGGATGAGAGAACCATTAAAAACGGCAATCACAAAGCTATTTGCTATTTTATCAGCAAAAATATCAATATGGTTACCAAAACTTACACTGTATGGAGATTGGGTCTTATACTTTATTCTCTGTTTATCGATTTCTTCATATAAATTATTTGTATAACGGTCAAGAAGTGGGTAATATAATGCCTTTTCCATCTTATCCAATTCTTCTTGAGCATCACTTTGTATAAAATACTGATTCTTTTCCTCTCCATATCTATTGCTAGTATTACGAAGATCGATCAAAATATCTTGAATCAACCAATCAGGTAATGAGGATTCCTTTGCTTTTATCAAAGCATCCTCTAAGTACGACAAACAACTAGATAAGTCTCCTTGCCAATAGCTCTGTATCGCTTTCCAGCGAATTTTCACTATTTTGAATAAAATTTCACTTTGCGCTTTTTCTAGGTAATCAAGTAATAAGGACGTATTAAATTCTCTTATACTCCTCAACCCAAAAAGCACATGTAAAAAGGCTTCACAATAATCGTCTAATTTACTTGTATCTTTAATCTTTCTTTTGGTATCGTAAATTTGACGGGTAATAAAGGCTTTTGTTTTATCTAGACCTTTTAATACATCCTTTTTAATAGATTCATATGACTGAGAAGCAATTTCTATTTTTGTTTCACTATAATCACTGAACTCTTGGTCCCTTAAGCGGTTTTTACAATAAAGTCTATAAATTTCCCCAATGTCATTAATTAAACTTTCATATCCTATAGTAATAAACTCACTAAATGAGCTTGCTATATAAAAACGGGAACCTTTTGCTCCTATTAGTTCATTCTGGATTTGGGTAGGTTCCTTTTCTCTTTCATTACAAAATAAATAGATTGATTTTTTAGATTGTGACTTTGCGCGATTTATTTCATTTACTATAGCAGGTGTTACCCCATCAGCATTATCAATTAGAAAAATACAAACGTCACTATCATCTAAAGCATATAGATAATTCTGCTCAGCTGTTTGAGTGGACGCTAATCCGTCTTCGAATAAGTATACTCTTGCTAGACCAGTCTGTTCAATAAGATCTTTTAATTTTTTGCGCACATCATCATATTTAGTAACACCGCAGCGGGAACTAATGAACACCTTTATTTTATCTCTTACTATTGTTTTTTCAACCATATCATTCATTTGAGTTTCCGCAAAATGCAGAGACGCAGGCTGAAAAACAAGAGTGTAATGTAGTCGCTGCGTTTTTAAGCCGTGTGATCGTTTAAAAAGGGATTTTTGCGATCACTGAACTAGAGCCTTGGGCAGGCTCTTTTTTAAACGATTCACTTTTCACTTTTTCCATTCAACAGACAAGTTTCAACGTTAACTGCCGAGGTCCTGTGTTTCGTATAGGAATCCAGTCTTTGATTCCCGTTCTGGCGTGGGACAGCGTTGCTGATATGCCTTCAGCTAACTGGTAGTAATAAAATCGGATATCTTTGCGAAGCGCACGAGAATTATGAATAAGCCGTTGGAAAAGCCCGCTATGTTCGGATTCATCTGCCAAGAGCCCAAGCATGCCCATGGCATAGGTCAGAAGTTGATTCAGGTTATTCATAGACGTTAAACTTCTCACTCTAAAGTCTTCGAATCCAAAGTGCTGTTTTTTGAATCGGAAATATTCCTCAATCCGCCATCTAGACATATAGGCCCGCACAATTTGAATGGCATCCTTTTTACCCCTGATGACCTTGTTGGTGGCCAACATCATAGGTTTTTCGCCTAACCCATATACAAGCACAAGACGAATGGAACGCTTCCCCGCTGTGATCTTCACATTGAGGTGGCTTACGTAAATGGTTTCCTTTTTGACTTTCCCGTTTTCCTTGAAGGTGAGCGTCGTTTTGATCTTTCCTTTCCGTGAATCGCGCAGCACTGTGGATTTAAACCATTTTCCTTTCCAAAAGATCTTGCGATTCTCGGTTAATCGGACGATATACTGCTGCTTTTTTTGATGCATAAAGTCAAATAGGGCATTCATGTCGTACCCTCGGTCAAAGACAAAGGTTGCGTTCCTTTTAAGGTGACTGATCACAAAGTTCAATCCCTGAAATAGAACTTCATTGGTGGACTTGTAGCTTTTCTCCCAAGAGGAATGGATGCGAGAAAACAGACTGATGGGCTGTTTTTGATTGGCACTCAACCCGACGATTTCTGTGACGTGGTATCCTTTTTCGATTTTGTGGTCTTTGCTGGAGCCATCCCTGACTTTCCCCAGTGCTTCGAATGCCCGCCCATGTGGTTTAATGACATCCGAATCATCCACCAAAATGAGCGGCTCTTTTCCTAACGCCTTCACCACTTTTTGTGTGTAACGAGAAAGGATAGACGGGGACAGGGAACGCCCTAAATTCCGGCTTAATCGTTCAATGGTATTTTTAACCTGGACGGGCTCATTTAAAGCGACGGCAATGTCTTTGAGGATGATACTACCGGATTTTAAAATGCCGTAGATGGACTGGATCACGAACTTGGATTCCACTTGACCCGCTTTTGATACGATACTTTTCGCGAATTGAACTGATTTACGTTTTACTCGGTATACATCTGTGGTAGATTGGAACATGGAAAGGCCTCCTTAAAATTGTTTAGTAGCGTTTTAGTTGGTGTTAAAATTATACCAAACAACTGAGGCCTTTTCGCTGTTTTCACCCCGATTTTCGCCACCTTTCCGTGTTTTTATTGAAAAATCACCTCTTGAATTGGTCCTACTCAGTCACCTCTTGATTTTTTGCGGAAACTCAAATATCATTCACCACCGTTAGAATCCTAATTTGAATTTATAACACCTACAATTCAACTGTAGCTCTTAATCAAACAAATCACTTGTATCGCCCTATCCTATCCTTCATGCAGATTTTCGGATAAACAATTGGCGACTCCGACATCAGATATTTTCTTTAATTTTAACAAAGTCACCATTTTAAGCTGGCCCATATACGAATTTCCTTTGATTAATGCGTGTTTATAAAGAATAAAAACACTCGCAATCAGAAATAGGCTAGAAACAAACATATGACTTAAAATCTGTTCATCTAAAAACTAGACCTTTAATGTCATGAGTTATTTGGTAATTTTTATCAACATGCAGTATAACTTGTTCTTCATATATAATACCAATTACACTTTTATATTTGATTTTAATAATATTTTCTTTGGAATGTGATCTATTGTCTTTTTTAAAATCTATCTTTAAAAAGTTCAATCCACCATTAAGCACTGTAAGTTGTTTTTCAAAGTCTAAATTTTTATTCACTGTTTGGTTTTTTACGCTTACTACCTCATATGATTGATAATTTGGGTTTAGATTTGCGATATTTAACTCATTATTCTCTAATTCATCGGTAATGATTTCAAATTGAGGTTTATATTGTAGTTCTCTGTCTTTTTTACTTTGATGTATTGAAAATGCGGCACTAATTGCAGCCAAAGCTGTGAATACGGCTATTAATAATTGAATCCATTCACTTAAGTTCACAACCCTTTTCCTCCTTCACTGATTACATATCACTCTTATTATTATAGATTGAATATCCCAACTGATTATTGCTTTATCTTTAATGAAATTGATAAAAATAAAAATCCTACTGATGCCAAGGTTATTGCATTGTTAAAAACTCCAATTGATTCTTCAACAAACAAACCACCAATAATACATGCAATCAATATAGAAATTGGAGCAGCGGCAAGAAATAGCAAATCAGTCAAATTAATTTTTCTTTTTTTATTATCTTGTTCATCTTCTGTTGAAATTTCATATATAAATACTGCAATAGTTAAAATTAACGCAAAAGATCCTAAACCAGTATAAATTTCCGGTGGTAATTCACTTGTTGCACTAGTAAACATAGAAAAATTAAAGCGAGCCCCATCTCCATTATTATATAATGTATATTGAACTTCAAAAGCTCTTCTTCTTTCTGTATGTGCTTTCCGTGATAAAATTATGAATAAAGGGACCTTCTGGCCCCTTATACTTTTTACTCACATAAAAATTATCAATCCCGACTAAACAAATCCCGCGTATAGACCTTATCCTTAACCTCTTGCAAGTCTTCGGATAAGCGATTAGCGACAATCACATCGGAGATTTTCTTAAATTCCTCAAAATCGTTGACTACCTTAGAATTGTAGAAGTTATCCTCAGATAGGGCTGGTTCATATACGACCACTTCAATGCCTTTCGCTTTAATGCGTTTCATAACACCTTGGATAGCCGATTGGCGGAAATTATCGGAATCAGTTTTCATGGTCAATCGATAGATCCCAACAATTTTAGGATTCCGTTTAATAATCATGTCTGCAACATGGTCTTTTCGTGTTCGATTGGCGTCCACAATAGCGGTCATAATATTATTCGGCACATCGGCGTAATTGGCCAAAAGCTGTTTTGTATCTTTTGGTAAACAGTAGCCTCCATACCCAAAGGATGGGTTGTTATAATGGGTTCCGATTCGTGGATCAAGCCCAACTCCATCAATAATTTGTTTTGCATCCAATCCTCTTACCTCTGCATAAGAATCCAATTCATTAAAGAATGCCACCCTCATCGCAAGATAAGTATTGGCAAATAGTTTAATAGCTTCCGCTTCTGTTGAATTCGTAAACAAGACATCAATATTCTCTTTTTGAGCGCCTTCTACTAATAAACCGGCAAATATTCTTGCTCGTTCTGACTGCTCTCCAACAACAATCCTGGATGGGTTAAGATTATCATAAAGGGCCCTTCCCTCTCTTAAAAATTCAGGTGAGAATATAATATTATCAGTTTCGAATTTCTCTCTTATCATCTTCGTATAACCGACTGGGACAGTTGATTTAATCACCATAACAGCATCTCGATTAATCGATAGTACACTCTCGATCACGGCCTCAACTGTTTTAGTATTAAAATAGTTCAATTCCGGTTCATAATTAGTTGGCGTTGAGATGATAACATATTCCGCATCTTTAAATGCTGTATAATTATCCGTTGTAGCTATTAAATTCAAATCCCTTGTTGCCAAGAACTCCTCAATTTCATTATCCGCAATCGGGGATCTCTTATTATTAATCATATCCACTTTATCTTGGATAATATCAAGTGCGATAACTTCATTATGTTGGGCTAATAATACCGCATTTGATAAGCCAACATAGCCCGTTCCGGCTATTGTAATTTTCATAGCTTCACATCTCCTAGTTCACCAGATTTCATATTTTAAGGTCACTATCAGCTTTCCCTTTTGCTCTGCCTACCACTCCATGTAAAGCCGTGACCTCATTGCACGATTAGTGGTTACAATCTTCTAATTCTGGGGAGTCTTGTAACCTATGCTTCCATGGATTCTTTTGCGATTTTATCATCCTTCATGTATTTAAATAGTGCAAGCCTAGCATACTCATAGTCCAAATATTGTACTCGGCTGACTTCTTTTTTTAGAATGGCATGGAATAACTCGACACGGGCATTATCATAAGGACATTCATTGTGGCTAAAGGATTGTTGCATGTTAAGAGATTGGATGTAGTTTAGTCCCAACAATGGCACAAAAGTAGCCTCTTGCCTATAAATACTATCCCTAATACTTTTTTTTGAGTTTCGGAAACTCATCCTGTAATAATCTCGAAGATTTCCCTTTTAGATACTGCCATACTTGGGGGCATAATAATAAATGAATACGATCTTTTCCTGCTCTTTCTTGCAAGATTGTAACCCTTATTGCTATTGCCCCCCAGCATGTGATATCTTTATTTTGTGACCCATTATGATATTTTATATCATAAGCCGCATGACTGCTTTTTCTATATCAGTCCATACTATCACCTCATCCCTTAGTATGGACACGCTAGGATAAGGATAAAAGCTGATACCGTCTAAAGAACGGTGGAGTTAGACCGCGCATTTGTAAGTTAAAGTTATTACTTACCATGTACAAATTTCTTTAAAAAACTCATTTAGATGAAACCTTCTTTGCAACCAGATTTACTATTTTAGCTTTTACCAAAATTACTTCTTTCCCTAATATACGGTCAATATTTAGCCTAAATAAAATTAGGACTATTAATAAAAATATAATTCCCGAAAAAAGAATAATAAAAATAGCAGGTAAAAAAATGAAATTTGTTATTGTTTTAACTATAAAGACACTTAAATAGGCAAATATACCCAAAACAACACCGGGGAAATGTGATTTAATGATTTCAACAATTGTTAGATCTACGAACTGCATACTTAATTGTGTCATTGAACAATAATTAATAATTATCGCAAATAATACTCCTACTGATACACCTGCAATGCCCCAATGATGACCTACCCACGCTCCAGTAAATACAGCAATAGCATAAATAATTTGTCTTAAAGCTCTTTTATATACAGCTCCAGTTGCTCGCGCTAAAGAATCACTAATTTTATATCCAGTTCTAAACACAAGTCCTAAAGACAAAACTTGTAAAGCTGGCACTAAATTTATCCACGCTTCTCCAAATAATACTATAACAATCTCTTCAGATAATAAACAAATCATTATCCCTACTGGAATTGTAAAAAAAGCAACTGCTGTTATTCCTAATCTGAATGACTGAGTTAATTGATCACGCTTGTTTTGAATTTGTGACATTACTGGGAAAAGCACGTTATCCATTACTTGTCCAAATAAATTAGCAGGCATTAGTATTAATTGATATGCTCGGCTATATAGACCTAAAGCTGTTGGGCCAAGCCATTTCCCCACAACTAAGTTATCAGCCTGTAATGCAATTTGATTACTTAATTGAGCAATTGTATATCCACCACCAAAGAAAAGTAATTCTCTAGCCGATTTAAGATCAAATTTAGGGACCATATTATGACGTTGATATTTTATAAGTAAGAAGGTTTTTACTATATTTTGGATAATCTGTGCATAAACTAACGACCAATAGTCAAATCCAAGCAATGCACAAATAATTCCCGTAACTGCATAAATAAAATAAGAAATAACTTCTATTCCTGCAATTAATTTAAAACGGAGTTCTCGTTGCATTAGTGATTCAGAGATAATTGAAAATCCTTTTAATAGGAATATAACTGACATTACTTTTAATACATTAATTAATTCAACTATATTAAAAAAATTCGCAATTAGTCCTGAAAAAGTATACATTAGTAATGTGAAAATTACACTAAGCAAAATTGTTATTACATATCCTGTTCGAATATGTAATTCAGTTAAGTTTGGTCTTTGGACAATCGCAGGGCCCACTCCAACCATAGAAAACATAGTTGTAAAAGTAATTACAACTGTTGCGGCACTTACTACTCCAAAGTCATTAGGTGTAAGAAGTCTCGCTAAAACAATTGTAACTATAAATTGAAAAACTGCTTGAAATCCTTTACCAGAAAACATCCAAAAAAGACCATTGAATGTTTTCTCTGTTAAAGTTGAATTTTTAGTCAAGAAGCTATACACTCACTTTCCTTGTATCGGTGATTTCATCTTTTTAAACAATTTAAATTTTTGTATATACATTAAACTAATAAAAATTAGTAACCAAAAAGATTGATCTCTCCAAAAATACGATGAAATCATCAATCTAGGTATACATAAAATAAATAAAAATAAAATAAAATATCTCCAGTCACTTTTTTGCTCGTTATCATTCCATGGCTTTAATAAAAGGTATAGGATAATTATAAAAATAAAAGTGGAAGGTATTATAAATAATAATCCACCTTCCACAAATAATTGTAGAAATAAGTTATGGGGATAAGGGAATGAAACATAAGTATCATCACCATAACTTCCAATACCATTTCCAATTATCGGGGAATTTGAAATCATTGTAAATGCTCTTTCATAAACAACATCTCTTGCATTCAAAACACCAATAAACCCATTTTTTTCCAACATATTAACTGTTTTTATGATAGCGGCAACTTCTATTCCTTGTTCTTGTAAAAGCCCATATATTTTATATAAGATTTTCGCAGAATTTAGGATAAAAAACACAACAGTAGTTATTATTAATGAATATATTATCGGTAATAACAGCAATTTTTTTCCTTTTAACATTTTACTAATCTTAATATATATCACTAATAATAATAAAATAATTATTGTCAAAACTGCTCCTCTATTACCTTTAGTTAACACTAAATAAAACAAGTAGAAATTAGAAAGATAACTTATTAATTGTACTATTTTAAACCTCTTATTTTTAAGAAAGAAGAAATATATAATAGTTGCCGATATACTTGGTATTAAAGCATAGGTTGTTCCCATGGTTAAACGTTCATAATAATAACCTTCAACGGCAAAATCTAATAGTGCTGAGGGATTTATTATGATTAAATTTCCAATTATCATGACAAAGAATATTACTTTTTTCGGATTAAATGGTAACAAGATTAATAAATAACCAATAAGCCCAAACGCAAAAAAGTCGATTAAATACTTAAAAGAAAAAGAATCTAACCCTTTAACTGACACATTAATAAGCAATAATATAGTTAATAAATAAACAATAATAATATTGTTTTTATTTAAGTTGTAACTAGTATTCCTATGCAAAAAGTTTGCTATATAGGCAATTAATAAAACTATTATTAATATAACGGGAACCATTCCTTCTTCGATAATACCTAAAGAAGCAAAAATTTTGGCTGTGAAGCCTCCCGTTAGGAAAAAAGCTATCATTAAGCTAATAATAGTTTCAAGTTTGGATTTATTATTTTTTAATGATTTATCCACAATTTCACACCTCGAATAGCTAAGGCTATTGGCATCATTTCGTTTATTCATACTTTTTATTATTTAACTTTAAATAAAATTGATGTAAACTATAAATCACATAAAAGGTTAATATAAAATTATATTTAAATAACTTTGCAGCGGTACGTTCTTTTTTAGGCAGTAAATCCATATTTACATTTTTTATTGCTCTTTTATAAGGATTAGATTTAATTAGTCTTACTATTTGTCTTCTTTTTGTGAATATATTTTCCTTATTGTTTTCATGAAAATATTTATGATCTAAATGCCATAAAATAACTTGCACAGTTCTAGCATTTATTGCTTCCTGGAATTCTTTATTATCGTTAAATTTTCCTGAAAATCTCTCCATCTCATTTAATAAGGAACTAAAAGGTGTATCAGTATCCTCGATATATCTAGTCCCGGAACAAGTTGAAGAATTATTTATTCTATAATGATATAAGCTTTTATCATAATACTTAATTAGTTTGGCCTTACTAAACGCTTCTAAACAGAAGATAACATCTTGAGATCTAGTTAATTCCTTTTTAAAATTAAGACCATTAGCTTTTATCATTTCAGTTTTATATAATTTACACCAAGTAGTTCCTGCTGATACAGTATCACTTAATTTCTGTTGACCGTAAAATTGATAGATAGACTTTAAATATAAAATATCTTTTTCATTTGTAAATGTTTGGTTCCCGCCAGGAATTAATGATAATTCTTTTTCTTGGTTCACATAATTTTTAAAATAGGACCACACAATAACATCGGCATTACTTTCTAAAGCTTTATTGATAGTAAACTCAATCATATTTAATTCAATCCAATCATCGCTATCAACAAAAGTAATATAATCACCCGATGCATTTTGTATCCCCAAGTTCCTTGCAGTTGATACTCCAGAATTTTTTATAGAAAGAACTTTTATTCTGTCGTCCCTATCAGCAAAACTATTACATATTTTAAGAGATTCATCAGTTGAACCATCATTTATTAATATTACTTCAATATTTTTATAAGATTGATTTACTATGCTTTCAAGACAGTTAGGTAAATAAGTTTCTGCATTATATACAGGAACTATAATACTAACTTTTTTCATTAATATCTCCCTTTACATTAGATTTAGCTATAATAACAGCACTATTCCTCAATCAACCACTTCGTTTTACCTGCTATAGTATGTTTAAGTTGATCTGATTGCTTTATGGCTAGCTTACTCAGCCTCTCATCAATTTGTTTTAATCGATTTCTAATTTCATTAATATCACTTGTATTTAATTTATCATTACTTTTTATATAAATCGTATAAATATTATCTTCCGTATATCGAATTTGATAAGCAGTTATTTTTTCAGAAAATTTTATTGCATGTGTAATACCCTCAGAATGGATAGGTGTTTTATCGTCTAACATTAAAAAATCATTATTTCTTCCTTTAATTTCTTTAAACGAATACACACTATTTTTATCCTTTTTACACTCACTAATAATATCTCCTAGTTCATACCTCACTAAAGGGAATGCTTTTGAATAAAGTGATGTCAAAATAATTCTGCCAGTATCTGCAGTATTCCCATTATCATCTACACATTCAATTATATTGTTTTTCCATAATGCTTTATATTCACCATCTGGATGAGTCTGTGCTAAATAATTTGTTTCCATTGCGGCATATTGCAATCCAACAGGACAACCGAAAATTTCAGATACATAATCTCGATCTTCACTTCTTTCAAACCCTTCCGCTGCCCCTAATACTACTTTTAATTTCAACTTATGAAATTCATCTTTTTTATCTTTATTTGCTTTAGCAAGCATATAAAGAGCTTTACTATATCCAATAATATATCTTGGTTCAAATTTTAAAATTTCTTCCCCTGCTTCTTTTAGTTTTTCTTCTGATAAATCATATGCTGAAAAACGCTTATACCCAATTAATGGTAGTCCAATATCAAATTTCAACTTATTTTTTATTTTAGTTAACCCTTTACCTAACGTATGTGAATGGCCCCATAGCCTAAACATTTTATCTGATCGTTTAATATTATAAAAATCTCTTACATACCATACAGATGGCTCACAATGAATTGTTTCAGATTTCCACTTTGGAAACTGCAACGGATTTCCAGTAGATCCTCCTGTTGTGCCCCAAGACTCTATTTCCTGTTTATTATTAGTAAATAAATTGATATTTTCACTTACAAAATCCCTTGTAATAATTGGAAGTTCCTTAAATTGATCAAACGAATCAAACTTTTCAGGGACTTGTTTTTTGTAAACTAGTTGTTTATAAAATTCAACGTGTTCTTTAATCATTTTCCATTGTTTATTAAATTCTTTTAATTGATAGTCTTCTATCTGATCAAAGGATATACTATTATAGAATTCCTTCTCATGTTGTAATTGTGGTTTCATTTTTCGTTCACGTAATTGCTGCAAAAAAAACATAAATAAACTCTCCGATACTGTTTTTATTCTTTCGTTTCGTTTATTAATTTTAAATTATCGTATTTCATCATCACTATATTAGAATGATATTTATATGATTCATAAGATACATTTTTTTTATTTTGTAAATTAATTAAAATATACTCCATAAAATTACAGCCTAATTCATAAGC
Organism: Lederbergia sp. NSJ-179; assembly: GCF_022867885.1. GTDB lineage: Bacteria > Bacillota > Bacilli > Bacillales > Bacillaceae_C > Lederbergia. The sequence continues at coordinate 154,258 of NZ_JALIFP010000006.1, read as the reverse complement.
ATGTGGATATCCCCCACCAAGTCTAGGATTAATTTCCGAAATATAAAACTGTCCATTAAACTCAAAACAGTCAATATCTATCGGGCCTTTGAAATTTGTTTTTTTAATCATTTGTTTTATTAAAGTCTCAACTTTTTCATTGTGAATCGACCTTGATTTATCTGTTTCACCAGCACGCATTTTTATTTTCTCTTTTATAAATAAATCAACCAATTCACCGCTGATCATATCAACGTATACATCTATACCGTATTCTTTGTCCTTATAATAAGGTTGAATGATTTGATCTTCATGTTTATGATATGCTTCATTTAATTCTTTTTCATTCGAGACGATATATAGTCCAATACTTGCACTACCTTTAGCTGGCTTTACAATGAGAGGAAACGATAGTGATTTATTTCCAATCAATTTCTTTACTTCAATTAAATTATTATATGTTGGTACGGCAGGCATCCCTTTATCATCTAAATATTTGTATGTTTCATATTTATCAAACGTTATTTCGACAGAGTCAAGCGGAGATAATATTAATGTGATATTCTCTTGTATAAATTTCTCTTTATTTCTCGCTAATAATTCCAATTCCGGATCGATTAAAGAAATAACTGCATTAATGTTATATTTTTTGCAAATATCGATTATTATATCAATATATTCTGGATGATCAATTCTTGGAACTATTTCATAACCATCTGAAAAGTGAATTGCTGGAGCGTTCATATCACAGTCAGAAGTAATGACTTTTCCATCAAAAGGTTCCAATGCACGTTTAAAATATTCCACAATTTTGACTCTTCTTCCAGCACTCGTTACTAATATATTCATTTTGCTACTCCTCTTTAAAATTACTTGCATAATTAAATAATAAAGGAATTCCTCCTGTATGAATAAATAATATATTTCTATTTTTAATTTCATTATTTTCCAAATGTTTTAACATACCATAAAAGGCTTTTCCTGTATACACTGGATCTAATAATAAACTAGAATTTCTAACGACATATTTTATAGTTGAAATTATTTCGGGATATATATCAGCATATCCTTTGCCGACATAATCATCTATGAATATAATCTCATTTTTAAAGATTTGAATTTCTTTAGAGTACTCTTCAAAATAACCTACTAAACTTTCTTCAATAACCTCTTTACCACGTTCTTCATTTCTGGCAACACTTATCCCTACAATATTAATATTACTGTTATTTATTAACTTACCTGCTATTAACCCCGATTGCGTTGTACCTGTTCCTGATGCATGAAATATATAGTCAAATGATACATTCATTTGCTGCTCTTGTTCCTTAATTTCATCAAACGCTAATTTATATGCATGTGTACCTATGTTTCCATGCCCTCCGCCTTGAATAAAATATGGATTGAAACCTTTTCTTTTTAATTCTCCTAATGTATTTTCGATTGTTTTCGGAACTCTATCTGTGCCTGTCCAAACAATTTCCGTATCAAATAGATCAAAAATGAAAAAGTTGCCATTATAATTAACTACTTTACTTTCAGATAAGATTAAAAGTGTTTTAAAGCCCATCTTATGAGCCATGGCGACTGTTAATCTACAATGATTAGATTGGGGTGCCCCATAAGTAACAATATAATCAGCATTTTTATTTTTAGCGTCTGCAAGAAACAGCTCTAGCTTTCTTACCTTATTGCCACCTAAAGCAGGTTCTGTTAAATCATCTCTTTTAATATATATATTGTTGTTATTATATTCACCATAGAATTCAATTGGTGTTGGATAAGTATTAAACTTAATCCTGTTCATTATTACACCTGCTTTTAACTTTCATTTTTATTTAGATACTCTGATTTCAATATCCCCATAATATATCTATCTCTTTTTTCACCATGTGATTGAATATCTTCTCGTATTAGCCCCTCTTTTTGAAAACCTACTTTTTCGTTTAATTTAATCATAGGTGTATTCTCTTTCCACACATAAGCATAAACTTTATTCAAATTCAGCTCATAAAAAGCATAGTCTAATAAAATTTTTCTAATTTCAAAGCCGATACCTTGTCCTTGAAAAGATTTTTCTCCAATTCCCATATAAGACTCTGCTTTACTGTTTTTATAATCAATTCCTAATAAACCACAATAACCAATCGGTTCATCATTTTCTTTACTGCATACGACGAAATCCTTTCTGGCGGGATTAGTAGAAACACTATGTAACCATTTATGAGTTCCTATTTCTGAGATTGGATATTCAAAGTTTAACGTATGACGTATTTCCGGATCATTAATCCATTTTACTTTGTATACTACATCCTTTTCTTCCATTAAACGTATATATACTTTATTACCATGCAACATATTAAATTCCTTCCTTATTAAGGTTGTCGTATTTATTTTGATTCACATCACTTTTGTAAATCATTTATCTATATTATTAATTTATTTGTCTAATTAACATAAAACTCTCTACATTATTTATACAAACTGTAGATCCTCTTAGTTTGGATAAAGATTCTATAGCTTCTAATGATCGAGGATGTGGGAAAACGTAAAGTTGCGATTTATAGCATTTCATAGCCTCAATTTTCTTATCTATCGTATCTGTAATGTCATTATATACGTTTGGTACAAAAATATTATCAATTGATGGAATGTTCCATTCAGTTTCCGATAATGTTTCATATGCATAAATAGCCTTAAGATCTGGGCACTCAACAGGTCTTAAGGCAACCATCGCACTTTCAGCTACTATTTTATGATCAATATGCATATCCCCTTTATGAGGTATATAAGCAACTTCTGGCTTAATTTGTTGTACTATTATATGAATTGCTTTGTTCAACTCTACTTTTGGTAAATCAGCTAAACCAACCACTGGAAAATCCAAAAAAAGTGTTTTAGTAACACCTAATATTTTATGGGCTGCAAGTGCTTCTTGTTTTATCTTATTTGCTCTTTCTTTATTTTTGCCAACTGTAACTTCACAAACAAAAACCTCATCACCGTTTGCTACGTGTTTTGCTATTGTGCCCCCTACTCCAAGAACTTCATCATCATTATGCGGAGCAAATACTAATACTTTCATAATATCACACCTCTACTTTTGTAATGGTTTTGCAGGATTACCAACAACTGTCATTCCCGCCCCAACATCTTTTACTACAACTGATCCTAATCCTAATACTGCATTATCTCCAATTTCACATTGATTACGTATTGTGGTAGCAGCAACGTGGCAATTTTTACCAATTTTAACACTTCCACAAATTTGAGTTGGCATTGTAACTACAGTATTTTCCCCTATAATACAGTTATGTGCTACATGAACCATTGTGTTTAATTTTACTCCTTCTCTGATCACCGTATCGTCTATTGAGCCTTTATGAATACTGCAGTTAACTCCAATATGCACGTTATCTTCAATAGTCACTCCACCAAAATGTGAAAGCATTTTTCTACTTCCATCTCTAAGAGTTGAAGGATTAAAACCTCTTTCACCAATAACCGCACCAGAAAATACAGTACAATTTCTACCTATCTTTGTCCCACTTTTTATAACCACGTTATGGTGAATTTCAGTATTATCTCCAATAATAACACCTTCATCTATGACGCAACCTATTCCAATTTTTACATTTTTCCCTATCAATGCTTTTTTTGATATAAAGGATTGCCTAGGGTATAAACTTGAGTCGTTTGTTATAAGTTGTTCTGAATAATTAGATCTTTCACCGAAAAAATGCTCTAGAATTGAAAAAAAAGCATTTGTTGGCTTTTTAACGTGGATTATATTTTCAAAACAACCAAAAACTTTTTCAGAAGGATCCGTAAGTATTAAACGAATCTTTTTGGTTTTAAATAAATGTTTATAGTCTTTGAAACTATACAACGTTGAAATAAAGGTTATCGTTTCCACTTTATAATTAAACAGGGTGGAGAACCCATTAATGCTATCATTTTCATTGCCTTGAAAGGAAAAATCAAAGTTTTTACCCTTTAAGAAGTTTAAAATGTCTTTAATTTTAAATTCATTTATCACTTTGTCACCCCGTTTTGAAACTATTATGAACTTTTCTCTTTGTTTGCATCAGCCGTTCCTTGGAACTTTCCTCTGTCACTTGTCGTGTTTTCTCTTTTAATTACAGTAATAAATGTTTTTACTAAAATCTTAAAATCTAAAAGAAAACTAACATTTTCAACATACCAAACATCCATTTCAAAGCGTTGATCCCAAGATAACGTTGATCGGCCGTTTACAGCTGTATAACTTGTTAATCCCGGCCTTACTTTGTGTCGTTTCCTTTGATCTTTGTTATAAAGTTCTAAATATTCTGTGAGCAACGGTCTTGGCCCAATAAAACTCATTTCCCCTTTTAATATGTTGAATAACTCTGGTAATTCATCCAGGCTGGTAGAACGAAAAATTTTACTAAACCTCGTCATTCTTAATTCATTAGGCAATAATTCTCCATTTTCGTCTCTTTCATCGGTCATACTACGAAATTTGTTTAATGTAAATGTTTTTTCATTTAATCCTGTTCTTTCTTGTTTAAATATTATTGGACTCCCTAAATTTATTCTAACTACTAACCCTATTATTAGCATAAGTGGGAGCAATAATATTATTAATATTAGCGCAAAAATAAAATCCAATAATCTCTTAAAATACTTTTGATACAAAATTATTCCTCCTAAAAACAATCAGATTTTTACTATAATTCTCCATCTCTAGGTAATTGGATAACAATTCAGTTTAGACAGGATTTGCTCCTTCGAAATATATTAGCTTTCTTCACTTTGATTTTACCCTACGATAATTCTACTAACTCTTTTTTTGTTTTTTGTTTACTAATTCCTACTTCATCTTGTTCACATATTTTGCTCTTTTCATTCCATCTTTTATTAACATAATAACTAACTGTATGATATGATCTTTGCTTAAGGCCCAGTTTTGATCAATTCATGATGCTTTTAGCATTTTTCAATCATTTTCTTCAATTACACTTTTTATAACTTTTACAACCCTCTCTAAGTTCCCATCCGTCATCTTCGTATCAGATGGCAAACAAATGCCATTCCCAAACAATCTCTCCGAAACCCCTTTACCAACAAAATCATATTTCTTAAAAAATGGCTGCATATGCATCGGTTTCCAAACCGGTCTTGATTCGATATTTTCCCTTTCAAGCGCCTCCATCACATCAGCAGGTCTAACAATACTTGTCAATGTCATACTGCTTAACCAGTAGTTCGGTTCATTCCACTCATTACTAGGCATGAACTGAACACCTTCTAGTTCACTTAATTCTCTTTTGTAATACTCATAAATATACCTTTTCTTCTCTACTCTTTGATCTAATACTTTTAACTGCCCTCTACCAATTCCAGCTACTACATTACTCATTCGGTAGTTAAAGCCAAGTTCACTATGTTGATAGTGTCTTGCTTGATCCCGACTTTGTGTGGCCCAAAATCTTGCTTTTGCAATTTTTTCTTCATTATTAGAAACCAGCATCCCACCACCTGATGTGGTGATGATTTTATTCCCGTTGAAAGAGAAGATTCCGTAATCTCCAAAGGTCCCAGTATGTTGCCCTTTATAATATGTTCCTAAAGATTCTGCAGCATCCTCTATTAATGTCACATTATACTTTTTACAAAGCTCTAAAATCTTATCCATGTCAGCAGATAAACCATAAAGGTGAACAACAATTACAGCTTTTACATTAGGGTATTTTTCAAATGCCTCCTCCAATGCTTCAGGCGACATGTTCCAAGTTTTCTCATCACTATCAATAAATACTGGGATTGCATTCTGATAAATAATGGGGTTAGCTGTAGCAGAAAAGGTAAGAGATTGACAGAAGACAATATCCCCTTCTCCTACGCCAGCAGCTTTTAAAGCTAAATGAATAGCAGCAGTTCCTGAGGATAATGCTGCAGCTGCTTTAGAACCAACCTTGGTGGCAAATTCCTTTTCAAATTGATTTACATTTTCGCCAAGTGGAGCAATCCAATTTGTATCAAAAGCTTCCTTTATGTATTCCATTTCGTAACCCTCATCACTCATATGAGGTGAGGAGAGAAATATTCTTTCTTTTACTTCTGTTGCTTCCATCTTCAAGTCTTCCTTCCTAGAATTATTCATTCTATATCTTTAAACTTTTTTAGTTGTTTAATGCTTATCTAAAACCAGTTAGTTCCAACTAACCACTAAACAACCAAAAAGTATTTATACACACCAAGCTAAAGAAACCTCTATTCAACTTCACATTTGAAATATGAAACTGAACAGAGGTATCTGTTTTATCATACTACTTCTTTTTCTTTTACAATCCCTTGCAGATAAACAAGTAATTCATCCTTCAATTCCTTATCTTGCAGGGCGATTTCAATCGTCGTCTGAATAAAGCCCATTTTTTCTCCCACATCATATCGTTTACCTTCAAAATCATAGGCATAGACCTTTTGTAATTCATTTAAATGTTGAATCGCATCGGTTAGTTGAATTTCCCCACCAGCGCCGATTTCTTGGCGGTCTAGGAAAGTAAAGATTTCTGGAGTGAAAATATATCTACCCATAATCGCAAGATTGGATGGTGCTGTACCTTGTCTAGGTTTTTCTACAAAGTTTTTCACTTGGTAACGACGGCCTTCTTGTGCAGAAGGATCGACAATTCCATAGCGATGGGTTTCATTTTCTGGCACTTGTTGCACGCCAACAACAGAGCTTTGAGTCTCTTCAAATTGTTGAATCAACTGTTTTAGCCCAGGAGTTTCCGCTTGAACGATATCATCTCCAAGCAGAACCGCAAATGGTTCATTACCAATAAACTTACGGGCACACCAAACGGCGTGTCCTAATCCTTTTGGTTCTTTCTGGCGAATATAATGGAGATCAACATTAGCAGGTTGTTTTACTTTCTCAAGTAAATCATATTTCTCTTTCTGCACAAGATTGTCTTCAAGCTCAAAATTATGATCGAAGTGATCTTCAATCGCCCGTTTTCCTTTCCCTGTGACGATGATAATATCTTCAATACCGGAGGCTACTGCTTCTTCAATAATATATTGAATCGTCGGTTTATCGACGATCGGAAGCATTTCTTTCGGCATTGCTTTTGTCGCTGGTAAGAACCTTGTTCCCAGACCAGCGGCAGGGATAATGGCCTTTTTGACAGTTTTCAATGAAATATCCTCCTATATTTATCCTTAGCTAACTCCAGCTTTCGCTTTTCCCTTATTCTTCCAATTGGCAGTCGCTAGTACGGTATCTCGTGTTTCTTCTATATTTAAGTGTTCAAAGCGATCAATGATCTCAAACAGCTCAGCTTTATCCATTGGCTCAGCTTTCCCAATATGGATCTTCGGAAAGACTTGTTCCTTCTGCACTTCATTTTCATTGAGAAGTTCTTCATACATTTTTTCACCCGGACGAATGCCACTGTATTCGATACCGATTTCTTCTATTGTATAACCGGAAAGAGTAATCAAGTTTTTTGCTAGATCAGAAATCTTTACAGGCTCTCCCATATCCAATACGAAGACCTCTCCTCCGCGCGCCAATACGCCAGCTTGAATCACAAGCCTTGAAGCTTCTGGTATCGTCATAAAGTATCTTGTCATATCTGGATGAGTAACCGTAACCGGCCCACCTGCTTCAATTTGCTTTTTGAACAATGGAATGACACTGCCGCGACTACCTAATACGTTACCAAAACGAACAGCGACAAATTTCGTTTGGCTTTCTTTCGCTAAATTTTGAATAATCATTTCCGCAATTCTTTTTGTTGCGCCCATTACATTCGGTGGATTGACGGCTTTGTCGGTTGAGACGAGCACAAATGTATGAATCCCAAATGTGTCACAAGCTTCTGCCACATTTCGTGTCCCAAAGACATTGTTTTTTACAGCTTCCCTTGGGTTGTATTCCATCAATGGCACATGCTTATGAGCGGCCGCATGGTAGACAACATCGGGTTGATAGTCATTCATCACTTCAAAGATACGGCTACGATCTTGCACATCGGCAATGATGGGGATAATCTCCATTTCCTGCCCATATTTCTTTTTCAGTTCCATATCAATATTATAAATGCTGAATTCACCATGTCCTAAGAGCAACAGTTTTTTGGGGGCAAAATGACAAATCTGCCGACAAATTTCTGAACCAATTGAACCACCTGCCCCTGTGACAAGAACTGTTGCCCCTGTAATCGATTCCGTAATTTGACTAATATCTAATTTCACTGGGTCGCGTCCTAATAAATCTTCTACTTCTACATTTCGGATCGCACTAACGGATATTTTACCAGTCATGACATCTTCGATAAGCGGCATGATTTTTACATCAGCATCTGTTTGCGCACAGATTCCATAAATTCGTCTGATTTCTTTTTTCGATAGAGAAGGGATGGCAATAATAATATCTTCAATCCCCCTCTTTTCAACAACCTCTGGGATTTGATCAATCGTCCCACAAACGGTTAAGTCGAAAATTTCTAACTTATATTTTGTTAGGTCATCATCGACAAAAGCAACTGGGATTTGATCTCCTTCTTCATGATGGAGCAATTGCCTAGCGACCGTTGTACCAGCCGAACCAGCACCGACGATTAAGGTTTTGCGCTTTTCTGCTTTAGATTTAATTAAACGATCACGCACCATCCGCCAGGAAAAGCGTGACCCGCCAATTAATAAGATATGTAACATCCATGTGATAAACAACACACGCAAATACACATGTCCAGCTGCAACCATCTGAGCGACAGCTGCCGTTAAAATTGAAAACGTTACGGCTTTGGCAATACTCATTAATTCTCCAACACTCGCATACTCCCAAACTTTATTATACAAACGATAGATAAAAGCAAATAAATGATGGCTAGCCAACAAAATGAGCGAACTCATTAGGATTAACTTTGATGAGTAAAAATCTGAGTATGGGTGTAAGATAAAATACCCAATATAAATTGAAAACAACACAATCGCTGAATCCAACAAAACCAAAAGCGATAATCGTTTTGGATACGTCAATGAACATCCCTTCTTTTCATCATAGTATATGTACAAAATAGGCAAATTTAAATGTCTAACGAAAAAGCAAGTACCTACTTGTCCTTTCGTTAGACATTTATCGGAAAAACCGAAAGTTAAGGATCAATAAGGATGAGTAAGGATGAACAGCTAAAGGCGCGCCATCCTGGCGCAACGCTGTTCTGACCCGCGTCCTGCGGGCCTAAAGGCGCGCCGTCCTGGCGGCAGGTTCAAAACGCAATGTCCTGTTGCTTCACCTGCACTAGTACATCCTTGTACGTCGCAACGCTGTTCTGACCAACGTTCTGTTGGCCTTAAAATACGGGCATCTAACCCGTCCTCACATCACCCTCTCGACAACGAATGTGTCTAAGGAGGAGGTACTGCTCCTCCCACAGGGTGACCGAGTGCCTCCGTTGATAACGGATTGGAGACATAACCGAAAACCAATATGTTTTTAGTTCCAGTTCTTTCGGGCGACTCACTATATCAGTATAACTTTATATAAAAATTTCTTTAATATGGATCAAAGGCTAAATAAGGACGAACGGCTAAGGGCGCAACGTCCTGTTACTTCGCCTGCACTAGTACATCCTTGTACGTCGCAACCTTTGTGACCTACATCCTGTAGGCCTCTAAAAGAGTCCTAGGAATTTTTTCTTTTTAATGGGCTTGGGAATATCGCGATCAATGTCTTGTCCATCTAGAATCAATTCCGCATTTTGCAGAAACATGTCCACATAATCTAGACCGTATTTTGTTTCTACTAGATCAAAGGCTTCAGCCATTTTAAATCCCCGTGTTGTGGTATTATGCGCATCTGAGGCTAGAAAATGGGTTAAATTGTTTTCTATTAAATCAAAGCTAAACTTTTGGATTTTTTTGCCGAAGTAACCAGTGAGGCTTCCTGCTGTGACTTGGGAAGCAGCGCCATTTTTCACCAAATGATAGAGTTTGTTCGGGTGTTCGATTAATTCCGTGTTTCGTTCTGGGTGGACAATCACTGGAATTAATCCTTTCATCTGAATGTCATAACAAAGTTGGTCTGTATAACGTGGCACATGGTTGGTTGGGAGTTCAATAAATACGTAGTGAGAGGCATTCCCTAGCGTGAGGATCTCTCCTGCTTCATAATCCTCGATGATCTCCCCGTAAATACGATTCTCTTGACCTGGCAATATCTCAAGATCGACATGTTCAGATTGTAGATACTCGTTTAACTCCTTCACTCTTGCGATTATATCTACCTTTGTATTCATATAATGACCGTTTTTATGATGGGGGGTCGCAATAATCGTATGGATCCCTTCACTCACGGCCTGTTTCCCCATTAATAAGCTGTCTGTATAATGACTTGCGCCATCATCTACGCCAGGAAGTATATGGCAATGGATATCAATCATTTACCTCTTCTCCCTTCCATTCATGTAAAGTGCTTTTTCTCAAACTCTCAATTGAAAGTCCAAAAATTAAAGCGTATCAGCCTGCTGGATATTTTTTAAATAGTGACTGGCTTATTTAGAACGAACGAGTCTACTATCACGCTGATCAAATTGACCTAACAACCTCAATAGTCCAAACTGATCGCAAAGGTCATTTTGGACTATTTTCTATAGGAATGTCAATCCTCTTTTAAAAAATGTGAAGAAACTTTAATCTTTATGGAAAAAACTGTAATTTTAACGGAAATATCAGGAATCTTTTTACCCTATATAAAGAGATACCCCACTCTTTTAAAGTGGGTCTTTTCTAGGTTAATTGGTTCCATAATAATAGTAGTAATCGGTTTTTTCCATTTTCTTATTATTGAGAACGACTCCTAATAGTTTCGCTTGCGCGGCTGATAGGAGTTCTTTTGTTTTTTGCGCAGATTCAAGCTCTGTTTTGCCACTTGCCACGACCAGAACGGTTCCATCACATTTATTCGCCAAAATTTGCGCATCTGTGACTGCTAATACAGGTGGTGTATCAAAGATAATCATGTCATATCTTTCTTTTGCCTTTTCAAAGAAAACCTGCATCCCTTTGGAACCAAGCAATTCAGCTGGGTTTGGTGGGATTGGACCAGATGGCAATACGTTTAAATTTTCCATATCGGTTGATCTTGCTGCTTCTTCTAAAGTCACTTGACGCGTGAGTACATTTGTTAGTCCTGTTGTATTGGTGACACCAAATGTGTAGTGTACGGTTGGTTTTCGCATATCGGCATCGACAATGAGTACCTTTTTTCCTTGTTGGGCAAAGACGACCGCTAAATTGGCCGTCGTTGTCGACTTTCCTTCCGCTGGACCGGATGATGTCACCATTAAGGTGCGGATTTCTTCATCGACCGCAGAAAATTCAATGTTTGTCCGAATCGTCCGATATTGTTCCGAGATCGGTGATTTCGGATTCGCTTTGGCGACTAATTTACGTCGCCCCGATTGTGGTGTTAGATTTTGTTTAGCCAACTTGCTCACTCCTTACTCGTGCACTGCGACTCCTACTTACTTTCCGTTGAATTTTTTGATCTTCAATATTCGCTACAGCCCCAAGCAAGGGTAATTCAAGCAGTTTTTCAATATCTTCGGCTGTTTTCACGGTGTTGTCAAGGTATTCAAGTAAGAAGGCCACTCCCACACCGAGCATCAAGCCGACAACAGCGGCAATCGCTATGTTTAGTAGTGGTTGTGGTTTGACCGGTGATGCCTTTGGTCCTACTTCAGCTTTTGTTAAGATATTCACGTTATCGACATTCATAAGATCGACGATATCCTTTTCAAAAACTTCTGCGACTTTATTGGCAACCGTAGCCGCTTGATTGGGATCAGGATCTTGTACCGTCACGTTCACAACCTGTGAGTCCGTGGCACTTTCAACCTTGATTTTATCCTTCAATTCAGTTGCTGTCATATCGAGATCCAAATCCGCGATCACTTTGTCCAAAATTCTCGGACTTGTCATGATTTGATTGTATGTATTAATCAACTGCAAATTGGTTTGAATTTCCGATACATTATAAGCTGGCTGGTCATCTTTTGATTGATTGACTAATAATTGCGTTGTAGATTGATAGATGGGTGTAAGTACAAAAAAACTGACAGCTCCACTTAGAACCATTGTCACCACTGTAATCAGTACAATTAAGGTCATTCTCTTTCGTAGAGTCTGCATCAGCTCTTTTAAACTGATTGTTTCTTCCATAATATCCTCCCTGGATGATTGTCGACTATTCTATTAACGTGTATTATTATAGCATAGTCTGTAAGTTTTTGAATGGCTATTTTCAATTTTACATGGGAATTTATACTAGGTAAATATTTTCACTTTTAGTAGAAGTAGGAAGGGGATTGAAACAATGCGAAATTTGTTGACAGCCATTATTGTTTTGGCTTGTCTGGTTTTTCTTGGTTCAGGTTATTTGTATTGGAAAGATCGGACTGGGGTGGTCGCTTCTGAAGTCGATCAGACTCCAAAGAGTGATGACAGTTCAGAATCAGCTAATAAAGAAGGTGATAAGGAAAAGAAACAGAAGGATGTGGATCCTGCGGTTGTTGAGTTGGCGAGCAACTGGCCGGAAGAGGCGCAAGCTGACTTACGTGAAGCGGTTGAAAATGGGGAACGCTATCCAATCGCGCTTGTTGGTTCCCTTGCCTTAGGTGGTGACGATGGTTGGGCCGCGATGTTGAAGGAAGCATTAGAAGAAAGCTACGGGAAAGATGTTGTTGATGTCAAGCTGTTTGAATATGATCTAATTTCAAGGCAATTTATTGATGAGGAGCGATATGAAGAGGTTGTCGATTTTGCTCCTAAATTGGTGTTATATGAGCCGTTTATTTTAGAAGACAATGGGGTTGTCGATGTGGATGAGAATCATGAGAATATTGACGCCTTCCTCAACGTGATCCCAGATGCAGTCGTGCTTTTACAACCAGCCCGCCCTGTTCCTGACTCCAGTATTTATCCGCAGCAAGTGAAGGATTTACAGGCATATGCGAAGGCGCAAGACATTCCTTATCTTGACCACTGGGAAAACTGGCCAGAGGATGCCTCAGATTATGTGGTGAGTGGGGAGAGTGCTCCGAATGAGAAGGGGCATGAAGTTTGGTTTGAATATTTGCAAGAATATTTTATTGCAGAATGAATGCGATGATGATTAAGTAATTAGGCGGCTGACCTAGCTGTTAGTGTCTGAATAGAGAAGCTGGTTTTACTTGAAAAGCGCAATTGGATTTTCACCTAAAATGTTGGAGGTGAACAGTCTAATTGCGTTTTTTTATGTTGCTTTTGTTTTGTGATTTAATTCACAGATTAAAAAAGGGTCCGTTTTAACATTTATATTTTACATACTTTCAAAAAATCCTCGTTTGCACTGGATGGTTTGTACAATCTAATTGACTGCTTCGCCGTAGTATATAGTAAGGTCGGCCGGCCTTAATAACTAAAGGGAGACAGGTATATGTATTATTATGAATATGACGATGATTTTGTTGGCGGCGCTGAGGATAGACGACGGAGAAGACGACGTGTATTAGTTTGTAGATGCCGTGAAGTAGATGATCGTGATTGTGACTGTGATCGCGACCATGACCGTGATTGTGAGCATGAGCATGATCGGGATCGTGACCGTGAGCGCGATTTTGTTTGTAGGTGCAGAAGGTGTCGCAGACATCGTCGCGATGAAGACGAGTATGGCTGGGACTGATAACTAGCGGGAAGGCTTATTTTTATCCATCACCTATTGGTTTTTGAAATTGCACAGCCGGATTCCATTTCTTCGTACAGAAATGGTGTGACTTTTTGTCTCATGCAGTCGAGATTGTATGCGGACGGAATACAACCTCGGATGGGATAGGGTTGGAGCTGGGTGCTTTGTCTAAACCACTCCTTGTCATGGACAAAAGTACCTGCTTAAGATGTTACCCCTGTTATGTCCCTTGCTTGCAGACAACTGTTCACGATTTCCTGATTTAAATTCTTGTCATCGCTTCTATTTTGTTGATCGTTCTTTTCCTAAAGGTAACCGGTGGGTCGGTTGTAAATGTTGGGAAAATCAGTAGGGACTTCTGTGCCCCACTGATTTTTTTTCGTGTTTGGGTGGGAGGGCTAGTATTACGGGGAGGGCGGACATTCCCTGGGGAGAGAAGCCCATTTCATGGCCAAGGGACCCATTTTTATGGGGAGTGGCACATTACTCTTGAGGGAAACCCATTTGCCGGGTGAGAAACCCATTTCTCTGATGGAAAACCCATTTTCCGAGGAAGAAACCCATTTGCCGGGTGAGAAACCCATTCTTCATGGTGGGAAGCCCATTTTCCGGGAAAGAAACCCATTCTTCTGAGGGGAGACCCATTTTCCATGGAAGGAACCCATTTCTCCGGGGACGATCCCATTCTTCCGGGGAGAAACCCATTTCTCTGATGGAAAACCCATTTCCCTGGAAAGAAGCCCATTTTTTCGGAGAGAAACCCATTCACCTTGAATGAAACCCATTTGCCATGAAAGAAGCCCATTTCTCCGGAGAGAAACCCATATTCCCAGAAAGAAGCCCATTTCCCCAACGGGAAACCCATATTCCCAGAAAGAAACCCATTCTTCCGACGGGAAACCCATTTGCCATGAAAGAAACCCATTACTTTGAGGAGAAGCCCATTGCCCCATTTCCCAGATGAAAGCCCCTATACTTCGTGATGAAAATTCTTTCTAAGTTGGGCGTTTTATCTTTCAAGTGAAATTCAAATTTTTCCATATGGAAGCAACCGGCGCGCCGGTTGCAACCAAATAAATAGGGCAAGGCCGTGGTTTTCGGCTTTGCCCCTTTCCTTTTATTCTTTTATTTTTTCCAAGTAGTCTAAGTTAATGAGTCCTTCAATATCATCACTTTCGATATAGTCGGCTTCTTTGCTAATTTTCGCCATTTCTTTGATGACTTGTTCGTTGACATCTGTGGTTACTTCTAAGTGTTCGAAGGCTGCGGTTGTTTCTTCCGCATTCACTTCTTTACCTGTTAGGTCTTTAATGTGCTTGATGACAATTTCTTGTGCTTCTTCAGGGTTTTCTCGGATAAAGTTCACGGCTTTTTGATGGGCCCGAAGATAGGCATGAACCTGATCTTCATTTTTAAGGAAATCTTCTCGGGCGACGACCACGGTATTCGTGGAATCTTTCCCCCACGCAAAGTTTTCCCAATCCAATAAGAGCTTTCCATTTGCTTGTGTCTCGAGTATATAGCCCCATGGTTCTTGGGTTGCGGCGGCATCGACGGATTCTTGGACAAATAGAGAGGCAGTGTCTGCAGGGGCTGCTGCATATAATTCCACCGTTCCACCGTTCTCTTTTACATTTAGATCGACTTCCTGGAGTGCTTTACGCAACATGACGTCTTGCGTACTTCCGATCACCGGGATGGCCACTCTTTTTCCATCAAGGTCGGCTAATGTCTCGACCCCACTATTTTCTCCGGCTACGAGCACCGCTCCCCCATTGACAGCACCTGATACAATATGGAACTGGGGATTTTTCACATAGAAATTAATCGCCGGTCCTGGACCGACTGTGCCAATATCAATTGCCTTCGTTGTCATGGCTTCCATAAAAAGGCCACCATTGCTAACGGTCTTTGTCTCAATTTTTGTCTTCTCCCCAAGCTCCTCTTGAAAATACCCTTTTTCCAAGCCAATAATCGTCGCAACATGTGTGAGGTTTGGAAAATATCCGATCTTCACGGTATCACTTTTCCCATTTCCGCAACCAGCTAAAACGATTAGTAATAATAAACCGATCCATAATTTTTTCATTCCATTTCTCCTCTTTTTTCATATGAAATTCGTATTTTTGAGGGTCTGATCCTAGAGAAACCCATTACTATGAGGAAGAGACCCATTTGCCAAGGTTGGAAGCCCATTCCAAGTGCCGAGAAACCCATTCTTCATGAGAATAAACCCATTTATGCAAAATGAAACCCATTCAATGTGGGAAGTAACCCATTATAGGGGGTAGAAACCCATTCAACGCGCAAAGACATTTTTTCATTGAGAAACCCACTTCCGTGAGGTGGAAACCCATTTATCCAAAAGGAAACCCATTTCCCCAAGGAACGGGCCCATTCCTCATGTTGAGAGACCCATTTATCTGAAAAGAAACCCATTTTCCGTGAAAAGTAACCCATTTATCCGAAAGGCAGCCCATTCCCCACGCCAGATACCCCATTAGAAGCTAACTTTTAAAAAATTAAGCAACTCCCCATTTGGTTTGGACGGAGCGCTCTAAGCGCGTGAAGACGATTTGGTCGATGATGGTGCCGATTACGGCGATCATGATCATGACGGAGATGACTAAGTCCATTTGTCCCAATGAGCGTCCTGTTTCTAGTAGTTGGCCAAGGCCGCCGCCTGCACCGAGTAGTTCCCCGGCCATTAATGCGCGCCAGGAGAAGGCCCAGGCGATGCGTAGCCCTGATAGTAGTTGGGGGACAGAAGCTGGTAAAATGACGGTACGGATAAAGTGAATTCCTGTTGAGCCGAATGTTTTTGCCACCCTTTGGTAAAGCTGGGGGACATTTTTAAAGCCGCTCGTGGCACTGGTTGTCATCGTCCAAGTGGCCCCGATGGTGACGATGAATAGAATCGCCATGTCATTTAGTCCGAACCAGATAATCGCCAGTGGGAACCAGACGATACTTGGAATGGATTGTAGGGCTGTGACGAGGAAGCCCAGGGTATCCTCGACCCATTTATAGCGCCAAATGAGATAACCCATTAGTAGGCCGAGCACAATGGCAATTGAAAATCCGATAAGCAGTCGGCTCAGACTTTTTCCAATGGCGACGAGGATTTGGCCATTGAGGATCCCATTGTATAAAGTTTCGAATACTTGGATTAAGGATGGAAACATGAAATCTGGTAGTCCTGATAATCTAGATGTGGCTTCCCATATCACCGCTATGATCACGATGAAACTGATTCGCCGTAAAGCGGTAGTCATCCCCCATCTCCTCCTTCAACACTTTTTCAATTTCATTTTGTAAGATTTTAAGCACACGCTGTTCGGTATGGAGGGTGACACTATCTGGCATGATGCCATCCTTTGTGACCGGCACGTTGATTAATTCTTTGATCCGACCTGGGCGTGTAGCCATGACGACGATTTTTTCCGATAATTGGACGGCTTCGCGGATATTGTGGGTGACAAAGATAATCGTGACCTTCGTTTGCCGCCAAATTTCCAATAGTTCACGATGCAATACCATCCGGGTTTGTTCATCCAATGCGGAGAAAGGTTCATCCATTAATAAAACTTCTGGTTCCATGACAAGTGCCCGCGCAATGGCGACCCTTTGTTTCATTCCACCAGAGAGCTGATGCGGATAAGAATCCTCGTAGCGACTTAAATGCACCATTTTTAGAACTTTCCGCGCTCGTTCCTCTGCTTCCTGCTTCGACATCTTTTTCAATAGCAAGCCATAAGTGACATTTTCCAAAACAGTGAGCCATGGGAATAATCCGGATTCTTGAAAGACGACGACCCGCTCAGGACTCGGTTTTTCAATTCTTTTTCCTTGGACTTCAATTTTTCCTTTATCTGGTTGGTCCAGCCCGGCGATTAAATACAGTAACGTGGATTTTCCACAACCCGAAGGCCCCACAACCGACACAAACTCTCCTTTTTCAACTTGTAAATCAATGGAATCTAGGACTAGCAATCTCTCATTCTGCTTATTTGTAAAATTCTTCTCTATCCCTTGTAAACTAAGATACATGCCTTCACCTCCATATATTATTAAACTTAGTGTTTTACTGTAGTTTATGTTTTAAAAAAAGAAGGGGGAGTCCCCCTATTAAAATTGAAATAAATCACTAGACAAATAGCGTTCCCCTGAATCCGGGGCAATGCATACGACCGTTTGATCCGGTGCTAATCGCTGCGCCACTTGCAATGCCGCAAACACGGATGCTCCACTCGAGGGCCCCAGTAGTAATCCCTCTTGCGCTGCTAAATTCCGCGTTGTTTCATAGGCTTCTGCGTCCTTTATTTGAAAAATCTCGTCATAAATTTCTGTATTCAAAATCGGTGGAATGAATCCGGGACTGGTGCCTACTAGTTTGTGTTTACCAGGCTCCCCACCGGATAAAACCGGGGATCCCGCTGGCTCGACAACATGAACCGTGATGTTGGGATCATATGCTTTGAGTGCCTCACCTGTGCCTGTAATCGTCCCACCTGTGCCCGCCGTACAGACGAAGGCGGCTAATTTTCTCCCGTGCTCTTTCATAGCGGCGATAATTTCTTGAGCCGTTGTTTTTCGGTGGATATCCGCATTCGCCTCATTCTCGAACTGCATCGGGATAAAGCTATTGGGAATGCCTGCAGCTAACTCCTCCGCCTTGCGAATCGCACCCGGCATTTTTTCCTCACTCGGGGTCAGCACCACCTGAGCGCCATAGGCCTTTAAAATATTGATCCGCTCTAGAGTGGATGAATCTGGCATGACAATAATCGTCCGATACCCCTTCGCCGCCGCATTCATCGCCAGGCCGATCCCGGTATTTCCAGACGTCGGCTCAATGATCGTCGCCCCTTTTTTCAGGAGCCCGGCTCGCTCAGCTTCGACTATCATATTGTAAGCAGCCCGATCCTTCACACTTCTGCTCGGATTAAAATACTCAAGCTTCACCAGCACCTCCGCACCCGCTGGGGGATTAAGGCGGTTTAAACGGACAAGCGGGGTATCCCCCACCAACTCTGCGATTGACCCAACCCTTCTCAACATCGTGAACACCTTCCTGATCGTAAAACTTGGTTATAGAAAACTTCGAATAATTTTTGAAATAACGTGCTTCCATTTCATAACTGATAATACATACCAAAATACAATGAATTAAGCGAATCGTCAAGTATTATTTTGACAATTTTTAAAATAGTCCCTTGGAGGGGGATTTATTTTTGGGGTGTGCTGGGTATGGAGTTTTTTGCGGGGTATGGGGTTCTTAAGCTAGTTATGGGGTTCTTCAGAAGGTAAATGGGGTTCCTAATTTAATTATGGGGTTCTCCAATGAGGAATGGGCTTCTTCAATGGGGAATGGGCTTCTTATCAAAAGAATGGGTTTCCTGGATAAAGAATGGGTTTTTTGCCTTTATTATGATGTTCTCCAATAAGAAATGAGGCTTTTAATTTGAATATGGGGTTCTTAACCTCTGTATGGGTTTCTTATGAAAAAAATGGGTTTCTTACCTTAGTTATGGGCATCTTCAATAAGAAATGGGTTCCTTGCCGTAATTATGGGGTTCTGAACCCAAATATGGGTTTCTCAACCAGATTATGAGGTTTTTACCCAAAGAATGGGTTTCTTATTCTAGAAATGGGTTCCTTGCCTTAATTATGGGGTTCTTAATCTAAGTATGGGCTTCTCACGAAATGAATGGGGTTCTGACTTAATTCTGATAAAAATGGGGTTCCCGACCAAGTTATGTGGTTCTTACCCTAAGTATGGGTTTCTTATGAAAAGAATGGGGTTCTCATGAAAGGAATGGGTCTCTTATTAAATAAATGGGTTTCTCAATCAATTTATGGGTTTCCCCCATTTTTCCCCATACGATCTTCTTCCCCCTGAAAACAAAAATGAAGCAACCGGCGAGCCGGTTGCCTCGATTCAGGGGAATTATTTTTGAAATCCTACATAATGGTAGGTTGTGCCTCTGTTTTTTCCTACTTTTTTTAGATTAGGGAATGAGTTTAATATTTTTTGTGCCGGATAGCGCGAGTGTAGGTGCAGGAATTTTCGACATTCTGCATTTGTGATGGATGGTTTTATAAGTAGGAAGTAGTCTAAGAGCGCTTGGATATGTGCGGTTATGGATGTTTTTTGGCATTTTGGACAGAGCCATTTTCCATATTTTCGCGCCATTGCCAGGTGGCCACAATGTGGACAGTGAACTCCGGTTTGAATGTCGGCAGGTTTGATCGCTAATTTGTTCATTAAATCATAGTTGGGCGGTTTGTGTTGTTTGACTAGTTCGCGACTTAGAAGGTTCATATCTTTCTTGCTAAGGCGATTTTCACGGAAACGTTTTTCTAAGTGGGTCATTTTTAGATAAAGTTGATTGCTGGTGAAGATATGCTGGTAATGTTCGGGATTGCCATTGATTTTGAGAATGGTGTGGGGGTCGCTGAAGATGATGAAGGAGTGTATGGGTAATTGAGGATAGCCATTTTTTCCAAGCCATTGCTTTAGTTGCAATTCGTGGTGCGCTGCTTGAACCGTTGGGCATGCATACCCTTTTTCCGTTCCATCGACAATGTGAATCATCTGTCTTGTTGCCTCTTCAAAAACTACCTTTTCACGGAAATTTTTAATGGAAAGGGGGATGATTCCATATTGAGCAACTAGGATCGTGTCGATTTGAAAATGCGTTCCCGTCATATTTTCGAGGCGCAAGTCGTTTACAATAAGGTAGGTGTTTGGATTTAATAACGAAAGGTGATAATCCACTGCCTTTTCCCCGTTATAGCCCGCTAAGCGAGTTTTATATTCTCTTAAAATTTCTTCCCGATTCCAATGATTTTCAGTTACTCTCCTCCTAATCGCTTCCATTTTTATTAATGCTAGTGGCTTCGTTCTTTGTTTCACAACCATTCCAATTGCTTTCTCCTCTCCTATTTTGGGATTCCCCCCTTTTTATAGGATTCTAGACCGATACTAAAAGTCCTTCTTTTTCATATAAAAGGTCTTCCTGAATTTAATCGGGAAGACCTTAGTTTGTTTTATGCTTTCACCCAATATGCTGCATCATGGCTGCTTGGGGATGGTGGGAATTGTTCTCCTTTTTCAATGTCGATCGTTGTGTCATCATTGTGAGAGTTCCCATTAACTAGGCTGTCTACCTTGAACTTACCACTTTCGGGAGCTTTTTCACCAGTTTTGTATTTGTCTGCCATTTGTAGCACCTCCAAGAAGTTTGTCTAGTAGTTGTATTCCCGCATTGAGCGGGGGTAAACATTTGAGATTCATCATTAACCTCTTAGAAAATCCCCACAAACATGTATTCTGTGTTATATTTATTTTAAGGAAATAAATTTTTAAAGTATCTTTATTTTAAAGGAGGGCATACACTATGGTAATGATGTATTCAAAGGAGAGAAAGAGGATGACAGATATTTCAGGAAAACGACTCCGCCGTGTCAAGGTATCTAAACAAAGACAAATCAGTATTCCTAAAGAGTTTTATGACGCTTTGAACATAGATGATGAGGCAACGGTAGAATTCACCGGAAAAGAGTTAATCATCCGTCCGTTAATCGCAGAGGAAGAGGATTTCTCAGAGGATATTTTAAGAGATCTGGTAAGACAGGGATATACTGGGGATGAACTTATTCAGAAATTCTCAAAAATGAAGCGAAATATTCCAAAGGCTCTAGACTATATGAAAAAAGAAACACAGAAGCAACCTATGGTTTCTGAAAGCTTGGATGAATATTTAGAGTCTTTGGAGGACACTCCGGAAGATGAGTAAACAGCTTCCTATCAAAATTAGTAAAAGAGCTGGTAAAGATCTAAAGAAAATTCAAAGGTCAGACCAAGTTTTATTTAGAAAAATAAGTAAAGCAATTGAAGATATCAGGAAAAATCCCTTTATAGGCGAAGCGAAAAAGGGAGATTTAAAAGGTTGCTTTTGCCTCGATATTCATCACGTAGGAACGAATTATGAACTTTGCTATTCTTTAGAAGAATTAGAAGACGGACAGGTTGTTCTTATCCTTTTAATGGGACCAAGAGAGAATTTCTATTCGCAATTAAAGCGTTACTTAGATCTAACATGAATCTAAAATGAAAATGAGCCACTTTTAATATTAATGTATGCAAAATCATTACTTATACCAAAAAGTGAAGATCTAGGATAAAAAATCTAATCAAACGTTTGATTAAGGGGTGGCAATCGGCGCACCGATTGCTTTCCTTATGAGATTCTTTCTTTTCTCAAGAAGCCTCTTTCTGGATGAAGAAACCCGTTTCTCTCTTAGGAACCCCATTCCCGGACGTTGAACCCCATTTCTTCCGTGAGAAACCCATTCCCGAACGGAGAAACCCATTCCTGGATGAAGAAACCCATTCCCGAATGAAAAACCCCATTTCTCCCTCGAGAAAAACCCATTTCCCTTTTGAGAACCCCATTCCCAGACGAGGAACCCCATTTTCCCCTTGAGAAACCCATTCCTCACGAAGCACCCCATTTTCCTAAACCCTTTTCTCCCCCTATAGCCCCAACATCTCCGAATATATCCCTCTCTTTTGACCTAAGTTTGTCAAAATTTAATGAAGTGGACGAGGTTTTTCGTTACACTGTAGGTAAGTGTTTTCAGTTGTAAAAGGAGGAGAGGCGATGGAGTTTCCTGTCTGGATTGATTTTGGGTTATTCAGGCTGCATCCCCATGTGGTTTTTGAGGCTTTGGGTTATTTTCTTGGTTTTCGTTTTTACCTGTTCGCCCGGCGATCGGAGCGCTTATCTCCTTCTGTTTCCTTGTCGGTGCTGGCCGGGGCGATTGTCGGGGCAGCGCTTGGGTCTAAGCTTTTGGCGTGGTTTTATGATTGGACGATTTTATGGAGTCATCTCCAGCATCCTCTCTCCGATCCTGCTTTTTGGATGGAGGGAAAGAGCATTGTTGGTGGGTTATTAGGTGGATTGATCGGTGTGGAGCTCGCGAAGAAAATCGTCGGTCATACGGAATCGACTGGAGATGATTTGACCCTTCCCTTAATCACTGGGATGGCGATTGGCCGAATTGGCTGCTTTTTAACAGGGATTGAGGATAATACATATGGCATTGGGACCACCTTGCCATGGGGAATGGATTTTGGGGATGGGATGTTACGACACCCTACACAACTCTATGAATTATTCTTTCTCCTAAGTTTAGGCATCATCTTATTTTTAAAAAATAAGCATCCACATAAGGAAGGGGATCTATTCAAATTATTTATGGTTGGTTATTTGCTTTTCCGACTTATGGTTGATTTTATTAAGCCCTATCCACGCGAATATCTGGGATTAGGCGCCATTCAGGTCGCCTGCTTATTGGGGATTTTATATTACGCAAAAGATATTCCCCGATTGCTAGGATTTTTACGAAAAAGAGAAGATTTTAAAAAGGAGAGTGCTTGAATATGCCAGTTCGGCCCTATATTTTTCATGAATTGACGAATAGTATTTGCTCCACTTGCTACCGGAAAGTGGAAGGGAAAATCATTGAACAAAACGGAAAAATGTACATGATCAAGCGCTGTGCCCATCATGGGACGGAAAAAGTTCTGATTTCATCTGATGCAGAATATTATAAAATGTGTCGGAATTATTTGAAGCCTGCTGAGATGCCACGGCATTTTAATACCCCGATAAAATACGGATGTCCTTATGATTGTGGGATTTGTCCTGATCATGAGCAGCATAGTTGTTTGGCGATTGTCGAGGTGACGGAATCTTGTAATTTGGAATGTCCGATTTGTTATGCCTCCTCCTCGCCCCACCGCAAGGCTTTTCGCAATCTGGAGCAAATTGAAAATATGTTGGATGCTGTGGTCCGTAACGAAATTGAACCCGATATTGTGCAAATTTCTGGTGGCGAGCCGACGATTCATCCTGATTTTTTCGCGATTCTCGATGCGGCGAAGGCGAGGCCGATCAAGCATTTGATGGTCAATACGAATGGACTGCGGATCGCACGTGATCGTGAATTTGTGAAAAAGTTAGCGACGTATATGCCGGGATTTGAGCTGTATTTGCAGTTTGATAGTTTTGAAAGAGAGACTTTAATGGAGTTGCGTGGCGCTGATTTACGGAAAATTCGCGAAAAAGCGTTGGAGCATTTAAACGAGTTTAATATTTCTACGACCTTGGTTGTGACGTTGAAAAAAGGATTGAATGACCAGGAAATCGGAAAGATCATCCAATATGGATTGCAGCAAAAAGCGGTGCGCGGCGTTACTTTCCAACCTATTCAAGCAGCAGGACGACTCGAAGATTTTGATCCTGCCGTCGATCGCCTGACCTTGTCTGAAGTACGTAGAGAAATTATCGATCAATCCGATCTTTTTCAAGAGGAGGATATGATCCCGGTTCCCTGTCATCCAGACTGTCTGGCGATGGGCTATGCTTTAAAAATGGGTGGCCAAGCGATTCCATTGACGGGATTGATTGATCCCAATGTCTTGTTGCAAGGTTCGCGAAACACGATCGTGTATGAACAAGATGAAACGGTAAGAGATCACATCTTTTCCCTATTTTCGACAAGTCATTCACCGGAGTCCTCAAGCATGTCTTTGAAAAATTTATTATGCTGCTTACCGCAAGTCGAAGTACCGGAAAATATTCAGTACGACAACGTTTTTCGCGTGATCATTATGCAGTTCCTAGATCCCTATAATTTCGACGTGCGCTCCGTGAAAAAATCATGCGTACATATTGTCCATCAAGATGGGCGCTTGATTCCATTTGATACTTTTAACCTCTTTTATAGAGATGAACAAGAAGAGATTTTAAAAGAATTACGTGCAGAAATCGTGCCGGAAAGTCCGATGTCGGAAGTATAGAGGAGGACGAGCGTATGCCTGATGAAGAACAGGAGAAAACCTATGGAGGAGTAGGCTTTCTTATCCTTGTAGTGATCAATCTCCTTTTATTTATTCTAGTATTAAACTCCATGGATTTCTTGCCCGAAATCTTTTTTTTCTATTTAATGTTTATCGGCGTAGCCCAGCTCATTTACGTCATCCCGCTCATCATTTACGGGAAAAAGAAAAACCTACCTGGCTTCGCCAAAGGAATCATCATCGCCGCCGGGATTACCTTTTTACTGAATGCCGGGTGCTATGGAATTCTTCTCGTGCCACTGTCCAATTTATAAATGGTTAGGGAGCATATTGGAATGTGCTCCCTTCTATTTTGGGAATTTGGGATGGGGAAACCCAATCTTGGGCAGAGAAACCCATTTCTCGGACATGAAACCCATTTTCGAACGGAGAAACCCATTTGGTCCATGGGAAACCCATTTAGCCCGTGAAAAACCCATTCTTGGACCAAGAAACCCATTTCCCCCATGAGAAACCCATTTGAGAACGGAGAAACCCATTTCCCTTTGGAGAACCCCATTCTTCGGACATGAAACCCATTTGAACCGCAAGAAACCCATTCCCGAACGGGGAAACCCATTTCCTCATGGAGAGGCCCATTCCTCGAAGGAAAAGCCCGTTTCCACTTTGAGATGCCCATTTCTTCCACTGGAAGCCCATTCATCTTTGTATGAAGCCATACCCGAATAGAGAAACCCATTACCCAATATAACGAATTAACGAAAATCCATTTCTTGATGAAGTAAAAAACGTCTACGTGAGTTATACTTATTATAAGGAGAGTGATATTATTATGATTAAGCATCGCTCGTTAAGTAAGATTGGTCAATTGGAACATGAAATTGATACAAAGCACAATGGCATTTATGCTTGGTCCTCTGGTACGGAGGAAGAACGGCAGAAAACCCGCGACTTAATGAAAAAAGCAATGAAGAAACATAAAAATAAATAGTTTAATTTCAAAATGAAGCAGTTTTTTCCTTTTAAGGAAAAGGGCTGCTTCCTTTTTTATTGGATGCTTATTTCTCCCATCCTTACATACGAGAGATCCATTTCCATGATGAGGAAATCCATTCCTCGGACATGAAGCCCATTTCCGGACAGAGAAACCCATTCCTGAACGAAGAAACCCATTTTCCTCTTGAGAAGCCCATTCCCGAACGGGGAAACCCATTTCCCCCACGAGAAACCCATTCCCAAGCTACACTCCCCATTCATAACGAAAGCAACCGGTGCCCCGGTTGCTATTCCAATCCCCTATAAAAGGTTTCCATGGCGATTTCGTTATAGTATTGGTAATCGAAGGGAGCGGGTTGAAGATTGGCCACTTGGTGCATGCCTTTTTGTAATCCTTCGATACTGTTTTCGACGAGGAGGCCGTATTTTCCATTTTCGAGGACGTTGCGGTTAGCGACGATGTCGGTGGCGATGATTTTCATCCCAAGGGTCATGGCTTCCAAAAGAACCATCGGCTGGCCTTCGTAATGGGAGGAGAGAATAAAGGCGTCACATTTTTTCATGAGCGCAAAGGGATTCTCTACTTGCCCTAATAGATAGACGGCATCTTCCACATTCAACTCTTCGATTAACTTTTGCAAGTCCTTTTTCAATGCGCCTTCTCCCATGATATACAAATTACTTTTTGGGTCTTGCTCATGGTAGCGGGCAAAGGCTTGGATCAATTGGTCTTGTCCTTTTTCCGGTGATAGTCGCCCCATGTGGACAAAATTCATATTTTCCGGATCTGGCTCAGGGATATAGCATCCATCTACTTCAAAACCAAGTTCTTCTTTTACGTCCAAAGCCTTCCGATTCACCCAGCCGAGTTCGTGGTCATCCACCCATATGTGTGCTGAACGACCTTTTTGCGTGATTGCCTCCCGATCCACTTTGACGATTTTCCCATTGTATTTTTGAAAATCGGCCACCTTCGTTGCTCCCTCGAGTCCATATGGTTTTGACCAAATGGCGCGATTGCCATCCAAAGTCAACTTCGCTAGTTGCGATACTTTCCGCTCGCGGATCAAGGTTGGACGGGTGATTTTTTCAAAGGCTCGCCCATCTAACCAGCCGACTTTTTGCTCATCCTTATAAAATAAATAAAAATGGCCTGCCCGAGTTTGAATGACGGCACGAATGGTGACGACTTCCCCCTTCAACCACCTCGCTGGTCCCAATGGTTTGGCCTGCCAATGTGGATAGGCATGGGTCCAAATGAGATGATCTTCAGGTTTTGAAATATAGGCATAAACGGGTTGCACAATTTTAGCTTCTCTTAATGCCCGATTTTGCAGATTGCGGATAATTTCTTTATTTTTCTGTTCATTTCTTGCTTGTAATAATTTTCTCTTTGCGGTAATTCGCGCTTTTTCAACGGCCGTTTGTCCTTCCGTAAAACTACAGGATGCAAATACATGTAAGGCTCTTTGATCAACCCAGCCAATGTTGGTGCCATTCACCGAGATCCGCTTATATGTACCATGCTGCGTTTTTGCCTCTTGATCAATGTCAACGAGGAGTCCCTGATAATCTCTGCTCCCCGAAACTCTTTCACAGCCAGGTACTTGATACGGTTTCGTCCAAATTTGATTTCCCTTTGGCCGGATGATTTTGCCGATTTGATTGACCTCTTTTTCCTGTAAAATTTGATCCGAAATCAGTTCCACCGCATCGGCTGGCAACCACCCAAGTACTTGATGATCAGCATGGCATTTGTAATATACATGCGTGCGATCTGTCGCTTTTCTAGAGATGGCAATTTCTTTGCCTTCCCACTCCTCTTCCAAGGAAAACGACTTTGCTCCTTTGTGAAAAGGTAAAGTGTTCCAAACTTCTCTACCTTTTAAAACTGCTCGTGCCTTAAAGTTTTCTACGAGGATTTCCTCTTCCGCTTCTTCTTCAGTGCCATGACTTAAAATTTTCTCTGGATTAAGGGAATTCATCACATAAGTAAATTTTTCATCATCCGCATATTTGAGCAAGTTTTTCCGATTTACCTCCATGTTCACCTTCGAAACGCCGACAATTTTATCAAATTGATCATAAACCGAAAATAACCCTCGTAAATTAATCCGGTGCGGTCTTTTCCCGTTAACAACCTTTTCACTATCCGCCCCTAAATCACTGTGCATAAAGCAAATCTTCTGTTTCGCTTCAGCGGCCAATAAATATTTTGCCCAATACAAGCTATATCCGCTGAAATCAATGACATAGTCAAATTGCGCTTTGCCAAACAAACGACGGTGTTCCCGCACGAAGGCTTGCTCTGGGAATAAACTGCTGGCCAAAAGCCCGTTTTTCCCACGATTATGGACAAGCTTATCCTGATATACTTCGAAGAATGTATACACAGGCAAACCCGGTTTAAAAAGCATGCGCACGTTGGGATGAACTTTTTGTAGATTATTCGATGCCTCTGCTGACTGCGGTGCCGCTGTAAAGCATGTCACATCATAACGGTCATAATCGATATTATTCATCAGATTCAGGAACGATGAAGTGATCCCGTTATTGCGCATGCCACCCGGATAAATTAAAATTTTCTCCTTTTTCGTCTGGAGATCGCTGATCGTATTCAATTTCCCCTTTTTTTGAAAAATATAAGAAACGATCCGCTCAGTGACGCTACCATCGTCATGACTCGTAAATCGCTGTTTCGCTTTTTCATATTTTTCTTGAAAGGAAGTTTGAATCTTGGCGATATTTTCGATTGCTTCAGCCAATTCCCTTATATTAAAAAGCATTGGCCCTGGCAGTTCGTCATGACGTAAATATTGGCCTCGCTCTTCGCTATACACATCCAGATCCCAGGTGTAAAAAAGAATCGGCTTATTGGTTACAAGAAAATCAAAGAAAATACTCGAATAATCGGTAATTAATACATCGATAGCCACAAGCAGCTCATTCGTATCGAAATAATCAGGGACTAAGTGGGCCTGGATTTCTGGATATTTCACCGCCTCTTTATATAAAAAAGGATGAACTTTAATTAAAAAATTGTACTGATCCCCGACTCTTTTCACTAACGTTTGCATATCGGCATGAATCTGCAGCACATCATCATTGACTTTTCCGATATCCGTCCCCTTCCATGTCGGTGCATATAACACGGTCTTTTTCCCACTATCGAGTGTTAAGCCAATCTCGCGTAGTTGTTCACATGCAGCTTGCGGATTTCCATTTATTGTAAGGTCAATTCTTGGGTACCCTTCTTCCACAATCTCACCCGTATATAAACCATCTAGCTTATAACTATCCATGAAAATGTTAGTTGTATGAGGATTGGGACTTAATATGTAATCGGTGCTCAAAAAATTCCGCACAACATTTTGCGAATTGGACGGATCCCCCGGGATATCATAGCCCATCTTTTTTAAGGGGGTTCCGTGCCATGTGTTCACATAGATTTGCCCCTCTTTTGCAAGATAATAAGAAGGAAAGGTAGAATTATTCACCAAATAAGCGCAAGTCGCCAATGCCTGTAGATAGGCGCGCGAATGGCGCTTCACAAATTTCACATTCGGATAAGATTTAAATCTTGCCATCACGGGCTCAAGAGCTTCCTCATTTTCAATCGACCAGATATGAGTATAATTCTGGAAATCAGGGTGCTCAAGCATAAAACGAAACATCGCATACGGACTATCCGTCATACTATTTCCATCACGACTCTCATATAAAATCGTATTTTCTTTAATCGGCATCTTCTCATAAAAATACGCATACTGATTCACCCGCCGATGCCCCGCCCTAAGCAGATAATTCGTCACCGGATTCAACAAATAATTGATTTTTCGCTTCAAAGCTTTTTTATTTAAAATTTCTTGCCACCACCTATCGTCGAAACTTGGAAATTTCTCCATTTCCCGGGCAATATTTGCAAAATATTCCCGACCTCATTATTCCCAAATTCAACAGAAAATATAATCATGCCTGGTGTGCTTGGGATTTTGTCGAACACGTCGTAACATCTAACGTGTCTATGGGGGGCTTCAAGTTCTGAATGAGGTTCCTAATCGACTTATGGGGTTCCTCATGTTTTGAATGGGGCGTTCCTAGACAAAGTATGGGGAAATTTGCGTACGGAATGGGGTTCTTTACAAACTTATGGGGTTCTTCATGCTTAGAATGGGGTTCTTGGAAGAAATATGGGTTTCTTATTCTCTGAACGGGTTTCCTCGCTCATTAAATGGGTTTCTTAACGAACTTATGGGTTTCTTCGCACAGAGTGGGTCTCCTCATGGATTTATGGGCTTATTTGAGCACTGAATGGGGTTTTTTACAAACTTATGGGGTTCTCTATACACTAAATGGGTTTCCCGCACGAATTATGGGTTTCCTTGCTCGAGAAATGGGTTCCCTACAGATGTTATGAGCTTCGCCGAAGCGCGCCCCCGTTTGAGCACAAGTTAAATGAATGAAGGCTTTTCTTTTGATAGGGATGTGGTTATAATATCCATATAGATTAGACATTCTTTTTCCGTTGGCATACATGGTACCGATGTGATCAGCGGTTGTGTAAAAAATCATACTATCAAAGACCTTGTGATCGATATGTAAAAGGTAGAAACGAACTTGACCCGAAATTTCAGCAAATTTAGGAAAGAGATGTGCTGGAACGTCAAAACGACACCCATTTCATCGATATTTCTGGAATTAGGCATGGTTCAGAACAATATGCGGACATATTGGTAGGTAAGAATTTTGATGAAAGTATGTTGTATTGCCTAATTTGACAAATAAAATTATTAAACTAGAAAGCTCGTTTAAAGCCAAAAATTGTAAGGGGTATGTTTCTTATGAAAAATAAACTGGATAATTTGTTGACCCGCTATGTAGCACTAAAGATCTATACAAAACGTAATAATGTACAAGGGATGTATCGGAATCTTCTAAAGTTGAAGCCTATTTATAAGAATAAAACTGACTATTATTATCGTTTGTCGAGGCTAGCCTATCGTCAAAAGAAGTGGAGGCAAGCATTAGACCATATTAATAGCGCCATGCAACTAGCGGGCAACCATTCTCCCGACAAGTATCACCTGTTTAAGGCCGATTGTTATATTCAATTAGGTGAATCAGCTGAAGCAGTATCATACCTTACTGAATATTTATCGACTAAACCAGCAGATGCTCAAGCTTGGCATAAACTGGCAAATGAACATAACAAACTCCGCCAATGGAAAGATGCAGCTAGTAGCTTTGAATCCTATCTTAAGCTACATCCAGAAGATTCAAAAGCTAGCTTTCAATTGGCAGAATGTTATCGTAAGCTGGAAGATTATCAGCATGCCGAGGCAAATTATCGACAAGCTGTAAGTAATCTCGATCATAAACATGTTGGACAATCACTTGCTGACTCCCATTACTGGCTGGGTTTAATGCAACTTAGGAATCATAATCCTGATCAAGCTTTTCGTTCATTTAATAAGGCCATTGAACTGGATCAGAAATTAAAAAGTCAGCGTTTTGGTATAGGTGTTTTTCATGAACATTTTAAGCAATGGGAATATGCGATAGAAGCATACAAAAGTCAATTGCAGCAAAACGAAAAGGATGCGGAACTGCAGTTTAAATTAGCTTCATTATTAGATAAAAAATTATATGCGCCCGAAGATGCTCTAAAGTATTATGAAAAGGCTCTGGAATTAGACAAGATTCGATCACCTTGGCACTTTGCACTGGCTAACTGTTACGAACAACTAGAAGATTATCAAAATGCAGCTGAATGGTACGAAAGCGCAATTGCCCGACAAGAAAAACATCGCCCTGGAAACTATAGACGATTGGGTTATGTTCTGGGGCAACTTGGAAAAACCGAGGAAGCCTTAGCGGCATACAAAGAAGCCGAGCTCTTCGATAAACCTAGCATGATTGATCAAAAGTTTTATAAAAAACATATCAATAAAGCCAAAGTTCGCTATGCTATAAGTTACGAGCATTACTCCGTAAATGATAAGATAGTTTTTTATGAAAGCCTGGGTGGAACTCGGATGATGGACAGCCCTTATGCTATTTTTGAATATATAGTCGATGAAAAGGATTTTAAAAATTACACCCACATATGGGTAGTGAACACATTTGAAGTAATACCGGTCAAATTCAGATCCATGAAAAATATTATATTCGTCAAAAAGGATTCCGATGCTTACTTTAAATATATAGCCAGTGCTAAATATCTGATATGCAACTCAACATTTGAGCCTTATGTTGTGCGTAAGCCAGACCAGCTTTATCTACAGACAAGCCACGGGATATTTTATAAAACGGTTGGTCGTGACAGTGCGGCTAATCCGGTCGGGGTTGCGGGGAGTACTCGTAATTTGCTGCAAGCAACTCATATTATCGTGCCTAACGAATATATGGCTGAAAAACAGCCAATGAGTTATTCAATAAAAGGTATAAATTACGGTGAAATTGCAAAGATTGGCTACCCACGTATAGACGTAACAATTAATATCACGGATGAAGCCAAACATCAAATAACATCCAGGTTAGGGATTGATTCATCAAAAAAAATTGTTCTTTATGTGCCAACTTGGCGTGGAACTAAAGCCAACACTAAATTTGATTCAACCAAACTGATTGAAGATTTGAAAATGTTAGCAGAGCTCGATGTGAACGTCGTATTTCGGGGACATCCGATATCAAATCGCCTGTTGAAGAAAGTGAAACTTCCAGAAAATATTATCGTTCCGCCGCCAGATATTTTGACTAACGAACTGCTAGGCATAGCTGATATCGTTATTAGTGATTACTCAAGTGTATTTTTTGACTTTTTGGTTACAGAGCGACCAATTATTCATTATCTCTATGATGTGGATGTGTACACCAAAGAACGAGGTTTAAATTTAAGCGAAGACGAATTGCCTGGAACTGTGGCAAAAAACAGCCAACAATTAATTGATGCAGTTATGAACAAACTTCAAAACGATAAACCTAGTTCACATTACTTAGCAGCAAAAAACAGATTTTGTCCCTATGATGATGGAAGATCCTCTGAAAGAATTGTAAAATGGTTTTTTTACGGCGATAATCAAGATATAAATTTTGTTGATCGTGTAAAATCTGGAAAATCCTACCTCTATTTGGGAGGAGTGTTACGTGATAAATCAGGTATTCCCAATCTCGTCAATAAACTTAATCATCTTAAGAAAAATGGCAATACTGTCTCTATAATGTTAAAAAAAGAATTGTCGAAGGATAAAGACAAGCTAGGAATGCTTACGGAACTAAATTCAGATATTAATCTTATAGCACATGACAAGAATATGCCAACAACTCTCGAAGAAGCCGCAGCAATTAATTATTTTCATTCTGAAGGAAAGTTTATTAATAAGAAAATGGAGCTCGCCTATAAACAGTCATTTAAACGTGAAGCTAGACGATTATTTGGTGACAGCCGGTTTGATGAGGTTGTTAACTATGAAACAAATTCTAATTACTGGAATGCTTTGCAGGAAAGTATTCAGGCGACAAGTACATTGGATTAGTGACTTTGCATTGTATAATGGAAACATCCCTACATCAACATCTAGATCACCAAGTACTCTCTTAAGTTCATCATCCTCGGCCACAAATAAACTTTATAACATTAATAATATGTATCAAGTATGAAAGCATCAAATAGCCCCTATCTCACTTTTTAGATGGGGGCTGATTATTATTTAAATAACTTCGTACTATCCCAAAAAAGTATCCTCCCTCCGTTTGATTTACAAAAACAAACGGATCCCGAATTTGTATCTGCTCGGTCCTCAATACCATTCCTCCAACACCTTCCTATTTATGAATCCTTTTTCATAAGTCAAAATATCCACCTTCCAACATTTTCTTAATTTCTTCCATTTTTTACATCCTATTTATGTTACAATAGTTGTGGACTTGCTATAAATTGGTAGTACTAAAGTATCTTTCTAGTTTTAAGGAGGAGTGATTGGAATATTTAAGAGTAAGTTAAAAATATTGTTTGTTGTACTTATTTTAATGGGGCATACATTATCTTTCCCATTACAATCATTTGCAAATAATGATAAGACCCGTCAATTAAATTCTGATGTAGGTTCTATAAAGGTCGGAAAAGTTATTGCAAATACTAACGATGAGGTTCCTTTGTACGAGAAAGTTGAGCAAATTGAAACTGAAGCGACAGAGGAAGAGGATATTTCGTCTGAGGATTCCAAATCTAGCAATATCATATTCTACCTAAAGAATAATGATATTGTATCCGTAATAGAAGAATTTGATTCATATTCTTTTGTCGAATTTGTACAGGAAACAAAAAATACTGAAGTGGTCTCTGATTTAAATAAAACGGGGCTGGAAGAATCAAATGTTTGGCAAGGTTACATAGCAAACAAATATCTGGAGATTGAACTGGATAACGATAGTACCAACAATGATAGCAACCAAAATGAACAAAATAATAATGATCTAGATTCTGAGGATGATCGTTACTTAGAAGACGATACTCAGAATAATCAAGAAGATACTATTTCTGAGGAGCAAAACGAGCTAGATGAAGAGCTGGTGTCTGAAGAGGAAAATAGTAGTAACCTAGACTCCATGGATGACAGTTATTTGGAAGATGACGTTGAGAGTAATCAGGATGGCATCGTTTCTGAGGAGCAAAACAAGCTAGATGAAGGGCTGGCGTCTGAAGAAGATAGCGCTGAAAACGAACTGGATTCTGACTCTGAGAAGGAAATTAGTGAGGATAATAAGAACAAAGAGATAAATACGCCCAAAACGTTCTCACTTCAACAATTTAGCACTTCCTCCTTTAACCAACGTGGAGTAGCGCAAAAATCGAAGACTTATATTAGAACGAAACCCTCCACGAAGGCAAATTCGTTAAAAGTTGTACCAGCTGGAACCGTTCTGGATATTAGACTATATCCAAAAAATGAAAATTGGTACGAAGTCTCGATCGGGAACAAAGTAGGTTATATTCATAAAAAACACTTTGAAACCACTGTGGACAACCAAATTACTATACGTGGGGTAGCACTAAAGTCTCCAACAAATATTAGGGAGAGGGCATCAACAAAATCAAAAGTTATAAAAAGTATTCCAATTGGTTCCATACTACAATACAAAACTTTTTCTACACATTGGTATGAGATTGCTTTAGACGGGAATAGGCTTGGCTATATTCACAAAAAACATGTGGGTGATGCTGTATCCACTCAAGACAATTTTCGTGGGATTACGCTTAAATCTCCGACAAATATTCGAACTACACCCTCAACAAAATCGAAAGTGCTAACCTCATATCCTATTGGATCCGTGATAAGCTATAAGACTTTCAATAATCATTGGTATGAAGTTGATGTAGTCATTGGAGGAGTAAAAAGAACAGGTTTTGTTCATAAAAAACATGTCGAAAATTCTGTCTCAAAGCAAGAAACCAAATATGGTCTAGCTCTTAAATCACCGACAAATGTTCGTGTGAAAGCATCAACTAAATCGAATGTAATTTACACTTTTCCGGTTGATTCAATCGTTGAATATAAAACATTTTCTACTTATTGGAATGAAGTTACCATTAAAATAAATGGCCAGAAAAAAACTGGATATATTCATAAAAATCATCTAGGGAAAACTGATAGTAAAATATTCCGTGGGGTAACGCTAAGAGAGCCAACAGCGATTCGGAAGGAGCCCTCTACTGGATCGAAATCATTAATAACTTATCCAAAAGGCACAATATTGGAATATCGTTTCCATAACGAATCTTGGAGTAAGGTTAATGTAATAGTTAATGGAAAGAAACAAACGGGCTATATTTCTGATAATGATATCGATAATGTAAAAAACAAAATATATAGAGGGGTTGCGCTTAACCCGACTACGTATATTCGTACAAAACCATCAACCAAAGCCAATCCATTAACTACCGTTCCAATTGGTACAATTATAAAATATCACCTCTATAATGAGCATTGGTATGAAGCGATAATGACTGTGAACGGAAAAGAAAGAACTGGATTTATTCATAAAAAACATATTGAAGAAGCAGAGACGAATCAGAAAATGATCGATGGATACGCTTTGAGGTCTCCTACAAATGTTCGTGCATATGCTTCAACAAAAGCGAAGGTTATAGTTAGTTTTCCTGAAGGAGCAAAAGTAAGATATAAAACTTTCTCCACCTACTGGCATGAAATAACCGTAACTGTCAATGGCGTACAAAAAACTGGCTATATTCATAGAAACCATGTTGGAACAAAGGCTGAATATCATAAACGGACTAACTATGGATATGATTTTAAATATATGGTAGATAAGCAGATGGCAGGTACACCTAAAGCTGATGGCAGTGGTAAAGTGAATGCTACAAAAGGGCAAGTTGAATTTTACACCAACCCTTCCAACTTTTTGAAAGGTACTCCTGAATATTTTCAGTTTTTAGTTCTATCTCAACCAGCTGGATTAGATGCTGTTGAGGTAAATGAAAAACTGCTCAAAGGTAAAGGGGTACTAGATGGTATGGGCCAAGCTTTTATTGATGCTGGTAAAAAGTACAATATAAATGAGGCTTATTTAATTTCTCACGCTCTACATGAAACAGGAAATGGAAATTCCATTTTAGCAAGCGGTGTTCCTGTCGACAAAAATGGGTCTGTCACTAGAAATTCCAAAGGTGAAATTGCTAAAACTTCCAAAACGGCTAAGATTGTTTATAATATGTATGGCTATGGTGCCAAAGATAGTTGTCCAATAGAGTGTGGGGCCAAATATGCTTTTGATCACGAATGGTTTTCATTACCTACTGCTATTGTTGGCGGCGCCGGAAACATTGTAAACTATATTAATCGGGGTCAAGACACGTTATATAAGATGAGATGGAATCCAGATAGTCCAGGGTATCCACAATATGCAACTCATGTTCAGTGGGCCGTTTTACAAACTAGGAATATCTATAATATTTATAACTCGTTAAATAGTTATAATGCCGTATTCGACGTCCCTACGTTCAATCATTTACCCAATTATAATAACGATGCATACGGGTCAACAACGGCTGATAAGCTTAATTTCAGAAATGGACCAGGGACGATCTATCATTCTCTTGGTAAAATTCCAAAAGGCTCAAAGGTCCAGATCATTGGTTCGAATCCTAATGGTTGGTATAAGGTAAAATATAAAGCCAAAACTGGTTGGGTTAGTGCCCAATATGTCAGTCTGAAGTATTAATACTTTTAAATTAACAAAGCCGCCTATACCTAGAAAATAGGTATAGGCGGCTTTTATTACATGATTAAGAGGGAATTAGTCATTATTTGAATATCTGGAAGTACTTTTTAATTCCATTCACTATGCCTCTTGCGAGTTTTTCTTTATAGGATGCTTGCTTTAACTTATCGGCATCAGTTTTTCGATCAATAAACCCAACTTCAACAAGCGCACTTGGCATTTTTGACTCTCTATTAACGTGTAAATTGCCATCTTTTACACCACGTGAAGTAGTTTTTGTTTGATTAATCATTTCCTTCTGTAAATTGTCAGCTAACACCTTACTCTTTGCAGGCTCAGGTCCCTTGTTCATCATCCAGGTTTCAATTCCGGTTCCACCTCCGGCATTGACGTGTACACTGACAAAGATATCCGCGCCCATGGAATTTGCATGCTTGGTTCTGTTAGCAAGACTTACATAACGATCGTTATCTCTGGACATGATGGCTATATAACCAGTTGCCCTTAGTTGAGCGGCCACACGTTTGCTTATATCCAAAGTAATATCTTTCTCGCGTAATCCGTTGCCCGATGCACCTGAATCATAGCCGCCGTGCCCCGGGTCTATGAAAACGACCTTCTGATTACCAATATGCTTTTTATGTATAAAGCCTGTAACTTTTTTTCCTTTTATATTCATTTGAACTTCGTGCCAATTTTTATTAAATGGAGTATAGTGGATTATACTTCCCTGCGCATAAGTTGTTAACGATCCTGCCTTTGTTGACGGTGTCATGCGTATAAAAGTCTTTTTCTTCAGCGCAACTCCCTTTGAAGCCTTTCCCGTCGCTGTAGCATTTTCTACATGCTTTTTATGGATATAACCACGGCGATTGCCTAAATCAACTTCATACCAGTGATCAGAGAAAGTTTTATAATTAAATATTGTTCCAATTGGTCGAGTAGCTAGAGCACTTGATTTTGTCGAAGCTGATTCTCTTATATATGTTTTCGGTTTTAAGGTAACACCCCGGAGTGTCTTTTGATTCATCACCGTGTTTTCCACATGTTTTTTATGAACATAGCCCACTCCTTTACCAGCTATTGAAACTTTGTACCAATGGGCATTATGAACCTGATAGCTCAATACGGTACCGATTCGATAAGTTGTTAAGGGGTCCGACTTTGTTGATGGCTTTGACCTAATATAGGTCGTTTGTTTTCGGGCTACACCTCGAAGCATCTTATTTTCTGCCTTTTCTATGTGATTACGGTGTATGTATCCAGTCATTTTCTTCCCATTTACTTCGACAGAAACTTCATACCAATAGGTTGAAAATGTTTTATACTCTAAAATGGAACCTACTGGAAAAGTGGCGATGATTGGAGCATTAGTCGATGCTCTAGCACGCATATTAGTTGGTGATTTCAAAGTAATTCCGATCTCGCTCTTTTGTTGTTCAACAGCATTCTCCACATGTTTTTTATGAATATAACCAGTTTTCCCCCCAATTGATAGCTCATACCAGTGGGTAGAAAATGTCTTATATTCTAAAATAGAGCCAATAGGATAAGTCTGTATGATTTGCGCCTTTGTTGAAGGGCCCATACGTACATTGGTTGGAGACTTAAGAGCAACCCCTCGCAACTTCTCTTGATTTTCAGTAACCTTTTCCAGATGTTTTTTATGGATATATCCAATTTGCCCATCAATCTTTTTTGCCAGTGTATACCAATTAGCATTAAAAGGCTGTATTTCTAAGACTGTGCCAATAGGGAATGTTTTTAATGGTTTTGACGTAGTTGCAGGCTCCGTTCGGATATAGGTTTTTGTTTTAAGTGTAATCCCGCGATACATTTTTACATTCATGGGCTCCACTGTCTTCTGTTTGCCGGAAATATCTATATCTTCTCGCCCAACTACAGTGGATTTGGTGTCTTCCCTCTTTGGTTTATCTTCTTTCATTTCTACTAAACTTTCTTCCCCTGCACCTTCTTTTTCTTGTTTATCCATCTCTTGATCATTCTCTAAAAATCCTTCTTCTGGTTTATCCATCTTCTCTGTTGGTTCTTGCACCGAATCAACATTTTCAGTTTCTTCCTGCTCTGTTTCTCTACCAACCTCTGTTTCTTCTTGTTCTGATTTTTCTTCTGCTTGAGACTCATGGTTGACTTGTTCCTCGGTAGCAATATAAATATTTTTCACGAATCCCTTGAGAATTTCGCCCTCTTCTTGATCCACATCCATGCTTTTATATTGTACGTAGGAATAATCATCGTCATTGGATTCCAATAAGATCACTTTTGTGTTATTTGGAATCTCAGTAATCATAGTATCTTCTGATGGGGTTTCATAAAGTAAAATTTCTTCATCTTCAGAGACCAATATAATTTCTTTGTGTGTTTCCACTTCCCCTAGCGTCTCTATTATTTCTCCTTGTGGTTCTATTTCTTCTTGTGTCTCTGCAAATGAATGAATAGGTGTTGTTAGAATAACAGAAATTACTAGAATCAAAACAAGTAGGTTTATAGTAATTTTTTTCATATATGGAAATACCCTCCTCCCAATTACCTAGTATATTATGACTATTGAACTTTGTAAAATAAAAATACCCCGGCATACCGAATTCCCTGCCAGTCATCCTTGAATTTTGGCCAGTTATATTTAGTGGCCGTATTCAAAAAGCGAATCATCCCTAAATACGATTAGCAAAAAACTTGTTATAAACATCGATACTCTATTTACAAAAGGCATTGTCCAAGCCAGCGCACACAAAAAAGGGGCTGTCCAGAAAGTCGTTATCTTCGACTTTTGGATGCCCCTTTTCATATTTTAATCCTTGATAGATGAATATTCCTGATTATTACACTTGGGGGAATTTCCACTATTCGGACAACCCTTTTTTATGAAAGGCTTAATATCTCTGTTTGTTTTTTAATGCGTCCTCTCTATACTGGTCTTTTTCTTTTTTAGACATTTTCTTATATACTTTCAAAAACTTCTCGTATTTCGGAATCACTTCCTCAACAGTGCCGAATTCTTTGACCCTGCCAAATTCCAGCCATAGAATCTTTTCGCAGAATGCTTTCATTTGTCCAATCGAGTGACTGACAAAAATCATCGTTTTTCCTCTTTGTTTAAATTCTTTCATTTTTTCAAGACTTTTTTCGGCAAAAGCCTTGTCCCCTACGGAAAGGGCCTCATCAATAATAAGGATATCAGGATCAACACTTACCGAAATCGCAAAGCCAAGTCGTGATTTCATTCCACTGGAATAAGATTTCACTGGTTGATCAATAAATTTTCCTAGCTCCGAAAACTCAATAATTTCTGGCTCCAACTCTTTGATTTCTTCTTTATTGAATCCCAACATAAGAAGCTTTAATTCAATATTATCTCTTCCAGATAAATCCGCTTTTAACCCAGCAGAAACTGCGATAAGGGCAGCTTGGCCATTCACCGTAACTGTACCCGATGTCTCTGGAACAATCCCAGCAATAATATTGGATAATGTCGATTTGCCAGAGCCATTAATGCCAATAAACCCAATAATGTCTCCTTTTTCCGCCTCAAAACTAACATCCGTCAAAGCATAGAAATCTTCCCCATAGTCTTTCGGAGTGATGAGGTCTAAGATCCGTTCTTTCGTATTGCTATATAGTTTATATTTTTTCGCAATGTTATTTACAATTATTGATTTCTCCATCACAGTCACAACCATTATAAGTAGTCTATAAAATGTCTTCTAAATTTAACATGTATCGTTGAGCCAAATAAAAATAACACAATTACCAGGCCCCAAAAATAGAGACTATATTGCCAATGCTCCACAAAGTACCAATCCAGTCCAAATAAAGCGGATCGATATCCCTCTATTAAATAATAGAGCGGATTGAGTTTCATAAGCGTTGGAAGTGGATCTTCTAAAATCGTTACTTGCCAAAGTATTGGCGATAAATACAGGACCATCCTTAAAGTCGCATTCAAGAACATATGGATATCCCTAATGATCGTTGACAATGTTGAGGTAATTAAAGATATGGAAAACATTAAACAGAATGCAGCAAAGATAAAATAAAATATTTGCAGAAAATAAATACTTAGATAAAAACCGGCGAATTGAAAGATAATCACCACAATTCCCAATATAACTATATGGATATAAAACTGAGAGAACAACGCTATATTAGGAATAACGCTCATTGGGAAATTCATCTTCGATAACATCCGTAACCTTGTATAAATAGACTTAGACCCTTGAATGGTCGATTGATAAAAAAACGTCCATAAAACGAAGCCTCCAAATAGCCAATAAGAAAACGGTACTTCTATGCCGGGAGCAATCTCAATATCTGCCCGTTGACGAATGCTTCCAAATACAAACCAATAAATCAGGACCTGGATGAGAGGATTTAAAAATTCCCATACCATTCCTAAATAATTGCTTTTATTTTGGCTTTTCAACTCATATAACGACAATCTTCGAATAAGATAAAAATGATCTATTTGCTCTTTAATAACTGTTATTGCAGCTTTCATACAATTTCCTTTCAAGTTCCATAATCAAAATACACACTTCATAAATTATACAGGGAAGGAGTTTAAATGACAATAGAAGAGAAAATCCTGTTAGGGATGAAAATAAAGTAAAAGCTTTAGACGAAAAAATTCCCTCTAGCACTCCATAAATTTAGCCAGGGGACCATTCAAATAAAATCATTTTTTCTTAAATCAAAAATAAGAAGTTACACTTCATTAGGATTTCCTTCCAACACATCTGCAATTCTCTTACTTGCCAATCCATCTCCATACGGATTGCTTGCCTGACTCATCTTTTTATACTCTGCTTGATCTTCTAATAATAGCTTAAAGGTTTTATAAATGACTTCTTCATCCGTTCCCACTAGCTTCAATGTTCCAGCTGCTATTCCTTCTGGCCTTTCTGTGGTATCCCGCATAACTAATACAGGTTTACCAAGACTAGGGGCTTCCTCTTGAATACCACCGCTATCTGTAAGGATCATATAAGACCTTGAAAGGAAATTATGGAAGTCAATGACTTCTAAAGGTTCAATAATCCGAACGCGATCACAATGTCCTAAAATCTCATTTGCAGCCTCTCTTACGACTGGGTTCATATGGATTGGATAAATTGCTTTGATATCCTGATGTTCATCGACAATTCTCTTAATCGCTCTAAACATATTTTTCATTGGCTCGCCCAGATTTTCACGTCTATGGGCTGTGATCATAATGAGCTTACTGTCCCCCACCCAATCTAATTGTTCATGAGAATACTCATCATTTACTGTTGTCTTTAATGCATCAATCGCTGTATTCCCTGTAATATAAATGGATGCAGGATCCTTGCCTTCTTTGATTAAGTTTTCCTTGGACATTTCCGTTGGGGCGAAATTATACTTTGCTACAATCCCAACCGCTTGGCGATTGAATTCTTCAGGATAAGGAGAATAAATATTGTATGTGCGTAACCCAGCCTCAACATGCCCTACTGGAATTTGCAAATAGAAGCACGCTAATGCCGTTACGAATGTTGTGGAAGTGTCACCATGTACTAATACCACATCTGGTTTTATCTCCTCTAAAACACTCCTCATTCTATCCAAAATATTAATTGTGACATCAAATAAAGTTTGCTTAGATTTCATAATAGAAAGATCATAATCAGGTGTCACATGAAAAGCTTCCAAAACTTGATCTAACATTTCTCGGTGCTGACCAGTCACACAAACGATCGTTTCTATATTTTTTCGTACTTTCAATTCTTTTACCAAAGGACACATTTTTATTGCTTCAGGCCTTGTTCCGAAGACTACCATCACTTTTTTCATGGGGTTTCACAATCCTTTGTTTTTTATTGTTTGTAATCCATTATGATACAGGAAACTAAAGGCATAATTCAACATTTAAGTATGCCCAACAGAACAAAAGTGTGCTTTATATATTTATGTTTCTTCTAAAGTGAATCCCTAATACATATATACCAATAAAAAAGCCTTTTACAATAGGGGTTCAACCTGCCTATTATAAAAGGGTAATTTTTAATGGTTATTCATTATTGTTATTTAATAGTACTTGATCCACGACACGCTTGCTTTCCTTGCCAATCTGCATACTGATAGGGAATCGTAATTTTTTAAGGTGAGAGAAAATACCTATTTACTTGCAAGCATATCAGCCGTTTTAAGCGCAATACGTACAGCTTTTCTATTTAAGGTACCTTTTTGATGCTCGATTTTTTTATTCTTTTTCTTAATTTCCGATTGCAATTTCTTTATTTCTTTGTCTTTAGCGGAAAGCTTATTTGCGTTCTTTTTCTTCATCATGGAAGAGTAAGATTCAAGACGCTTTGCAATTTCTTCCGTACTACATCCACTAATTGGTATTACAGGCTGTTCTAGGTTTACTTCCTTAAGTCTATCATCTAATGGAACCGTTTCAGGTGTTGGACCATCCTTATATATATGATCAATATTATTTTTATTCAAAAAGTCGATAAAATGGTCAAAGTTTTGGCCTTGCTTCTTGGTTGGGCTTTGGAAGTCGGCTTTTTCAACCAAATCTGGCAGTCTCGTTTTTTCTGTAATATCATTCCACCAAACATGTGTCAATCCATGGTACTCAGTTAACTCCCGCATTCGAGCGTCTTTCGGTATCAATATACTAGGAGTACCAGCAATAGTTGCGGTAATGTTCCCATGTAATCTTGCTCCGAAACTTAAGTCGGCTTGCTTTAAAAAGTCTAACCATGTTGGTACGTTTAAAAAGAATCTTACTCGATTATTCATATATAAAGAATCTGACATACTGACTGGATAATTATCACACGATTCTTCAAGTGGCGGTGCTCCAACATAGGTTAATACCAATTCTTTCATCCATTGTGGAATGAAATAGTGATTTGGGTAATCTTCCAAACTTCTAGTAATAAAGTCTAATACATTTTTTTGTGAAAGTTTTGATGAATTCACACTTACTATCGAATCTTTTGTAATATTCGTTTCTCTAATGTTCAACTCTCTACCAAAAGTGTACATAGAAGGACACCCAATCACAGTATGGTCAACACCTTCGCGAAAACCTAGACGACTTAAGTATTTAGAAGTAATCTCTCCCCGTAGTCCAATTATATTGGATTTTTCCAAGACCGCACTTACAAATGCTTTGACATCTTCATCAAAGGAAAAGCCTTCATTTAGCTTGGGTTCAAAGGGCGCGCGAAGACCTACCCCAATCACATAAACTGGGATTTTTAATTGTTTTATCAATTTTGTATATTTACGCAGAGTCGGAACAAATTGCTCGCGAAACGCATCTGCTAATGGGATAACATAAGCATCGTATTTCTCGTTAATTTCATCTACTCTCTTTGAATCATGACTATAATTATAATAGTCGGGCGTAAAAATCGTATCTTCCGTCATCAAGGTTCGGATGACACTATATTGATACACTAAATTTCCAACATTTCCACCAATACCATTTTTAGCAATAACCTCAGTAGCATCGAATGTGTCAAAAGGTGACATACCGGCCCTTATTAAAATATTTCTCATCTTATACTCTTCCTTTCTAGTTGAATTTAGAAACTTAACCTTCTACATTACGAATAAGGATTTATACACAGATGATGTAGACAATTATATGACAATTAATATTGCCCTACTTTTGCTTCTCCTCTTGCTCAGTAATAGACCGTTCAAACAGCTCAATTCTTGATTTTGGCGGTGAAAGATCAATCTTTGTTTCTTTCTCTTCTTCGGTATTATCTTCTAAGCTTGGAATAATCAGTTCATCGACAACATTTTTCGACGCTTTGCCTAACGTATCACCGAAAAAGTACTGTACAAACGGAGGAATTTTCTCCATTTCAAAATTTTGGTCTTGAATTTTCAGGAGTAATTCATCCGTTGTCTTTACTAATGGGCCTGGAATAAAATCAAAATAATTATAATAGAAATCACGGTCTTGAATGTATTGTTCTACATCGAAGGCAAAAAAGAGCATCGGTTTATTTAACAACGCATATTCAAAGCATACAGAAGAATAATCGGTAATCAATAAATCCGTTATTAACAAGAGATCATTGATTTCTCGATAGTCACTTACATCAT
This sequence comes from Lederbergia sp. NSJ-179, assembly GCF_022867885.1. Taxonomy (GTDB): domain Bacteria; phylum Bacillota; class Bacilli; order Bacillales; family Bacillaceae_C; genus Lederbergia. The sequence goes on along the minus strand of NZ_JALIFP010000006.1, from coordinate 109,331 downwards.
AGAAAAAGTCCGCAAATTCATATGGAATATCTAGTTTATTCTGTACAAAAGGATGTATTTTAAATAGAAAAACATATTCCTCATGTAATTCTTCATAAAGTTTCTTTAAATTAAGAACTTCAAACGGATAATGAGCTGATGATTGTCCATTTCCTCTAAAAGTCGGAGCAAATAAAATCACCTTTTTATTTTGTAGAAAGGGGTATTTATTATGCAGGGCGTTGACAACATACTTCTTGTATTCCTCATCAAAAAATATATCTGATCTTGGCACGCCAGTTGCATAGACTTTGTCTACTGTTATCCCGAAACCTTCTGCATAGTTTTTTCTCACACCTTCACTACTTACAGCGGCCTTTGTATAATTCCGATGATTTCTTGATCTAGGTGAAGGTCCTCCTGGTCTTCCTAACCTACTAAAACCAAATGTTTTGAACGCCCCAGCAGCATGCCATACTTGGATTAACTCTGTCTTTTTTCGTATATTTAGCGGATAGACGAGTGGATAGAAGTCATCCAACAATATGACCTTTGCTGTGGCGAAATGAAATGCAATTTTGAGTAATTCAAATAGCGATTTTTTGTTATTAATTCTTTCATTAAACAAAAATCTAATGTCTAAATTTAGATCTCGTTTAAATAATTCTTCATAAACAAAGAAGAAATTGCCGTTTAATTCTGAGCGGCTGTCTGAAGCGAACACAATTTTTTCCTTTTTAACTGGTAATAAACCAAATAAGATGTAAGCTAGTTTAAATAACCGACGTTTTAAGGCTTTGACATACTTATTTTCACTTGATTCGCTATCTTCATCAAGCTCTCTAGGATCATACGATTGCAAAAGAGAATTTTTAAAGCGAAGTGTCTTCGTATATTTATCCAAATCAATTAACAAATTATATTTCAATACTTTTTTCTGTGAAAAGTAATGAAGTTTTGTTGTAAAAAGCTTATCCCCTAACAACTTTTTGGCGCTTGAAAGGGGTATTGACTTTTGATATTTTATATCATCTTGGTCATCAGGCATTTGTTCTAATCTAATATATATATTATATTCGCCAGCCTCTAGCGGTTTTTCTTTATTAATTGTTGATAAATCGATACTGCCTTTAAAGCCACTCAATTGATCTAGAGCTTGCTCATCGTCTACATCAGTTAAAATTTCACTTAACTTGCAATTAGTTAAAGGGATATGAAACATTTCCCTTTCAAGAATTTCGTCATCGGTCATTTCTTCACATGTATCTTCAAGGTCCTGTTCCTCACAGCTTCTATGATTCTTTCGATACTCATCGAAATCAATTTTCGGAACAATTAATAAAGTTTTTCTTATTCTATCTTCTTCATAGGTTGCCAAGCCCTCTATTGTTGCATAACCTTCAATTTCGAAATATGGTCCGTAAATATTAAGTTTAGTAATATCATGAATAACCTTTTTATCATGCTTAAGCTCTACATTTTTATTTTCAATTGATGAGATAAACAATAGACATCACCTCTATTTAATAATTGGTAGGGAAATACTTGTCATCTGCTCTTTTTAACCTCAAGCATTCAAGGCTTGTTAACTAATTCAGAGGTTCTTGGAAGGGTTCTATGCTCAATCTCACCAATATCTTTTCCATGAATATGATTGACAATCCTTTTAGCACTCTTACCATCTAAGTAATCGAAAAAATCCTCTTTAAATTTCACAATACTTGTAAGATCATTTTTTTCATTTAAGATCCAATCTCCTAAGGCCTTTGTTTCATCGAAAAATGGACCAGGAATAAACTTTCGATAATCAAAATAAAAATCGCGTTCTTGGAGATATTCGTTTAAATCATTTGCATAGAATAAAATGGGTCTTTCAAGAAGACTGTAATCAAAAATAATCGAAGAATAGTCGGTAATAAGAATATCCGCGACAGCCATTATTTCCTCAATGGTAAAATTTTCATTAATCAATAAAGCAAAAGATTGATCTTTCTCGTGAATCCAAGAATTCTGTTGCATATATGGATGCAGGTGAATAAGTAAGACATATTCATCCCCTAGCATTGCTCTTAATTCGCCAATATTAATTGGGCAAGAAATCTTCTTAGGGTCATGACTTTTTCCTCTAAAAGTAGGGGCATATAAGAGCACTTTTTTGTTAATTACTTCTGGGAACTGAAGATAAAACCTTTCCCGGGCTTCGTTTATTTTATTCTTATCAAAGAAAAAATCTGTACGCGGCACCCCTAGAGGGAATATCTTATCTTCTTCCATTCCAAAAGCTTCTGCATAATATGGAACCACGCTTTCTCCACTAACATATACCTTTGAATAATTCGAATGTACTTTTACATGTTGGAGATATTCTTTGCTGGGTCCAAATGATTTATTCATTGTACTTAGTCCAAACTTCTTAAATGCCCCTACCGCATGCCAAAGCTGAATAATATCAGTCCCTTTCCTTGGTTTAATCACGTAAACAGGAAAATAGTAGTCATCAATAATAAAGTATCTGGACGTTGCAAGTGCATAGACCGACTTCAGCATGTGTAGGATATATTCAAACTTCCCAAACATTGAGCCATTAAATTTTTTTATCAGAAAGGAATATTGGTAGTCGGGATATTGACTCGCCATTTCTTTATATACATAGTTTAAGTTACCTTCTATAACATTTGAACGATAGGAAGCAAACGTTACCTTTTTCTCCTTAATTGGAAAAACAAGGGCCATTATATTAAAAACACTCCGTAAAAAATACTTTACTATAATTGTAGGTAGAAATTTTAAGTTCACCTTTATGCCTACCTTCCTTTATGCTACTCCATTAAATATTCCAGGCCAAGACTGTTTTTCCCCAAGACACGGTTAAATCATTTTCAAAGGCTTCAATTATTTCTCCAATTGTCGTAACGGATTGAACGGAGCCAATAAGTGTGGTCAAGTAATCCACAATATCAGGAAATTCTTTCATCAATTCCACTGTATCGACAAAATCTTTACGACCACTACGACTACTTCCAATAATGGTAATTCCCTTTTCTAATACCATTCTAGAATTCAATTGGATCGGATATTCAGATACTCCCATGATTGCAATAGAACCCTCTGGGTAGATATGGTCTATAATCTGGTTAATAGCTGCTTCACTACCTCTTCCACCTACCGCTTCAAAAGCATGATCGATCCATAAATCTTCAGGTATCTCATCAATTTGGTAGGCTTCGTCTACAAAGGAAAAATGGTCTAGTTTATATTGGTTTTTGCCGAAGATGATGATTTTGCTGTTCGGATACTTTTTCTTTAAAAGCAAGGAAGTGATATAACCTAAATTACCATCTCCCCAAACGCCCAATACATCTCTTCTTTTATGTGCTTTAGCTTCAAAGCGGGTAATAGAATGTGTTGCAATCGTAATTAATTCTGTAAACGCTGCTACTTTTGGATTAATATCTTCAGGTAATTCAACTAAGCGATCCGCTTCTAAAAACACATAATCCTGCATAAAACCATCATATCCACTTGACCTAAATTTGCTGGAACGCAAATAGTTTTCTGCACAATACTCATCAACTTCCGTAGGCGTATTAGGAATCATCACGACTCTTGTCCCAATTTTAAACTTACCTGAACGATCAAAAACAACTTTACCAATTCCTTCATGAATTAACGCCATTGGCAATTTAGCACTCATTGCCTCTTTACCTCTTGTGCCTGTGTAATAGCGCTGATCCGCAGCACAAATAGAGAGGTACTCAGGGCGAACCACTACATAGTCTGATTGTAAACTTCGATCTTTATAGGTAACTTCAAATTGTCGGGCAGAAACTAATCGATAAACTTGATTGATCATTGTGATATCCGCTCCTGTATAATGGCATTTGCCACTTTTAGATCATAAGGGGTTGTTACCTTGATATTAAATACCTCTCCCCTTACCAATTTTACCTTTTCACCTTTTAAAGCGAATATCTTACATGCATCTGTCAAGATATTCTTTTCGTCTTCATCAAGTGAATGATAATGTTCCACTAATCTTTTAATATTAAAACTTTGAGGCGTCTGCCCTTGGAACATTGTGTCTCGGACTGGTATTTCCGTTATGAATTCCCTGTCTTCTGAACGGATAATGGTATCAATTGCCTCAATCACAGTATCTACTGCAGAATACTCTAAAGCCGCATTAATATTTTCATCGATAATTCTATGGGTTAAAAATGGGCGCACTGAATCATGGGTAACGATGATATCTTCATCATGGATCCCAAAGTGTTCCTCTATATATTCGATTCCACTCATAATCGATTCATTTCTATCTTTACCACCAGCAACAACTACTACTCTATCTATATCTCCAATAAACTTTTTGATAATATCTTTCGTATGATTAATCCATTCTTTTCTTGATACAATAATGATTTTATCGAAACGATCATTTAATAAGAATTTTTCAATGGTATGAATAATAATAGGGCGGCCATTAAGAGGCAGAAATTGCTTTGGCATGTTAACATTACCCATTCTTGAGCCATTTCCACCCGCTAGGATTTCTGCATAAATCACTATAATATCTCCTCTTTTTCATATATTTATATAACTATCAATTTCTGTTGAATTCTGTCATAAACTCATAGTACAATATACACTTCTTTTCCACAATTATCAATATAACCAAAAGATACAAGTGCCAATTGTCATCTTTTGTATGATTAGAAATGACATTTACACTAACTAAAAAAGGCCAATTAAGCACCTAATAACTCGATCGGTCATTTAAAATTGGCCCATTAATATGTGGTTTAAATGATATTTTCTTCCATTAAATGCTGCACAATTCTCTTCGTGTTTTGGCGATCATTAAACTTATTTATTTTTAAATATCTTTCTTGATACTCTTCTTCTAATACATAATCGCGCTTTATCGCATTTTGTACGAATCCTATCAACTCATCTGTTGAATTGGCGATTGGTCCAGGTGCATTTTCTTCGTTGACAGGCGGGATTGCTTTATAGTTTGTAATTAAATAATCCTTTTCTTCCCAATAAAAGATGGGATAAGCTCCTCTGAAGATTGCATCATAAATAGCGGAAGAATAATCGGTAATAAAAACTTGTGCTTTTTTTAACGCTTCAGAAGGATTGCTTTCAATGATATCCTTATATTCCGGAATGTTTTCGTATATGAATTGCGAAAACTTATTGTGGGGAACAATGATCAGTCGATCAAGAAGTTCTGCTTTCTTAAATGCTTCCACTACCTTCATAATGGATTTGTAATAAGATGTTTTCTTGATTTCATTGTTATATATTAATGCTTCCTCCCAATATCTATACGTCGGCATATAAGCAATTTTATCAGCATTTTCATCAAGCTTAGCAACATCTAATGTTGCCAATCCCGTTAGAATTAAATCTTGATCACTATAACCCATTTTGTAAAATTCCTTTGCTTCTAATTCTGAACTTATAACGGATTTATGCATATTATATAAATTTTTATCTTTATGAAATCCGTAAGCCATTGGGTTATCTACAGGCTTTGCGAACATAATACCATGTTGCAAAAATATAAGGGGAACAGACATGATTTTACTGCGAATTTCATCAATATATAGGCGGTCATTTAACAAATGGTTAGAGAGTTCACTCGCAATAAAATAATTTGCTCGAAATATATTCAAATAATGTCTAAAGCTGTATTTGGCAATGATGTTTGCTCCATATATTTCCCTCAATTCAGCATATCGATCGGAATGAGCGTTAATAATAAAATAGTTTTCAGATGTCGATGGATGATTCTTCATCACTTCTTCAAACACGCGAAATCCCGATTCATCCGCCTTTTCACTTTTCTTTTCAAAATAAAGATTGACATTTTTTCCCTTTGTAGGAAACAACTTCGATGTGAGGTGAGCAAGCTTAATTTTTACCCGGTTTATTAGTTTATACTCTTCAGTAAATGGAACAACGGTTGCGGTTAAGTTCCCACCCAGATTTGTTCTTATGACCATTAATTGATCACCATGCTTTTTAAAAGAAAGCGTGGTGGCTTTTTTATCTCTTTTTCTTCTTCTTAAATTATGAATGGGAATCTCTTCGTCGCCCACCAATAGGTTATTATGGATTCGCCCTTCTACCATTAAGGATTTTACAGGTACTTTAAATAGACCGAACCTTTGCAAATACTTTATTGACTTAAAGGGTCGAAAAAACTTTCCGATTTTTCTATCTGCATTTTGTAAATACAAATATTCATATCGACCGTGCGCACGATATGCATAGTGAGTCAGTCGCCCGAAAACGTATAAATTTCTTTTAGTCAAGATTACCCTTAAGTTTGATTGGTTTCCCGTAACCTTATATGGGTCACCCTTTACTATATAGATCCCTCTATGACTGCTAAAAATATAATAGCGCCTCTTATTTATACTAAGAATGGATAATATGTTTTCTTTGTCTCCGTCTTTTACCTGATTATGGTTAAGGAGTTTATATCTTCTTCCCTTGGAAAGGGACGTAAATTTCACTTCTCTTGAAGCATTTTCACTATCTATCTGAATTGTGTTTTTACTCAGTAACTTTATGTTCATACCTTCATGAGGTTTTATAATTTTTAAAAATACTTTATCTACAATAAACTCTTTACGAAACAAATCATACGTAATGACAATGTTGTATTTACAATAAGTTATAATCGATACAACGGTGTACCGAAACTCCGTGGTAGTAAATCCCATATCATATTGATAATGAAGCTGATTTTGGTTATTGGTCAGAAAGTCATCAATTTTAAAGAGTGTTTCCCCGTTTTGATCCACCATACCTATTCGCGATGAGCCTAGTTGGTATACTTGTGTGTATGAATAAAAGTTTTCTATATCAAAGTTATAATAATTTTCATTCTTTATGTTTGTCGAGATTTTTTCTTCTTCCAAAATACAATAGATCAAGTTGTTATACGAATATAAAAGAAACACAACGTTTTCTTTAGGGGCATATTTAAGAAACATTCTATCCTCAATCTCTAATGTTGCTACCTGCTGTGGTACATTTAAATGAAGAGAAAGGATATCAATAGTAATAATTTTATTATCTATTTTTGAGTATAACTCTATTGATTCGGGGTGGCTTTCAACCACTTCAAATGTGGAATCATACATTTCCATTTAATAAACACTCCATTTTCCGGTTAGACCAAATGTAATCACAAATTCTTTATTACAATCATATTTTGATCATCCTCACCACTTTATACTTCTAATTTGAAGATACTATTAAGGCGTGGATCATTATATGATTTTTTAACTGTTCAACATAATTTCATTTATTACTCTTTTACTTGCCTGACCATCTTCTAAAGAACAAAATCTCTCATTGAACTCCATTGTAGTCCTTGGTGGGGTATAACCATTTTCTTCTATATGTTTAATTTCTTTAATTAAATCATCTGTATTTTTAACAAGAGGTCCTGGAGCTTGATTCTCAAAGTCAAAGTAGAATCCTCTTAATTTATCCCTATAGTCCTCTAAATCATAGACATAAAACAGCATTGGACGTTTAAGATTGGCATAATCAAAAAAAACAGATGAATAGTCTGTAACTAACATATCTGAAATAACATAAAGTTCCCTTATATCCTCATAATTAGAAAAATCAATAACAAAACCCTCCATCCCCGATAAGTCGAGACGTTCAGAAACAAGATAATGTAATCTAAGGATTAAGATATATTGTTCTCCCAAATGATTCATCATTTTTTCTAGATCTAAATGAAGATTAAATTTATATTTTCCTTTTGAATAAAATTGATTATCCCTCCATGTAGGAGCATATAGAATCACTTTTTTATTAATGGGGATACCTTCTCTTTTTTTTATTTCTAGAATGGTTTCTTCATCGTTATGATTCATTAAAAAGTCATTTCTGGGATAGCCTGATTCAACAATTGCTTTCTTGTAATTAAAAGCACTCGTAAATATTTTTGTTGAATATTCGTTCGGCGATAGTAAATAATCCCATTTGGTTGCCTCATAAGTGAAATTTTGTTTATATTTCTCTGTATTTGTTCCCGGCATATGTACCTCTTCTATATCCGCACCTAACCTTTTTAAAGGCGTTCCATGCCATGTTTGAACATAAATCGTCTTCCTTGGCTTTGGTATCCATAATGGTAGTCTACTATTCACGATCCAATAACGGGCTCTGGCCATTTTCATTAACCACTGGAACGAGAAGCGTTGTAAACATTTTATGTTATGTCTTCTTCGAAATTGTTCTATGTATCTCTTGTCTATACTCCAGTACATTTCATATTCAATATGATTCTCTAGTAAGTATTCATATATCGCTCTTGGGTTATCACTATATTGTTTTCCATGAAAACTTTCAAAAATAATAAGCTTTTTTTTGGGGGGGAGTTGCCCAATAAGCTTAAACACAATTTTATATAAGAACAGCATAAATTGACTGCGTAAAATTTTACTTAAAAATGACGACACTATACCGCTTCCTCCTTATTTCGATAAGCTGAGCTGACTTCTGCTTTTCAAAGCAAAACATTAGTTTATGCGAACGAACAACAATATCATTTATCGAGCAGGCTATCAAAAGAAAACACCCTTTTAAACTTTCATCGACCGAAAAAACTACCAAATTGGAGTGGTGTTTGATACAATAATAGCGAAAAACAATAAAAATCGGCAACAGCCAAATGAAATAGGCAATACGAATGGATTTTTGGATTACAAATATTACATTTGTTTTTTAGAAACCCATTCTTCAGTTTTCAACTGGAAGAATCCCATCTAAATCTTTGGCGAATTTTGCTGTTATTTGTATTATTATCATCAGTTAAGCAATTATGCAATAATTAGAACTTCACTTACTTCGCTTAAATTAGTTATGATATTACACTTTAATAAGAATTTTTAGTGACATTACGCTATTTCTTACGGAGGTTCTCAAATTGAAAAAAGTCATCACTTACGGCACTTTCGACCTTCTTCACACTGGTCATATCAATATTTTAAGACGGGCAAAAGAATATGGGGATTATTTGATTGTGGCAATTTCATCGGACGAGTTTAATGCGATTAAAGGAAAGAAAGCATACTACACATTTGAGCAAAGGAAAATGATCCTTGAGGCGATTCGTTATGTCGATGAAGTGATTCCTGAACATACATGGGAACAGAAAATCGAGGATGTATTGAAGCATAATGTCGATGTTTTCGTTATGGGCGACGATTGGACGGGAAAATTTGATTTTTTGAAAGAGTATTGTGAAGTCATTTATTTGCCAAGAACGGTAGGTATTTCGACGACGAAAATTAAAAAGGATTTGAATAAAGCGAAGAACCAATAGTGTTTTGAAGTAGTTGGTGAATCTGTTTGCTCCGATTATAGTGGTTTATAGAGTTCCCCAATTGAGCGATCTTATTTCAATTGGGGAATTTCCCAAAAACCATTTGGGTTCTACATAAAATAGAAATTACAATTTCCTTTTCAATTCCTCAATTTCCTTTTTCTCCAAATTCGTTACTTCTGCAATTAATTCAATTGATAACCCTTTTTTCAGCATCCCTAATGCGACTTTTTTGATACCTTTCTCAATACCTCTTTCTTCATAAGAAATCGGGATTTCCAGGATTTTGATTCTATCCGCTTCGTCCATGTAATTGATTTCTTCCATTAATTGCTCCTCCTCTTGTTCAGTTAATATTAAATAACGTTCGAAAAATCCATAGACCAATCGTTGTCTGGCTGGATCTAACTCCATTTTCACAAGCATTTTCAGGAATTCCTTTTTTACTTGAATCTTTTCCTCCTCAGTATAACCCATTTTACTTAAAAGCGCTGCAGCGGCGGGATTGTTTGCCTTTATATAATCCCGCCAATTCTTTTTCTTAAGGTGGAGTGTCAAATAATTGAAGGTTAGTACATGAAAGAAAGGAAAAACCATCGTATATTGATTCTTTTCCCAGTTTTCCTCATAACTAAAAACGGCAATGGGAATAATCGGCTTCCGATACTTGTTGTATAAAAGACTAAAGTAATGATACATGCGCTTGTGAAAATAGGTTTGGCTCGTACTCTGTGGTTCAACATGAATGATAATTAATGATTCCTTGCCTTTTAGCTTTGTTTCAATGACAATATCTAGCTTGCGAGTTTCACCTTCAATTAAGTCTGTGAAAACCTCTTCCGATAAAGGCTTCAGATCATGAAAGTCAACGAATGGATGGACCTCCGGAAAAAATGCTTCTAAAAATTCTTCGAAAAAAGTATGAATCAATTCCTTGAATAATTGATCGTGTCGGATATAATCAGGGGGACTTTCCTTGACCAGTTGTGCTAAGGGCATATGCACACTTCCTTTGTGGATTTTTTTGAGGATGGACTGAGGTGTGTTTCTGTCTTTATTATAGCAAAAAGCGGCAGTGAGTAAAGCACTTACGCCTCATTAAATGGACATAGGATCACTAGTAAGTTTCCGCGATTCTTCCAGTTCTTGATTGAAGAATTTATTTCCCATAAGATCGGAAATACGACCACCATAAACAAATAAACCTTTGATGATTCCTTCTAATATGGATATAATATTCCATATACTTCATACGGGAGGTTCCCCAAAATGAAAAAAGTCATCACTTATGGCACATTCGATCTTCTCCATACGGGGCATATTAATATTTTGCGGCGGGCGAAGGAGTATGGGGATTATCTGATTGTGGCGATCTCAACAGATGAATTTAATGCCATTAAGGGCAAGAAGGCCTATTATTCCTATGAACAGCGCAAGGCGATTCTAGAAGCCGTGCGCTATGTGGATGAAGTGATTCCAGAATGTTCATGGGATCAGAAAATAGATGATGTGAAGAATTATGATGTTGATGTGTTTGTAATGGGCGATGACTGGCGAGGGAAGTTTGACTTTTTAAAAGAATATTGTGAAGTGGTGTATTTGCCGCGTACGGTGGGCATTTCCACAACAAAAATAAAAGAGGATTTGAACAAAACACAAAATGGTTAGAGAACTATTGATTACCTTATATTTATTTGTCTTTCGTATTGTCTTCGCCCTTTTTAAGCTTTATCCTCTTAAAACGAAGTCCACCTTTGTTGCTTCGTTTGGGGATAATGCTTTGTATACGGCGAATGCCTTGAAAAAAATGAAGCCTGATGTTCCAATTGTGATTTTAAAAACAGATGCTTGTAAGGTGGATTTCACAGGGTATTCTGATTGGATGATCTTGAATGTTGAACCTAGCTCTCCGATCCATTGGCTTCGTTCTGTCTTTCATTTAGCCACTTCGTCCCATATTTTTGTTGATAATTATTTTGGCTTTTTAGCTGCGACTTCATTCAAAAGAGATGTCGCTTGTGTACAGCTATGGCATGCGGCAGGTGCGGTGAAAAAATTCGGTTTGAAGGATCCTTCTATCTATTATCGCACGCCCCAAGCTATGGATCGTTTTCAAAAAGTATATCAGCAATTTACCCAAGTTGTTGTGGGGAGTGAAAAAATGAGTGCGATATTTCAACAAAGCTTCGGGATTTCGGCTGAACGAATAATTCGCACTGGAATCCCAAGGACGGATTTCTTTTTCGACGAATTAAATCAGCAAATTGTGGAATCCGATTTAGCTTACCATTATCCCATCGTCCAACAAAAACGTGTCATCTTGTATGCCCCGACTTTTCGGGATAATCAGATGCATATTTCTCAATTAGCGTTAGATGTGGCGAAGATGTATCATGCCTTTCACGAGGAATATGTGTTATTTTTACGACTACATCCGGCGATTCAAGAGGATTGGAAAAATCCCTTTCCTGATTTTGTCTATGACGTCTCCCATTTACCTAATGTCAATCATTTATTGATGGTCACCGATCTCTTAATTTCAGATTACTCGTCAATTCCATTTGAATTCTCCTTATTGCAAAGACCCATGATCTTTTTCGCTTATGATTTAGAAGAATATCGTCGTACACGAGGGTTTTGGGAGGATTATGAAAAATTAGTGCCAGGACCGATTGTGCAAACAACAGATGAGCTCATTGCAGTGATCGAAAAAGGAGAATATGATTTGAAGCAAATAGAAGCTTTCGCACAAGACTGGAATGAATATTCTAGAGGGAATGCAAGTGAACAATTAGTACAAGCATTATATCCTGTCGGAGAGCGGTCTCATTAAAAGTGACCGAGGGTTGACTCCCAAGCGTTTTCATTTATTCACAAAAATTATGATCCCCTTATTTCAGACTGCTAAACTAGCGAAAGAAGATTGCATCTTTTTACACAATATTACATGATTTGTCATCAAAATGTATTGTATCAAATGGCAGATTCATAGTATGATAATGTGTAGCATATTTATTTGTTAATGACAAAAGATAACTTGGTAAGGGAAATTTTGAAATAAAAAGGAGAACACCCTTATGGGACGACAGCAAATCAAAGTAAAAAATAAAAAAAAGCGAAATAGACGCGTTTTCTGGTTCTTAGTTTTTCCAATTTTGTTGATCGCATCTGGAGCGATTACCTATGGTGTGCATATATATAGTAAAGCGGCAGATATGATGGGGAATTCGTATGAGGATGCACGGGGTGGAAAGTCGGATCTACGCGAAAAAAAGGTTGACCCGAAAATTGATAATGTGTCCATTTTGTTTATCGGAATTGATGACAGCGAAAAACGCAGCGAAGGCGACAATACCCGTTCAGACGCTCTTTTGCTTGCAACCTTGAATGAAAAGCAGAAATCAGTTAAGCTTTTATCCATCCCTCGTGACTCGTATGTCTATATCGATGAAGTTGGATATTCGACCAAAATCAACCATGCCCATAAGTATGGTGGTCCCAAAGCTACGATTGAAACCGTGGAAAACCTATTGGATATTCCTGTTGATTATTATGTAAGAGTCGATTTTGAGGCATTCATGCAAATTATCGATGCTCTTGATGGTGTGGAAATTGATGTGCCTTTTGCCTTTTCAGAACAGGATTCCAAAGACCGTGCCAATGCCATTTCCTTAGAACCCGGTTTGCAGACGCTTGATGGCGAGGAAGCTTTGGCGTTTGCGCGAACAAGGCATATGGATAACGATATTGAGCGTGGGAAAAGGCAGCAAGAAGTGATCAAAGCGATTTCAAAGAAAGCCGCTTCTGGCGCCATACTTCCAAAACTCGGCCAAATCATTGATGCGATTGGCGCCAATATGAAAACGAATATGACGTTTGATGAAATCAAAGCCTTCGCCGATTATGGCATCACAAGAAACTTAAGCATTGAGACACTGACAATTGATGGGAAAGATAGCTACATCCCAAACAGCAGTGGACAAAATGTATATTACTGGGAATTGGATGATGAATCCGTGGCTGAAACGAAGCTTGCGCTGAAACAACATCTAGGTCTTGAACCAGCTAGCGACACCACTCATAACGTCGCCAATCCCGCTTCAAACGAAGAAGAATAAGCCAAAAATAAAGGGGCAGTCCAGATAGTCGTATTTTCGACCTGTGGATGCCCCTTTTCATGTTTCAAAACCTTGCTGTATCCACATTTCCTGATTATTACACTTGAGGGCACTTCCACTTTTCGGACAACCCCTTTTTTGGTGAATGACTCGTCCCGAATTAAAAAGTTCAGCATTTCCTTTGGGAAGTTCAGCAATCCCTTTGGAAAGTTCAGCAATCCCTTTGAAAAGTTCAGCAATCCCTTTGGAAAGTTCAGCATTTCCGCCCGAAGCTTTCAGCAATACACTCTAAAAATTCAGCCATACTATTGGCATTTACATGTACCGCTCGTACATATATGCTATATTATCATTTATCAACATGTTAACTAATAATAAAAAAAGAGTCCGAGCTATCTTTCTATTCTATTTTTCTAGTGGATAATCCTTCTACTAGTTCAAAATCAATGACTTCTCTATGGATTCTCCTTTTACCGTTTATTTGTTCAAGCAATAAATCAACTGCTTTTCTTGCAATTTCCTCTTCATTTTGAGCAATATGAGTAAAGGGAGAAGGCCCAATAACCGGCTTTGGTGAATCAAAACAAACAATTGAATAATCTTGTGGGATCTTTTTACCTAAGCTATGGATGACATATTCAAGAATCTTCGCCAACGAGTATCGACAAACGACAAACCCCGTTAGGGCAGGATGTTTTATTAAAAAATCCTTCACCTTATTGAGTTCCTTTTCAAATTGTTCGTCTCGCTTCATATAAGCCGGAAAATCTGAGACAATACTTGTGAGCACATACTCAGGATGATAATGAAACGGTTGCTGGTTAAACGCTTGTTGATACCCAACCAATCGCTCTGCTAAGACGGATGTCCCATCCCCAGGCGGAGAAATATAAGCAATATCTTTATGGCCAAGGGAAAATAAATAATTCGTTGCCATTTTAGAAGCCCTAATATTATCTGTTGACACAGAGCTGGCTTGAATTCCCCGTAAATAACGATCTAGAAGGAGAATAGGGAAGCCTTTTAGCACCAATTCTAAAATTTTCATATTATAATGTTCCCCATGAACGGGTAAAATAATGATTCCACTTACTCCTATATGTATAAGCTCTTCAATTGCTTTTTCCTCTTCTTTCAGATTTTCCTGTGTGATTCTTAGGAATAATACTCCTGCCTGCTTTGTCACCTCTTTTTCAATTTGTTTCACTAATGTTGAACCATAGCTGTCTGAGAAGCCGGAGATAATCAAACCAACTGTGAGCACTTCCTTGCTTTCCATATTTAGTTTTTCGACTGTTTTTGGCAGGGTTTCAGGATCCATTTTAGCTACGAAGGATCCCTTTCCTTGAATTCGTTCAATTAATTTTTCTTGAGACAGTATATCCAATGCTTTTTTGGACGTAATTCTACTAACGTTGAATTGTTCCGCCAACTCCTTCTCTGACGGGATTTGATCCCCTTTCCTTAATTCACCTCGATTAATTTTGTACGCAATACTTTCATAAATCACCTTGTACAATGGCTTTTTCACATAAGTCACCCTTTAGTCATAGTTTATTTAACCCATTATAAATGATATTCAACATATTTTCTCCCCCATTCTTAAAGAGGTGCCTGGCACGCCCCAAAATTTGTCTTGAGTTGCTCTCTCTTCTTCGCATAAAAAAACAAGAGCTTCGTTTAAATACGAATGCTCTTGTTTTTTAATACTCACTCATCGTAACGACTGCTATTGGTTCTGGGTCGCATGATTTTTAGAATTGGTTTATAGTCTTTTCCAGCAAGGCCAATCAGTTCTGCAAACAATTCAATGAGTAGTAAGAGTAAGGCGATAATGAGTAGGGAGCCCCAGATAGTGGCCATTGAAAAGATGATGGCCGCTAAGCTAAACATTGTGGAAATGCCATATATGAGCAAGACCGTTTGACGATGTGAGAAACCGGAACTGAGCAGACGATGGTGCAAATGCAGCTTATCTGCTGATGATAATGGCTTTCGTTGCATGAACCGGCGCATCATCGCAAAGAATGTATCGGAGATAGGAACTCCGAGTATAATAATCGGTATGACAAACGATAAGAAAGTCACATTTTTAAATCCGAGCAAGGAGAGAGCACCAATCATATAACCTAAAAATAGGGCGCCCGAATCCCCCATAAAAATTTTGGCTGGATAAAAATTATAGGGTAAAAAGCCAAGTGTGCTCCCTAATAACACAAGCGCAATGGTTAAAACAAAGAAGTCACCTTGCATAAAAGACATAATACTTAATGTAATGAGTGCAATGGATGACACTCCAGCAGCAAGCCCATCTAATCCATCAATGAAATTAAAGGCATTCGTAATACCGACGATCCAAATAATGGTTAACGGAATGGAAAAATAGCCAAATTCCATTTGCCCACCAAAGGGAAGGTTAATGAACTCTAAGTCAAATCCGCCAATTAAGGCGACAACAGCCGCAAGCAATTGACCCATAAATTTATATCGCGGTGCCAGATCGTAAATATCATCCAAAATCCCTGTAATGATTATGATGCCACCGCCAACGATAATCGGCCATAAATAGGGACTGTCTTCATGAGAAAGAATAAGACCAATCATGAAACTGATATAGATAGCAACTCCGCCAAGATAAGGCATCGCTTTGCTGTGAACTTTTCGATCATTCGGTTTATCGGTTACATTCCATTTAATTGCAAGTTTTTTGATGACTGGCGTTACTAAGATTGAGGCAACAAAGCATATAAAGAAATAGAGCACATCCAATTTGTAACCCCCTTGCCATTAATATTGCATAATTTATAAGATCTAGACATATTGTTTAATGACATTTATGCCATTTTTTTCTGAAAAATTTTTTTAGAGAAGCACAAGCGTCTTAGAAGGTGATTGAATCGAAGGAATCCCTGTCGTATATCCTCTTCACCATTCTGACACAAATCCTTGCAGCCACAATCTAATACGGAAGCTTTTATTGGAAAATATTCGGTACCGACTAGGTAAAGCTAAGCCAGTACTTCTAAAAAACGTAATATTGCCTAATAACATAATAGCTGAACCGTATCTCGTTTTCAACTAATCTTTTATTCTTTGACGAATGAAAACGAAAAAGGTTACCTATTATTATCGCGAATTTTTCCTTTTATGTTGAAATATTTTTTTTACAAAAATAGGTAATGCTAGCATTCTCCTCCAACGTGATGGCTGTTGAATAAGGCGATGCAGCCACTCAATATTCAATTTGCGCCAAAAAACTGGAGCTCGTTTGGCTGTTCCTGCCAAAATATCAAAACTACCACCAATTCCCATGAAGATACCTTTTTCAAAGGAATCAATATTTTTCTGAATCCATTCTTCTTGTTTTGGGAAACCTAAAGCAACAAAAACAAGATCGGCTTTCGCTTCTTTTACCATCTGAACAATTGTATGCTCATGACCTTTAAAAAATCCATGATGATATCCAGCTATCACTAATTTCGGATACTCCCTTTTTATCTTCGGAATCATTTGTTCAAGCGTTTGTTCCTTCGCCCCAAGAAAAAATACACGTAAGCCTTCCTGATTGGCGATATTCAGTAATTCTACCATAAGATCAAAGCCTGCAACCCTTTCCGGTAATGGTTGGCGAATGATTTTCGATCCTATTATAATCCCGATTCCATCTGCAATAATATGATTGGCAAAATGAAGGGTGTTCATATATTGAGGGTCTTTATTAGCATGCATGACTATTTCTGGATTAGCTGTCACTACAAAAGCTTTTTTATTTCGCTCTATCTTTTGGTGTAAAATATTTAGTATTTCCTGTTGGGTAACATAATCAAACTCTACCCCAAGGATATCTACTTTTTCCAATATGGTTAACTCCTGTTTCACATTTTATTGACACACTTCTATAGTATATCATTTCCAAGATATGTGTGGATATAGTAGAACCTTACTCATTTGTTATCTGTACGAATGCGGGTATTCATTTTAGCATTATGTCAGACTTTTTAGCCTCTAAAACGCGTGGGACCTTCGAAAAATAGAAACAGGGGTGATCGTCCCCCTGTTTTTAGATTAAATTTTTAAACGCTTTCATCCCGTCTTTGTCAAGGATGATTTTCACTCATAATATGTTTTCTTGAGGCTAGCACATCAAGTGTCAGTCTTTTTTGTTCGATTTGGATACCAAAGGAAGAAAAGATGAGCACTTTTATTTCATTTGGCATGAAAGATTTTTCTTCATGATCCTCTATGTAGAACGACCAACTTTTTAAATCAATGATGATTCTAATGTCCCATTCATTTTGTTCCGTTCTACTAGTTAAGTCAATGACTGTTTGTACAAATAAGAATGATGTTAGGAGCACGACTGGTTCTGGGGAGGTTTCCGAAGATGAAGATTCTAAGAAGTAAATCATTGGGCTTAATTTAATTTCTCTCCTATTTTCTACCCTTCCTTGACAAACTAATTGATAATCCCTTCCTACTCGTTTTCCATAGGACATAACTCCCTTAATTTTAGCATATACAAACAAATTCATTCCCCCTTAAAGGTCAAAAAGACCCTTTTTTAGTCAAATATACCTATATATTAACTTTCTCATTTGTCGTTTTCTCTCCGCACATCCAATTCGTTATGTTATTTTCCATTATGATTTGTTATAAAATGTCTTTTCTGGACTTTTTTGCCGGTATGTTTAACAAAAAAGATAATGGGGGAAATAGTATGTCAGTCCATAAGGAACTTAAAAGATACCGGGAAGAAGTCTTGGGAATTAGCCAAGATGAAGCAATTAAACGACTACATATGACACAGGCTGCTCTTTCCAATTATGAGCATGGAAAACGCCAAATTTCGATCGAGACTTTACAACAATTCCAGCGTGCCTATGCCATCCCACAAGATCATTTAATGCGCATTCTTTTCGGCGAAGACACTGGGAAGGAATACTCGGCAATGATGCTACGTGAACACTCCAGAGATTCCGAGTTACATCGCATCCTTGAGATGATTGAAAATAATGAGAGTCTGTATAAGTTCCTCATTTCCCTCTCCCACTCTAATGAAAAGATTCAGCGAGACGTAAGTACTTTTCTTCCACATATCCTAAAACTTGTCCACCGCTAATTTGTTAGTCGAGAGGGAATGGAACATCAAAAGAAAAACGCAAGCGCCTTGAAGTGGAAAAACGGCTAAGGGCGCGCCGTCCTGGCGCAACGCCGTTCTGGCCAACATCCTGTTTTATCGATGAACGGCTAAGGGCGCGACAACAGTCGCCACGCCGTTCTGGCCAACATCCTGTTGGCCCCCGACAAAAGTCCTTGTTTTTTAGAATGGAGAAGAAATTTCACATCTCTATGGAAAAATCATTTAAAATAGAGATGTCGACTTTTGAAGTGGGGGATTTTTTTGATTTATGAATGGAGAATTTTAAAGGGTTTGTTTCATCCGAATCAAAGTTTCTATAAGCTTGCGAAGGCTGAAGTGATTGAAGGATGGCGTTTACGTATTTTTCTGCTTTTATTGGCAAGTGCTGTGATTTTTTCTTTATCTGGATGGGTAGGAATTGGCAGTCATGTTCTTTCTCCTACACTATTGGGCGAGTCGCCGATCGAATATGAAAGTGTAAAAGGCCTTTTTGTCATTGGTCGTTTCTTATTTGGGCTTGTATACGGGGGAATGATTTTAACATTACCTGCCCTTTGTTTCTGGTTGTTTTCCGAAGACCTGTATTCGAAATTTGTTGTCATTCAATCCTTTATCTTGCCGATTCTCTTATTGGAGCAAGTATCTTTTATCATTTTGGCGATTGGATTTGATTTGCCTTGGTATTCCTCACCATTATCTCTTGGCGTTATTGGTCAGTATCTCTTCACTTATAAATATGCGATTTTTCTACTTGGTTCCATTTCTATTTTTAAAGTTTGGGTAATGGTGCTGCAGTATCGAGGGATTCGAACGATGACCTCCTTAAAGCGAATTCCCCTTTTTCTAATCGTTTTAGGGGTTCATCTCGTTTCATGGTGCCTCTCTTCTGCCATGGCTGTTATTAATTTTGTGATCCTGTTATAACAATACATAAAAAGCTGGTGATCCTTGTGAGAAAAAGTTTGCTCCTCATTGTATTGGTTCTTTTTATTGGGTTCAATATTTTTTTAATGGAAAAGGATGGGAGCAAGATTAAGCATGTGGTTCATCTTTCCGACTGGAAGACTCTCGTTACTGGGAATCTCGAAAAGACCCTTCAAACGGAAGGAGTGGTTGTTCCCGCTGAGAAGCACCCTGTTTTTATTGATTTACAAGCCTCCTTTAAAAACTTTTTGGTGAAAAAGGGGGAAGTTGTGGAAATTGGTACACCGCTTTTTGAATATGAAAGCTCTGACCAAGAAGAACAGACAGCATTGTTAGAAGCAGAGATCACACGTTTAGAAGCGGAAAAGAAACATGTGATGACCTATATGGAAGAACTTGTCAAAATGAAATCAAATATACATCCAGTGAGTTCTTCCAATCGAGCGGATGACGCAAAAGATAACCGTACGGCAGATTCTGTAGAAGCGGCATCGATACGTGAATTATCTTTATCGATTGATCAAGCGATCGCAGAGAAAGAACTAGTTCAAAAG
This sequence comes from Lederbergia sp. NSJ-179, assembly GCF_022867885.1. Taxonomy (GTDB): domain Bacteria; phylum Bacillota; class Bacilli; order Bacillales; family Bacillaceae_C; genus Lederbergia. The sequence continues at coordinate 89,252 of NZ_JALIFP010000006.1, read as the reverse complement.
AATATAGAAGAATCGATTCGCCAATACGAAACCCAAAGGGAATCCATACAAGAAGGAATAAAAGGATTGACCATTTTCAGTCCATTTGAGGGAAAAGTGGAGAGCCTATCTTTCGAATTGGAAAATCCAGTCATCACCATTATCTCTGAAAATCCGATTGTGGAAGGGTTTTTATCAGAGAAGCAGGTTGAAAAAGTAGAACCAGATATGCCGGTAAAACTTTATTCTAGCCAAAGTAAGGCAGCGATCCCTGGGAAAATAGACATCATTGAAGATCTTCCCTCAGAAGAAGCCTCTTTGGACCGAGATAGTTTTTACCGTTTTACAGTGAAACCGGAATCAGAAGATGAAAAATGGCGGATAGGCCATCATTTACAGACTGAAGTCATTTTGGCGGAAGCAAAGAAGGTCCCCGTTGTTGCGAAAAAAAGTGTCGAAAAGAAAGAGGGACAAGCTTTTCTCTGGGTCCTCACTGAGAATGGAATAGTGGAAAAAAGGATGATCCAACAGGGCTTACTCGTTCATAATCGTCAGGAAATAAAGAGTGGCATAGAAATTGGGGAATACTATGTTCCCGACCCTAAAGAAGTCAGCAGAACTAGTCCTTTTATTACTAGTTTCCAATGGGATAAACAAATTGTTCATACATGGAAAAAGGCCAGTTCTCGAAAAATAGTAAAGTATCTATTAATTGGAATGTTTCAAAAGTGAGAACAAAAGCTCCTTTCAACCTGATGTGAGGGTGAATAAGGAGCTTTTTTTTTAAAAATGCAAGTTCCAGTTAACGAAGGAATGTTGTTGAATCCTTAACGTTTAGTTTTCCTGCCGCCGCCTCATCGACAATGATGGTTACATTGGGATGATTTTGTAGAACGGATGCTGGGCACTCTTCTGTCACTGGCCCTTCTACCATTTGTTGAACGGCGTCTGCTTTCGCCTCTCCAAATGCAAGGAGGATAATGCTTTTCGCAGCCATAATCGAGGCAATTCCCATGGAAATGGCACGAGTTGGTACATCTTCCGCTTTTTCAAAAAAACGTTTATTGGCTTCAATCGTTTCCTTTGTTAGCTCGACCACATGTGTTTTTGCAGCAAATGGTGTGCCTGGTTCATTAAAGCCGATATGCCCATTGGTTCCAAGGCCAAGAATTTGCAGATCAATAGGGTGTTCACTTAAAATTTGCTCATATCGTTTACATTCTGCCTCTAAATCATCAGCCATCCCATTAGGTAAATAAGAGGCTTTAAAATGTAAGCTGTTAAACAATTCATTTTCCATAAAATAATGATAGCTTTGCGGATCACTGGCAGCCAATCCGATATACTCATCCAGATTAACGGTTGTTACATTCTCTACATTTAAACGTGCTTCACGCATCTCCGCATACAGCTTTAAGGGCGTACTCCCTGTCGCCAACCCCAAAGTCTGAATCGAACCATTTTGCAGCCCCTCCTGAATCCTTTCAAAAGCCTTTTTTGATGCTTCTTGATCATTTTTTGCAATAATAATATCCAATTTTCATCCCCCTCTAAAAAACTTTAGATCATTTTTGTTTATTTATGACTTTGTCCAAGCCGATATGTATTCTCTACTTCTAGTTGTGGACTCATTATGACAAAGTCAGCATCTTTTCCAGGTTTTAAATACCCTTTTTGGGTCAGTTTGAATTCTCTTGCTTGGTTACTGGAGGTCATTTGTACGGCTTCTGTAATGGAACATCCAGTAAATTCCATTATATTACGAAATGCCTGATCTAATGTCAATACACTCCCTGCCAGCGAACCATTTTCCAAACGCGCTTCTCCATCAACAACAATGACTTTTTGACCTCCTAATTCATATTCTCCGTTTTCCATCCCTTTCGCCATCATCGCATCCGTAATCAGGGAGATGCCTTCTGCCCCTTTAACGAGATAAGCAAGCTTGATCATGTCTGGATGAATATGAATACCGTCCGCAATTATCTCCACTTGCAAACCTTCCGTTATTAAAGCATGGCCTGCCACACCAGCCTCACGATGATGAAGCCCACGCATTCCATTATATAAATGGGTTGCATGAGAGGCGGCACTTTCAAGCAGCTCTTTGCGAACGGCATCCGAATGTCCAACAGACGGCACAATCCCCCGATCGATCATGACCTGTTCAAATTTACGGGCTCCCTCTAATTCAGGCGCATATGTGACAAGCTTGATTTGATTTCCTGAAGCTTCATGCCATTTTAAAAAAGTATCGATGTTGGCAGGGCCCATATACTGAGGATCTTGTGCCCCCTTTTTCTTCTCATTAATAAAAGGGCCTTCTAAGTGAACCCCTTCTATATTCGCCCCTTTTGCTTTTGCCACTTGAATTGCTTCCATGGCTTTGGTGATATGATCATGTTCCTGTGTCATCGTTGTGGCGAAAAAGGAGGTAACCCCTTCGTCTAGTAATTTTTTACTTAACTCCACATTTTTTTCCGGGTCGGCATCCATAAAATCAATGCCATGTCCGCCATGGATATGAATATCAATCATGCCAGGAATGACGAGAAGGCCTTTAGCATCAATGACCTTTTCTCCTTCCTGTTTTTTATACTCACTCATTGGACCTACTTCAAGAATTTGCTCAGAAAAGCGCATATACCCTTGTGAAATAGGCTCCTCTCTTCCCCCCGGGTAAATTTCAGCATTTATCACGACTTTTTGACTCAATATATCCACCCCAATTTTCTCCAACTGATTTCATTACACCTATTATAATCCTAGCAGATTTGAATGACAAACGGAGGTATGAATTTGATTTGCTCTCATTTTTCTACTTGTTCATTTAACAATTAGCAACAAACAAGATGTACAAATAGTCAATATAGGTCTTCTCTCATCGATTTTTGCCAAAAAAAGGGTTTAACATTAAAAATTTGTTACAAATTGGATTTTTTTCCAACCTTTTACCTATCTCATGGTAGAATGAACTGTAATGTAAGAAGATAGGAGGAACTTCAGATGCGTAAGGCATTAGCAGGAACGGCAACGGCCGTTATACTGACAACATCTTTTACTGGCACTGCGCTTGGCGCGACTCATGAAGTAAAATCTGGGGACTCTCTTTGGAAAATTGCATCCAAATATCAAACATCTGTCTCCCAGTTAAAAGATTGGAACAACTTAAAAAGTGATTTAATTTATCCAAAGCAAGTGATTATTGTCACTCCTGATGAAGCGAAAAAGAAAACGGAAACCACCAAACCAAAGTCTAATTCGGCACAAGGAAAAACACAAGAAAATTCATCTGCTTCAGCCAAAACCTATGTCGTTGTCTCTGGTGATAACTTATTTAATATCGCAAAAAAGTTTAATATTTCCCTAACTAGTTTAATAGAGTGGAATCAGTTAACAAGCGATTTGATTCACCCCGGTCAGGTATTAAAAGTATCCAAACCTGGATCGAGTACGACGAAGCCAACTGGATCGAACCAAGGAAGCACCAGCTCCCAAAAAACAGGTACATATAAGGTTGTTAGCGGCGATACTTTAAGCGGGATTGCCGTAAAATACGGTACAACCGTTAAAGAGCTTAAGTCTTTGAATGGATTAAATTCAGACCTCATTTTAGTTGGACAAGTCTTAAAAGTAAAAGCAAGTTCTTCTCCCACGAACAATAATAAAGCAGAAGCAAAACCTAATCCGAAAGCAAGTCCAAACCCTCCTGCTGCTGATACAGGATCATCCGTTAGTAATACAGACGTGATCCAAACAGCAAAGAAAGTGATCGGCTCTCCATATGCATGGGGTGGAAGCACACCTGCTGGCTTTGACTGCAGCGGCTTTATCTACTATACCTTTAATCAAAGCGGGAAAAAAATCGGTCGTCTCAGCTCTGAAGGCTATTATGATCGCGCTTATTATATCAACAATCCTCAACCAGGCGACTTAGTCTTCTTTAGAGATACATATAAACCAGGAATCTCTCATATGGGGATTTATCTCGGAAACGGCGATTTCATCCATGCCAATGACAATGGTGTCAACATTACCAATCTTAGCAACTCTTACTGGAAAAGTAAATTTGACGGCTATAAACGGTTTTATTAATCTTCTCATGGATGGGGCGGCTAACGGATTTTTGAGGATAAGAGAAGAAATTCTATGAATCCTATCCATGGATTGATGGATACCTTGTGGGTACACAGGACAAGTTCACAATCAATGATTTCATGCCACAAGTTCCATAGAGCTTGGAGTATGCTAAATAGGCCTTTTGACAAATATTTATCCGCAATAAAGCGAAATAACGAAAAGGTGAGTCACCGATGAGGCCTCACCTTTTTCTAATAAAATGGGGATGTTAATCATCCTTAGGCTATGCTAGGGTTTTATCCGTGGTATATTGGTGCACCGAGCTTTACTTTGCGGTATTTTCACTTCACTTACGATAACCTTATTTTATTTATAGATGATGTTCAAAAAGTCCGGTAAAAATGACACTGCGAATTTCTTCGTTGGCTTGTTTCTCCGCTGCTCATGTATTTAAAAGCATACATTCTGCTGCTCGAAACGGCGCCGCCTCGAACTTCTTGTTCCTTTTTATCCTCCTTTTTGAACACGCACTTATATCAAGACTTTTTTTCAAAAACCTCATTTTTTATTAGATGTTTTTCTTTGTTTATATATATTTAAAGTAAGATTTAAAACCTAATAATTGATAATAATTTAATGTTATGTAAAATATAATATAGAACGTTTGCTCCTAGAAAACGAGGTGGAAATAAATGTTAAAAGACCGTGGTAATAAAAAATGATACTTCGTTTATGTTGCCTGAACATGTAAAATTGTTAAAAGCAGCAATCGATAAAGATAAAGAAATGAAAAAACCAATAATTGACGAACATCAATTAGAAGAAATGAACTTAACAATCCAGTACGCTGTAAAGAATAATTTGTTAGTGCAAATTCAATATTATTCGCATAATACTATTTATGAAACTGAAGGATTCATTAAAAAAATTGATTTACTACAAAAGATACTTTTTATTTATAATAATGAGGATGCCCTATTAACTCTAGAATTAATAGACATCATTAACGTAAGTATTGAGTAAAACTTTTAACACTAATTTGTACGCAAAGATAATTTAACATAAGGATGGTCGATATTCTTCATATTCTGGAATATCGGCTTTATTTTTTGTTTTATAAAATAAAGTTTGATGAAACGTATTAGTGAAAGTTAGTTTGTGAAGAAATGCACTTAAACTATCGGGCAGGTTAGCTTAAGTACATTTCTTCACAAAGTAGAAAAAGCTGATCTTCTAAATTAGGAAAACCAGCATTTTTATTACCTATCATCTCAATAACATCAAGAAACGCAATTAAGATGGCGGGGTATTACAAACCGATGAAGATTTGGCCTTTGTTCTTTCTGCCAGATTAGTAATCGACTCAATATCTTGTTCGGTTAATAAATCTAAAAAATACTTGCGTATTGCATTGGAAACGATAGGGCGGGCATCTTCCAATGCTGATTTTCCCGCCGAAGTAGTGATTACCTGAACCCCTCGTTCAGTTTCTATTGGTTTCCTTAAAACAAGTCCCCGTTTTTCCATCCGCGTTAAATGATGGGATAACCGGCTCTTGGTCCAATCCATCGAGTCCGCTAATTCTTGTTGGCGTAGCTTGCCTTTTCCATAAAGATCCAATCGGTCTAATATACCAAAGTCACCCTCCGATAGCCCAGTCTTCTCGAACATGTCTTTTACTACGCGACCAAAAATACTCTTATAAGAGCTTTTCCACATATGCCATATTTGCATTTCTTCTTCACTTATAATCTTTTTATTCATAATTGGAGTATATCATGGTTGACACATCAACCACAAGGCGTTAAAGTTTGTTTAGGTTGACGTGTCAACCTAAATGAAATGCCATGGCATAATAAAAAGATTTTATCCGTAACGACAAAAGTTGCATGCGGAAAGGAGAGTTTTACAATGCATAATAAACCAGTTGCCTTGGTTACTGGAGCCAATAAAGGGATTGGTTTTCAAATCTCTAAGGATCTTGCTGCACACGGATTCACTGTCCTTATTGGATCACGAAATTTTGAAAAAGGGAAAAAAGCAGCAATTAGCGTCGGGCAGATGCACGGGCCATCCAGCTTGATGTTACCGATCAGCATTCTATCAACACAGCAGTAGAATGTATCCGTAACGAGTGAGGTCGTCTCGACGTACTTATCAACAATGCAGGTATATCGCATGCGGGTGAACCTGGAAGGAAGCTTGAAGAAGTAGGTAAGTCAGGCAGACCAAGTGTTGCATCTATTGAAGAAGTACGCAAGGTGTTTGAGACAAACGTATTTGGTGTAATTGCTGTCACACAAACGATGCTACCGCTTCTCCGTAAAGCACCTGCTGCACGCATAGTTAACATATCTAGTGGAGCAGGATCGCTGACACTCAACGCTGACCCGAACAATACGCATCGTGAAATGTTCGGTGCAGTTTATAGCCCTTCAAAGACTGCCCTTAACGCCATCACGCTTGCATTTGCTATTGAACTTGAATCAACAGGTATTAAGGTCAATGCGGTATGCCCAGGCTTTACAGCAACTGACCTTAATATTTTTGAAGGGACAGGAACCGTTCAACAAGCTGCTCGGCATCCGGTAAGCCTTGCTCTTCTTGACGAGAGCGGTCCTACAGGCACGTTTTCGAATGAGAGACGTCAACTTCCGTGGTGATGATGGTAGCCTCTCGCTGATAAAAAGAAATAACTTTAAATTTTTTACATTTTACACAAGGAGTGAGTTATACCATGGAATATAAAAAACTCGGAAAGTCTGGTTTGGATGTTTCAGAATTATGTCTTGGAAGCATGAGCTTCGGAATACCTGAACGGGGAAATACGCCCTGGTCACTGAATGAAGAAAAGAGCAGACCAATCATAAAAAAAGCACTTGACTTAGGTATAAACTTTTTTAGCACCGCTAATATGTACTCTGACGGCACTAGTGAAGAAATTCTTGGACGAGCGTTAAAAGACTTCGCTCGCCGTGACGAAGTTGTCATTGCTACAAAAGTATTCGTTCCAATGCGTAAGGGCCCAAATGCAATGGGGCTTTCCCGCAAAGCGATCATGACAGAAGTTGATAATAGTCTATTACGCTTGGGGACAGACTACATCGATTTATATCAAATCCATCGATGGGATCCTAACACACCGATTGAAGAAACAATGGAGGCATTACATGATCTAGTTAAGTCAGGCAAAGTAAGGTATATCGGAGCATCCTCTATGTCAGCTTGGCAGTTCGCAAAAGCTCAACATGTGGCAGAACGTAACGGTTGGACTCGTTTCATTTCAATGGAAAATAGACTTAACTTGCTTTATAGAGAGGAAGAAAGAGAAATGCTACCTTTTTGTAAAGATGATGGAGTTGGTGTAACACCGTATTTACCATTTGCTGCAGGTCGATTAACCCGAGATTGGAATGAGCAGACCTCTCGGTCAGAGAATGACCAAGTAGCAAAGGCCTTGTTTACCAAGACAGAAGAAGCCGATCGCAAAGTGGCGGAAAGAGTGGCAGAGGTAGCTGCGCATCGAGGTATTCCACGCGCACAGGTCGCACTTGCATGGTTGTTACAAAAAGAAGAAGTCACAGCACCGATTATTGGGGCGACCAAGATTAGCCATCTCGAAGATGCAGTGTCGGCGTTATCAGTCAATTTGACATCTGAAGAGATTAAGATTTTAGAAGAACTTTTATGTACCGCATTCGTTGGTATAAATACACAACATCGCTTAGGGCGAACACTTAAACGACCACCTGCTCAAAGCAGGTGGATTTTGACATAAATGTCGATGACTAAAGTCATATCCCAGGCTGAAGTCCTGCTTGGCCATAGACAGAACCCATCATGATGTTTACATGTGAAAATTAGTTCTCTCATTCCAGCGCTTTGACAGGCCTTTACCCATCGTTCGGCATCCAGTTCCTTAGGATGAAAAATGGCTGGATCCTCTTTTCCGCTCCCCCATTCCTGATCGGTAAAGGTATTAATCCAAAATGAATTAAGCTATAAAACTCAAGTTCTTGATGCCTCACTTGTCTTTCTGTCGGTTGTACATGAGCTGCATTATAAATGATCTCTTCCATTGTTGCATCTGCTAAGATATGAGGAGTAGTCCTCTGTTCTTTTTCCAAGATGAGAGGGAATACCCCCCTCCCCTTTTTTGCCTGTGACTTTATTTTTATTGATCATTCACCATTGCTTCTTTAATTTTTGCTTCAGATTCTTCCGCTAATTCCCTTAGGAAAGTTGGGATATCTTTGCCAGATTCCGCAAATTTTAGTAATGCATCTGCGAAGTCCACATACTGATCCCATTTACTTAATTCCATATAAATTGCTGGCTCACCTGAATAAATGGCAGGTATATTCTTACCCGTAAATCTCTCATTATCTCCCCCAAACGCCTCAAGTGTTTCATCATAAAGCACACTTGGAAACTCACCGGATTTAGAGAGCTTTGTTTGAGACTCTACAGACAACTCTTCTGCTAGGACTTTAAATGCGGCTTCCTTATTTTCACTATGCTTATTAAGCACAAATGGATGTGAATAACTAGGAGGCTTATTGGGGTTATTTTCCCAAACTGGAACAGGTGCGAAATCGATGTCCAGAACAAAATCCTCCCCTATACCCCAATTCATAAAACCTGGCCAAGATACCGTCATAGCTGCCCTACCTTCACCAAACGCATTTACTTCCTCTGCTGCCGCCTTCGGATCATACAATCCCGGGATATCATAAAATTCTTTTATTAACTCGAAATACTGTGTCACTTCTGGTTGTTCCGTAATAAGTACCTCACCTGTCTCAGGATTTGTATAGTTCAAGGCAAATTCTTTCAATGGCACCGTATTTCCGTACATCAATTCAAAACCAACATAGTCAACACCATTTCGCGACCCAGTCAACTGGCGGGATAAGTCTACTACCTGCTGCCATGTCATCGGTTGCTCCGGATCTGGGTATGGTACACCGAAAAGATCGAAAATTTGTTTATTATAAAACATAACAAAGTTGTCAACGGTTGAAGGAATGGCAACTAATTTTCCGTTTCCCCATAGCTTGTATAGAGACAATACAGATGGATCGATTTTGCTTAGATCCACATTATGTTCTTCCACCATCTCATCAAGCGGCTGTACCATGTCCAAGTCTTCAACAACATCAAATCCTGATGAAGCTAAAATAATGTCCGGTATAATCCCCTTTGCATTAATTTCTTGCAACGATTCTGAATCTGTCGGTGAACTAATTAATTCAAGTTTAATATCCGTAAGCTTCTCATCAATATTTCCAAAGCGTTCTTTAAATAAATTTTCATCCCAAGGTGTTAAAATTTTCACAGTTACAACATTTTTTTCCGCTTCCACATTGTCGCTATTATTATTACTACTAGGTTCACTATTGTTAGCACATCCACCCATAACGATAGAAACGAACATCAATAGAGAAAGTAACACATGTGTAGCCCTCATTTTCTTCATTCCATTTATAAGAAACAACCCTTTGTTTTTCATAAATTTCCCCCATCTATTTATTGTAATACTTTTAACTGTTGACTATTGAAGACCACTACCCATCATTCCATCACCGATAACTTGTAAACGCAATCAAAAATATCTAGAAATTTAATAACTGATATTCTTGTATATATTTTTATTCCCCCTCAATATACTATGAATCTCCTTTCGCAACATATTTACCACCAATCATATTCATCTTTTACCACAAGTTATGGATATATGGGAATTATGAGCTCCCTTAGGGGGAAAATAAAACATTGCACGAGAACCTTATCACTACACATTTCACCTCCTTTTGAAAGTTTCAATCTTGTGAAAACAGGGTTATCGGTAACAAAATATTACCACTAAAGAAATTATTTGTCAATTTATAAAAAAACTACATTGTTGCTACTCTATTTCTCTCTTGTATAATATGTTTAGTTCCTCATTATGGAGTATATCCAGTTCTTAATATACATCTCTCTCCTTTGAAACAACACGCATCTAGAAATGAACAAAAGCGCTAACGCGACTAAACCACGTCCCGAGTGAAGATTATTCACTCGGGATATTCCTCGCTTGCCGCATGATGCCATCGCAAAAAGGGCAGACTACCTCCACTTCCTCATTTTCTTTTAAATCAAAATGAAATTCTTCTACTACATATTCAGGTACCGCGTCTTCCTCACCACAATCCAAAAAGTCAGTATTGTCATTTCTTCATTCAAACCAAATGGATCGTCCTCATCTAGTGATTCCAAAAATGCTCGGCTCAATTTCATCCTGTTTTTTGTTTTTGGTCAAGATTAATCCTCCTTATTCTCATAACAGACTCTATATCTTCCATGTAATGATACAGAAAGCCATAATCCGCATGCCATATTTCAACCAAGTCCATCTCACGATGGCAGTGAGGACAAATAAATGGATCTTTATCAAATGCTTCTATCATGCGCTGTCTATAAGTCTTCTTCTTCTTTTTACTTTCAAGTAATAATGAAATTTGTTTCGTTCTCATAAAAGCGTAAAGGCTCAATACCTGATTAGCCTTTTTATAGGGTCTTCTACTGTACAAACCGAACGACCAACCATTCGAAAATGCTTAGGCTGAATATGTTGTATTAATTTAAAAAGAAATCTATATACAGGAAGAGCTTCGGTAACCCTTTTTCCAGTTTGATGATCTTCATACCAAAAATGAACAGTTTCCCCGTCTATTTTAATATTCTATACTCTGAAATAGCTGGTCTAGCCAAATACCTACCTAAGTATTTCGCGGCCTTTTTGGCATCCTTCATTTTGCTTCCTCGCTATTTAATGTTTAGTTTAAAATCTCATACAGCTGTCAATACTGGGTAGAGACTATTTGGGAAGGGAGCGTTTCGTGGGCTGTGGATAATCCAGCCGCTCCTCTTTTTCCACTCGAAATTTGATCCACTTCTGTACGGCCAGGATACTTCCCCGTTAACAGCGATGCTCTTGACGGCGATCAGACAGGAGAGTTGGAATACCAATTCGTAAATCGAATTCCTTCCGCAGCAAGCTGATCAATATTTGGTGTCTTCACATGCTCTGATCCATAGCAGCCTAAATCTCCATACCCCAGATCATCACAATAAAAAATATAAAGTTTGGTTTAGCCAAAGAGATATCCACCTTTCATATCATACTTCAATCATCACTTTTAACGAAACTTGGAATTTCATAAGGAAACAGTACTTCCGTAAAGGGCTTTATTTTTTCTTCTGTTTCTGCTGCAATGTGTTGAAATCAGACTGCTTTTTTCCTTCGATTGGACCACTAAGGGTGGGTGCTGTAATACCACCATTTCGTATTTTTGGTCGAATGAATCATTGCAAAGTCAAAAGAGCCTCTAACGTATTTTCTGAATCATTTCCTACCATTATTTTTATATTCCCAGGTTCTACGACAAATTCCATTTCATGATTCCAAATCGCTAATTCTTCTTTACTCAATAGAAGGGTCACAGTTTTTTGTTCGTTTGGCTCTAACCAGATCTTTTGAAAAGCTTTTAGTTCTTTCACCCTTCTTGTGATACTTGCTTCCATATCTTTGATATATAATTGTAGAACTTCCGCACCAGCTATTTCCCCTGTATTTTTGACATCGACATGGACTTCAACGGAGGCACCTTCGTTTAGTTGTTTTATTGTCATATCTGATGGCCCGATTTGAAGATTACTGAATTCAAATTGCGTATAACTTAGGCCATAGCCGAATGAAAACAATGGAGATGCAGGTGAATCGACATACTGAAGCTCTCTGCCTTGATCTTTCTGATTATAATACACCGGCAATTGCATGGACGAACGTGGTAAAGAAACGGCTAGTTTTCCACTTGGATTCACTTTCCCAAAGATGATTTCAGCTAGGGCTTGTCCACCTTCTTGACCAGGGTACCATCCACAAAGAATCGCATCACAATCATCCACAATCCCTGTAATCGCATGGGGTCGTCCTTGTATTAATACCGTAACAATCGGCTTCCCAGTTGCCGCGATTTCCTTGACCAATAACTCTTGGACGCCACCTAATTTTAAATCAGACAGATCAACGCCTTCTCCACAATCCATGTCCGTCGGGTTGCCGGAGACAATCGCCGCTCCATTAGAATCAAATTCAAGATCAAAGTTCCGCATACTGCTCCCGCCTAATACAAGGACAACAACATCCGATTTTTCAGCAGCCGCAACAGCTTCTGGAAAACCTTCTGTTGATTCTCCGCGAACAGAACAGCCTTTGGCATAGGTGACTTCCCCTTCAGCTATTTCTTTTATCCCTTGAAGGACCGTTGAACCTTTCCCATCATGTTGAATGGCGGTATAATCCCCTAACTGATTATAAATTTGATCCGCATTTGGACCAATCACCGCAATTTTTTTCGTTTTCTTGCTTAATGGTAAGAGATGATCTTGATTCTTTAACAAAACAGCCGATTCCCTTGCGACTTGGAGATTTGTTTTTCGAAAAGATTCATTTCCTACCACTCGAGTGGACTGTGTTTCATCTGTATAAGGCTGCTCAAATAAGCCTAAAGAGAATTTTAAGCGCAGGATTCTCCGTACAGCCCGGTCGATGAGCGCTTCTGTTACTTTTCCCTGTTCAACGGCCTTTTCTAAGGTTGTGAAGGAAGTATCCCATAAGCTTAAATCAACACCTGCTGTAAGAGCCATAGCCGCTGCAGCTTCATAATCGCCTGCAAGTGCTGTTAAGCGGTCAATCGCAACTCCGTCCGCCATGACAATCCCTTCATAGCCCCATTCCTCCCGAAGAATCTCTGTAAGTAATTTTGCGTTCGCATGACAGGGAATACCATCAATTTCATTATAAGCGGCCATGCATCCAAGGGCGCCAGCTTTTACACCTGCTTTCATTCCGGGTAAGTGGATTTCTCGTAATTCTCTTTCGCCAATATTGGCTGGTCCAGCATTATGCCCACCTTGGCCTTCCCCTTGACCACAGAAATGTTTTAATACAGCAATGATTTTATCCCCTCGGGCTAACTCGGTTGCCTCCCCTTGTAGTCCCTTCACAGCGGCGGTTGTCATCTTTGCGGCTAGATAGGGATCTTCACTATAGCATTCCTCTGATCTCCCCCATCTTGGCTCACGTAAAATATCTAAGGTGGAGATTAACCCTAAATGAGCGCCTCTGGAGCGAACCTCTGCAGCTACATGACGGTAAACATCTTCCATTAGTTCGGGATTCCAAGTACTACCTGCTCCAATGTTTGTGGGGATCAAGGTCCCATCTAAAGCTTGGTGTCCGTGAGGGCATTCTTCCGATAATAGAACTGGAATCCCTAAGCGAGTATTTTCTATGATATATTGCTGAATTTTATTGGCCATTTTCGCATTTTCATGCGTAGGGATGCCATTTTCATACGTAACGGCAGACCAAGGATCTGAACGAAATAGCCCATAAAGAGCTCCCATCCCATCTCCAAATGCAACTTGCTCTTTAAACGTTTCCGTTAATTCGATGCCGTTCTCTGTTTTTCGATAAGCTTCCCATCCGTACATTTTTTGATTAAGCTGGCCAACCTTTTCTTTTACTGTCATTCTCGACAATAAATCTTCCACTCGTTCCTCAATTGGGAGTGAACGATCTTTATACCTCATCCCATCCCACATCCATTCCATATTATTTTAAATACCAATTCATAAGAGAAGCCCAAGGCGCCTGTTTAATGGATGAACGGCTAAGTTCGCTCCGTTCTGGTGCAACGCCGTTTTGACCAACATCCTGTAGGCCCCCGACAAGAAAAATGTTCCTGAGCCTATAAAGGGTGTTTTTCCCCTTATAAGTCCAAGGTTATTTGACCTCGAGGGCCTGGTTGTATTCCTAGTTTTTCGGTCGTGCTTGACTACCAAATTTTGGACTTTCCCAGTTTTTCGGTCGTCATAAAGCGTCCTTGACGACCAAATTCCGGGCTTTCCCAGTTTTTCGGTCATCATAGAGCGTGCTTGACTACCATATTTCGGGGATTCCCAGTTTTCCGGTCGTCCTAGAGCATGCTTGTCCGCCCCATTTTCGGCACAAAGCCTTGATAGGACGAACGGCTCAAGGCGACGACAATCGCCACGCCGTTCCGATCAACATCCTGCAGGCCCCGCAGTCGAATTGGTATTTTTAAGCTTTATTTACGCTTTAAGACGCATGGTTTTCACTTCATATGGTTTATATTCTGTTCGCAATTGACCGTTCACAATGGTTAAATTGGCAACAGGCTCTTCTAATAAATTCGTCTCCTCCGCTGAGTCAATCGGGAGCTGTAAATGCAAAGTGGTCTGCTCTCTTCCTCCAGTTGCTTCATAAAGTCTAACAATGAAACCATTCTCATCCTCCGCAGGTTTGACTGTGTCTAATACGACATGTTCAGCTTCAGTTTTCATAAAGCTATGATGATTCGGCAAGCTTCCAGCATGAGCCTCCGCTACTACTACCGTAACCGGATGATTTAATTCATACCCTTTTCTCGTTATATTTGCTTCGCGCCAATTTCCCCGATGTGGATATAAGGAGTAGGTGAATGTATGGGATCCTATATCCGCTTGAGGGTCAGGCCATTTGGGTGAACGCAATAGGGATAATCTTAATACATGGCCCTTCACGTCATACCCATACTTACAATCATTTAACAAGCTAACACCATAATCACCCTCAGATAAATCGGCAAAACGATGCCCACACACCTCATACTGTGCTGTTTCCCAACTTGTATTGTTATGGGTAGCTCTCTCAACTGTTCCAAATGGAATTTCAAAAGTAGCTTTATCCGCTAATACATCGACAGGAAAAGCGACCTTTAATAACTTATGCTCTTCCTTCCACTCCACCTTTGTTGCAAAATCAATCCTTCTGGAATGATGGTGGAATATCATATCTTGTTCGATGAAGGAATTAGAGACAGACCATTTAAATCGTAAAATATCTTTCGTTTTTCCTTTTTGGATCACTTCAATGGATTGTAATTTCACTTGATCTGCCACTTGACTCTCGAACCGTGGATCGATGTCCCATGCATCCCATAAAGGTGGGCGGTCATGGAAAAATTGCAGTTGATTCGCGGTTTCACCTAGTTTCAGTACTTCTCTGTTTGCTTGTTTATCATATAAACGGGAAATTTCCCCGTTCTCATTCCATTCCACTTGATAATATTCTGTCTCCCAATGACCATCAAATGTAGGGGTTTCCGTTTGATCTTGGATGTTCTTTTCTTTTAACCAAATAGTACAGTAACCCATCTCAGGAATAGCAGGGACATGAACAGACATTTCCACCTGATTTTCATCCAGATAGCGAATGTCGCTCTCTAACAAATTCCCTTGCTCATCGTAGACACCCATCGTCTCTAGTTCATGCCCGCCTTTTATGGTCACTGTTTCCGATCTTGTCCAAGATAAACTATTAAAGACAACAATAGGAGTTCCATCACCTTTTGTATCTATTTGTTTTTCTAAAACTTGCAGGGCATTTTCTTTCACATCATGGCCAATTTGAAAAATTTTCTTATAATCAGATTCTGATTTCACGTATACTTCTGGAATCGAAGTCCCGGGAATAATATCATGGAACTGATTGAGTAATAATAACTTCCAGCCATCATGTAGGGTATGCAGACAATGGCTTTGGTCGAAATAAGTGGCGAAACTACCCCAAATTTCAGCTTCTCGGTATAGAACCTCCGCTTTACGATTCCAACGTTTATTATGAGCCTGAGTCGTATACGTCCCTCGATGAAGTTCAAGATACATATCCCCATTCCAAGCTGGAAGCGCTGGATTGGCTTCTTTGATCCCATCAAAAAACTGATGTGCTGTACTAAATGTGCTGGTAGGCAAACCTGGCAGATTCTTAGAGCGCTCCACATACTTAATCATTTCTCTTGTAACACCACCACCGCCATCACCATGCCCATAAAGCAGCATTTGTTCTGGATGTTCTGCTTTTTGCTTATAACTATCCCAATGTTCCTTGATTTCTTTCGGATGGGTATATTCATTCACACCATGATTTAAATAGGCGATCATACTCGTTCCATCGATTCCAACCCAATGGAAAAGATCATAAGGGAATTGATTCGTATCATTCCAATTCATTTTGGTTGTCATGAAATACTCCAAACCCGCTTTTTGAAGCAATTGCGGCAATGAAGCACAATAGCCGAATGTATCTGGAAGCCATTCGATGCGCGGCTTAACGCCAAATTCCTCCTGATAAAAATTCATTCCATACAGTAATTGCCGAACAAGGGATTCTCCAGAAGGGATATTCAAATCCGGTTCGACCCACATGCCTCCTACAAGCTCCCATCTTCCATTTGCAATATGTTGTTTTACCCGCTCGTAAATATCAGGATAATGTTCCTTCATAAACGCAAAAGCTTGTGGTTGACTTTGGACATACCCAAATTCCGGAAACTGGTCAAGGAGGGTACTCATGGTGGAAAAAGTTCGACTACATTTACGAACCGCTTCTTTTACAGGCCATAGCCAAGCGAGATCAATATGCGATTGACCGACCATATGTATTTTTCCAGTAGATGGGTCTTCTAACATCTCCAATTCCTTAAGCAAGCCTGATTCCACAGTGCGTACCCATTCCTGATCTTTTAATTGATCAGGCGTTTCATTTTGAATTTGATTCGCCGCCGAGGTTAAGGTCTTTATAATCGTGGACTTCCTTAGATCCCCGTCTGGTAATAGTTGGGCTGCTTCAAAATAAGCCTTCACCGTAAACAGGAGATTCTCCACCGCGACATTCATACAAACGAGCTCACTTTGTAAGAGCGATAATGGAGCAGGACTATGTTCAGCAGGTTCGTTTTGGAAATTTAGGCGATCGACCACTTGAGCAACAGGATTAAATAGTTCAATTTGAACATGATACGTAAGCTTATTATCTTCAGGAAATGGCACAAAGCTTCGATTTCGATCAATCCCATGATAAGGTTTCCCATCAATGGACAATAAGGCCTCGTGATTCGTTTTTACATGAGGCTGACCAACGAGAAATTCCAATCCTATTGATTGCTCGGTCCATTCCGGCGGAACGTCAATCTCATTTTCCAGAAACATCGTCTCACCAGAAACGATTAAATGGTCTCCCACATTGATGGTCTCTGGCTCAGCGTCTTTTTTATACGTATACTTGACGGGTTCTGTATATTCTGCACGTTTTGCTTTCCAATTCTCGATAGCAATGGAATCTAGAACAAGATGATCTTTTAAATAATGGATCAATCGATGAATTTCATACACTTATATCGGCTCCTTTTTCAATATCGAATAACGAATGAAAACGAAATACATGTGCGATTGGAGCAGTTTGGCTTTTTTCTGAATCAGGCAAGGTGATGGCTAAACCTTTTTCTGTTTGTCTAAAGTTTACTTGTCTAGATCCTTCCACCATTTCCACACTGTGAACCTTTTCGGTATAAGGAATAAAAATTTCCTGCTGTACAGGTGTATCCTCATTTTCATACATATAAAAGCAGTAAACCGTGTGGCCTTTTTTCGTAAAAGCAATGTTCCCTTGGAAGTATGGAGCACACATTCTCGTTCCATACACTGCCTCACCGTGTATTTCTAACCAGGCTCCCATCTCTTTCATTCTCTTGACGGCTCCTCGTGGTAAACGTCCGTCCGGTTGTGCGGCAACATTTAATGCAAGATTGCCGCCTTTGGAAATTACTTCTATTAATAAATGAATCAATTCTCTCGTTGATTTATAATCATCCTCATATCTAAATGAAAAGGCTGATCCCATTGTAATGCAACTTTCCCATGGCACATCCATTGGCTTCTCTGGAACCGCTTGTTCGGGAGTAATAATATTCTCATAAGGACCACCGATCAGACGGTCAGCCGACAGTAACCAGGGCTGTTTTTCACGAGCTCGTTCCACCAATTCCCCCAGACGAATGTCTTGCTTATTCTTTGCGGATACCCAACCAGCATCTAACCAAAGTACCTCGATTCGTCCATAGTCTGTTAATAATTCCATCATTTGCTCATGTGTGAACTGCACGAATTTCTCCCATAATTCCGGATGCTTTTCCGGATCATAGGAAGGCCCTCTCCACATCTCTGTTCCCCGTTCCATATCTGGTGCCCAGTATGTCGGTGTATGCCAATCCGCTTTAGAGAAATAGGCGGCAATCGGCAATCCCTTATTGCGGAATGCATCAAACGCATGTTTCACAATATCGGCATATTTATGTGTATGAAAAGGACAGCTTGGATCTGTTATTTTATAATTCGTTGTCTTTGTGTCCCACATACAAAAACCATCATGGTGCTTTGTCGTAAACAGGAAATATTTAAATCCTCCCTCTTGCGCTAGCTCAGCCCATTCCTCTGGCTGGAAGCGAACAGGATTGAAGCTTTTATTCAAGTCCACATATTGACGCTTAAAAACTTCAGGATCGGACTCCCAGTCTACATCTTCCCTTGACCAGTCGGCATCATCATCACTTAGTGCCCACGATTCTACTAATCCTAACTGTGAATAAGGACCCCAGTGCATCATAAATCCAAGCTTTTGATCCTTGAACCATTCGATTTGTTTTAAAAGCTCGGGATCCTTTGGTCGTATCCAACCTTTTTCACTACTATAGTGGTGTACACCGTTTTCAATCTCTTCTGTTTGTTCCATTTTGTCCCGTTCCTTATCTATGTTTGACATTGCCATTCCCTCCCCTAAGAGCATTATAAAATAAAACAGCAATCAGTGGGGTGTATTTCACTCCCCACTGATTCTCTTTCTTCATTAAGTTTACATGTGTAATGAAAATCGAAAGTCGATCTCTCTTAAAGCTGTAACATATTTCTTCCTATAACTCCCAAAAATGTTTAATTCTTTTTCCAGCGATCATAGGCAGCTTGATGAATTTTTACATATTCATCAATTTGCATATTTTCGATTGTTTTTACGTATTTATCCCAGTTTGATAACGGCTCAACCCCTGTGATAAATTTTGCTTCCATTTGCTCGACATAGGATTTTAAATCCACTTCAATATTATTCACTTGTTTCTGTTCGTCATTTGTTAAATAAACAAGTGGAAATGGAACTTCCGCAAATGGTTCTATTTTTTCTTTTGTTTCCGTTGCAATGAACTTATCAAAAGCAGATTCTTCTTTTCCTTCAATTGGTCGTTCAAGGGCAGGTGCTGAAATACCATAAGCAGGTGTAAGTGTACCCCGATAGTCCTCCATGGATTTAAATTCTTTTGGCGGCTCTTCTAAGTACTTCTTCTTGCCGTCTTCCCCTTTTTCCCAAAGATATCCTTCAGGTCCTTCATTCAAAAATTCATAGCCTTCCTGCGAGTAAAAATAATCAATCCAGCGCATCGTTGCTTCAGGGTATGCATTATTTTTCGTAATTGAGAAGGTTCCTCTTTGAATGGCCGGATTCCTTGGTAGAATCGGTTCAGGAGAAACCGAGCTTGTCAACGGATAGTACATTGGGTTATTCATGGATTCCTCTTCCGTTTCACCCGTTGTAAAGAAGGAATAGAAATCGGTGAAAACCCCTAATCGATTATCTTGCCCTTTTGCTTTCTTTTGTTCATCCGATTGCGAAAATGTTTCGGGATCAAGCAATTTTTCTTTATACAATTTATTCATAAAGGTTAGATATTCTTTGTAATTTTCCGTGATCGGTGTATATCTCACTTTTCCATCTATTTCGTCAATACCCCACTCTTTCATTCCAAATGCAGCGAGTAACCATGGACGCATTGAATTCAGTTTCACATCTGTCAAAGGAATTTCATCCGCTTTTCCATTTCCATTCGGATCTTCATTTTTATAACGCTTGAGCAATTCATAAAATTCGTCTGTTGTTTTAGGTAATTCTTTTACATCCAAAGCTTTTAACCACTTGCCATTATACCAAATAGGTCCGATATACCAGGAAGAAGTATGGAGTTCGTTAACCGTAGGCAAAGAATAGATGTGTCCATCAATGGTAGTGATAGACTTTTTGACATCAGGTCTTTCTTCCAATAATTTCTTAATATTTGGCGCATATTTATCAATTAGATCTTCAAGTGGAATCAATATCCCTTGTTCCCCATAATCCACTTCCATTCCAGGAGTTAAATTGCTCGTGCCCGCGCCATAAATCACATCGGCAATATCACCGCTCGCAAAGGCTAAGTTTAGTTTTGTTTGAAAATCGCTTAGCGGTGGTGTATTGTATTTAAAGTCGATATTGGACATTTTTGCATATTCTTGCAATGTCGGCATGTCTTTCCATTCGGCTAGACCTGTTCCTGGTGCCATCATGCTCAACGTTATTTTTTCATCTACAATTGGAAATCCCTCTTTATGAACCTCAACATTTTTCGCCTTCGATGAAGTGTCCTTTTTGTCGTCATTTCCTGATGATGAACAGGCACTTAATAAAAGTGTCGCTGATAATACACCAGTCAAGATGAACTTAAATGATTTTCTCATCCTTATATCCCCCTTATCTTCTTTAACTTTATCAAGTTTATTGCAAATCGAATCATTATGAAAGTACATCCCCCCTTTCAAGTACTTCCAAAATTTTCTTACCCTTTTAACGACCCAATCATAACGCCCTTGACGAAATAACGTTGCAGGAATGGATAGACAATGATAATAGGTAATGTCGATACAATCATCACCCCATACTTAATCACTGCCGCTAATTGTTGCTTGTTATTCATCGCTTCTGCCAAGCTACTTGATATATTCGTTGTGGCTTGGGAAGACATTTCCTGTAACACTAAAATCTCCCTTAAGACAAGTTGCAATGGATATAATTTTTTGTCTGACAAATAGATTAAGGCGTTAAAATATCCGTTCCAATGCCCAACCCCATAAAACAAAGCCATAACGGCAATAATCGGGGCCGATAAAGGAAGAATAATCTTGACAAACATTTTAAAATTTGTGCACCCATCAATAATGGCTGCTTCTTCCAATTCTTTTGGAATCGATGTTTGGAAAAATACACGTGCGACAATGATATTCCATACAGCGGCCGCATTTGGCAGGACCATCGCCCAAACCGTATCGATCAAACCTAAATTTTTGACAACTAGATACGTTGGAATTAGCCCGCCGCTAAAGAACATCGTTAAGACAAACATTCCCATTAACAAACCGCGCCCTGCAAAGTCTTTACGAGAAAGCGCATAAGCTGCAGGGATGGTAACCGCTAGATTAATCGATGTACCAAGAGCGGTATAAAAAATCGTATTCAGATACCCTTTCCAAATATCAGGGTTATCAAAAATTAACTTATAGCCTTCGAATGTTATCCCTTTCGGAAGAAGCCACATTTCTCCTGAATTAACAGCGGCCGGATCACTCATCGAGGCACTGACGATATAAATCAAAGGGTAAAGAACAACAAGCATCGCTAAAGTTAAAAAAACATAGTTACAAATTTTAAATATTTTATCGGCTTTTGTATCTTTTATGACTGATGCCACATCACTCTACCTCCTTACCAAAGACTGGTTTCACTTGTTTTTTGAGCAATTTTGTTCACAACAATTAACAAAATGGCGTTAATCACCGAGTTAAACAAACCAACAGCAGCAGAGAAACTATATTGTGCATTCAATAAGCCAGATTCATAGACAAATGTGGCAATTACATTGGAAGCCTCTTTGTTGAGCGGATTTTGTAATAGCAATATTTTTTCAAAGCCCAACGCCAATATGTTTCCTACATTTAAAATCATTAGGATGACCATCGTCGGCAAAATGGCTGGAATATTAATATGCCAGATTCGTTGCAGTCTAGTCGCCCCGTCGACAATCGCGGCTTCATGATGCTGTGGACTAACACCCGCAAGTGCTGCCAAGTAAATAATCGTTCCCCAGCCGGTGCTTTGCCAAACCCCTGAGAAGACATAAATCGTTTTAAACCATTTTGGGTCTTCCATAAACGGAATCGGCCCTATTCCAAACAAGCCAATAATATGATTGATAATCCCCGTTGTTGGTGATAGGAAGGAAATAATCATCCCTGAAATGACCACAACAGCGATAAAATGGGGGGCATATGTGACCGTTTGTACGAACCTCTTATATAATCCGTCCTTTGCCTCATTTAAAGCTAGAGCTAAAATGATTGGTAATGGAAAACCAACGATTAATTCATATACACTAATCCCTAATGTGTTTTTTAATAAATCCCAGAAATAATAGGATTCAAAGAATCTAGTAAAATGTTCAAAACCTACCCATTCACTCCCCCAAATCCCTAGCGTAGGAATGAAGTTTTTAAAAGCAATTTGCACCCCATACATTGGCACATAATGAAAAATCAAAAAGTATAAAAAAGCCGGTAATACAAACACGTATAATTGCCAATTTTGTAAAGCCTTACGAATTTTGGATGTTAAAGGCCGACTTTGCAGTTTTACTTTTTGTTGAATCTCTGTCGTTGTATTCGAACTCATTCGATTGCCCCCTTCAACTGAAAGTGTTTTCAATGTATTTTCATTTTATTTTTTTCGACAACTTGTACGCAATATGTCGATTTTAATGAAGGCGCTTGACATGGAAGGATGATCATTAGCCTGATCTTGATAAGACTGGGCCTCACCAAGGGTGAATATGTATAATTTAATCTAGTATGTGGGTTTTGCTTTCCCTTAAAATAAACAAATAAATAATCTCGCACCCTTTGATGGGTACGAGATTATTTAGGCCCACAGGATGTGAGTCAGAACGGTGTTCATTTGCTTGTTGGGGCTGATCAAGGCGCTTGCGCTTTTGTTCAAAGGAAAGTATAAAAATTGGCTAGTGTTAGGATCTAGCTCCAGGCGCCATCGGCTCGAGGTCAAATAACCTGAGCCAATAAAAGTCAAAACCGGACTTTTCTTGTCTCAGAACATTTGCTTGTCGACGATTACGGGCGCCTTGCGCTTTTCTTATTATCGATTTAATTTTCGATATTGACCTGGTGTGACACCTTCTAGTTGTTTAAACCGGCGAGTAAAATTGGCCACATCCTTATAGCCGACATGGGCAACAATTTCCTTAATCGGTTGATTGGTTTCTCTTAGTTGTTTTTTTACTTCTTCCATTCGTAAGGATAACACATATTGGGTAAACGTTTCGCCTGTTTGTTCTTTAATAAATTTACTAAGATATGGAACGGATAATTCGAAGTGATCCGCTAAGCCTTCTAGACTTAAGTCATAATCTTTAAAATGTTCCTGAATATACGACAGAAGGTCCTTCCGTAAATTCTGGCTGCGATTCTCCATCTTGTCGCCTACCCTTTGACAAATTTCTAGGATAATCGGGCTAAGTCGTTGACCTAACTGCTCAACAGAATGGAATTCTCCTACCTCTTTAAAGTCGTCCATATTTTCTGTGAGTTGCAGTTCCATTGCAGTTTTGATCACAGTATTGATAATATCAAAACAAATATATTTTAACGCTTGGATAGATATTTCCGCTTCCACCAAATTGGATAACATGGCATGCAAAGTTTCCAGGGCAACGACTTGATCCCCCTGTTTCAAGCTTTGGGCCAATTTAATTTGGTCTTCCTTCGGATATCCAAGGGATTTTTCCCTCGGTGACCCTAAATCTTCAAAAAAGACAAGACTGCCTTGTGGAACGGCAAATTTGTGATCTAGTGCTGCTAATGCCTCGATATAGGAACGATTAATATGATTTTTTCTTCCATAACTTGTTCCCACTGTAACGATCCACACATTCATAGGCGAGTGCCTCTGAACATGCTGCTGTAACGCTTCTGCCAGCACACGCCTTTGTTGATTATGCCCCTCTGCCTCTTTTAGACTGATAATAAAAGCAAGCGCATTTTGGTAAAGTAAATCAACGCCGTTCACCGTTGCATCTGGTAACGTAAAATGGGAGAGAGTGTGAAGCACCTGGTCCCTCTCTTCCGTTGGCTCCCCTTCATATTGTTCCTTTTCAAATTCTACAATCGCCACAAAGTGAGGACCTTCATTCATTTCCATATTTAATGCTTGTAACATAGAATCAATTTCTTGTTCATTCGGAAAACTCTCTTTCAGCATTTTGGCTAATAATTGCTCTTTGGCATATGGCTTCTGCAAATCAACTGTTTCTGACAAACTTTTATGATCTTTAAAAACCGTTGTAATCGTTTGGCGGAGAGCGTCAAGTTCATTCTCCCCCTCCCAATTGGTTGTTTTTGAGCTACTCATTTTCGCAATTTCAAGCAAGCCTTGGATCGGCTTATATTGTTTTTGTCCCAATAGAATGGCCATAGTCAAGCCGACTAGGAATAAGGTGAGCAAAAGGACCATAACAAATGTTTCTCGGTGAACGACACGTTCGAAAAATTGATCCGCATCCATAAGGGTCATAAAAGTCCAACCACTCACATCTGAGGTCACCGTTGTAAGGGAATATTTTTGTCCATTGATTCGGATGGTATGAACCCCTTGTTTTTTTATCATTGATGGATCAAGCTGATCCAGTGAGACTTCCGCATCCTTTACTGCTGAGACGATCGGTTCGCTATTTTCATCCAGTATATAGGTGTTCCCTTTAAAATCGACAAGAATATTTTCAATCATATTGGTTAAAACCGATTCTTCAGTAAGATACATGACAGATCCATATGGATTTGGATTATTGGGGGCGATTGGAAAGATAAAAGCAATCATTCGATCTCTTACACCACTTTTTAGCGTCACATCCCCAACTGGCAAGATGAGTGGCTGGGTTGAATGTAATTGATTCACCATGCTTTCTTTTTCCCATTTGTCGAATTGATATATTTTTTGTGTAAGAGTCGTAAAAGAATAAAGTCCATTAGAAGAATAAATCAATTGATCCTGATTATAAAAATAGACAAATAGTTCCTGAATGATGGAGCTATTGTCTTTATATTTTTTCAATTCATCCCGCGCTTCTCCCCCATAATATCCGTGCTCCATCATATAGGGAGTTAATCTAGGATCATACGCAATCCTCGAAGCAATTTTGTCTAATTCCTTAATCCGTTCACTTGTCATATTTTCAACCTGTTTTAATTTATTCAGGTTCGATTGCTCAATCTCTTCACGCAGCCCTGAAACGGAATTATAATAAATGAAAATACTCATAAAGATAAAAGGGATTAGAAAAACCAGTAAATATGAGATGATATATTTATAAACTAAACGCGACTTGACTTTTCTCCTCCCAATCATTTTCCTCTTCCCCCTAACCCAAATGTTTTTTCTCCTCTATTCCTAAAAAAGCACGATAAGCAAACCACATCAAAGGATAAGCCAACATTGCGGCCCCCATGAAGACATATAAAACGGGAACAAAAATAAAAACATAATAATGAATCAGTAAGCAAAGAATCATCGCAATCGTCTCAAACGGTCTAATGATTGCCACTAAAAAGGCTTGTTTCATATATTGAAACCCTTTTAATTGATAACGAGCGAAAACTGGAAAGAAATATAAAGCAGTGATGAAGTAAAGGAAACAAAAAATGAGTAGAATCACATGCAAAAATGCAGATTGAATCACTTGCTTAGAAATCGTCAAGTCCCAATACAAGAAAAGGCCTAATGCCGTCATGATTAGGCCGAATCCATTGGCTTGTAAAAACTGACTTTTATACGCGCCAAAAAAGGTTTGGAAGAGAGAATCCTTCATATTTCTTTCCATTGACTTATGAATTACTGAAAACAAGGCCGTTGTGGCTGGAAATAAGCCTAACACTCCCAAACCCAAACAAGTAAACAACACCCAAAGAAGATGCAAATAAATCAGCTTGGCCAATCCATTGCCGATTTCGTACATCCATTTAAAAATTCCTGATAAATGTTCCATTTTTCTATTTCCTTTCGAGAACCGAATGCTCTGCCATTTTCATATGGAAAAGAAACCGACCCAAGCCGCTTTCTAGCTTTTTGCCGCTACATTCACATTTATTTCTTAAATCTATCATAGAAATAGATTTTTTCTTTGTCAATGTCGAGAGGACTATCACCAGAATATACCCCTTCCCCTTTTTTATTTTCCGAAATCACGGTATAATAAGGATTTGGAGGTTTGTGATGATATATAATCAAGGGTTGTTAAAAGCGATACAATCTTATAGTGAAGAATTAAAGAATCTGCTAGATCCAAGGGTTGAGGGTCATCAAAAATTGGTTCAACGAGGGATGATGCTTTTTCGTGAGCAGAATGTCTATAATGTCAAGTTTAGCCATAAAAAGATGGTCGGCAATGTACGTGATGTGAGCACGGTTTATGTGGAGCTCTATTTTGATCAGCCTAAACATAACACTTGCTCTTGCCCTGAGGAGGGGATATGCCGCCACCAAATCGCCCTCTTTTTTGCGATTTTAAGTAAGGCCCAGAATATTTTTGTTTGGACACAGGAATGGAAAGCCCATTGGGAAGTAGAAGATATCCTTTCCACTCTTAAACGTGGTTCTGATTTATTAAAACAAACATCATCCAACTCGGAAAATGGTCCGTATCAATGGGTCACGCGCATTCAACAGGCTTATTCTGATATTCTTCCGCAAAACATTTATCAATTGCAGGAATGGGCACGCACTCGCTATCACCGGCTGCTTACATTAGCACCAGTCGAACGAGAATGGAAGCCACTCTTTCAACTGTTTGCGGCTTTTGAATCTTTAAAAATAATCGATTCCATTTCAACCAATTCCACAAGAAAAGAAGAGATGTCTTTTTTTGCAGAGAAAATGGTGGAAGAAGCCAAGGACGCCATCACTGTTCTTTCCGCAACGGCTTCTCCTTTTGCGTTTGATGAATATTTGCTCTATTTGCGGAGCCAAAGTACCAGCTTATTAGAAGTGGAAACTTCTTTTGAAGCAAGCTTTACCTTGATGTATTTATTACTATGGACCATGCTTTTTAAAAAGAAACAAGAGCGGGCAGAAGAATGGAACCACCTGCGGATTAAAAAAGATCACGAACAAACTCGTATCCAACTCGGTCTGATTCATTTATCGATTTTATTAGAAAAAGATGAGTTAGCTTTGCAAAAAATAAAGAATTACGGGGCAAATATTGCTCCATATGCTTTAAGTTGCTTTGAATGGTTACCTAAAGAGCGGATTACTCCTTATATTTCTGAATTTGTCCGGCAAATCGAGCATTATGTTGCAAGCTTAACTTTGCCTCAGGAGAAAATTCAGTTTACTCGTACTTTGTACGATACGATGGATGAAGATACTTTAAGCAAAATAGATGCTGCTCTTATAGAGAGGCTCTATATCACTTTATTACCTTATAGCCGCTTTCGTTATAGTGAATATTTACTGAACAAACAGGATTATCGAAAATGGGCGGCCCTTCAAGTGTATATGGAAGATACGATTGATTTTATTGATCGTGCAACTCTAAATATAGTAGCAAAGCAAGATCCGGCTGCCATTAAACCACTTTATCATGCCGCGGTTATCGATCAAATTGATCTTCGTAACCGGGATTCTTATAAAAAAGCTGTTCGCTATTTAAAAAAATTACGAACGATTTATCGGAAAGAAAAGAAATTAGATCAGTGGGAATTTTACTTATCTACTTTATTAAATAGAACAAAACGATTACGTGCTTTTCAAGAAGAGTGTCGGAAGGGAAAGTTAGTTCATGAGGAATAATGACCAATTGCAATTGCATATTCGACCACTCACAGCTGATTCATTTTTCCTCTATGCGGAAAACACATGGGAAGAGACTGTTAATCCCTCTTATTGGCAGTCGAATCTCTTTCTTTGGCATGGGGAAAGCTTTTATGGTTCCTTTTTGAAAAAAATCACGCATGATCAGATAAGCGGAATTGAGCTTAATAGTTATGAGCTTTTGACTTTGCTAGGTAGAGAAGGCTTTAGTCCTTTTATTCAATGGATTTGGGATGAGCCCGAAGATTCCTTATTAAATGTAGCACCGATTATTCTAGAGGCGATTCAGAATGGAAATTGGAATCCAACTTTTTCAGATGAGGAGGAGGCTTTGTTTACATGGAAAGTTCCTTCCTTGGTTTGGGATGAATTTCAAGAGGCCTTTTGGGATCAATCGATATTTGGAGAATCGCTCAAAACCTTTATTTCCAAGTTTTACCATTACTCCTTAACGAACTATCTTGAAGGGGGATTCCAGCAACCTAAGCTAGCGGAAAAATTGGACGCCTTGCACTCAAGTCCACTTACTGCGGATGAACTAAATACGTATTTTGATGAAGAGAGGTGGCAGGCTTGGGCCAATCTTTCTAAGGAAACACTGCCCTTTTCCATTGGGCTTCGTTTATCCGAACCTGAGACAGATGAGGAGCCTTGGAGATTAGAAACGATTCTTCGCGATCCAAACAACCCGGATAAAGTGTATTCAATAGAAGAAAAGGTCCCTAAACGATGGCAGCCCTATCTTGAAGAGGTGACAAAGGAAGAAGAACGATGGATCAAGCTCTTCCCTTGGTTACAAGGAAACACCGGTTTAACGAGAACACTTGAAGAGGCAGCAGCTTGGGATTTCCTTACAGACGCAAGTGAAAAATTACTTTCTCTTGGCATTGACATTCTTCTCCCAAGTTGGTGGGAAGCCATGCGTGATGCGAATCTAACGGTAAAAGCACGAGTCCGGCAAACGGCCACCCAGTATCGTCCTTCCTTTGTTGGCTTAGATGCGATGCTTAATTTCAACTGGCGCTTTTCCATGAATGGAGCCGATTTATCAGAGGAGGAATTTCAGAAACTTGTTCAAGAACAGCGCCGTCTTGTCAAAATTCGGGGCCGCTGGGTGAAGCTTGATCCAAAAATGATTGCTCATATTCAAGCACTGATGACCCAAGCAAGAAAAGAAGGCTTACGGATGCAGGATATTTTTGCGATGGGGGCTGAAGAAGAACTTGATTCAAACCCTGAAGAGGAATTTGACCCTCGTGCCTTTGCCCAGATCAAAATTGAACTAAATCAGTCACTTAAAAAAATGCTCAAGCAACTGAACACTTTAGATGAGATTCCGCCCATCCAAGTTCCCGATCAATTATTAGGCGAATTGCGTCCCTATCAGAAGCTTGGTGTGGATTGGCTCGCTTTCCTACGTCAATTTGGATTTGGTGCCTGTCTCGCGGATGATATGGGCTTAGGGAAAACGATTCAACTGATTGCTTATCTGCTTCATGTTAAAAAACATGGCTTAAGCAAGCAACCAGCCTTGATTATTTGTCCAACAACGGTCCTCGGGAATTGGCAGAGGGAATTGGAGAAATTTTCTCCGAGCTTAAACGTTGTTTTGCATTATGGTCCTAATCGGCCAAAAGGGGAGGGCTTCACTAATAGCATTCAAAATGCGGATGTCGTGTTAACGAGCTATGCCTTATCCCATCTGGATTTCGAGGAATTTGCTGGTGTGGAATGGGGAACAATTGCCCTTGATGAAGCACAGAATATTAAAAATGCAGAAACGAAACAATCCCGGGCGATTCGGAAATTAAAAGGGGCTCATCACATTGCTTTAACAGGGACACCAATGGAAAACCGCTTGGCTGAGTTATGGTCCATTTTTGACTTTATTAACCATGGCTATTTGGGCACCTTTGGCCAATTCCAAAAGAAATATATTTCTCCGATTGAAAGAGATAGTTCAGAGGTAAAAATTAAAGAATTACAACGCCTAATCAAACCTTTTTTACTAAGGAGAACGAAAAAGGATCCAGAAGTAGAGTTAAATCTGCCAGAGAAGTTGGAACAAAAGGAATACTGTGCCTTAACAACGGAACAGGCAGCCTTATACGAAGATTTAGTACAAGAGACCTTTTCTAAAATTGAAGCCTTAAGCTTTTTCGAGCGCAAGGGACTGATTTTACAGATGCTGAATAAACTAAAGCAATTATGTAATCATCCCGCTCTTTATTTAAAGGAAGGTATCCCAGAGAAGGTCGTGGAGCGGTCGAATAAAATCAAAACATTGGTGGAAATGGCTGATACCATTGTGGAAAGAGGAGAAGCAGGCATTATTTTTACCCAATATATCCAAATGGGGGAAATGATTCGCCATCTTTTAGAAAAACGCTTTTCTATTCAAGTTCCTTTCTTAAATGGGAGCATGCCTAAAGGGCAAAGGGATGAATATGTGTCTCGTTTCCAAGCAGGAGAATTTCCTTTCTTCCTATTATCCTTGAAAGCAGGTGGAACAGGTTTGAATTTAACAGCGGCCAATCATGTCATTCACTATGACCGTTGGTGGAATCCGGCTGTTGAAAACCAGGCAACCGATCGAGCTTATCGGATTGGTCAAGACCGTTTTGTCCATGTCCATAAATTTATTACAACAGGTACATTGGAAGAACGAATTGATATGATGCTTGAGAAAAAGCAAGCCCTAAATGAAGAAATCATTCGAAGTGATCAATGGGTGACTGAATTATCAAATGATGAGTTACGTTCCTTACTAGCCCTAGCTTAAATCTACTTATAATGGAAAGGAGTCGTCTCTATGCCAGATCATTCCGTGGAGGAAAAGCAAATCCTTGCTTTTCTGAATAAGCTAAAGGAAAAAGACGCGCAGTTTCAGAAAGAGAGAGCAGAGTTAAGAGCGGACTTTCTTATTCGAGGGATCTGTGAAAAAGAGGTTGATGGGCTATTAGAGGATCCTTCTCTATTCCCGAAAACGTGGCTCCCCCTCCATTTGCGTTGGGATTCTTTACGCGAAGCCGGGGATCATCTCCCTGCCTTATTGACGGAAGCGAAAGAGTTACTGTGTGAGGAAAATTCAAGTCATATAGATTTTTCCAAAGCAAATCTAACCAACATCCTGTGGGCCTAAAGAAAAGGCTGTTCCAATTCACTTGGGACAGCCTTTTTAAATGGGGCAATTAGGAGGATCAAGCATCTGACACAGTTGGAGAAAATTTATTGTGCCATTTTTCTTTCTAAATTGAGGGTGGAATCTGGGGAACTATCTAAGGTCGGCTTCTGAAGGAGACTTTCCAGGTAATCCACTCTTTCTCTTAATTGATAAATTTCATGATTGGCTTTCCCTAACATAAGGATAAGATCACCTACCACCATTTCCATCGAATGACTTCCATTTCGACTAACCAAACGTTCACCTCCATAATGAATATTCGACAAAATCCGGGGCATGCCAGGCATATTAAAAGGCTTTTTCCTCGGCTGGTTTTCGATCCATAAATTTTACTGATTCCGCAAGGACTTCTGTTACGTAAACTATCTTTCCTTCTTGATTTTCGTAATTCCTCGTTTGGATTCTTCCTGTGATTCCAATGAGAGATCCCTTTCGGCAAAACTTTGAGGTGTTTTCCGCCGTTTTCCCCCATAATGTACAAAGAACAAAATCTGTATCATACTCTCCCTTGGCATTTTTAAAAATACGGTTAAGCGCAATTGTCACATTTAATACAGCTTTTCCTTCCATTGTATAGCGAAGATTTGGCTCTTTTGTCAATCTACCAACCAAGGTCACCTGATTTATCACAATTTCCCTTCCCTTTCGACAAGTTACTCCTATCATATCGGACACTTCTCCCTTCGTAAAATCGCAAAAATGGCATTTTTACGGCTATATTTAAGAGAAAAAAGGAAATTACCTAAACGAAAATTCGATTTTGACAACCGGTGTTTCACTTAAAAATTAATTTCTATGGAATTTTAAAAAAGTTGAAGGAAAATGCTATAATTGAAGAAACGGCATGAACGGAGGCGAAAGGATGAAAACATTTAAAATTGTCGCTCTTCAGATCATCGACCAACAACAAACGATCGACATCCCTCTAACAGATGGATTAATTATTAATAAAGAAAGTGAAGATGGCATCTGGATTATAGAGGCTTATATCGAAAAAAGGTTAAAAAAAGAATTTCAGTCTAAGTATGAGAATAAAGAAACATTTGAAGTAAGAGTCGTCATCACTCATCAGGGCAATGATCCTGCCCCATTTACTGCGGAAGTCATTACCATTCGCGAGTTCGACAGCCACATTAGTGTACTCCTGCAAGGAAAATTGAGACGAAAACGCATAGAGCATTTAGAATTACTTTTAGAGAAGTTAATCAAGGAAGGATACAGCGGTGAGGCGCTCACAATAGAATTTAAAAAACGCATGAAAGCAAAGCAAACATGACAAAGCCTCCGTCACCTATTCATGGGTTGTCCCCTTGAGGTGGGAGGCGTCCTTCAACGTTACGTTACATTTCTCCATATAGTGAGTGTTCAAAAAGGAGGATAAAAAGGACCAAGAAGATCGAGGCGGCGCAGTTTCGAGCAGCGGACTTGTACAGGATGTACTGACTTCTGCGTTGCCCACAGGACGTGGGCGGTTTTAGCAGAAGTTCCTTATCCTAATACATGAGCAGCGGAGAAACAAGCCAACGAGCTTCCACAGGATGTGGTGACTTCGACGTTCGACACAGGACGTGTCGGTACTTAGTCGAAGTTCCTCTGTCGCTTATGTCTACCGGACTTTTTGAACATCCTCATATACCAGATTTCCTAATGAATCAGGCTATTTTCTCTATATTCCTTTGGAGAAATTCCCTCTAATTCCCTGAAAACTCTCGTAAATTGTTTTGGATTTTTATAGCCAACCTTCAAACTTATTTCAAAAATCATTAAATCCGTCTTCTTTAAAAGAAGTTTGGCTTTTTCAATGCGAACTTTTTTCAAATAATCAACGAAATTCTGACCTGTATGCTCTTTAAACATATGACTGAAATAGGAATAGTTTAGGGAGACATAATTGGAAACCACCGCTAAATTTATATCTTTATGATAGTTCTCGTCTATATACTGCAAGGCCTCTTCAATATGCCTTTGTTCAGAGTAAATGGATTTGAGCTGTTTATTGTATTCATGTAGTTGTAAAACTAATGCTTCCAACGCATAATAATACTCGTAAAAGTTTTCAAAATTATACATATCGCCAACATGCTGATAATGCTTCATAATTTCGATTGATTCTTTTCCGAGCCGATGAAAAGCAGAATCTAATAACACTTCATTAATCGCTTGATTCAACTTTTCCATATATTCAATTCCATTCATTAAGATCTCTTCGAAATTCAGAATCTCTCGTAATTGCTTCCTTATTTCCTGATCCCGATTGGTCCCTATCATATTCGCAATTCTCTGGATCTGTTCAAGAGGAAGCAAATGAGGATCATTCTGTTTCCTATCGTGAATTTCAGAAAAGCTGATCATTTTTTTACTTGCAAACAGAAAGGAATGTTTCAAAGCAAAACGGGCTTGTTCATACCCTTCCTTAATTTGATAACGTTGATTCATCTTCCGGCTTACCCCGATTGTCACCGTGGTTGTCTCGAAATGGGGAAGAATCGACTCAAATACCAGCCATGTAGGTGTGACCAGAACGATGTTGTTATCCTTATCATAGAAGCTAATCATTTGTTTAAAAGATTCTTGAAAATATTGTGCGAGAATTTCTTTCACATAAGGAAGATGTTCTTTTTCCGTTTTTGTCTGCTGAAATTTGATCACACCCACAAAATATTCTTCAGGGTAATCGTCTATCTGTAAATTGTTGATTACCTTTTCAATTTCATCCTGCGTAATATCCGGGTGAATGAATAAATAATTTAATTGATTGGCTTGAATTAGCTCCTTTTCTTTCTCGTTTTCTTTCTTCGCCTGCACTTCCTTCATGACACGCTCTAATGTTTGATGAAGTTCTTTTCTATTGATGGGCTTTAATAAATAATCCTTCACTCGATATTTAATCGCCTCTCTGGCATATTCAAAATCATCATACCCACTAATCATCACGACTTCTGGTTTTTTCTCTAACGATTGAATCGCATGGACAAGCTGAATTCCATCCATTGCCGGCATCTTAATATCGGTCAAAATAATATCAATCGCTTCTATTTCTAAAATCTCCCATGCCTCCACACCATTACTTGCTAAAAAGAAGCTGAATTGGTTGGGAAACTCCCTCGAAATCATGGATTGAATCCCGATGCGAATGTTTCGCTCATCATCGATAATTAATAGCTTAAACATTCCTACTGCCCCCCCTTATGACTAAATAAGGTAATTGGATCATGACCCTTGTGTACTGATCTTTCTCACTTTCGACTTGAATCCCATATCCCTGTCCATAGGATAATAGAATGCGCTCATGCACATTTTTTATTCCAATCCCTTTCCCTGGTTTATCCTGCTCTATCCGAGACTGTAATGTATGATTTAATGAAGCGAGTTCCTCCGGGCTCATTCCGACCCCATTATCAAGCACCTCGATGAATACTGATTGGTTTTCCAGATATACACGGATTCTTATCCTTGGTTGCTTATTTCTAAAATCTGGTTGGAGTCCATGTTTAATCGCATTTTCAATAATGGGCTGCAGCGATAATTTTAAAATTTCCTGTTCTCGCAGCCCTTCAGAAATGTCCACTATAAAATCGACTTGATTGTCCAAACGAAGATTCATGATGTCAATATAATTTTGAATATGGGCAATTTCCTCATTTAACACAACAAACTCATTTTTCCATTTGATATTATAGCGCATCATTTCCCCTAAAGAGGTAAGCGCATCCGATATATCGTATTTTCCTTCCATTTCCGCCATCATTTTAATATTTTCAAGTGTATTATAGAGAAAATGGGAATCAATTTGCGTTTTCAACGCTCTTAACTCTGTATCTTTGGTGACTGCCTGTTTATAGACCGCTTCTGCAATTAATTGATTGATTTTTTCCAGCATATTTTGGAAGTGGAAAGCTAATGCGGCGAATTCATCGTCCCCTTCAATTTCTATATTGGTTGTGAAATCTCCCTTCTCCACCTGATTCATCTTCTCAATTAATGTATACATCTTTTTCAATAAAAGAGAGATCATTAGATAGGTCAGCAGAAATAAGAGGAGTAAAAAGGCAGCGGCCGTAAAAATCGTCAAGATACGGACTTTTTTCGTTTCTGAATAAAGATCTTCTAAAGATACAATATTGACCATAAATGTATCAGTACCTTCTATAAAAGACGAAACCGCAAGATAAGGAATCTTTTCATGTGTGAAAAAAAGGGTATGAATACCTTCATCCTTTTTTAAATGATCCAAAATAAACTGATATTCTGTTTTCGTAAACTCTTGATCTTTTAAAAAGGATCGGGCGGGATTGCTAAAAATTTGCTGTTGTTGATTCACTAAGATGATTTCCGATTTCTCATCTTGAATCGGACTATACATTTTCGGGAAAAAGTTCTTTTGGAGCATGGAAATTTCAATCACTCCCAAATGATGGCCATAGATATCATTGACTTTTCGGTACAAAGCGATTTTCGGATTCTTCTCCTGTATATTGGTCAGAAGCTGATAATCCTCCCTTTTTAGCTTCCATAGCTCTGTTTCATCCCTTGACATCGCTTCTGTAAACCAAGGCGAATCAGCAACCCGACTTTCGCGAAATAAAATCGGCCACATTTCACTCAGGGAATCATCATTAATGAAAAAACGGATCGATTCAATACTTGGATTCACATTTAATAATTTCACCATTTTCGTCATCTGATTTCTCTGAAAATCCATTAGTTGTTCCACCGCTTTCTCCCCAGGAGTGCTGACAAAATCAATAATATCTTGATCAGATGCCAAAGTTTGTGCAGACTCCCGCATCGATTCAATATTTTTATCAATATGGATTTTTTCCATTTCCATTACATATTGATTATTTCTTTCCGATTCCTTAATCGCATTCTTGTAAAATTGACTAGAATAAAGGAAGACAACCAGGACAACTGGAATCATAAACAAAGCGAGATAGATAACAATCAATTTATTGCGTAAGGAGAGATGCCCGAATTTTTGATACCCTTTTTTAACTATTCTAGTAAACATTTAGTCCACATCCCATGAGTTCCATCTTGATAATTCTATTATCCCATAGGAACATAGGAGGAAATAGTAAAAAAAAGAGGGAAGTGTGCTTGTTTGCAGATTTCCCTCTTTTTTCACTTCGTCACGAACAGCTGGATCATTGGTCATTAAAGGTTTAGGTCGGTTTGCTGCACCAACATTTCTACTCTTCCATTGCTTTCTCAATTTTAGCTTTATTTTCTTCATAGCGTTTTTGTTGGTAAGCACGAACCTTTTCATAACCAAACTTATCCCGCTTTTTCAAAAACTCTTCGTGAATTTTGTCAAATTCTTCATCCGACTTCGCCAAGATAAGTTTTGGTAAGGTTTTTCCCCATTCTTGAGCGATTTTGCTGTTCGCTACTCCTTCTGTAGATGTCCCTTGTGGCGTAATATCATCAAAAACAGTAAAGCTTTCTGTTTTTCCTTTTGTCCAGTCTTCCAACTGTTTCATCGGTTCTTCTGTAGGGGCTTGCCATTGTAACTGCATATCCGTATCCATCAACATCCAGAATGTATGAGAAGCGCCATATTTTTGATCAAAGGCGGTTCGATCAGATCTAAGCAATTCTAGAACTTCTGGGATCCATTGTGGTTTTCCATCGACAACTTCATGGGTAATCCCTTCTGGACCAAGATACATATCCTTTTGTCCTTCTTCACTAATTAAATAACTCATAAACCGAATCGCTCTTGCTGGGTCCTTCACATCTTTAGAAATTAAAGTAATTGTCCAGCCTGATAACCCATCGCCAGATAAGGTTGGTGGATCTAAGTTTTCATTAGCCGGCCCATCAACGGCAATATAGACTGAATTAGGATCATTTTTATAGAGGGCCAATTCTTGTGCCTCCATATCACTACGTTGGTAAAGCATTGCGAAATAGCGGCCTTGCGCAATTTTTTCTTCCATTTGTGGCCGTTTGTCAATAAAGATGTCTTTTGCTAAAAGTCCTTCTTCATTCGCTTGTCTAAACACTTTTAACCATCTTAAATATTCCGGATCTGTTGAGCGATCATAAAGCTCTCCGTCTTTTTCCATCGGAATCGCCAAGAAATTTTGTAAATAGCCTTCCAAAGAGTAGTTTCCTGTATCTCCAAATTCATGTAGTCCTAATGGGATTAAAGGCGTCCCATTAACTTCTGGGAATTTTTTCTTTGCCTCTTTCAAAGCATTGAGAAATCCCTCCGGTGTACGCATATCAGGACTGCCAATCGCTTCATACATATCTTTTCTCACTAAGAATGTTTGATTGGATGGTTTCAAATCTTTATATTCATCAAAATTCTTTGGTGATGAGGAGGCATTAGGATAGCCATAGACATGGCCATTTTCTTGTCTATACCATTCTAATTTAGCTGGATCTGATACTTTAAAAAAGTATGGGTCATATTGTTCGGCTAGTTCGTTTAAAGGCAGAACAAGTTCTCCCTCAATCATTTGCTTAACCGCTTCTTCTCCCCAACCTAATGTGATAAAATCTGGAAGTGTGCCTGAAGCGATCATCGTATTCATTTTTTCCGCTTCATTCCCTGCAGGCGCAATCAGGTTTAATGTCACACCGGTTTTATCTGTAATATATTTCGAAGTCTCATCTCCCCCCCATTTGTTGGCAAACCAAGAGAAATTAATATACCAATCAAATGTAATTGGTGATGTATCTTCCTTCCAACCCGGATCATCTTCCGTGAGCTTTGCAGTATCTTCTGTAGGCTGCTTATCCTCCCCCGCCCCTGCTTTCTCTTTTGGTTCAGAAGAACAGGCTGTCATCAACATCGCCATCAGTACCGCAAGCAACAATAGATATAAGCTTTTGAAACGTCTCTTTTCATTCATTTTTATATTTCCCCCTATTTATTTTTACTGCTTGCCATGCCTAGCATAAACAAGCAGGCCTTACCCTTTGATCGAACCAATCAACATGCCCTTCACAAAATATTTTTGTAAAAATGGATAGACAAGTACAATCGGCACGGTTGTCACAACCATGGTCGCTAATTTAATCGATTGAGATGTCACTGTTTTACTGATGACCCCACCAGGTGCATTGGTCATCATTTGGTTGGAGCTTGATTCGGCTACAACTTTGTAAAGATAGGTTTGAATCGGTTGTAAGTCGGGATTATTAACAAAAATGACACCAGCAAAATAATCATTCCATTGATAAACCCCATGGAAAAGCGCAATCGTGGCAATCACCGGCATGGATAAAGGGATCACAACTTTAAGAAAGATCTTTATATCACTGGCTCCATCCATTTTCGCCGCTTCTTCAAGGGATGTTGGTAATTCCCGAAAGAAAGAAACAAAAATAATGAGATCAAAAAAGTTAAACAGTGCGGGAATAATATAGACAAGAAAATTATCTAATAGACCTAGATCACGTAATAACAAGAAATAAGGAATTAATCCGCCGCTAAAGAACATTGTGACCACACCGATAAACATATAGATATTCCGTCCCCGCAATTCCTTACGCGATAAGGCATACGCAACCATGGCGGTAAAAAATACGTGGCAAACGGTACCAATGAACGTTTTGGCCACTGTGATCCCGAATGAAGTGACAATTCCTTTATTCGCAAATACAGCCTTATAATTTTCCAGCGTAAATTCTCGCGGCCACCAATAGATCCCCCCTTTCATCGCATCCATCCCTTCATTAAGGGAATTTACCACCACATACCAAATCGGATAGATCGTAATAAAACAGAGAAACAACATAATCAAGATATTGAGATTATCAAAAATATACTCACTTAAGGTACGTCTATTTCTTTTCATTATTTGAAACATAGGATCAGCTCCTTTCTAGAACAATGAGGTGCCATCTAGTTTTTTCGTAATTTTATTGGCCGAGAGTAATAAAATAAAAGCAATAATCGATTTTAATAAGCCTACTGCTGTCGCATAAGAGTATCTAGCATTCTGAATTCCCACCTGATAGACATAAATATCAATCACGTTACTGGCGCTTTCATTTAAAGCATTACGTAAAACTAAAATCTGATCAAAATTATTATTTAAAACGCCCCCAACCGCTAAAATAAATAAAATTGTAATCGTTGGGCGAATCGAAGGTAAGGTGACATGCCACATTCTTTGGAATTTATTCGCTCCATCGATTGTGGACGCTTCATATAATTCAGGGGAAACACCTGCTATCGCTGCTAAGTAAATAATCGCTGACCAACCAAGTTCCTTCCAAAGGTCTGAAATGATCACAATCGCCCAAAAATAATCGGGCTCTGCCAAAAAGTTTAACCGTTCATTCGTAAGGCCTAAACCAATTAAAATATCATTGATAATCCCAACATCTGCTAGCCACGTTGTTAAAATTCCCCCTAATACAACCCATGACAGAAAGTGAGGTAGATAGGTGATCGTTTGGACTGCCTTTTTGAATTTTAATGAGGTCAATTCATTCATTAAAAGTGCAAAAATAATCGGTAACGGAAAACCAATAATTAATTTAATTAAGCTAATTCCAAGTGTATTTTTTATGACAATCCAAAAATTATCGTCTTGAATAAACTCACGAAAATGCATCAATCCCACCCATGGAGCTTCTGAAATGGATTTAACCACGCTATATTCCTTAAACGATATAATTAATCCATACATCGGAACATAGTTGAAAATAAACATCCAGATGACACCAAGAATGGCCATGATTTGCAATTGTCTTTGGGAAATCATGTCTTTACCTAATGCTCTTATTTTTTGACCTTTGCTTGGATTCAAGACAGGGGGCTTTGTTTTTTTTTATCTTTTCTGCTGTCAGCTTCATCTCGTTCCCACCTTAATCTTCATTTCTAACATGGACTACCTTTATCTTAATGAAACGAGATTATGAATGTAAGCACTTAAATTTTGATTAGGGTGCAGATTTTTAGGTGGAGAGAAATTTATGAAGGAATTTATAAGGGGTAGTATCCGCGAGACTGGTTCTATGAGCCATTGTGAAGTTGAGCTAATAGAAAAAAGCAGGGAGTCCCCTGCTTATTTCCGGTCATCATCGTTCGTATTGTCATTGTTCAAATCGGTGTCATTACCCATACCATTATTATTATTATTGTTGTTGCCATTGGTATCATCCATGTTATTATCGTTCAAGCCATTGTCTGTTCCACCATCATTTACGCCGTTATTATTTCCGCCGTTGTTAGTGCCATTTCCATTGTTATTCACACCATTGTCATTGGCTGGAGGTGGAGGATTTTGATCATTATTGTCGTTGTTGCCACACCCCACTAATAGTACAGACGCCAATGCGACTGCCCCTACATACTTTGTCCACTTCATTTTCATTTTGGTAAGCCCCTTTCAGATTTTCCCCGTGTTACGGGATTTTTTTGGCTTTGTTATATTCTTTGGAAATATAACATTGCACTTAGCCTGATAGTAGCTTTCCCAAACTCGGTAAAAACTTGCAAAAAGTTTTTGACAAATTTTAGGATGCCTTCATTGAGTGCAATCGGTAGAAAGATGAACGCTACATGTGCACCAGAAGTTTGTCTATCTCCCCAGTACTGATACTATCTCCCTTTCCGCTCAGAAGAAAACAGGTTCCCGCCTTTTTTATCCATTCATACTCAAACCTTTTCTTGCCGTTAATTCAGGATGCGCCGATCGAATCACGGATGGCCTTGCCATAACCATTACAGTAAGTATGAGAGCGCAGCCGGATACAATCAGGATCCACTGTGCAGGAAAAATATCATATAAAAATCCATATATCAGCATCCCTAAAGGAATGAGGGCTGTGGACATTGTTTCCAAGATTGAAAAGATTCTCCCTTTAAAATCATCATCGATTTGCTTTTGCATCATTACATTGATCGGTGTATTCACTAAAATGATCAAAACACCGAAACTGAACATAAGAAGGAGATAATAAACAAATATTACTGTATAAGACATGGACACCATTAGGGGAAAAGCAACCCCTGCAATCACTCCCCCCAAACAAATTACGCCCCTTTTAGCCGAAAGCAGGGGATATTTTAATTCCTTTCTAACTGACAAATAAATAGAAAAAAGAAACATCCCTGCTGCAAACGCTCCTTGAGTAAAACCAAAATCACGTGAGAGCATTTTTAGTTTTTCAATTAAAACATAAGAATATCCCACCTCAAAAGCTCCAAAAAAGAAATTAATAAATAAAGAAATCCAAATAATCACCATGATTACCGGTTGCAATTTTACATAGGCTATTCCGGCTTTCATGCTTTGCCACATTGTTTCCTTCTCCTCTTCTGGTTCCTTTTCTTTCCTTTGGGCAAATAAATTAAAATTCATCGTTGATTCTAGAATGACAGCTATGAAAGAAGCCCCCATATAAATAAGCAAAAAGACAAGCATGGAAACCATCCCATATAATAGTCCACCAACTGCTGGACTGCCAATCGCCGCAAAAGAAATCGACATTTGATTAAGGGACATTGCCTTCTGAATTCTAGCTTTATCGACCAATCCGGTAATGGAGGAAGTAAACGCAACCCCCGAGAACATCGATGTAAAGGAGAGCACAGCAGTAGTTATGTAAATAGCTACAAGAGATAAGCCTATTGTTAAATGAACCACTAATAATCCACCAATGGCTAAGCTAGTGGCAATCTGTGCCAGAATGACAATCGCTTTTCGGGAATATTTATCCGCAATATAGCCAGCAAATGGTGCCCCAATCGTTCTAGGTAAAATATTACATAGGAGATTCATTGCAAAATTTGTGGCGGATCCTGTCGTTTCTAAAATATAAAAGCTAATAGCAAAAGCATACACCTGTGCTCCAAAAGATGAAATAAGCTTACTTGTCACAAAAGTCCATAAATGATAAGTCGCTTTCATTAATTTCTGATCTTCATTCATCTTCATTCTCCATTTCTGCCCGTTTGTTTAATTTAATTAAACAAATCATATCATCCTTTTCCTTTGCAATCAAGAAAAAGTTTAATATAATTAAACACAACAAGTAACAGGAGGGACTACCAATTAACACGTTAGGAGATCGTATTCGCTCACTGCGAAAACAAAAAAAGATGACTTTAGATGCCCTTGCTGGCAATGTATTAACGAAGGGAATGGTCAGTCTTATTGAAAATAACAAAGCACAGCCTTCCATGGAAAGCTTATCTTATATTGCCAATCAACTAGACATAGATGTGGCAGAACTACTGGAGGAAGTGAGCGCAGAAGAGTGGAGCAAACTTCTCCAGAAAGCTGAAGAGCTCAATAATTTAGAAATCCACCAGCATGTAAATAAATACAAGCAATTATATACCCTTATTCACCCTTATCTCGAAAAGCTTTCTCATGGGTATGAAGCAGCCCGTTTACTAGAACTCTATAGTCACTGCTTATACTTTGAAGGAATGGATGATTGGAATGCTTATGCAGAACGTGCGGAACAAATGTATGAGGCGTTGAATATAAGCTCAAGGCAAGTCGACATTGCTATATTTCGTTCTGAAACTTACTTTGTCGAACATCAGTATCAACAATCGTTAGAACTCCTTCTTAAAGAGAGAGCCCATATTGAATCGATGTATGCCTTCCTTGACCCTATATCACAAGTCGATCTTGACTACCATGAGGCATTTTTATATTTTGCGGTTGGAGAAGCGGAAAAGGCAACTGATGTTTTGAATCAAGCGATGCGTCATTCAAAAAAACATGGAATTTTTTATCGAATCAATGATTTATATCGATTGGCCGCTGCTTACGCCTTGATGTTGGGAAATCAAGATCAGAAGAATTTTTATTTAAGGAAACTAGCGTCTTATGGAGATTTCGCAGAAGATGATGACTCACATGTGTTTTGCGCTATCATCGATATTCACTGGCTTAATGGGGAGGCCGATTATTCACGGGCCTTACAGTTGGTAGACAAAGTGCTAATTGAAAATAAAATGGCGGATTATCATATGGGGCATTTACACTTAGAAAAGGGGAAATCCTTATGGGGTCTTGCCCAGTATGAGGAGGCGCTCTCCTGGTTAAAAAAGGTGGACATTCATCCTGATCTTCACCATCCTTTTGATTTATCGATTTTATATCTGAAGGATTCGTACCAAGCCCTATGCCTTGAAAAGTTAGGTGACTTAAACAGCGCCAAAAAGTTAGCTAAATGCGCGGTAGAAAATATGAAGTCGTTTCCTGCAACTCCTTACAAAGATTTTGCTCTTGAGACCTATGAAACGTTAAAATAAACCAAGATCGCTTTGCATCCTTGAAATAGAAAAGCTGACAAATAGCATCCGTCTATTTGTCAGCTTTTTATTTTACAGGATAGGATAAAAATCGGCTGATGTTTGGATCTAGCTCCAGCGCCTAGCCCTGAGAGGCTCGCAGGATGCGAGTCCATCGGCGTTGCCATAGGACGTGGCGACCTTAGCCGATGTTCCACTAAATAACCTGAGACAATAAAAGTCAAAACCGGACTTTTCTTGTCTCAGAACATTTGCTTGTCGGGGGCCAACAGGATGTTGGTCAGAACGGCGTTGCGCCAGGAAGGCGCGAACTTAGCCGTTCATCCATTAAACGGGCGCTTGCGCTTTTCTTATTGAATAGCAAACATAATTTCTGCTTCACAGACCAATTCATCTTCCACAGTGGCTTTTACTTTGG
Source organism: Lederbergia sp. NSJ-179 (assembly GCF_022867885.1). Lineage (GTDB taxonomy): Bacteria > Bacillota > Bacilli > Bacillales > Bacillaceae_C > Lederbergia. Next base: position 45,673 of record NZ_JALIFP010000006.1, on the reverse strand, counting down.
CTTTCGCAATCGATCCTCTCATCCGGGTAATTTCCGCTTCAAGCTTGAGTTGATCGCCTGGTACGACCTGGCGTTTAAATCGACAACTGTCAATACCCGCGAATAGCCCAAGTTTTCCTTCATTTTCCGAAGTTTGCATCATGGCGATGCCGCTTGTTTGCGCTAAAGCTTCTACAATCAGAACTCCTGGCATCACAGGATATTCGGGAAAATGCCCATTAAAAAATGGCTCATTGGCCGTTACATTTTTAATGGCGACCGCTTTTTTCCCTGCTTCTACTTCCAAAACACGATCGACTAACAAAAAAGGATAGCGATGGGGAATAACCTCTTTAATTTGTTGAATGTCCAACATTTCGTTCTCCTCCTCATAATATGTATGTCTTTAAACTAAAAAACGGGTTCACCCTTTTCAATGAACCCGAGAATTTCCAAAGGATGGCTCCCTTAGGCGTTGGATATCCATTTAGGAAGTTCACTTATCTTTTATCACTAAATCTATGATATGTGTCCATGTTTTCTCTTTAAAAACATCTTTTGGCTTTCCATCGCCTATGACACCATACCCGATCATTAATCCACTCGCAAGACTTGCCGCAAGAAAAACAATGAGTAAAATCAAGCGGAGCCATATGGGAATAAGCCTAATTCTAACTCGTCTCTTAGAACTTTTCTCCTCGGTTCTTGCTTGCTTTTCTCTCTTTTCTCCTTGCTTTCTCTTTTTCAGTTCTTTTTTTGATTGTACTTGCTCCTGGCTGATTTGATTGGCCATCTTGCGATAAACTCCTTTGTTTTAATCATCTAAAATGAGTTAAAACGAAAAATTTACTAGCTTGTTTTCTATATAAAATGTGTTTTATGTGAATTCTATAGGTACAAAATTACTCCATCCATTGCCGCTCGATTGAAGTTTCACTTTATCATATCATATTTTAGCGAATACTGTTGACAATTCCCATCATTTGGTCAGAAATGGAAATTGATTTTGATTGGAATTGTAGAGCACGTTGCGTCAACATCATATTCGTTAATTCAAGACCTATATCGACATTGGAATTTTCGAGGGCTTGCTGTTGCATGCTCACATTGCCTCTTAACCCGCCTTCTTCCGTTAAATCGGTATAGATCTCTTCTGCGTTCACTCCTAATGCATCAGGAAGACCAAGAAGAGAGTCACCTTTTTGCTCCAAAAACTGTGGATTCTTTACTTCAATCACACCTAAATTTACAGGATTCGCTAATCCTTCCGCTGTTAGATGGCCATGGTTATTCATTTGAATATTGGCTACATTATCAGGAAAAACAATTCTGTTGTTATTCTCGTCCAAAACCGCATGACCATCCTGATTCACCAATTGTAGCCCTTGTTGGTTTTCCAAAGGCATAAGATATAAGGCACCATTTCTTGTGAATCGAAGAGCCCCGCTGTCAGATACTTTCAAAAACTGATTCGGTTCCGTAAAAGCAATATCGAGCGCTCGTTCCGTCGTCTTTAAGGATCCTTGTTGTAAGTTTAGAGAAGATTTGGCGATTTTGGCTCCTACCCCTTGGCGAATCCCAATAGGAGTCAATCGGCCCATTTCAGCTTTTTCGGACGATTGATTGTTTATTTCCTGAACCATTAACTCTGCAAAGGATGTATTTTGACTTTTGAAACCCACGGTTTGTGAATTGCTAATATTATGGCTGATGATATCAAATTGCTTTTGTAATTGATTCATTGTATTCGCTGCAGTTGTCATCATACGACTCATCCCTGAACCCTCCTTTGACCTCCAGCCTTGATCCTAACCATTTACCTTGCCAACGTCGTTTACAGCTTTATCCAGACTCCTATCATAGGCCTGTACAATTTTTTGATTGGCTTCAAAAGCTCTATACGCACTTAGCATCTCAGTCATCGCTTGAGATGGGTCTACATTTGATCTCTCAAAATACCCCTGTGATATGCGATAATCTTCTTGAGCCGCAAGTGGAAGTTGATCAGCCTCCTCGTCTGTACGAAAAAGCCCCCCTCCTCTTGGATCAGTTCTTGGGGATTTTCAGTTACGGCAATCCCTAATTGTGCAACCTGATTCCCATCTTCTTCAATGATACCATTTGGTGTGACGCTGAATTGATCACTGTTTAATGCAATTTGATTTCCCGCTTGATCCAATACAGGTAAACCTTCCGTTGTTGTTAGAAGACCCTCAGCATTAAGATTAAACCGGCCATTACGTGTATATTTTATCTGATTATTATCTTCAACGGCAAAAAACACAGAACCATTTGGACCATCTGTAAGAGCTAAATCGGTATTTTGATCTGTTTGCTGCAAATCTCCTTGGACAAACCGCGGCACTGTTTCTTGCATGTAAACACCAGTATGTATCGCTCCCACTTCCTGGGGGAGATTCGGTTTTTCCAATCCTCCGATTTTTTGTAACAGCATTTCAGGAAATGCTCGCATGGACGATTGACCTTCTTTGAAACCGGGGGTATTCATATTGGCTAGGTTATTCGTAGTTTGATCTGTTTTCCGTTGCTGAGCATACATCCCAGATGCGGCTGTATATAAACCTCTTAACATATTACTCCTCCATCTCTATCCACAAGTTTCGCCGAGCTTTTACCACAGCAAAAAAAATGAAGTTCTTAAAGGATAAAACAAGTGAATATTCTTACATGAACGTTCGGCGCAAAATACGATCCATATTCTTCAGCATAATGCCTGTCCCCATAGCAACGGCATCCATTGGGTGTTCCGCGATGAGTACGGGTACCTTTAGCTGATCAGCTAAAAGTTGGTCCATTCCATGAAGGAGAGCTCCCCCGCCTGTCAGCATAATTCCTCTGTCAATAATATCAGCAGATAGCTCTGGCGGGGTTTTCTCTAAGACCAATTTTGCTGCTTGCACAATGGACTCAATAGGCTCATGAAGGGCCTCTTCCACTTCCTTGGAGCGGATCGTAATGGTTCGCGGAAGACCTGTAACCATGTCTCGACCACGAATATCCATTTCTTCTTTACGAGAATCCGGAAATACAGTCCCAATATTAATTTTTATATTCTCGGCTGTGCGATCACCGATCAGCAATTTATATTCTTTTTTCACATAACTTAAAATTTCATAATCAAATTGATCTCCAGCCATTTTGATGGAAGATGATGTCACAATATCTCCCATGGATAAAACGGCAATATCCGAAGTTCCTCCCCCAATATCCACAACCATATTCCCACTTGGTTGGAAAATATCCATTCCCGCGCCAATGGCAGCGACTTTTGGCTCTTCTTCGAGATAAACCTTTTTTCCACCACTTTTTTCTGCTGCTTCTCGGATGGCTTTTTGTTCAACACCAGTAATATTTGTTGGACAGCATACTAAGATTCTTGGCTTTGATAAAAATCCTTTTACGTTTAATTTATGTATAAAATGTTTTAGCATGGTTTCTGTTACATCAAAATCGGCAATCACACCATTTTTTAACGGTCGAATGGCCGTAATATTTCCTGGTGTCCTTCCAATCATTTTTCTAGCTTCTTCACCCACCGCAAGTACCTTATTATCATTACGATCAATCGCTACAACGGAAGGTTCATTTAAAACGATTCCTTGTCCTTTTACATGGATTAATACATTGGCCGTTCCTAAATCGATCCCAATATCCTTTGCAAACATTTCGATTCCCTTCTTTCCATTTTAAATCCCTCTCTATGGGCTTATCTAAATTGTCTATTCTTATCTTCATAAAAAAAGTTCCTACTCATAAGACGAAATTTCCCTTGCAAAACCTTCACATTCATTCGAATAAAGAAACAGGTAAAAAGTCACATGGTATAATATTCCCTAATTGTTTATTTTACCATAATCCAGTTGTTTTTTCGTGCAATTTTTTAAATAAATTGATGTTTTTTCAAAATAAGAAAGGAAGGCTCCCTTAAGAGCTCTCCTATTTGATCACTTCCACTTCGAACTCGTCTGTTTTTTCTTCCTCCTTTCTGTATTTCTGTCTTGTCGCCTCTCCTCCCCGTAAATGTCTAATCGATTTATGATACTCTAAAATCGTTTTTACTTCATTCGCTAAATCTGGATTAATATCCGGTAGTCTCTCCGTTAGATCCTTATGAACGGTGCTTTTTGATACTCCAAATTCCTTCGCAATGACACGAACCGTCTTTCTTGTCTCCACGATATATCTTCCTATCTTGATTGTTCGCTCTTTGATGTAATCGTGCACACCTCTCGCCCTCCCTAAGTTGGATGTGAGGAGTGTGAAATGAGACTCGTCTTTTTAATATCATTTCTACATCTGCTCGCGTTAGGTTTCCTTCACCCTTTTCGCAACTGGTATTTGTTTAGTAAATTCTTTATTTGAAATCCCTTCTCTTTTTCTGGACTTAAGTAGGTCTTCAACGAAATGTAGCTGCCAATGAACGATCACTCACCTCAAACACTCACTATTTTTTTGTAGAGTTTGTATATACTATTTACATCTTTGAGGATATATGCTTAAATTACGCAATATACTTACGCTTTCTTTGTCCATAGTGTTTAGGGCGACAATTATCCGTCTCAATTTTCAAAGGCGGTTTCTGATATATTTCGAAAAATTATGCCTGATCATGCCATTATTTCCCGAGAAATGATGAAAATAAGAAAAGCGCAAGCGCCCGTTTAGCGACGTACAAACTTTTTAGGGGCCTGACGAGATAAAGGAAACACGATGAACCCGAAGGGTGAATCGATGTTGACTTATCATAGGAAGGCACCGAAAGTTTGCTAGTCGCTGGGCGCTGGAGCTAGATCCAACATTAGCCAATATTTATACTTTCCTACCCTGTAAGGAAAGCGCAAGCGCCTTGGTCAGCCCCGACAAGCAAATGTTCTGAGACAAGAAAAGTCCGGTTTTGACTTTTCTTGACTCAGGTTATTTGACCTCGAGGGGCTAGGCGCTGGAGCTAGATCCAAACATTAGCCAATTTTTCTTTCTTACCTTATAAGAAAAGACGAGCCCGATTGGACTCGTCATCACTTATATGTGTATTATTCTTGAATTTCTAGATTGGAAGTATCCTTCATTGGTTCATCACTAGAATTTGTTTCATCACTTGATTTTGTTTCATCACTTGATTTTGTTTGATCATCGGATTCTTCCATGTCTGAATCAGTTTCTTTCTCCATTGAGGAGTTGTCTTTAGATTTGTTCGTCTCTTCCTCCATTGTGGAGTTGTCTTTAAATTTGTTCGTCTCTTCCTCCATTGTGGAGTTGTCTTTCGATTCGTTAGACTTCTCTTCATGCATTTCCGAGTCGTCCTTAGATTCGTTAGACTTCTCTTCTGCATTGGAGTCAGCTTCAAGGGAAGTAACCGGTTGTCCAAAATAACTTTGAGGATTGACAGCTTGGTTATCTTTTCTAATTTCAAAATGCAAATGAGTTTTTGCAGCTTTATTTAGTTGACTTGTACCTGATGTTGCTAGTACATCCCCTTGTTTAACTGAATCTCCTTCTTGTACTTTGAAATTTTTGACAGATTGATAAACGGTGGTAACGCCTTTACCATGATCAATTTCAATCACATTTCCCAGTAAAGAATCATTGCGAACAGCTGTAACTTTCCCACTTAAAGCGGCAAGAACATTAAATTCCGAGTTGTCCTTTTTCGCAATATCGACCCCAAGATTAGGATGATATTTGTTTCCATCAACAATAAGTGCTGCTTCCAGTTCTTCTTCAGATGCATTAATATCAAAAAATTCCGTGACGTACTCCACTTCATCCTGATTTGCTACAGGCATGTCCACATTTTCTAAAGGTTGTGTGACTTCTACAGCATCGTCATTGTTGTTGTTGCCAGTTAAATTATCCGTATTATTTTCTGTGACGCCTGGCGGATCAGCTACTTTTTTATTTGCTGCCTGAAACCAGAAAATACCGGATATGAGCAAAGCTGCACTGGCAAGATAAATTGCTGGATATACCCACCGCTTTTTAAGGAACTTTTTCCATTGAGAAGATTGATTCTTTTCTTCCTCTCTCATTTTCATCACCTCTGTCAATCATTCTGAACAGGAAATGAAAATATTATACTCGTTTAAAACATTTTTTCTATTTATTTTTCGACAAAACGGTTAATTTATGCGTTTTTTTTTATTTATGGATAAAGATACCAGCTCATTATTTTTAAAACAGGTAAAATCTAGCCGTTTTTATCAATAAGAAAAGCTGAAGACCGCTATCAAGTCTTCAGCTCTTTCCCATTAAAATTGGGCTGCATACTTTTTATCAAATAATTGATTAGCCTCGGATATATGAATATCATGGTAATAATGCTGTACGATATCGCGGTAATTCTTCCCTTCTTTTGCCATTCCATTTGCACCATATTGGCTCATTCCGACACCATGACCATAGCCCTTCGTTATAATAGTAATGGAATCCCCACTGCGTGACCACTGAAAGTCTGTTGAACGTAGATTAAGTTTTTCCCTTACCTCTCGACCTTCAAATGTTTTATCACCAATTTGGACAGTGGCGACTTTATGACCAGATGTTTTACTTTTAATGGTTCCGACTTCCTTACTATCTCCAATATTGACCCCAAGCAGTTGTTCAAATTCCTTTACTGACAATTTTTTCTTACTTTCAAAATTGGGTGCTTTACTATCCCATGGACTTTCTACACTTTTTAAATAAGGTATTTTATCTTTCCAATATTCCTCTGAATTTTCTGTATATCCATTACTTGTAGAAAAAAACGAGGCCGTTATCGGTTTATCTTGATAGGTCAAAATTTCTCCTTTTGTCGCTTGAACAGCTTCTGAAACTTTTTTATATTTCCAAGCAAAATCTTTTCCCCATAATTTTTTAAGTTCATCACGATTTTTAAAAACTTGATGGGTTACAGTATCCGTTATATTGGCTCCTTCAGGTACCGTGTTATCCTCTGTGTGCAGTAAAAAGTTAACGACATATGTTCGAGCTGCAAGGGCTTGAGCCTTAAGGGCTTCCACTTCAAAATCGGCAGGCATTTCCACGGCCACAACGCCAGTGACATAATCCTCTAAAGGGAAGGTTTCAATTTTCTCTGTTGCGCTCCGAAAGACAGCCACATCTGGCTCAGGGCTATCCGCGGCTTTTTCAGGGGGGGTGGATTCCACAGCTTCATTTTGATGTGCCGTTTTCTCTTTGGCTGAAAACGAGACAACTAGGGAGGGTAATAGGAATGTTAATGTGATTAAAATTGTGGCGGAAATAAAAATAGGTTTTATCGACTTCATTGCTTATTCCTCCATGTCCATATTAAATTAACTGCCGGTATTCTTTTCCATATATATGGGGACGGACAAGCATTTATGTCTATTAACCTGGAAAGAAAGCGTACGGAAAGTAAAAGGAGTGCCTCTTTTAGAGACACTCCTTTTTGTCCTATTTCAAATTTCCGTGACTTTTGCAGGGATAATATCTGGCTCATTTTCCACTATTTTATCTGTCACTCTTTCGATATCGGCTCCAAGAGCACGCAATTTCAGATGAAAATCTAAATAGCCGCGATCTAAATGATGTAAATCAGTCACACGGGTATAGCCATCAGCAGCAAGCCCCCCTAAGATTAGCGCAGCGGCTGCGCGTAAATCAGTTGCCGCGACTTCAGCCCCCTGCAATTTGCATGGTCCTGTAATAATAACGGAACGTCCTTCAATTTTAATTTCAGCATTCATTCTCCGAAATTCTTCTACATGCATATATCGATTCTCAAATACCGTTTCTGTAATGATGCCTGTGCCTTCCGCATTTAAAAGCAATGCCATGATTTGCGATTGCATATCTGTCGGAAAACCGGGATGAGGCATCGTTTTGATATCAACGGCTTTTAATCGATCAGGCCCAATCACTCGTATCCCATTTTCTTCTTCAATAATGGTGACATTCATTTCCTCGAGCTTTGCAATAACAGATGATAAATGTTCAGGGACAGCCCCTTCTACCAATACATTTCCACCTGTAATAGCAGCAGCAGCCATGAAAGTACCTGCTTCGATTCTGTCGGGTATAATCGTGTGATCTGCACCATGTACCTTTTCGACACCTTCAATTCGAATGGTACCTGTTCCTGCTCCTTTTACAATGGCTCCCATCTTATTGAGGAAATTCGCAACATCCACAATTTCCGGTTCTTTGGCACAGTTTTCAATGATTGTGACCCCTTCTGCTAAAACGGCTGCTGTCATAATGTTTTGAGTGGCTCCAACACTTGGGAAGTCTAAATAGATTTTTGCGCCAGTTAAACGATCGGCTTTCGCCTCTATAAAGCCGTTATCCACTTTAACTGTTGCGCCCATGGCTTCGAAGCCTTTCAAATGTAAATCGATCGGTCTGGAGCCAATGGCACAGCCACCTGGTAAGGCCACTCTTGCTCTACCGATCCTTCCTAATAATGGTCCCATCACCTGTACTGACGCTCGCATTTTACGCATATATTCAAATGGAGCCTCAATATACAAATCATCCGTGGCATCAACTGTAATAGTTTCGTCTTTAAATTCTACATTAGCATTGAGATGGCGTAATACTTCGCCAATCGTATATACATCGGAGAGAGATGGAACATCCCGAATGATGCTTTTTCCCTCACTTGCTAATAATGATGCAGCGATCACAGGAAGAACGGCATTTTTTGCTCCTTCAACTTTTACTGTGCCGTTCAATCTGTTCCCGCCGCGGACGATGATTTTTTCCAAGAGAATTCCCCTCCGCGTCCGTAGTCCTTATATTAATATTCAATCGTCAAGATGGGTGTGCCGATCACAAGAATCGTTCCATTATCCCATTCACTATTTCTTAATCCCAATTGTATATTCATTTCTTGATTGGTTAATGCTAAAGATTGGGAAAAAAGAGAGGAATATGCCGATATGGATTGAAAATTCTTTTCCGTAACCGACTCAATTTCTTTCGCTTGTAAAGATTGCATTAAATCATTTAATGAATGCTTGGTAAATTCATCTATTGTTTCATTGAATTCGCCTTTAATACAAGAGAACAAAGTCGGTTCCCCACTAAAAAGAGTATTCATACGACGGCTAACGAACCCAGAAGCTTCAATCTTAGCTGCTTCGCTCCAGTCGCTTCCTTTCAATTCGTATGTAATAAATGATGGGGCATTTCCATGTTGATTGGTAATGACTTGAATCGTTTCGCTGTATGTCCCATAGTTGATGGTACCTTTCATCGAATTCCTTTCAAGTGTCCATTCCATCTCAGGAAATAGTTCTGTATATTGTTCTTTACTCAACTCTTTTTGAACAGGTTCTCTTGCATATAGAGACCATTCAATAATGGTTCCATCCAATTTTATTATTGAACTTGCTAAATCATTGATTTCAGTCAAATTTGTCTTTGCACTCAATTTATTCCCGTTAAATAATAGGATCAAACAAACGATAAACGCAGCACTTGTGATCACTAGCTTTAAAGTATTGCTTTTCATCTTCCATTCCCCCTTATTCATATTGTTTCCTGTTAGGGGGAAGGCATACCAATAATATAACGCAACATTAGACGTTTAATGACCTTTATTTTTGACAAAATTCGCACACACTATTACACATAATATACAATTGAGCGTGCTTTGCAAACAGGTAAAAAGACCCATTTCTTACATATAAATATTTAATACGGATTGGGTCATTTTCGTAGCCTTGGATGTAACGATTTTATTCTTATTATGTAGTTAAAAATACAAGAGGTTTCCGATATAGACTTATTTTTAAAAAAGCTTGTTCATCACTTAAAAAGTAATTGTAATTGTTGAGACCAATGCAAGTAATCAAGGAAGAAATTACTGACCGTGGCACCGATCACAATCGTCAATAGTACATAAAGAAGTCTTGCTTGAAAAACACGATTGACCCGAATGAATTTATCAAAATGAAGGGCTTGTAAAGCAATAAAAGCAATCCCAATAAAAAACAAATGAGAAAAAATATTAATGAGTGCCTGTTGCCCTAAATTTTCAAGCATATAAGAATACCTCCATTAAAGGTCCTGTTGTTTCGCCTGCATTAGTAGATCCTTGTACGTCGCAACGGTCTGTTTCGACCAACATCCTGTTCGCCTAAAAATGAACACCTTCTAATCAACCGATCAGAAGGTGTTAGATTGTTGGCCTTCATACATATTTCTTTAATGATGTTTGTAGACATCAATACGATTCATCGCACGCTTTAAAGCTAATTGTGCACGTTTAAAGTCCACATCATCCCGGTTTCCTCGCAAGCGGCTTTCCGCACGCTTCTTTGCATCCTCCGCACGGGCAATATCAATGCTTTCAGCTCTCTCAGCCGTTTGCGCTAAGATTGTAACTTTTTCTTGTTGCACTTCAACAAAACCACCATTGACCGCTACAAACTCCGTTTCATTGCCTTTATGGATGCGGACTGCACCAATTTGCAGGGGGGCAACCATCGGGACATGTCCAGGGAGGATCCCTATTTCTCCAGATTCCGCCTTCGTGGTGATCATTTCAACTGCGCCGTCAAAAACTGGGCCATCGGGAGTAACAATATGAACTTGCAATGTATTCATGATATTCCCTCCCTATTTTTAAACTTCTACGCCCATTTCCTGTGCTTTTTTAATCGCATCTTCGATTGGTCCGACAAGACGGAAAGCATCTTCAGGTAGATGGTCATACTTTCCTTCCAATAACTCTTTAAAGCCTTTTACGGTGTCTTGAACAGAGACGTAGGAACCAGGTTGTCCAGTAAACTGCTCGGCTACGTGGAAGTTTTGCGATAAGAAGAATTGAATTCGGCGTGCACGAGCAACAACCAATTTATCTTCATCTGATAGCTCATCCATCCCTAGAATGGCGATAATATCTTGTAGCTCACGGTAACGTTGTAGAGTTTGCTGAACTTGACGTGCAACCTCATAATGTTCTTCTCCTACGATGTCTGGAGACAGTGCGCGTGAGGTAGATGCAAGTGGATCCACTGCAGGGTATATCCCCATTTCGGAAAGCTTCCGTTCTAGGTTTGTAGTGGCATCCAAGTGAGCAAAAGTTGTCGCTGGTGCCGGGTCTGTATAGTCATCCGCAGGAACGTAAATCGCTTGGATGGATGTAACGGATCCAACATTTGTCGATGTAATTCGTTCTTGCAGCTGCCCCATTTCAGTGGCTAATGTTGGCTGATAACCAACAGCAGAAGGCATCCGGCCTAAAAGGGCTGATACTTCAGATCCAGCCTGTGTAAAGCGGAAAATATTATCGATAAAAAACAGAACGTCTTGTCCTTGTTCATCACGAAAATATTCTGCCATCGTTAGTCCTGTTAAAGCAACACGCATACGCGCACCTGGTGGCTCATTCATTTGTCCGAAGACCATCGCGGTTTTATTTATAACGCCGGAGTCCTTCATTTCGTAATAAAGGTCATTTCCTTCCCTTGTACGCTCTCCAACGCCTGCGAATACAGAGATACCACCATGCTCTTGGGCGATATTATTAATCAGTTCCTGAATTAATACTGTTTTTCCTACACCTGCACCACCAAAAAGACCGATTTTCCCCCCCTTAATATAGGGAGCTAAGAGGTCAACAACTTTAATTCCTGTTTCCAAAATTTCAACCTCTGTCGATAATTGGTCAAATTTCGGTGCATCCCGATGAATGGGATCTCGGCGTACATCACTGCCCAATTCTTCACCCAAGTCGATATTTTCACCTAAAACGTTGAAAACTCGACTAAGAGTCACATCACCAACAGGTACAGAAATAGGTCCACCTGTATCAATGACTTCCATGCCACGTTGCACTCCATCTGTCGACGCCATGGCAATTGTACGGACAGAGTCATCTCCTAGATGAAGGGCTACTTCTAGTGTTAAATCAATATTTACTTCAGATTCCGTTTGCGCTTTGTATGAAACCTTGAGCGCATTATAGATATCAGGAAGCTGGCCGCTTGAGAATTTCACATCAACGACCGGTCCCATTACTTGTAGAACCTGTCCATTGTTCATCTTTTCCCCTCCTACCTGGGTTTTTTATTACGAAACAGTCTATTCTAAAGCCGCGGCTCCACCAACAATTTCGGTGATCTCTTGTGTGATCATTGCTTGGCGGGCACGGTTATATGATAATGTCAACTCATCAATAAGTTCTGAAGCATTATCTGTGGCACTCTTCATGGCAGTCATTGTTGCTGCGTGTTCACTAGCCTTAGCATCTAGAAGGGCCCCGTAAATTAAACTTTCAGCATACTGAGGGAGCAATACCTCTAAAATCTCCTCAGGTGATGGTTCATATTCATATGACATTAATTTCGTAGAGGAAGCAATGTCCGTGAGCGGAAGAATTTTCTTTGCTGTGACTTCCTGGGTCATCGCACTTACAAAATGATTATAATACATATATAATTCGTCAAAGGTTCCATCCGAGAACATTGCCACTGTTTTATTTGTAATCTCCATTATATCGGAAAAATTAGGCTGGTCTGGTAATCCATTGATTTCCAGCACAACATTCCTATTGTTTTTCAGGAAAAAGTCTCGTCCCATACGTCCGATCGCAATGATCGCATAGTCATCCTTCGACTTGTGCCGTTCTTGAATTTTCATATTGACTGCCCGCAAAATACTGCTGTTATAGGCACCGCATAAACCACGATCTGCTGTAATCACTAAATAGCCCGTTTTTTTCACTGGCCGTGATTCAAGCATCGGATGACTCACATCTGTGCTGCCTAATGCAATACTTGCAACAACTTCCTGAATTTTTTCCATATAAGGAACAAACGACTTCGCATTCATTTCAGCACGGTTTAATTTAGCTGCCGCAACCATTTGCATTGCCTTTGTAATATGACTAGTTTTTTGCGTCGAGGTAATCCGAGATTTAATCTCCCGTAAGGAGGCCATCTATGTTCACCATCCTTTCCCAGATTTTGGGACTCATAGTAAGTGGAACACCTTTTTCAAAAATTGTCCCACTTAAAAATGAACCCACGATTCGATCATTATCATTTACTCGCTTTTAGCGAAGGTCTTTTTAAAGGAATTAATCGCATCTGCCATTTTGTCGGCATCTGGAAGGGCTCCAGTTGTACGGATTTCTTCCAATAGCTCTGCACGATTATGATCCAGCCAACTGAATAGAGAATCTTCAAAACGAAGAATGTCTTCGACTGCTATATCATCAAGAAATCCTTGTGTTAATGCGTATAGGATCATCACTTGCTTTTCTGCTTTTATTGGCTTATTCAAATCCTGTTTTAACACTTCAACTGTACGTTGTCCACGGGCTAACTTTTCTTGAGTCGCTTTGTCAAGATCTGAGCCAAATTGGGCAAATGATTCGAGTTCACGATAGGAGGCTAGGTCAAGGCGCAAGGTTCCTGCTACCTTTCTCATCGCTTTAATTTGCGCAGCTCCCCCTACACGTGACACGGAAAGTCCGGCATTTATCGCAGGACGTACACCTGAGAAGAACAAATCAGATTGCAAGAAGATTTGCCCATCTGTGATGGAAATAACATTTGTCGGGATATAGGCAGAAATATCACCTGCTTGTGTTTCAACAAATGGAAGAGCAGTTAGAGAACCTCCTCCTTTTGCATCACTAAGCTTCGCTGCACGCTCTAGTAAGCGGGAGTGTAGATAGAAAACATCCCCTGGATAGGCTTCACGACCTGGAGGACGGCGAAGCAATAAAGAAAGTTCCCGATAAGCAGCCGCCTGTTTCGATAAGTCATCATAGACAACAAGGACATGCTTACCGTTGTACATAAATTCTTCTCCCATTGTCACCCCAGCATAAGCAGCTAGATACAAGAGCGGTGCTGGTTGAGAAGCAGAAGCTGTCACAACAATTGTATAATCCAGTGCTCCGTGCTTACGCAGCGTTTCAACGGTTCCACGTACAGTCGATTCCTTTTGTCCGATCGCCACATAGACACAAATCATGTCTTGGTCTGCTTGGTTCAAAATAGTATCGATTGCTACTGTTGTTTTCCCAGTTTGACGATCCCCAATGATTAATTCCCGTTGTCCACGACCAATTGGAACAAGGGCGTCAATCGCCTTAATTCCCGTTTGCAGTGGTTCATCAACCGATTTACGGTCCATAACCCCAGGTGCAGGAGATTCAATTGGGCGTGTTTTCGTCGTATTGATCGGACCTAGTCCATCTAAGGGCTGACCAAGTGAATTCACGACACGGCCAATCAATTCCTCCCCAACTGGGACTTCCATGATCCGACCTGTACGTCTTACTTCGTCCCCTTCACGAATATCTGTATAAGGACCTAGGATAACGACCCCAACGTTCGACTCTTCAAGGTTTTGCGCCATTCCCATGACGCCATTAGAGAATTCAATCAGTTCTCCTGCCATGACATTGTCCAGTCCATACACGCGGGCAATCCCATCCCCGACTTCGATGACTGTACCAACATCACTTACTTCCATATCAGACTGATAATTCTCAATTTGCTTTTTTATCAGCGCACTGATTTCCTCTGCATTGATGCTCATGAATTTCACCCCTCATTTTCAAAAAACTTCATCAAGTCGTTAATGTTCGTGCAAGGCGATCTAATTGCCCACGAAGGCTGCCATCAAAGATACGATTTCCAATTTGAACTTTGATTCCACCGAGTAAATCTGAGTCCACAATATTTTCGATATTTAAAGAACGTCTACCCACTTTTGCAGCAAATGTAGCTGAAATCGCCTCTGTTTCCGATGCTGTTAACGCTCGGACAGAATACACCGTAGCTTCTGCTACTCCATTGTCTTGATTGGCATAATCGATAAAGGCATTCGCCACATCTACTAAGTGATTATGACGATTTTTATCAATCAAAAGCAAGATGGTATTGACAACAGTTGGAGATAGCTTGGCAAACACTTCTTTCGCAACATTTTTCTTTTGCAAAATCGTTAGGTTAGGAGAAGAGAACAATGAAAGCAAGTCTGGATTGTCTTTTACCGATCGGCGAACAACACGAAGTTCTTCTTCCCACTTGTTTACCTGATTTTGTTCTTTGGCTATCTTGTATAACGCCAAAGCATAGCGCTCTGCGACAACATTTCGGCTCATCTTACTCTCCTGCCCTTTGAACGTATTCATCGATTAGTTTTTGTTGATCTTCTTCATTCAATTCTTTCTCAATTACTTTCGAAGCAATCATAACAGATAGTGAAGCTACTTGTTCCCGTAAAGCGGTAATCGCCTGTTCCTTCTCCTGTTCGATTTCGATCCGAGCGGATTCTTTCAACCGTTCGGCTTCTTGTCGTGCCATTTTAATGATCTCTTCACGTTGCACTTCACCATGCTGTTTTGAATTCTCGATCATTTCTTGTGCTTCTTGACGAGCTTCTCTTAATAGCTCTTTTTGTTGTTCCAAGAGGTTATTTGATTCAGCTCGGTTTTTTTCTGCCTCTTCAATTTCAGTGGCAATATATTCTTCACGCTTGATCATTACACCCATTAATGGACCCCAAGCGACTTTTTTCAATATAAACATTAATACTAAGAACGCTACCAAGGTGAAAGCAATATCTCCACCATTAAAGACCTGTCCTAGCACTAGACTATTCGCAAGCATTGTTTGCTTCACTCCCTTCAAAATCAAGGCAACCACTTTCCAAAAAAGGTATGGTCCATTTTGTAAATAAAGCAATGGCGAAGTATCTATGTGAGCTTCGCCATTTTTATCCTGAATGAACTGGCAGGATGGCCCTCACTGACTGAAGTTTCACTTTATCTAGTCAATGAACTCCGCCAGTTAATATAGACGGGCTATTATTATTGAAATAGAAGGAGCCCGCCCTATTAGTAGCTGGAATATCTATTATCTTCCTTGAAGCATAAACGCAATTACGGCACCCATGATTGGTATCGCCTCAACGATCCCAACACCAATAAACATTGTTGTTTGAAGCATACCACGAGCTTCTGGCTGACGCGCCATTCCCTCAACTGTTTTCGAAACGATCATACCATTACCAAGGCCCGCTCCTAGAGCTGATAAGCCAATTGCGATTGCTGCTGCGATTGCATACATTAGAATTTTCCTCCTCATTATTTATAAAAAATTATGATTTCCGTTGCTAAGAACGGGTATATATTAATGGTCAGAACTCACTTTATGCGAGATATAAACCATCGTTAACATAGTGAAAATAAACGCTTGTAATGCACCAACAAAGATACTAAATCCTTGCCATGCCATTAGCGGTATAAAACCACCAATTTTCCCTACCCATCCAGTAGCTGCTAATGTTGCCAATAAAGTGATCAAAACTTCTCCAGCAAAAATGTTACCATAAAGACGTAACCCTAGGCTGATAGAGTTGGCCACTTCTTCAATAAGTTTGAAAGGAAACATAAATCCTACTGGTCTAAAATAATCTTTGCCATATTCTTTGAACCCTTTAATTTTAATCCCATAATAGTGCGATAAGACAATCACCATCACAGCAAGAGTTAAGGTTACTACGGGGTCAGCTGTTGGTGATTTCCACCAAAGATTATCATGAACAACGACGGCTAATGGCAAACCTAGCATATTGGCTACGAAAATAAACATAAGCAGGGTGATCCCTAAAAGATGAAAATTACCGCCGGTTTTCCAATCCATATTACTATTAATAATGCCTTTTACGAAGTCCATAATCCATTCCATAAAATTCTGCATGCCTGTCGGTTTCATTTCTAATTTCCGTGTGGCAATGACAGCGATTAGAATGACGATGATTGCCGTAACGGTAATCATCAGTACATTAGAAAGATTAAACCAAAGCCCCGCTATTTTATATAATGGTGCTTCATGTTCCAAATCAAATTCACCTCTCTTCCACTTACTTTCGGGGTTTAAATTTCTGAACAATAAAATCTATCATAATCACTGCATAAGCAGTCACTATTCCTATTATAACACTTGTCATATGAAAAACATGTTCAAATTCCAATGCGATGAATACTACTAAAATGACTGCAGCCATTCTAGTCAAAGTTCCGATTCCATATACCTTTTTATCTTCAGACATTGCTTGTTCAATTCGGTTTGTTTTCCGATACAAATTCCAATGGTTGAAAAGACTTACAGAGGTTCCTAGTATCAGACCCATAAATATAGCCTTATATTCTGTAAAACCCCATCCTAGGACATAGATGGCTAGCAGGTAGATTATATATTTACAATGTCTAATAAAAACTTGTTGGAGTTCCGGCATATAGATATCTCCCAAACTTGTCGAACTTTGGAGGCTGAACTGCAAAAAATATGACCTTTTTGAAAAAATTCGGAATCCTTGAAAATGGTCTCATCCTTCATATATAAAGTGAATTCGGCTGTTACCCACAGCCTTTTTTTAGCATACAATAGCACTATATTAAAGTCAATCAATTTTCTATTAATTTAGTATAGATGCTTTTTCCTTTTTTCTATATTCGTTCACAAAATGACCATAAACTCCCACATGATTAAAATGACATCGCTCTAAAAGGCGCTGGTCTTCCATTGATTGGATTAAAATGATATAAAATGGCTTCACAGATTCTCTCGGAGGCTTTGCCATCCCCGTAAGGGTTAGCTGCATGAGCCATTCGAGCGTATTCCTCTTGATTGGTTAGTAATTCATCTGCCAGCGTAAATATCCTTTTTTCTTCTGTACCGGCAAGCCTTAATGTCCCCGCTTGAATCCCCTCCGGCCGTTCTGTCGTATCCCGTAACACAAGGACTGGAACCCCTAGTGAAGGAGCTTCTTCTTGAACACCACCTGAATCAGTTAGGATTAAATAGGCACGATTTGCAAAATTATGGAAGTCTATTACATCTAAGGGGTCAATCAAATGAATACGATTATTTTGACCAAGAATTTCATGGGCTAATTCCTGTACAATTGGGTTCAAGTGAACAGGATAGACGACTTGAACATCGGAATGTTTATGTACAATTCTTTTGATCGCTTGGAACATGTTTTTCATTGGTTCTCCCAAGTTTTCCCGTCTATGTGCCGTCACTAAAAGAAGGCGATCATCCGCAATTCGATCAAGTATCTCGTGATGATATTCTTTTTTGACTGTTGTTTGTAAAGCGTCAATCGCTGTATTGCCTGTAATAAAAATGCTCTCACTTTGTTTATTTTCATTTATAAGATTATTTGCTGCAGCTTCTGTTGGAGTAAAATGCAGATCAGCGATCACACCTGTTAATTGCCGATGGATTTCCTCAGGGAATGGAGAATGCTTATTCCAAGTTCGCAAGCCTGCTTCAACATGTCCCACCTCGGTTTTATTGTAAAACGCCGCAAGACTGGCAATAAAACTAGTAGATGTATCTCCATGAACAAGAACAATATCTGGTTGGGCTTCCTTCATAATCTGGTCTAAACCTGCTAAAGCACGGGTTGAAACATCAATTAAGGTTTGGCGATTTTTCATAATGTTTAGATCATAATCTGGTTGAATATTAAATATTTCTAGCACTTGATCAAGCATTTGCCGATGCTGGGCGGTAACCGTCACAATTGATTCAAATTGATCTGATCTCTTTTGAAGCTCAAGAACGAGAGGAGCCATTTTAATTGCTTCCGGCCTTGTGCCAAATACGGACATGACTTTTATTTTGGTCTTCATTGTCATCCCTCCTTTTTTTCTGAAAAGCAATGTATTCCACTCCAAGGGTGGTACTAGATCTTCAAACGTTTTCAAAGGGATATAAAAATTAACCCGGCAGAAATCCACGGGTTTAATTTTAGGTGTTTTACTTTGTTCCAAATAAACGATCTCCGGCATCTCCAAGTCCAGGTACTATATAGCCTTTTTCGTTCAGTTTTTCGTCTAATCCTGCAATATATATATCGACATCAGGATGGAGCTTTTTCATTTCTTCGACACCT
The DNA here is from genome assembly GCF_022867885.1 of Lederbergia sp. NSJ-179. Taxonomy (GTDB): domain Bacteria; phylum Bacillota; class Bacilli; order Bacillales; family Bacillaceae_C; genus Lederbergia. Next base: position 26,776 of record NZ_JALIFP010000006.1, on the reverse strand, counting down.
TCTGGAGCCGCAATGAGGCACATGAATTTAATATTTTTCGCCCCGCGCACTTTTAATGAATCGATCGCAGCTACGGCTGATCCACCCGTCGCAAGCATCGGATCCACAAGAATTAATTCTCGTTCGTGAACATCACTTGGTAATTTCACATAATATTCCACAGGTTTTAGTGTTTGGGGATCTCGATAAAGACCTATATGGCCTACTTTTGCGGCAGGAATTAAATTCAATATTCCATCCACCATACCAATCCCAGCACGAAGAATAGGAACAATTGCTAACTTTTTCCCTGATATCACTTTAGCTTTGGCAGTTGCAACAGGTGTTTCTACCATAACTTCTTGAAGCGACATTTCTCTCGTAATTTCAAACATCATCAATGTTGCTACTTCATCTACAAGCTCCCGAAATTCCTTCGTCCCTGTGTTCTTATCCCGAATATATGTAAGTTTATGTTGAATAAGAGGATGATCGAACACATATACTTTGGCCATGGTATCTCTCCTTTGATTTAGATGTTGCCGAATCATGCGATTTTTTATCCGCAGTTTCGACAATCCTTTGATTATTTTACAGAAAAGAATGAGACAGAGCAAGGGAAATTAATGGAACTCGAGACTCTATTAGGCATGAAAAAATCCGCCCCCCTTAAGGGAAACGGATTTTACTGTTTTTATTCATATAACGGAAATTTTGCGGTTAAGTCTGCAACACGTTGGCGCGCTTCTTCAAGTTTGGCTTCATCTTCGTGATTTGTTAATACCAATCCGATAAGCCCAGCAATTTCGTCCATCTCTTTAAGGCCAAATCCACGAGATGTTACAGCAGGGGTACCGATCCGAATTCCACTTGTTGTGAATGGACCTTCTGGATCAAATGGGATCGTGTTTTTATTCACAGTAATTCCAACGTCATCCAATACCTTTTCTGCTACTTTTCCTGTTAATCCTACAGAACGAAGATCAAGTAGAAGCAAATGATTGTCTGTTCCATCAGATACAAGCGTCAATCCCTCTTTTTTCAAAGCTTCACCAAGACGTTTTGCATTGTCAATCACATTTTGACTGTACGTTTTGAAGTCCTCACTTAATACTTCCCCAAAGGATACCGCTTTTGCTGCAATCACATGCATAAGTGGACCACCTTGAATTCCAGGAAAGACCGATTTATCAATTTTTTTGGCGAATTCTTCCTTACATAAAATCATTCCACCACGTGGACCACGCAAAGTTTTGTGAGTAGTAGTCGTTACGAAATCACAATAGGGAACGGGGTTAGGATGATGGCCTGTTGCAACTAGTCCCGCAATATGTGCCATATCTACCATTAAGTAGGCGCCTATTTCATCCGCAATCTCACGGAATTTTTTAAAATCAATTGTACGCGGATAGGCACTGGCTCCTGCTACAATTAATTTCGGCTTATGTTCCAAAGCCTTCTTGCGCACATCTTCATAATTAATATAATGCGTTTTTTCGTCCACACCATATTCGACAAAATTATATTGAATGCCACTGAAGTTTACAGGACTTCCATGGGTTAGGTGGCCCCCATGAGAAAGATTCATCCCAAGGACTGTATCTCCTTGCTCCAACACCGTTAAGTATACAGCCATATTCGCCTGTGCCCCAGAATGCGGCTGAACATTAACATGGTCTGCGCCAAAGATTTCCTTTGCACGGTCACGGGCAAGGTTTTCAGCGACATCCACATACTCACAGCCTCCGTAGTAACGACGACCTGGATATCCTTCTGCGTATTTATTTGTTAGGACAGACCCCTGAGCTTCCATTACAGCAGGACTTACAAAGTTTTCTGACGCAATCAATTCAATTTTTGTCCGCTGACGTTTTAATTCATTTTGAATCGCTTCATACAACTGTGGATCTTGTTTGGCGATAATGCTCATATGTCACTTCCCCCTATTATTTGGCGATATTGATATTCTATCATGTAGAAAAATCCTTGCAAGCAAATTTTCAATTATTTTTTGTAATATCTTAACATTTTCACTATAGAAGACGGAAAATGTTCAGTTTTCCGAACAAAAAGGGCGTTAATCCCCCTAATAAATGCCATTTTTATTTCTATTCGTAAATAGCCCGAGCACCACCAATTAACTTCGGACGTGTGATGGCAATCGTCACATGGGCACGCCCAAGTTGCTTTTGTTCGATTCTAACGGGGACAACGACTGATTTTAAATGCATACCAATAAAGGTATCGCCAATATCAATCCCAGCATCTGCTTGAATGGATTCGACAACGATCGGATCCTCCAAATGTTGGTAAGCAAAAGTGGCCATGGAACCTCCTGCATGAGGGGCTGGAATAACGGATACTTCCTCCCAATTTTTTTCCAAAGCCGTCTTTTTTTCGATGACTAACGCTCTATTTAAATGTTCACAGCATTGGAACGCCAGGGCAAAATGATTCTCTTTTGCGTACTTCTGAAGCGCTTCAAATAAAATAGCCGCAACTTCCATTGTTCCTGCTGTGCCGATTTTTTCTCCGATAATTTCAGAAGTTGAACAACCGATCACGAGGACTTTTCCTTCTCCAAGCTGAAAATGTTCTTTACAGCCCTGGATAATCTTTTCTATTTCTTGGGCCCATTTTTCTAAAGAGATGTCTGTCATTCTCCTTTTTCACTTCCTCCGAAAGCATCGGTTCCTTCATATTTTGTTATTTTTTCAATCCGATTCTGATGACGTCCACCTTCGAATTCCGTTAAAAGCCAGGTTTTTGCAATTTCGCTTGCAAGCCCTGCCCCAATCACTCTTTCACCCATAGCCAATATATTGCTGTTATTATGCTGGCGAGTCATTTTGGCACTAAAAACGTCATGAACGAGCGCACAGCGAATCCCTTTCACTTTGTTCGCTGAAATACTCATCCCAATTCCTGTTCCACAAATAAGAATTCCACGGTCAAATTCACCACTTGCCACTTTTTCTGCTACAGGCATGGCATAATCAGGATAATCCACTGATGTCTCACAATCGCAGCCAAAATCTTCATATTCTATTTCTAGTTCTTCTAATAGGTCTCGAATCACCTCACGGATATGAATTCCTCCATGGTCTGATGCCAATGCAACTTTCATGTCGACATGCCTCCTAAAAGTAAGAACCGTTCTATAATACGAACGGTCTCATGTTTATAATTCTATTATAAGTGAAAACGGGCGATTGTGTCTCTTAATTTGCCGGCCTGGTCTTCTAACGACCTTGCTAGCTGATCAATTTCCTCCATATCTTGTGCTTGCTTTGTCGCCACCCTTGCCACTTCTTCCGCTCCAGCGGAGGTTTCTTCCGCTATTGCAGCCACTTCCTCTGCTTGCCCAGATGTTTCCTGGACATTTTCCATTTGCTGATCCACGAGAAGTGAAATATCTGCTACGGAAACGGCTGACTGATGAATGGTTTCTGTCATTTTTGCTATTGCTCCAGTGGTTTGTTTTCCTCGCTCTACCTCTTCAGCAGCTGATGTTACCTGTTCGCTAATCTGTGTCACAACTTGATTCACTTCTGATTGAATGTTCTGTAATAGCTCGGTAATTCCTTGAACAGCATGGGCGCTTTGATCGGCAAGTTTTCGAACCTCTTCAGCCACCACTGCAAATCCTTTACCATGTTCCCCTGCTCTCGCCGCCTCTATAGACGCATTTAGAGCCAATAAATTCGTCTGATTCGCCATATCTCCTACAACTTGAATAATTTCTTCCACTTTAGAGGCATTCTCTTCTAATCTTTTGACAGAGGCCAGGGATTGATTGTTTCTTTCTGCTAATTGGCCAATTCCCATTACAAGGGATTCAACAACCTTTTGGCTTTCTTTCAATTCTGCCAACATATCTTGAGAAATATGCTCTGACTCTTGAGCCTTTTCTTGTACAAGTTGTGCAATTCTTGTAATATCCTCTACCGATTCTGCAGTAGACTGGATTGCAGCAGCAGAGCTTTCGGCACCTGATGATATTTCCGAGATTGTATGGGCAACACTTTCTGCTTCTTCTGATACTTTTTTTGACTTTTGGGAGATGGACATCACTCTTGTATTCGTTTGTCTAATATTTTCTTCGATATGCTGAACGATCTCACGTAAATTCCTTAACATTTGATTAAAAGCGATGCCAAGCGCTCTGATTTCATCATCAGTCTGTCCTATGGTCACCTCTGACCGAATATCCCCTTCCCCTGCTTTCCCTGCAGCTTCTTTCAATCTTTGCAGTGGTTTTGTCATAATAGTAGCGCTGAAATAAGCAAGAATACCTGACCAAATAATTCCTAGTAATAATGTAAGTATTGTGAAAACATGTTGGTTTATATATTCTTCTAGAAATGGATAAACAAAGTATAAAAAGAAAGCACTTGTTGAAAATGTAATTGCTGCCAATGTGGTCGTAAATACAACAAGCTTTTTCTGTAATCCAAACCGATATCGTTGTTTCTTTTCCATGTACCCCTGCTCCTGTCTTCTTATAATTCTAACCTTTAAGAGGATGTTCAAACAGCTTAGTAATAAATTCGTTTAATTCATCGTAGGTCTTTTGATATGCATCTTTGTCTCCGGCATAAGGATCCACAATGTCTAAGGAATGTTGTGTAGGATCAACAAATTCTTTTAAAGTGAAAATTTTATCCGCATAGTCTGGAAAAGAATTTATTACCACGTCCTTATGAGCAGTTGTCATGGTAAAAACATGGGTCGCCCATTCTATTTCTTCTTTCTTGACTAATTTAGATCTATGTACACACTCAATTCCATTTTCTTTTAAAACTTGAAGCGCGTGCAGTGTAGCATGATCACCTTCCACTGCAAATAAACCTGCTGACCTCGCCTCCCCCTTTGCTGACCATTTATGGTTGAAAATTGCCGCTGCCATTGGACTTCTACAAGTATTACCTGTGCAAACAAAAAGAACTTTCATCTCTTCCACTCTTCTTGTCCCTCCATCAAATTCTTCCTTATTTCTCTAAACTGACTATTTTACCTCTCCTCATATAGGACTAAAGACCGGATGCTTCTCTTTACAAATTATGCCATATTCCTATACAAAAAGACAGCATTTTCAGGCTGTCTTGAAAAAATTTTTCATTGCATTGTATTTAATCTTCATTTCAAATCTTTTTACCAAGGGAAAGGAATGAGCAGTTTTATCCCAAAAGCAATAAGGATGACACCTCCCAATATTTCACCGTACATCCCTAGCATATTTTGGACTTTACGCCCTATCAGTAGACCTCCCCATGTCATCCCGATTGAAACAACGGAAAAACAAATAACGGCCAGCGCCGCTTTTGCACCAAAGATTCCAAGGCTTAAGCCTGCCGAAAAGCTGTCAATACTTACTAAAAATGAAAAGAACAAAACACCCCATCCAACAGGCAGAAGGGTCAGACTATCCGCAGAAAGAAAATTAGTAAATACCATTTGAAGGCCCACTATAATAAGTAAGGTCCCGCCAATATAAATGGTAATCGTTCCAAAGGTACCTGATAATAGCTGGCCTGCAAATATCCCTAATAATGGCATTAATAAATGAAACCCACCCACAACAATCCCAATATAAAAGATCTGTCTTAGTCTTATTTTGTATGCTCCTATGCCAAGGGATATCGAAAAGGCATCCATACTCACTGCGAATGCCATTATCATTAATGTAATAATCTCCGCAAGCACCCTAATTTCCCCTTTCCATTCGGACATGCCTATAAGAGGAAGTCCAAAAAGTCCGGTAAAAAGACATAAGCGACAAAGGAACTTCGACTAAGTACCGACACGTCCTGTGTCGAACGTCGAAGTCACCACATCCTGTGGAAGCTCGTTGGCTTGTTTCTCCGCTGCTCATGTATTAGGATAAGGAACTTCTGCTAAAACCGCCCACGTCCTGTGGGCAACGCAGAAGTCAGTACATCCTGTACAAGTCCGCTGCTCGAAACTGCGCCGCCTCGAACTTCTTGGTCCTTTTTATCCTCCTTTTCAGACATGCCTATAAGGAAAACATATGCGGGAACTTGCAAGAGTAGAAGGATGTTTGGGATATCAGTGAAACTTCATTCGGTGGGTGGCCTTACTGCCAGTTAATTCGGGATAAAGTTACTTCGGACGGTGGATTGCATGGAACTCTAATATGTTTTATACACTAACACTCAGTCGTTCTTTCTATTTCCAAGGCGCTTGCGCATTTTCTTTTAATCGACTAGCTTTGATCTTTTTGAAAAATCCAGTGATGACCAGCAGCTTTTTCAAGCCGATTCATAATTGCAACACCTACACCTGATTTCGGAAAAACTTCCGCAAAAATAAGATCGACACCCGTTTGATCAAATTTCCGCAGATTGTCATAAAGCTGGCGAGCAACAGCAGCAAGGTTTTTTCGACTACCACAGTCAAGAACAAGGTCCGCATCATAAGCTATCTTTGTCTCCGTAGAGGCTAACACTCCAACCTTTACTCCCTGCTCTCTTTTTTCTTTAATTAAGCTTTGAATCCATGTTGATTCTCCATCTACTAAGTATAATGGTGCATTGGGGGAATAATGCTTATATTTCATTCCAGGAGCCCGTGGAGATTCAGACTTTCCTAGTACATTAGAGGCCAACGACATTTTATTGGATAACACAACTTCCATCTCTTCCTTTGTGATATCTCCAGGTCGTAGAATCACTGGCTTCTGCCCTGTACAATCTAAAACAGTGGACTCTAAGCCCACACCTGCTGCTCCTCCATCCACGATACCTGCGATTTTCCCACTCAGATCCTGCTCTACATGTTGAGCGGTTGTTGGGCTCGGCTTACCTGAACGATTAGCACTTGGAGCGGCAATTGGAAGGCCAGATGTGCGAATCAACGCAAGGGCAATAGGATGGCTCGGCATCCGAATCGCTACAGTATCCAATCCAGCAGTGACTAATTCAGATAAAATACCAGGTTTTCTCGGAAAAATAAGGGTTAAGGGTCCCGGCCAAAAAGCCTTTATCAACAACTTGGCTTGCTCAGATACCTCGATTACGAGTTTTTCCAGCTGTTGATATTCGGCTATGTGGACAATTAGTGGATTATCAGCTGGTCTTCCCTTCGCTGCAAAAATTTGAGCGACAGCCTTATCCGAATAGGCATTAGCCCCCAATCCATACACGGTTTCGGTTGGAAAGGCCACAACTTGATCATCGCTTAAATATTGAGCAGCTTCCACAATCTGTGGATATCTATCCAAATTATCCACATTTTTTTCCACAGACCAGTGAATTGTGTTCATAATTTGTTCCCCATTTCTACATTCTTACTTGATATTCTTTTCCTTGATTTCATAGAATTTTTTCCATTATAACCCGTTGATAACGAACATGTTATCCACAAATTGTGTATAACTATTACTTTTCAGTGGATAACTACCGCTAATTTTGTGTATAACCACTACATTATACAATGGAATTATTTCAATTAAAAAATTTTATTCCATAGTTCCACTAAGAAAAATTTGACCTCTACTTCATCTTCTTGCTTGACCCCGACAGTTGTTTCAGGTTCGCTATCCACAGCTTCCACTTCATCCACAGATTTCTCTGCATCGATCTTCTCTTTATCAGGATCTTCTTTAGATTCTTCTTTCTTTTCTTTTTCGTTATCTTTGTCTTCTATCGAAGATTCCCTTTTATCCTGCTCGACGTCTTCGGTTTCTTCACTTACAGCTAAACTATTGGAGAAATCTAAAAAACATAAAGGGGGGAAGAGTACACACCACCAATTCGCCCCTTTTCCTTCTCCTATCGTAATCACAATCGCCTCATACGTTCCCGCAGGATAAAGGTATTGTCCATAAAGTTTTGTTGGAAACTGTGCCTCTCCAAATTCCACATGAACGGAATCATTGACCCCGGCCTCTTTAAGCTTTTGATTCGCGATTTCTTCAATTTTATCTAATCGTGAGATCATCACTTTTCTGGCTTCTTCCAGTGAAGTTAATTCTGCAACCCACTGATTAATCTCCTCATTTACGGAATCCCGAATTTCCCGTTTAATAGCTTGATCCTTTTCTTTATTACTATTTGCTAATATTCGTAAACGAATGGCTTCATCTGGTATAACAAACGGATCTGTTGCCTGTGCTACTTCCGTTTTTGGTAGGATTAAGCTAACGACAGTCCCTAATACTAAAACTAGTATATACATCCACGCTATATTTTTTTGGTAGAATCTTTTTTTCATATATTCCTTTTTCATATCCATCTGCCCCCTCTACAAAGGCAGTATGGACAGAAAGGTAGAATCATATACATACGGAAATATTTTTAGGGGATGTTCAGAAGGTAAGAATCAAATGGATGAACAGAGGATAAACGGCTAAAGACGCCACGTTTGCATGTCTTCGCCGCTTTAACCAACATCCTGTTGGCCTCAGATCTGAGTGATGACCATACGATCCTTACCATTGATATCCAAGAGAATTTCAATTTGAGCGGACGGAAAGGCTTGTTTCATCAAATCCGCGACAGCATGCCCCTGCCCCGCCCCAATCTCAAAGGCAATGAGAGCCTGCTGTGGGACAAGCTTCGGCAAATCCATCGCGAATCTTCTGTAAAAATCCAGCCCATCTGCACCACCAAATAAAGCAAGAGAGGGTTCATGATCTTGCACAACATCATCTAGCACATCATGATCTGGAATGTAAGGGGGATTGGACAGAATAATATCCCATTTTTCCTCCCTCTCCATTAGTGGCTCTAGTAAATCCCCTTGTTGGAATTGGATGTTTGCTTTAAGCTGTTTGGCATTTTGTTGTGCCGTTTTTAAAGCAGCTTGAGAAATATCTGTTGCCATCACTTCTAGATTCTGACATTCTAGCTTCATTGTAATCGCAATAGCCCCACTGCCTGTCCCAATATCCGCCAATTTTAAAGGCTTATTTTTCGGGAAAAGGCCTTTTATTCTTTGTAAAACAGCTTCAATGAGTTCTTCGGTTTCTGGGCGTGGAATCAAAACATGCTCATTGACCATAAACTTTCGTCCAAAGAATTCCTCATACCCGATAATGTGTTGAATGGGTTTTCCAGAAGCATGTTCCTTCACAGCTCGTTCAAACCGAATCCAATCTTTATCTGAGAGTAGCATTCTTTGTTCCGCTAATAATTGGGATCTATCCATGCCCAAGATCCAATGAAGCAGCCATTCTCCTGCATTCTCATCCCTATTTTGTTCTTTTAAAAAAGAAGAAGCCCATTTCAGGGCCTCAAATACTTTTCTTTCCGACATTTATTCTTCCACACTCTCAAGCTTTTTCGATTGATCTTCAATGACCAAGGCCTCAATGATCTCATCAAGTTTCCCCTCAAGTATCTGGTCCAGTTTTTGAATGGTTAGACCAATTCGGTGGTCTGTCACCCGATTTTGCGGGAAATTATAGGTGCGAATCCGTTCAGAGCGATCACCTGATCCCACGGCTGATTTCCGGTTAGCATCGTATTCGGCTTGCGCTTCCTGCTGAAATTTATCATAAATACGAGCTCGTAACACCTTCATCGCTTTTTCTTTATTTTTTATTTGTGATTTTTCGTCTTGGCAGGAGACGACAATGCCTGTTGGAATATGTGTTAAACGAACAGCCGACATGGTCGTATTCACACTTTGCCCTCCTGGACCACTTGAAGCAAATGTATCAACGCGGATGTCTTTTTCATGGACATCCACTTCCACTTCTTCTGCCTCAGGAAGAACGGCCACTGTTGCAGTAGAAGTATGAATTCGTCCTCCTGATTCCGTTTCAGGAACCCGTTGCACTCGGTGGGCCCCATTTTCGTATTTAAGCTTCGAAAAAGCGCCATTTCCAGTAATCATAAAAATGATTTCTTTAAAACCACCAAGACCCGTAGAATGGGATTCAATCACATCTGTTTTCCATCCTTGCGCCTCCGCATACCGACTGTACATCCGGTATAAATCCCCGGCAAATAAGGCAGCCTCATCTCCGCCAGCCGCACCACGGATTTCCATAATCACGTTCTTTTCATCATTTGGATCTTTTGGAATAAGAAGGATTTTCAAGCGTTCCTCTAAACTCTCCAATTTTTCCTGAAGCTCACTGACCTCTTCTTTGACCATCTCTCGCATATCATCGTCAAGTTTTTCATCCAACATTTCTTTTGCGTCTTGATATTCATTTTGCGCTTCCTTGTAGTTGCGGTATACCTCGACCGTTTCTGCAATGCTGGATTGTTCCTTTGAATATTCTCTAAGTTTATCCGCATCACTGACCACTTCAGGATCACTTAATAATTCATTTAACTTTTCATAACGTTCCTCAACAGATTGCAATTTGTCAAACATGCTCTTCACCTCAAAAATTGGCTTCCATGGTTACTATATTATACCGTCGGCTTCCTTTAGGAGCAAACCATTGTATGGAAAAATGATAAAATGATGATAATCAAGGTTTCGTTGCCTCGATTTCATTTATGAGATATGTAGGAATAAGGAAATATCTTGTTTTCTCACTTGATCAAATAAGCTTCCCTTCGCTTTCCTCCTCGTTAATGGGCTGGATCGAAATTTTCAGAAGCGATTTGTATGCTCTTTCCAGTTGGAACCTCATGATGATGCCGACAGCGTGCTTCATATGCTTCAGCAGCCCCTATCAGAATAACCGGGTCTTCATAGCAGGCGGGCTTCCCATTAATCAACCGTTGCGTTCTACTAGCTGGTGAACCACAAACGACGCATACTGCATGAAGCTTGGTAACCTGTTCGGCAATCGCCATTAACGCAGGCATCGGCCCAAATGGCTCACCGCGAAAATCCTGATCCAAACCTGCAATGATGATGCGATGTCCTTGATTGGCAAGCTGTTGAACAACATGTACCAAATCCGCATCAAAAAATTGTGCTTCATCAATGGCAATAGCGTCTATCTCTGGATCAATCCTTTGTAAAATGTCCATAGAGGATCTCACAGGTTCTGCCATTATAGCTGTTCCATTATGGGATACGACCTCATTCATGCTATAACGATCATCTAATTTCGGTTTAAACACAAGGACAGATTGATTCGCAAAAATCGTTCTCCGAACGCGGCGAATCAACTCTTCGGATTTCCCTGAAAACATGCTGCCGCAAATAACCTCAACCCATCCGGATTGTTTCATTATTTCCATGAAAATCTGGCTCCTTCCTTAATCGGTTTCTAAGTAGTCTTTCCCTATTTCAGACATTAAAAAAACAGGCAACCGTACTTGCCTGTTTTTCTTAGCTTGTTAATTACTTTTGTTTCATGCCGTATTTTTTATTAAATCGGTCAATACGTCCGTCTGCAGAAGCGAATTTTTGACGGCCTGTGTAGAATGGATGACACTCTGAACAAATTTCAACACGTACTTCATCTTTTACAGAGCCACTTTCAAATTCATTTCCACATGCGCATTTCACCATAACTTTTTTATATTCTGGATGAATTCCTGCTTTCATTCTTTTCAGCTCCTTATGCCCTGAATCATTTGCTGAAACAGAGTTAAACTATAATGCTCAACCTAGACCGTTTGCATTATGCTATAAAAACACAATGTCTATTATACCAACTGTAAATAGAAAATGCAATGAAATGACAGAAAAAGATTCATTGGTAACCTCTTCCTTTTTTGAAAAAGAGCCGATTTGGCTTGATTAAGATTGAACAACCGTTCTTCCATTCGTCCTACCTTTTAATTCTTCCGTTAACATATTAAAGAATTCTTCATTTGTTTTTGATTTTTTTAATTTACGCATAAATTTATCCATGAAGTCAGGAGTATCTGCCATTGCTTTACGCAGTTTCCAGAGTTTATCCAATTGCTCTTTCGGAATAAGTAATTCTTCTTTCCTTGTTCCAGATCGATGAAGGTCGATAGCAGGGAAAATTCTTCTTTCTGCAAGAGAACGATCGAGATGAAGCTCTAGATTGCCGGTGCCTTTAAATTCTTCATAAATGACATCGTCCATCCGTGAGCCTGTATCCACAAGCGCAGTCGCTAAGATGGTTAAGCTCCCACCCTCTTCAATATTTCGGGCAGCACCAAAGAAGCGCTTAGGACGGTGAAAAGCTGCTGGATCAATCCCTCCAGAGAGAGTCCGTCCACTTGGTGGGATTACTAAATTATAAGCCCGTGCCAAACGTGTGATACTATCCATTAGAATGACGACATCTCGCCGATGTTCCACAAGTCGCATCGCTCTTTCTAAAACAAGCTCTGCTACTTTAATATGATTTTCGGGTACTTCATCAAATGTAGAGCTTACGACATCAGCATCAACAGAGCGTTCAATATCGGTAACTTCTTCAGGACGTTCATCAATTAATAAGACAATTAACTCTGCTTCTGGATGATTGGTTGTAATAGAATTGGCGATTGATTTTAGTAGCATTGTTTTCCCTGCTTTTGGCGGTGCAACAATTAGCCCCCTTTGTCCGAAGCCTACAGGAGAAACCAGATCCATAATTCTTGTTGATAGATTGGTTGGGGTCGTTTCCAATTTTATCTGGCGATCAGGATAAAGTGGAGTAAGCGCAGGGAAATGAACCCGTTCCTTCGAACTTTCAGGATCTGCCCCATTGACCGCTTCCACATGAAGCAATCCAAAATATCGTTCGTTTTCTTTCGGAGGGCGAACTTTACCGGAGACTTTATCCCCGTTTCTTAAATCAAAGCGGCGAATCTGGGAAGCTGAAATATAAATATCTTCCGAGCTAGCTGTGTAATTAATCGGCCGTAGAAAACCGAACCCCTCAGACTGAATGATTTCCAAAACGCCTTCCATAAAGAAAAATCCTTCTCGTTCGGCGCGCGCCTTTAAAATAGAAAAAATTAATTCTTTTTTCGTTAATTTACTGTAATAAGAGATTTTGTATTCCTTGGCTAATTCATATAATTCTTTTAATTTCATATCTTCGAGTAAAGAAATGTTCAAATCCGTCATCATGACACCACACTTTTTTAATTTCAAAAAATATTAAAAATAATAAAGACAAAAAACAAAATCCGCCACTATTAATTCAAGTCAATCAAAAATTATACTCCTGTTGAAATACGGGAAGGATGACAAGTTACACACAAATGTAGAGTAGGAAGTTTTGAAGATGTCTCTATATTACACGGAAAAGGGAAAACTTGCAAAGGGAAGTCTATTTTTATTACAAGACTCCCCCTCTTTACTAATTTTTATACAGTATATTTTGCCTTTCTATTAGAGGACGTTCAAAAAGTAAGGATCAAATGGATGAGCAGAGGATAAACGGCTAAGGACGCCACGTCCGCATGTCTTCGTCTCCATGACATGCGTCCCGCAGACCTCCCCCCATGGAATGAAGTTTCACTTTATTTGTTCCATTTCTTCCTCGGTCATCTTTTCACGCCAAATGGTTGCACCAAGTCCATTCAATTTTTCGACCAGCCCGCTATAGCCCCGATCGATATGGTCAAGACCTGTTACTTCTGTTATGCCTTCCGCCAGCAAACCAGCAATGACTAAAGCAGCTCCTGCACGTAAATCAGATGCTTTTACCTTTGCACCTTGCAGTTTAGATGGCCCATTTATAATAGCAGAACTGCCTTCTACTTTAATATTCGCATTCATTCTTCTTAATTCATCAATATGTTTAAAACGTCCAGAATAGATCGTATCCGTTACAATCGATGAACCTTCCGCCTTAGATAATAGAACGGTAAATGGTTGTTGTAAATCGGTTGGGAAGCCAGGGTAGACAAGTGTTTTTATATCAATCGGTTTAAACCTGTTTCCTTTACCAATAAAAATTTGATCATCGCCTACATCTACGTGTACATCCATTTCTCTTAATTTTGCTGTTAATGATTCCAAATGATGGGGAATGACATTGTCTATGAGAACTCCTTCTCCTGCTGCTGCAGCCAATATCATATATGTACCTGCTTCAATTCGGTCAGGAATAATCGTATGGCGGCAACCACTCAAGTTTTCTACACCATCAATGCGGATCACATCTGTCCCCGCTCCTTTAATTTTGGCTCCCATATTTGTAAGTAGCGTTGCCACATCAATTATCTCTGGCTCTTTAGCCGCATTTTCAATAATCGTCCTGCCCTTTGCCTTGACAGCCGCCAACATAATATTGATCGTCGCCCCGACACTAACTACATCTAAATAAATCCGTGACCCACGAAGCTCATCTGCTCGTAAATAGATGGCTCCTTGTTCATTGGTTACCTTCGCACCTAGAGATTCAAATCCTTTAATATGCTGATCGATTGGACGTGGTCCCAAATGGCAACCACCTGGAAGACCGATGACCGCTTTTTTGAATCTTCCTAGCATGGCACCCATCATATAATAGGAGGCTCTTAATTTTTTGACCTTCCCATTTGGCAAAGGCATAGAAATCATTTTGGTCGGATCTACTGTCATAATTCCCTGATGAAAATCAACGTCTCCCCCAATTTCTTCTAACAATGCCTTTAAAATATGCACATCTGATATATTAGGTAAGCCCTCGATTGTTACAGGCGACTCAGCCAAGAGGGTCGCAGGGATTAAAGCAACGGCGCTATTTTTAGCTCCACTTACCTTGATCGTACCTTTTAAAGGATAGCCACCCGCTATTTTAAGCTTTTCCATCTTAGTCGTCCTTTCTCACGAACTTATTTCCAAAAAACTAGGTTATATGAAAAGCGCAAGCGCCTTGATCAGCCCCGACAAGCAAATGTTCTGAGACAAGAAAAGTCCGGTTTTGACTTTTATTGGCTCAGGTTATTTGACCTCGAGGGGCTAGGCGCTGGAGCTAGATCCACCACTAGCCAATTTTTATCTTTCATATCTTATTATGAAAAGAGCAAGCGCCTTGATACCTCATTAAAAAGTATTATATACGAATTTTAGCGGAACATGTAAAAAAATAGTATTTTTTAACATGACGCACGTAATCAAACGAGCACATGGGGCCTACAATTCGGGTTGGTTAAAACTTTTCTTCATACTGTAGAACATGATTAGAGGTAGGAACTAAGAAAAGCGCAAGCGCCTTGGTCAGCCCCGACAAGCAAATGTTCTGAGACAAGAAAAGTCCGGTTTTGACTTTTATTGTCTCAGGTTATTTGACCTCGAGGGGCTAGGCGCTGGAGCTAGATCCAAACATTAGCCAATTTTTATACTTTCTTACCTTTAAATAAAAGACAACGAAAACCGCCCAAGAACGAGCGGCCTTCACCATTTATTCATTTTTTAAAGTAATTATGCTTTGCCAGTAGAACCAAATTCGCGCATTTTACCAATAACGGTTTCTTTAATCGTTTCACGTGCAGGTCCAAGATATTTACGTGGATCATACATATCTGGATTTTCTGCTAAAACTTCACGTACCGTTTTTGCAGAAGAAATTTGGTTTTCAGTGTTGACATTAATTTTAGCCGTTCCTAAAGAAATCGCTCTTTGAATATCTTTGGTTGGAATGCCTGTACCACCATGTAGCACAAGTGGGATACCTGTCAAATTCATCACTTCTTCCATACGGTCAAAACCAAGATTTGGTTCTCCTTTGTATGGACCATGAACAGATCCCAATGCTGGAGCGAAGCAATCAACTCCCGTTTCACGAACAAGGCGATCACATTCCTCAGGAATCGCATATGCTGCTTCTGCATCTTGAACAACCAAATCATCTTCTTGTCCACCGATACGGCCAAGTTCTGCTTCAACAGAAACCCCAAACATATGTGCTATTTCAACTACTTTATTGGTCAAGCTAATGTTTTCCTCAAGTGGAAAATGGGAACCATCTATCATAACGGAGGTAAATCCAGCATGAATCGCTTTTGCACACGCCTCAAAACTAGAACCATGGTCAAGATGGATAGCAACAGGGACAGTGGTTCCATATTCCTCCATCAAGCATTCAACCATTTTTACAACAAACTTATAACCACCCATATAGCGCGCTGCACCTTCTGAAACTCCAAGAATGACCGGTGAATTTTCTTCTTCTGCCGCCTGTAGGATTGCTTGTGTAAACTCCAAGTTATTAATGTTAAATTGGCCTACTGCATATTTTTCCTCTTTTGCTTTATTAAGCATGTCTGTCATTGAAACTAAAGGCATTACCCTTCCTCCTCTGGCTTAAACTGCGCACTGGTGTGCTTGTAGAGGATGTCAAAAAGTCCGGTTTTTATCCTCCTTTTTGAACAAGCTCTATTACTGTCCTAGGACGATATCCTAGGCTGAATTTTCTTCCTTTTTTATCATACCAAATTCGCCTGTTTATTACCAACTATTATATCAGTGGAAGAATATTACATAATCTGATTCTGCTAACCTTCTTTTAACATATACTGTTTTACAGCACTACGAATTTCCTCAATATCAAATGGTTTCGAGAAATGAGCAAGTACACCCAGTTTTTTGGCATTTTGAATCAGTTCATGTTCTCCATAAGCGGTCATCATCATCACACCAATATCAGGATTGATCTTCTTCATTTCCGCTAAAATTTCTGGACCACTCATACCAGGGATTTTCATGTCTAATAATACGAGGTCGGGATCATGTTCTTTTGTAATAGCAAGCGCTTGAGGTCCATTGGCTGCTTGAAAAATTTGATATCCTTCTTTTTGCAAAATCTCATTTAATAAAATACGAATACCAAACTGATCATCGACAATTAAAACTTTCTCTTTCATCTTATCTCCCTCTCTATCTTTTATAAAAAAAGTTTTCTAATAAAATAGGGTACAAGATACAAATTAGGCACCATTAGATAATATTCTATTTTAATTTTACTTAGTCCTTCATAATTACCCATCTTTCCGCATTTGTATTCCTTTTTTTCATCATTATAATAAATAATGAAAGGAGTAATTTTTCATGCAAAAAATGTTTACGACCCAGTTACTAGGTCTTTTTAACCGGATCATGGATCATGAGGCTGATTCCATTGAGGATGGAGCAAGGTTGCTGGCACAAGCCTCTGCAGGTGAGGGCACTATTTATATAAAAGGTTTTGATGAAATGGAAGGTGTGATTTCTGAAGCCATCCATGGACAAGAACCTTTGCAAAATGTACAGCCTTTACCATCCGTATCGGAACTAAAAACAGTGGATCGGGTCTTACTGATGACACGCTTTTCTGATGATCAGGAAGCTGTTCAACTGGCTGAAAAACTTGAGAAAAAAGGGATCTCCTTCGTAGCCATCTCAGGAATAAAAAAGTCAGAAGCCAAACAGCTTCCGGATTTAGCTGATGTACATATTAATACTTATGTACTTAAACCATTACTTCCGAACGAAGACGGAAGTCGGATGGGATTCCCTTCCTTGATAGCCGCTCTTTACATTTATTCTTCGATTAAATTTGTTTTGGATGAAATTCTTATGGAATATAAGTGATAAATAATTGAAACACAATTTCAAAAAAAAGCCTGTTCAGATGAATCATCTTTCATCTAAACAGGCTTTTCTATTTGATTCATTACTTTTTCGTTTTCATCGCTGCTTCTATAAAACCGTAAAATAATGGGTGTGGACGTGTTGGGCGTGATTTGAACTCCGGATGGAATTGGCAAGCGACAAACCAAGGATGATCGGTTAATTCGACAATTTCCACGAGACGTCCATCTGGACTAATACCGGAAAAGACAAAACCATTCTCTGCCATTTTTTCCCGGTAGGCATTATTGAATTCATAACGATGACGATGACGTTCTTCGATTATGTCCTGACCATAAGCTTCATGAGCTTTCGTTCCAGGTGTTAATTTACATGGGTATTGACCTAAACGCAAAGTCCCGCCAAGATCAGCTACACTTTCCTGATCAGGCAATAAGGCAATAATCGGATCCTTAGTTTCTGGTTGAATTTCTGCAGAATGAGCCTCTTCTAATCCTACTACATTGCGCGCATATTCCACAGAAGCCAATTGCATGCCTAGGCAAATACCGAGGAATGGAATCTTTTGTTCACGGGCGTATTGGATCGCCACTATTTTCCCATCAATCCCACGATCTCCAAATCCACCAGGAACCAAGATTCCATCTACCTCTTTTAGATTCTCTGCTACATTTTCAGTTGTCATATACTCTGAATTGAACCATTTAATGTCAATATCTGAATTGAATGAGTATCCAGCGTGTTTCAATGCTTCTACTACAGAAATATAGGCGTCTGGCAATTCGACATATTTCCCTACAAGGGCGATGGTTGTCGTATGCTCTAGGTTTTGTACCTTTTCAACAAGTTCCTTCCATTCCGTCATATCTGCTTCACCGCCATTTAATTTCAAGTGATCACAGACAATTTGATCCATTTTTTGTTCCTGATAAGATAAAGGAATGGAATACAAGGTACTTTCATCTAGACCTTCAATGACAGAACCTTTTTCGATATCACAAAATAAAGCAAGCTTGTCCTTCACTTCTTCTGAAATTGGCCTTTCTGTACGGACAACAAGAATATTCGGCTGAATCCCCAAACTATGAAGTTCCTTTACACTATGCTGAGTTGGTTTTGTTTTCATTTCGCCTGCTGCTTGCAGGTACGGAATAAGGGTACAATGAATGTACATCACATTCTCAAGACCGACATCATATTTCATTTGTCTAATCGCTTCTAAAAAAGGAAGCGATTCAATATCGCCAACGGTTCCACCGATTTCGGTAATAATAACGTCTGCTTTTGTTTTTTCAGCCGCACGATAAATACGATCTTTAATTTCATTGGTAATATGCGGAATAACCTGTACGGTCCCCCCCAAATAATCACCACGTCGTTCTTTCTTAATGACTTCAGAATAGATTTTACCTGTTGTTACATTACTATATCTATTTAGATTAATATCAATAAAACGTTCATAATGGCCAAGATCAAGATCTGTTTCGGCTCCATCCTCTGTCACAAACACTTCTCCATGCTGATAAGGGCTCATCGTTCCCGGGTCCACATTAATGTATGGATCAAATTTCTGAATGGTGACACTTAAACCACGATTTTTCAGAAGCCGACCGAGTGATGATGCGGTAATTCCCTTCCCTAAAGATGAAACAACCCCGCCGGTAATGAAAATAAATTTAGACACAATTCTTCCTCCTCTAGATTCTCTATTCTTCCACAATCATGGGTTAGGCACTTTTTTCCTTTTAAAAAAATAAAAAACGCCCCCGCTACAATTGCAATGGGAGCGTGTTGGTTTATTGAACAGTCCTTTTTCAAGGAGCCCAAATAAAATATTACATATTCGTTATTAGGAAGTCAAGTGAATTATTTTTCCTCTTCCTCTACATCTTCTTCCTCTTCTTCATCGATATCATATTCTTCTTCATCAATCAGGTCTTCTTCAAATTCTTCTTCGTCCTCGAATTCTTCTTCCTGAAGAGCTTCAAGACTTTCATCCTCATCTTCCTCTTCGTCGTCATCTAAGAGTACTTCATCATCCTCCAAGTCATAGTCAAGCTCTTCTTCTTCCAAATCTTCAAGCAAGTCTTCTTCCTCTTCTTTGAGCGCCTTTTTCGATTTCTTTTTCTTTTTAGTCTTAGTCGGCATTACAACTTCCTCATCAATTTGATCCATTGGGTACCATTCCCGAAGTCCCCATCGATTTTCACCGAGTGTCATAAATCTTCCATCTATATTCAAATCCGTATAGAATTGAACCATTTTCTCTTGCATTTCATTCTTCGATAATCCCAGATTCGCGCCTATCTCATCCAATAATTCCTGGAATGAAATAGCTTCCCCTTTTTCCTTAAAAATTTGAAAAGCTAGCTCAATTAGTGCCATTTCTTGTAATTCTTCCTTTGATTGTTGCAACATTGAAAATTCGCTCCCTTTCACTCTATATATGTAAGTCTCTTCCTTATAATAGCCAAATACAGATCTCATTTTGTCCAGCTCCGGCTCCTAGCGACTAGCAGAAAATAACCTTTCTCCGGTAAAGTCTATTGACTTTTCCTCCGGAAGAACATTTTCTGTCGTCGCTAATCAGTCGCCTCCGCTTTTCTCTGTCCAGCTCCGGCTCCTAGCGACTAGCAGAAAATAACCTTTCTCCGGTAAAGTCTATTGACTTTTCCTCCGGAAGAACATTTTCTGTCGTCGCTAATCAGTCGCCTCCGCTTTTCTCTGTCCAGCTCCGGCTCCTAGGGGCTCGCAGTAAATAACCTTCCTCCGGCAAAGTCTTTGGGCCAACAGGATGTTGGTCAGAACAGCGTTGCGCCAGGACGGCGCGAATTTAGCTGTTCATCCTTCTATTTCAAATTTGTACGCCCCTAAGCAGTCGCCTCCGCTTTTCTCTGTCCAGCTCCGGCTCCTAGCGACTAGCAAATTTACTGCTTCTTCCTACGATAAGTCAACATCGGCTCATTCTTCGCCGTGTTTCCTTTATCTCGTCAGAAGCCTTTAAATTTGTACGTCGCTAATCAGTCGCCTCCGCTTTTCTCATTATAAACAAATTGATTTCATTTATGCTACTATTTTTCTAAATAATTATTGGATTTGTCGGGTTTTCTTTCTTCTGGTGGTATTTTCCCTATCTCTTTCTTTGATGAAGCATTGATTTTGATGACTAAAAAGAATAAAAAGATGGAACCAATCAGGAATGGAATGGCGCCAAGTGATTGTTGGTAAAGAAAGTAGCTGGCAACTAAGATTAAACAACTTACAATCATATAGAGTGCAATTTTCATACTTCCACATCCAGTCTGAAGAAAGTTTGTTTATTTGCAATTCCTTACTGGAAATCCCTTAAAACAATAAAAATAGATAGGTGTATCCCTATCTATTTTTACATATTTATAAGATATTTTCCTCTCATTTATTCTAGAGTATGATGCACCCATTCCTGTTTATGAGACCTTTTCACTTTCTGGTTTCCCACAAACGGATCTTTCCAATAACTCAGCTACATCATAGGTACCGACTTTATCTTCCACTTCTTTCGCTTTGGTCCCATCTGACAGCATGGTTAAACAATAGGGACATCCTGAACTAATAATGGATGGGCTTACCGCTAAGGCTTGTTCTGTCCGAGCTACATTCACACGTTGTTCTGGATCTTCCTCCATCCACATCAAGCCGCCTCCAGCACCACAACACATGCCATTCTCTCGATTGCGGTCCATTTCAACCAAGGTAATGCCGGGAATGGATTTTAAGATTTCACGCGGAGGATCATAGACCTCATTATAGCGGCCAAGATAACAAGAATCATGGTAGGTAATTTTTCCCTCCACTTTATACTTTGGTCGTAATCGCCCTTCCTGAATGAGCTGATAAAGTAGTTCAGTATGATGATACACTTCTGCTTGGAAGCCAAAATCAGGATACTCATTTTTAAAAATATTATAGGCATGTGGGTCAATCGTTACAATCTTTTGAATCTGATGTTTTTCAAATTCCTTTATATTGGCTGTTGCCAATTCCTGAAATAAAAATTCATTTCCTAATCTACGTGGCGTATCCCCGGAATTTTTTTCTTTGTTACCCAAAATCGCAAATTTCACGTCTGCTTCATTCAGTAGTTTCGCAAAGGAGAGGGCAATTTTTTGACTGCGATTATCAAACGCCCCCATCGAACCGACCCAAAGTAAATATTCGAAATCCTCTCCAGCCTTTTTCATTTCCTTCACGGTTGGGATATGAATATCTGCGCGGGCTTCTCGCCAGTTTTCCTTTTCCTTACGATTCAATCCCCAAGGATTTCCCTGCCGTTCAATATTTTGCATCGCACGCTGGGCGTCCGGATTCATTTTTCCCTCTGTCAACACAAGATAACGACGCATATCGATAATATGGCTCACATGATTATTCATAACGGGACATTGATCTTCACAATTCCGGCAAGTTGTACAGGCCCACAACTCTTCCTCTGTAATGATATCGCCAATCATACTTGGATGATAATCAACTGTGGCTGCCGCTTCCTTCGTTCCTTTTCCCGCTCCAGCCTTTGCTAATTGGTTTCCCATTGTTCCAGAAAAAGCATAAGTTGGCACCCAAGGCTCTTTACTTGTCACGGCTGCCCCATAATTTGTTAAATGATCACGTAATTTAGTCATAATCTCCATTGGGGATAACGTTTTTCCGGTCCCCGATGCAGGGCACATATTTGTGCAGCGACCACATTCTACACAGGCATATAAGTCGATTAGCTGTAAATCGGTAAACTCATCGATTTTTCCGACACCAAAGGTTTCTTGCGATTCATCCTCGAAATCAATTGGTGCCAACTTCTTTCCTTCGTCTGGGGCATTCAAATAAACATTTGCAGGCCCAGCAATTAAATGGGCATGCTTGGATTGGGGAACATAGACGAGAAAGGCAAGCAAAATGAAAAGATGAACCCACCAAGCAATATAAAATAAACCAGCAGCTACCATGGGATCCATCCATCGGAAAACAAACGCAATCCCAGAGGCAACAGGTTCCGTCCATACTAAAGGATCATTGTTCCAGACGAGGGACATTCCATTCCCAAGCAATACGGAGAGCATTAATCCTCCGATAAATAATAAAACAAGGCCTGCATAAAAACCACGTTTCAATCGGGCTAATTTTTCAATATATCGACGGTAAAAAGCGCCTATGACGGCAATTAAAATAAGGAGTGTAACCATTTCTTGAAAAAATTTAAACCCAGGATAAAGTGGACCGAGCGGCAGATGAGAACCGGGCACAAGCCCTTTCCAAATAAAATCAATCGCCCCAAATTGCACAAGAATAAACCCGTAAAAAAATACGACATGAATGAGACCACTTTTTTTATCTTTCAAAAGTTTTTTTTGCCCAAAAACATAGACACCAATTTTCTTAAGGCGCTGTTTCATATCATGGTCAAATTCTGTCTTTTTTCCTAGCTTGATATAAGCAATCCGTGTTCTGACAACATAAACAAAGAGATAGATACAGTAAGCGGTTACAGAGAGGAAAGCAATCCAATTGAGCCAAAATAATGGACCCATTCCAAGCACTCCCTTTAATTTCTTATTATACCCATCATATAAAATGAATGGCCATTCAGTCAAGAGGTAGAATGAAATGAATCTAGATTTTCTACTAGTTTGCTATTGAATGTATGTGATTTTCGCTAACTTTATTCCAAGTTTATGGACAAAAAGCAATCAACCCTACTATTTTAGGAGAAGTGATTGCTTTTATCAAACAGGGATAATCGATTCCGGACGGGATAAAAATTCAGTCAGATGGGTTCATCTGTAATGGACT
Source organism: Lederbergia sp. NSJ-179 (assembly GCF_022867885.1). GTDB lineage: Bacteria > Bacillota > Bacilli > Bacillales > Bacillaceae_C > Lederbergia. The sequence continues at coordinate 3,571 of NZ_JALIFP010000006.1, read as the reverse complement.
GGGAAGTAAGGCTATTTGTGGCTTTGGCATTTTTGGATGGTTGTATATTTCCACCTCAATATGGTACACGGTTCGAATCGTTTGTTTTTGAATAACGTCTTCCACTTTCCCAATTGTATGTATTCTTCCTTTATCCATTAACAGCAAGCGGTCACAGTAGAGGCTCGCAATATTTAAATCATGAAAAATGGAAATGACCGTCAGCCCTTTTTCTCTTACCCATCTGTTCAACTTGTCTAATAATTCTTTTTGAAAAGAAAGGTCTAAATGATTTGTCGGTTCATCCAGCAGTAAAATTTCCGGCTTTTGTGCCAATGCTTGAGCAAGAAAAACGCGTTGCCGTTCTCCACCTGAAAGAGTATGCAATAATTTGTTTTGAAAAGGCTGGATGCCGGTTGCGATCATGGCTTTTTCAATGATTTGCTCATCTTCTTCCCTTCTCGTTTGAAACAAGCCTTTTTGATGGGCATAACGGCCTAATGCAACCGTCTCTTTCACTGTAAAGGCAAAGGCTTCTGACTGAACCTGTGGTAACACGGCCAATTTTTGAGCTAACTCCTTTGTAGTAAAGTTTCGGAGGGGCTTGTCCTGAAGCAGAATATCCCCCTTTTTCGGTGACAGTAAACCACTCATCATCTTTAATAAGGTTGTTTTCCCGCTTCCGTTGGGACCGATGATTCCAAAAAACTCCCCCTTTTCTACCGAAAAAGAAAGATCATGTAACACTTGAAAACCGGGATAACCTCCCGAAATCTGTTTGATTTGCAGCATGATTTATCCTCTACTTTCCAATCTTCGTCTCATTAAAATCCCCGCAAAAACGGGTGCGCCAATGAGAGCTGTAATAACACCTATTGGAAGCTCTGCCGGCTGAATGATCGTTCGAGCCAATAAATCGGCTAAGATCAAAAAACCTCCCCCCACCACCGTAGACAAAGGTAGTAAATGTGTATGATCGGGTCCCCATAATAATCTTGTTAAATGCGGAATCACCAAGCCAACGAAACCAATCGTTCCTGAAACAGCGACGGCGGCTCCGGTCAAAAGAGAACCAGCTATTAGAACGAGCTGTTTACGTTTTTCCACATTCACTCCTAAGTGTTGCGCCCGTTCCTCACCAAATGTCATAGCATTCAATTCTCTTGTATTCAACATTAATAGAAAGCTGCCGATCAAGAAAAAAGGAAGGATGATCCAAATGTAATTCCAACCACGCATCGAGACACTTCCTAACAACCAGCCAATAATTTCTCGCAGCTCTTGATTAGACAAAGCAATGATCAGGGAAAGGAACGCTCCCAGAAAGGAACTGAAAATAATTCCTGTTAAAATAATCGTTTCTACTTTCATGCTGGGTTCAATTTTCCGTGCAAAAAATAACACAATAAAAATCGTTATAAAAGCAGCTATGATACTGGCGATTGGTAAGGTTAATAAGCCGATAATAGGAAAACTAAGTTGAAAAAATATAACGATTACAGCACCTACGGAAGCTCCCGAAGATACGCCTAATGTATAGGGGTCTGCCAGTGGATTCCTGAGTAGACCTTGGAAGGCTGCGCCTGCTAAAGCAAGCGAAGCACCAACAAGACCCGCTAAAACAACACGTGGTAGACGAATATTGATCACGATATTATCAAGCATTGGATCTGTTTGAAAAGAAAGAGGAAGAAGATGATTGCCAAAAATAGCAACCATCTCCTTGAAGGAAACCTGCACCGTTCCAACTCCTACTCCTAGAAAAACTGTGATGAGCAAAAAGCCAATCGCAAGGCAATATGAAATGCCTGGCTTATTCCCCGTAAACTTCTGGATAAATCGCTTTGGCAAGCTCCTCTACTCCTTCAATAATTCGTGGACCTGAACGACTAATAAGATCTTCGTTCACATGGTACACTTGGTTTTCTTTGATCGCGGTTATGTCTTTCCAAGCGGTCCGCTGCAACACTTGATCAACTGCATCTTCCACATGGCTGTAATTCACAATGATGATATCTGGGTTGCTTTTAATAATCGCTTCCTCATTTAAGATGGGATATCCTTCTTCTTCCACAACGTTTTTCGCTTGAATCGTATCTAACATTTCATCCATAAATGTCCCTTTACCTATTGTGTATATTTTTGGTGCAGGTTGAAGTTCAACGAATACTGTTTTTTGCTGATCTTCTGAGATTTCTTTAGCCTTCTTTTTAATATCCGCTAATTTCGCTTGCATATCCGCTACAACTTCACTAGCCTTATCCGTCTTTCCAAGTGCTTTTCCAATCGTCTCAATCGTTTGATAAACAGAATCAAAGCTTTGCGCATCTTCTATTACAAGTACCGTTACCCCACTATCTTCTATTTGCTTTAACCCACTCTCCCATGTTGGTAAGCTAGAACTATGGGCAAGAACAAGGTCCGGCTTAAGCGAAAGTACCTTTTCCACATTTAGTTCAAAGCCAGCCGCTACTTTTTCGAGATGAGCGACTTCTTCAGGATAATCATCATATTCGGTAGAAGCTCCGACCATGTCACTCCCTTTTTCTAAAGCAAAAACAATTTCCGTATTACTTGGGATCAGGGAAACAATCCGTTTTGGTTCTTGTTTAATCTCTACATCCTTCCCTGTTGCATCCTTAATGGTAACGGGAAAACTAGCTTCTGCTTCTGTCAATTGATTCTCTGCTACCTGATCTTTACTTCCCTCTGTTTGATCTGTTTTCGGTTTAGCATCAGCCCCGCAACCAGTCAATAACGTAAAAACAAGTAAAAAAATTCCTATTACAGCGATATTCCTTTTCTTCATTTGAACTTCTCCCATATAAAAAAGTATGTTTTATATATATTTTTTCCACAAATACTAGGTTCACCCAGATTATACATCTTTTTTTCTAAATGGACATCTTTTTCATAAAGAAAAGGGAATAATAAGACGGAGGGTAGTGTCAAAAATTCTATGAAAACAAAAGCCCAAAAGTAGCTCTAAGATCTAAATGTGGTGGTAAGCTGCCGCAATCGCTCTTGACAAACACGCCAATGGTTTGAATTCAGACTAACAAGGGCGAAGGGGACAAAAAGAAGGCAGGCCAAATAAGCCCTTGGTTTTTCCCATTTTAAACCATTGGCAAGTTCGGTTTGTCAAGAGTTCGCTTCGCCGATTGCTAATTTAGCTTTTAAAAATCATTCAAGGGCTCAGCTAAACAAAAAGTTAGGCTAACCGCTGTTTTACGATCCATTGTTGAGCTAACTCGATCAGTTTTGTCCACCGTGCCGGCATTGTAGGAAGACCTGATAAGGATGGATTGACAACAGGTACCTTTCCCTCTAAAGAGGCATGTGGCCTAAGAAAATTAAAATAAGCGACAAACAAGGTGACATAGGAAACAGAACCATGTTCTGAACCAAAGCCGTGTGTAGAACGATAGTTTCCCTTAAATGTACGATTAAGTCTCTCAATGACTTGTTTAAGTGGCCTGAATTCGGTTGAAACAGGGTCTTCATTTGTCAGACCAATCACCTGTTTGACATCAAACTGGATGTCGTGTTGGGCGAAAAAATGTTGAGCTAGAAGATAGATGGGATTTCCATC